>CAZFYM010000134.1:0-1505 GCA_964523755.1 uncultured Wenzhouxiangella sp. | reverse complement strand
TCCCTGGGAATGGAACTGGGGCGAAACCGCATCCGGCCATAACGGCTTGGTGCGCAAAGTGAGTTCCTTCCCCACCAGTGTCGCGCCGGGGCAGATCATCGTCAGCTTTACCGACCGCCGCCTTTATTACGTGCCTGAGCGTGGCACGGCCATATCCTATCCGATCGCAACACCGCGGCCTGAAGATCGCTGGCAGGGCGTGCTGCACATTTCGCGCAAATCTGAAAACCCCTCGTGGACACCTACTGCCGAGATGCGACGCGAGAACCCATCGCTGCCCTCGCACGTCCCCGGCGGGCACCCCCAGAATCCTCTCGGCAGCCATGCCCTTTATCTTGGCTCGAGCCTGTATCGCATTCACGGCACGGATGCGCCCTGGACGATCGGCCAGCCAGTGTCGAAGGGCTGTGTGCGGATGCACAACTCCGACGTAAATGATCTCTATCGCAGGGTCGGCGTCGGGACCAAGGTGGCGGTGACCTGGCAAAGTTTCTATTCGAGTTGACCGATCAACGATGAATGAGGTGCCCGGTCGTCGCCGGGCGCTCAGCCGATTGATCGAGCGGGCGCTGGCACGGCGCTTGAATGACCGACCGCAGTTCTAGGAATTCCGGTTGGACCATGCGTGTACTAACTTATGCTCTCCTGGCTGGTCTCGCGACCGCAACAGCGCTCACCCTGATGCCTGTCCGTGCCGCCCAGAGCCCGGCGACGGCCCGCATTGCACCAGTCACGGCCGAGCTGTTGGTTTTTGAAACCGATAACTGTGCCTACTGTTTCGTTTTTCGGCGCGACGTTGCCCCGGACTACCAAAAGTCGCCACGTGCCCGTGACGTTCCATTGCGCTTCATCGACGCTCGCGAGGCGGATCTGTCGAAGATCAACCTCAACCAGCCGATCAGGATTCTTCCCACGGTCGTGCTGATGAGAAACGGTCGCGAAGTCAGCCGCATCACGGGCTACATGGGCCCTGAACCGTTCTTTTATATGGTCTCCCGTCTGATGAAATGAGCGAAGTGGCTCCCGGCGGATGAATTCCGCTTGACCTGCGACTTTTTAACCGCAATCATGATTAATTATCCACAGATGTTTATCTGTCACTGAGTGATTTTGCGGGGTGAGTTCGTCATGGGTGCCAAGAAACTAGAAAACGCTGCGGCTGCCGCCGGATTCGCCATGGTTAATCCGGACGATTTTGGCGCAGATCGGAACATCGAGCTTCAGCCTGGGCATCATGGCGAAACCGCTTCTGGCGAAACGTCGAAAGCTGCGACGACCGTTCGCTCCTGGTTGGCCTGGGATTACTCACGTCTGATGGGTAACAAAGCGACCGCCTGAACCGGCACTGTTCGGACGGGTGCCAGCGCGCAGCTAATTCAACCCATTGAACAACAAAACAAGTGCAAGCACGATCGAGCAGATCAATGCACCAAGTTGTGCAATGGTGCACATTGTGCAGGGCGCTCGGTTGTGCTTTTGATCGGGTGGCATTGTACGGTCCTGAC
>CAZFYM010000133.1:0-1534 GCA_964523755.1 uncultured Wenzhouxiangella sp. | reverse complement strand
ATGTCGGCAATGCAGTCCGGGTCCGACGCATTTGTTCGTCTGGGGATGAATATGGTTATATCCGGATCTCGCAAAGCCCTGGAAGCTTGCAGTGCCTGAGCTGATAGGGTTTGCCAGAGTTTTCATAGTGTGCGGAATCGAGCAGGGATTTGCCCAGGCAGATCAAGGTCACCGACGGTCAGGTAAATCATGTCTGAGAACGCATCCAGATGGCGGAAGCCACTGGCCCGGTTCTTGACGATTTTCACGATGCGATTGATTCCCTCGGCAATGGCGTTGGTCACGCGGGTGCCGATGAAGGCCAGCACCGCGTCCTGATGCCGGCGGAGGGTGTGGACGAACTTGCGCAAGGGTTCCAGACGGCTGAGCAGCGCGCTTTTTGTCCACTGTTTCAGGAAACGCTCGGCGGCCCAGGGTGCCTGGTAGGTCCAGAAGCGCTCAAACTCCTCTTTCAGGCGCCAGGCGCGGTAAATCCGCCGGTTGTGCTTGTCGAGCGCCTTGAGATTGCGGGTGTCGCGCCGGGTTCGGGTCGATGAATGTCGATAGAGCAGCCAGCGCAGCCCCTTGAGTGCCTTGCGTTCATCCCGGGTGGCCTCCCGCCACTGCTCCTTGCGGACCGCGTCTACGGCCTCATTGAGCGCCTTGACGATGTGGAATCGATCCAGCACCAGAGTGGCGTTCGGGCAGTGGGCCTGAATGGCACCAATATAGGCCTGGCTCATGTCGCAGCAGGCGGTCTGGATGCGGGATTTCTGGTAGTCACTGACCGCTTCGTTGAAGAAGCGGTCGATGGCCTCGCGGCCCTTGCCCTGGCCGATCCAGACCACGCAGGAGCGCTCCAGGTCATAGACCAGCGTGGCGTACTTGTGGCCCTTGTGATAAGAGATCTCGTCAATGCCGATGATCTTGAGTCGGCGGATACGATGACCCTCCCGGAGACGGCCAATGGTGCGATGCAGCACGTCCGACAGGGTCGAGGCCGGCAGTCGCAGCATTTGGGCTGCAGCCTTCTGCGGCATGATCTGGCAGTAGCGCAGCATCAGGTATTCAAAGCGGTGACTCACCCGGCTACCCGCCTCAGCCCAGGGCAGCTGCTCGGTCACACGTCCATGGGTATCGCAGTGGATCTCGCGTGGCCAATACATCAGCCAGACCGACCAGGGCCCAACCGGAATATCGCGCCAGAAGCGCACCTCAGACCGCTGCCGAACAATGGTGCCGCGCCGGCCACAGTGAGGACAGCGGCAGCCGTTCTTGTGGGGCTTGACCAGCACGTCGAGCCGGTTGCCACGCCGAAATGCCAGTCCATTGCACCGGAAATCCTTGAACTTGAGCAGCTTTGCGATAAGCTTGAAGACGGTCATGGGGCCTACCTCCTGTGTTGTTTGTTCGCGAAAACAAAACTTTACAGGAGGCCCCATGGCCTCTCAAATCAGGTGGGCTCATGCCTGAAACCCGTTGCGAAATTCGGATAGACCCGAAAACATCATGGTAACAGCTGCTCGATCAATGCCAATCAACCTTGTGAGCGGCA
>CAZFYM010000132.1:0-1549 GCA_964523755.1 uncultured Wenzhouxiangella sp. | reverse complement strand
GCGAGACCATCAGCCCGGACAACCCGGTTGCCGACGTTGTGGTGAGGCTGGGCTTCGGGCCGGCAGACGTGGTGGTGGCTGTGCCGGAAAGCTGGCTCGATGTAACAGCCGTTGCGGATCTCGATCAGGTGGCGAGCGAAATCTATGCAACGCACGGCCATCGCCTGCGGGTTGCGACAAAGTATCTTGAACTGACGCGCCGGTTTTTTGCGCAGCATGGCATGACCGGCTATCGCATCGTCGAAAGCCTTGGTGCCACCGAAGGTGCGCCGGCTGCCGGGTCCGCCGAAATCATCGTCGACATCACCACATCCGGATCGACGCTGAAGGCCAACCGGCTGAAGATCCTCGATGATGGCCTGATCCTGAAGTCCGAAGCCGTGCTCGCGTCACGGCGCGACGTGCTGGATCGTCCCGTGGTCGGAATGTTGCGGCAACGCCTCGAACAGGCGATCTGAGTGGCTTGCAGAGCCGTTTTGACCACGGCGATTAGCGATTTGCAAAGGAAGCTGCCTAAAAACAGGTCAGAAGCTTGAATGAATTTAGCAGCTTACTGACCATTCTCTATGGCCAAGCCTGTGATGCGGCACTATAGTACGGCGTTAGTGTGGTTGCATTCGCGGTCCCAGGACGCCGCTTGATGAAGCGCTGCAAACATCTTTGGGGGACTACAAATCATCGTGTCGAGTTTCACGGCTGTCGCAGTTGCCACGACCTGACTATCGTCGAATGTTGTCGGGCTTCCCCCGGTTCCGATAACGCTTTCTGGCGTGGTTGAGGTTGAGATGACTGCTGATAGCGAAGGGCCGCCCTCTGGGCGGCCCTTTTGCTTTGCCATGTTCAGGCGTCGCGGCCAGCCAATGCAGCCTGCCGGATAGCCTCGATGTTGGCACCATAAACCGAGGGATCATTGTTCTGGTAGACAGCCGATCCGGCGACAAGCACGTCGGCACCGGCTGCGGCAACGGCGCCTGCGGTCCTGGGGCTGATGCCGCCGTCCACTTCGATATGAATATCGCGAGCACCGATCATTGCCTTGATCCGGGCGATCTTGGCCGCCATTTCCGGAATGAACGCCTGGCCGCCGAAGCCCGGATTGACTGACATCACGAGGATCAGGTCGAGCCTGTCGAGCACATACTCCAGCACGGATTCCGGCGTCGACGGGTTTAGCGACACGCCTGCCTTCTTGCCCAGCGAGCGGATCAGCTGCAGGGTCCGGTCAAGGTGCGGGCCTGCCTCGGCGTGAACGGTGATGATGTCCGATCCGGCCTCGGCAAACGCCTCAATGAACGGATCAGCCGGAGCAATCATCAGGTGCACGTCAAGCACCTTCTGCGTCACCGGCCGGATGGCTTTCACGATCATCGGACCAATGGTGATGTTGGGCACGAAATGGCCGTCCATCACGTCCACATGAATCCAGTCTGCCCCTTGCGCGTCGATGGCGCACACCTCGTCGCCCAGCCGGGCAAAGTCTGCCGACAGGATCGACGGAGCAATCAGGATGGGGCGCGCCACCTACCTGGCCTTCGACATGGCGATGGCG
>CAZFYM010000131.1:235-1573 GCA_964523755.1 uncultured Wenzhouxiangella sp. | reverse complement strand
GACCATCGGCAAGCAGGTTGAAGCCCAGGATCAGGCTTGACACCGCAATGGCCGGAATCAGCAGCATATAGGCAAACCGATCCACCTTGGCGACGTTGATCGCCTCCTTGATCATCAAACCCCAATCGGGATCCGGCGGCTCCAGGCCGAGACCGAAAAAGGTCAAGGTCGTGATCGCAACGGTGGTGTAGCCAAGCCGCAGACAGGCATCGACAATCAGCGGGCCACGCACATTGGGCAGCAATTCAACAAACATAATGTAGAACGGATGCTCGCCGCGGGTTTGCGAGGCAAACACATAGTCACGGGTCTTGATGTCGAGCGCCAGGCCGCGAACGATGCGCATGATGGCGGGCGCAGAGGCAAATGTCACCGCTATGATGATGTTGAAGCCCGACGGCCCGAGATAGTTCAGGATCAGGATGAACAGGATCAACACCGGAAAGGCCAGCAGGACATTGCCGAGGAAAGAAATCACTTCATCCCACCAGCCGCCGAGATAGCCGGCAATCAGCCCGAACAAGGTGCCGACCATATAGGCAACAAGGGTCGCCGATACGCCCCAAACCAACACGCGCTGACAGCCCCAAAGCACGCGAGACAGCATATCGCGCCCCTTAAGGTCGGCGCCGAGAATGAACAAATGGTCACGCTTTTCAATGCCAGGAAGGGTGAATGGCGCGATCGGTCGGTTCGGATCGATCAGCGGAAGAAAAGGCGCCGAAACCGCAATGATCAACCAGAAAAAGATCAGGGTCAGCCCCAGCATGGTGACCCAGGATTCGCGCCAGGAGACCATGGCCAGAAGATAAAGCGCAACCGCAGCAGGGACGGCCGGCATCAAGATGTAGTCCTTGGCCGTCCCGATTTGGTCACCGAACATCACATAGGCCATCAGCGGCAGCCACATCACGAGCAGCAGCGTTATCACGAATTTCGGACGCTGCATGATGTGCAGCAGGGACGCCGAGGCGGGGGGTGCGGTGGTAACAGCCATAATCTCTCCCGGCCTCAACTGAAGCGAATGCGTGGATTGAGGAACGTATATCCGACGTCGGAAATGATCTGCGACAGCACAGCGATGATCACCGCAACCAATGTTGCAGCCTGCACCACATAGACGTCGCCAAACAGAGCGGCCTCCAGCACCATGCGGCCAAAGCCGTTATAGACGAAAACCACCTCGACAACGACGACGCCTGAGAGCAGCCAGTTGAGCTGCAGAACAATAACGGTAAACGGTGCGATCAACGCATTGCGCAGGGCATGGCGCATGATCACCCGCTTATAGGGAATGCCCTTCAGCACGGCCGTGCGGATATATTGAGAGGTCATTAC
>CAZFYM010000131.1:0-225 GCA_964523755.1 uncultured Wenzhouxiangella sp. | reverse complement strand
CGTTTCAGCCATGCCGGAAACGCCAAAGCGGCCCACCAACCGGTTCCATTCCCAGCCCTGGGTCATGGAGGAGGTTGCCGGGAACCAGCCGAGATTGAGCGCGAAGATGACGATCAGGAAAACGGCGGTAGCAAGCTCGGGAATGCTGGTCGTAATCACGGAAATGAATGAGACGGCGCGGTCCTGGAACGAGCCCAGATGGCCTTCGCCGTCTTCGAGCACGGC
>CAZFYM010000130.1:0-1664 GCA_964523755.1 uncultured Wenzhouxiangella sp. | reverse complement strand
CCCGGCCCGAGCACGAAGTTACCGTGGCCATGGTTGGCAAGTACGTCGAACATGCCGATGCCTACAAGTCATTGAACGAGGCTCTTCTGTCCGGTGGCCTGGCCGATCGGGTGGCGGTCAAGATCCGACCGGTGGAGTCGGAAGAAATCGAATCCAGCGGCGTCGGCATTCTGCAAGGCGCAGATGCCATCCTGGTACCAGGCGGTTTTGGTGAGCGCGGCTTCGAGGGCAAGCTCAAGGCCATTCAATACGCACGCGAAAATGGCGTACCGTACCTGGGTATTTGTTTGGGGCTGCAGACGGCGGTGGTTGAATTTGCCCGTAATGTTTGTGGGCTGACTGATGCCAACTCCACCGAAATGAATCCCGATTCGCCGCATCCGGTCATCGGCATGATTACCGAATGGCTGGACGAGAAAGGCCAGCGCGAGATGCGCGACGAGGGCTGTGATCTGGGCGGAACCATGCGTCTGGGTGCCCAGCGCTGTCGACTGGTATCGAATACCCTGGCGCGCAAGCTCTATGGCAAGGACGAAATTTTTGAACGTCATCGCCATCGCTATGAGTTCAATAATAACTATCGTGACACCCTGAGCGAACACGGTATGGTGTTATCCGGCTTCTCGCTCGATGGTCGGCTGGTCGAGATGATCGAACTCAAGGGCCATCCCTGGTTTGTCGCCTGCCAGTTTCATCCCGAGTTCACCTCCACCCCGCGTGACGGCCATCCGCTGTTTACCGGGTTTGTGCGCGCGGCACTCAAACGCCGTGAGACCACCAGTGGCAAATCCGTTCGGGAGGTGTCGGCATGAAGCTCGCCGGATTCGAGGTCGGGCTGGATAAGCCGCTGTTTCTGATTGCCGGGCCGGATACCCTGGAATCTCTGGAACTTTGCCTGGAAGTGGCCGGGCATCTGAAGGAAGTGACTGACCGGCTGGGCATAGCCTACGTGTTCAAGGGCTCGTTCGACAAGGCTAACCGGACCTCGGTTAAAAGCTATCGGGGCCCGGGTCTGGACGAGGGCCTGGCGATACTGTCGGCCGTGCGCGACCAGATCGGTGTGCCGGTGCTGACCGATGTTCACGAAGACACGCCACTGGATGCCGTCGCCGAAGTCGTTGACGTGATCCAGACGCCGGCGTTCCTGTGCCGTCAGACCAACTTTATCCAGAACGTCGCCCGTCTCGGCAAGCCGGTCAATATCAAGAAAGGCCAGTTCCTCTCACCCTGGGAAATGAGCCGGGTGGTGGAAAAAGCACGCGCGGTGGGCAATGATCAATTGATGGTCTGCGAGCGCGGCTACATGTTCGGCTACAACAACCTGGTGGTCGACATGCGCTCACTGGCGATCATGCGTGCAACCGGTTGCCCGGTGGTCATGGATGCCACCCACTCGGTGCAATTGCCAGGCGGTCAGGGTGAGTCCTCGGGCGGCGCGCGCGAATTCATTCCTGTCCTGGCCCGAGCTGCCGTCGGCGTCGGCGTGGCCGGCGTATTCTGCGAAACCCACCCTGAACCCGAAAAAGCCCTCTGCGACGGCCCGAACTCGATGCGCCTGAGTGAGATGGAGGCGATGCTGGAGACCCTGGTGGCTATTGATCAGGCAGTGAAACAGTCAAGCCCCGGAAGCTAAGTACCCCTGGGCATAAATACACACACGTTCA
>CAZFYM010000129.1:0-1741 GCA_964523755.1 uncultured Wenzhouxiangella sp. | reverse complement strand
TCATCGGCTGCTGATGGCCGAATGACGGGTTATAGGCAAATTCTCCAAATAGGTGCGGGATCAATCGGGGCTCAGATCACCCTCAGCGGCCAGGCAGAATCAAGAAACACCGAATTGGCCTTCGCATTTCTCGCCTGGCCTATTTTCCTGGCGCCTCTTCCCTATTTTCGGTTGTGCTCCCTCTGCTTCCAGCGACGTCCAGATAAACCGGGTTGCTGATCATGAGAAGCGATCCGTCAGGCCTTCGAATGTTCGCCCGCACCCAGCCGGGTCCCCCTGGTGGATCAAGATCGACCGTGATCGAAGGATCGTCTATTGGCACCAGATGGACAGTGCGGCCTCCGCCAGTCCGTCCAAGGACGATCTCTACCTGACCATCGCTGACCCCGGCAATGTCGATTAAGATCTTGATTTCCTGTCCGGGCTCGGCAGCTAGCACTGACCCCATCTTTGCCGTGCTGTCCCCCGCGGAAGCCGACAGGTCGAGCCGTGCGCCTGGCCCCGCGCCAAGATCGATCGCGACCCGGCCGCTCCTCACGCCTTCGAGAATTGCGGCAGTCGACAACGACTGGGCAAAGACAAGTGTCGCAGGCGCACCGATAGGAGACTGGCTGGTGCCCGATGATGTCGGGTCATGGTTGTCACTTCCGGCAATGGCGGTGACACGGTAGCCTCGGTCTAGCAGATCTTCCCAGAACAGAACATGATTCATCGCGCTCTCCGCGGATCCGACCGTTCGCATCGTGCCGCCATTCACGACTTCAATCGCATCGAGGAGCTTTGCATCAGGACCGGCTGCAACCCAGCCACATCCCATGCACAGTTCACCCGATGGCGCATTGGGGTGATTGATGGAAAACAATCCGCCGGCATCGCGCGCAAGCCGGGCCAGCGCGTTTGCATCGGGCACCGCTGCTGATCCAAGACGGAAATCGAAGAATGACGTTGCACCGAAAACATTTGCGTGCCCCCAGAATGTAGTGACCTCGCGCCCGGGGACCAGCAGCACGGAATCGTAGTAGGGCTGCAATGAGCGTAGCTCAGCTGCGCCTGACGTCGTGTTGTGATCGGTGATAGCGATAAAATCGAGGCCGGCGTCCAGTGCACCTTCAATGGTCAGGTGAACAGGGCAAGGTACACGCAGGCCTTCCAGGCTTTCGCAGGTGCCATCGCTGTGGCCGGTATGGCTGTGAAAATCGCCGCGATACCAATCCTGGGCTTGAGAGAGAACTGGCCCGGGAGCAGCAACAGACGCCGGTTCCAGCAACACGTCGATGACAAAATCCGAGACCGAACGGGCGCGGATGTTGGGAACACCGAGAAGTATGCTCCAGCGACCGGCTTCGATCGGTCCGGGCAGATAGGAGGGGGTCGCGTCCCAAGAAGAGATCGTGACTTCAGACTTGTTGCCGCCGCTCCAGCCACGGAAGCCGTTGGGTCCTATCAATCCGAGGTCGACCGTCGTTCGGTCCGCGCGGCCGGAATAACTTAGCGAAACGGTCAACCGTTCAACGCCAGGCGGGACATCAAAACCGACCTCACGATAGGTCTGGTGATCTGCGCCGCCGAGAGACCCGCGGAGCTCCAGTCGCATCGGGGTCTGTAGGTCAGGCGCGGCTGGCGATCCGCCGGCGCAAGAGGCGGCTGCCATAAGGCAGATGCCGAAAAACAGATGCCAAAGTCTGGTCATCGCATTTCATCCACTTGTGAAGGGGGGCAGGCCGAAACAGAAACATTCTGT
>CAZFYM010000128.1:0-1838 GCA_964523755.1 uncultured Wenzhouxiangella sp. | reverse complement strand
GCGGAAAGCGCTCAACAACGGCCGCGAAGGCGTCGGCATCGCGCGGGGCGGCAAGGACATGCCAGGCGGTTTCGTCTTTGGGTTGGGTGGCATCGGCCCATATGACCAGCGCCACGGCGACGAGGCCGGTCGGCCCCGAGGTGATCGCCTGCTGGATCGCCGGGTCGCGAAAAGCCGCCGCGATACCATTGAGCTGTAGCGCAAATTCGGCCTCATCGACACTTCCTGAGGCATCGACCGCCAGCACCAGTTCGAGGTCGACCTCTATGTCCTGGGCTGGGGCGACGGCGGTGAGCAATATCAGATACAGCACGAGTGAGGCAGCAGCGATGCCCAGTCGTCTGGGGGTCTGAAGCGCCAACACTGCCTCAGGTCTCATCGCCCGAGCGTTTGACCAGCACGCAGCCGGTGATCCGCCAGTCGCCATTAAGTTGGACGAGCGAGTAGACGCCCTGCACCAATTCGCCATCTGGTCCGGCAATCAGCACCGATTGGCGGAATTCGCCGCGCTGCTCAACGATTTTGAGAAAGAACAGCTTCTGGGCGCGGAACACGGCCGGATAGCCGATCCTGACCATGTTGATGAAATTGCCCGGCGTCACAAACTGTTGCTGGATGGAGGGGGCGGCAATGTCAAAGGCTGCCTCGGCGTCATCGCGCTTGAAGGCATCGATTTGGGCGACGATCACCTGCTGGATTGCTGCGCTTGTTTCCGATGTTTGTGGGGTGCCAGCGGTCGATTCGGCTCGGGCGACGCCGACACAGGCAAGGAGCGCAAGCAGCAGCATTGCAGAGAATTTCGGCAGACTATGCGAAACCCGAAAACGGTTCATTTCACCCACCTCCTCCTTGAACAAACGTCCCATAACTTCAAGTGGATCTGCAACTGGTGAAATTTGCTGAGACTCTTTCAGATAGTCGAAGGTTACGACCAGGCTGTGGACTTGCAAGTGGTTGTCGATTGCCGTTGGAAGTCGCGATCCATCCGGCCCGAACCGGTGAGGCTGCCGTTTTCACGCAAACAGCACATCGCCGGGGGCCCGATTAAGCAGCTATGACAATATCAGCGTGACGCCACGTGGTCGAGGGCAGTGGGAGCCCTCAATAGAGGGCGACGCTGATGCCAAGGGTGACTTCCTGGCTTTCGTGGCTGAGGCCGGCCGCATCGCCATTGATTTTGGTGATCGGGGCGCCTGGGACATCAAAGCTGATCTCGGTCGTGGCTTTGACCTCATCATATTTCAGATATTTGTAACCGGCCGTGAAGGAAATCTGGTCGGTGAAATGGAAAACGCCCTGGGCGTCGAAGCCGAGCATGGACGTGTTCTCGTTGCCGTGATCGACGAATTTCAGGAAACGCTGATGGTGGTGGTCGATGCTATAAGCCGAGCCCCATTCGGAAGCGATTACACGCGCTTGCAACTGGACCGGATCGAGATTGGCTTTCACGCCAAGGCCGAGATAGGGCGTGGTGAAATGCTGTTCATAGCTGATGCCGGACGCGCCCGGCTGAAAGGCACCGACATTGTCGCGAAAGCCACGATCAGAGTAGGTGTATTTTCCTCCCTTGGCGGTCCAGTCGAAATAGTCGTAGCGCAAGCCGGCCAGAACCTGCAGGTCGAGGAATGGCATCCGGTAGACCGAAAGTGCGCCAAAAGCGTCCACCAGCAGCGAACCCGCGAGCGCCGTGTCGTCATGGTTGGACAGGTGCGACCAGGAACGGCCGGGCACCAGCCAGTCATAGTCATCCATCGTGGCATCTTCGGTCATATTGGTTGTGACATCGACGCCAAGTTCGATCCAATGCGATGGCCGCAACGATATGCCGCCGGTCACCA
>CAZFYM010000127.1:0-1914 GCA_964523755.1 uncultured Wenzhouxiangella sp. | reverse complement strand
CGAAAACCGCAGGAGGCATGAGCAAACGGGGTAAATCGCGTGCGACCACGAAGACTTCCATCATGCAGCCCACGGCCGGCTTCGCCTTGCCCAATGTGAACGTCCGTTGTGCAGAAGATGCAGCGCAGCAAATACAGTAACTCAACCGACAGCAAAGGGCCGGAAGCACCGTCAACGACACAATCGATTCTTATCCGCCTAACGTTAAAAAGCGGATTTATGTCGCAATATATCGATGTCCAAGGTTGCTTATGTCGCCCCAGTCCCGCGCAAGGGATGGAAACCAACCGGCCGAAACCCAGCATCGCCAGATGCGCAGGGTTCGGTTCATGACAGCCCGGTCCGCCGTCAGGCGGATGCGCCCATCCCCTCCAACAGGCAACACTGCAAGCGCAAATGTTGGCTCCGCGACTGGCGCTACCGGAACACCGGATGTTCGAGGATCTGCTTCAGTCCGCCGACCGCCTCGCCATCCTCGGTCCAGCTCATCAGCTCATAGATCACATGGCCGAGAAGCACCGGCACGATGCCGAACTGTTCAAGCCGCCTGAAATTTGCCCGCCGTCCCGAACGATTGCGGGAGAAGGTCAGATCGGTGATGACATGGACATTGAAGCCATCGCTCAGGGCTTCAAGCGCCGTTGCGCCGAGGCCTGAATCGAGCCAGAAGCCGCACAGGATCAACCGGCCCCGCCCTTCGGATTTGATCGCCTCGACCAGTTCCTGATTGTGCCAGGGCATCTTCGTGTCGTCGCAGACAAAGACCCGGTTGCGGTTGCGCGAACAGGGCGTGGACAGCCAGGCTTCCTTTTGGCTCTGGCCATAGACGGCAAACCAGCGCGGCACCCTGGCCAGATCGGCGGCACTATCGAGCAGCTGGAATTTTGTCGCCGTGGTCGCCTCGTCCGGCTTGCCCAGCAGGCGGCTGTGCAGGCGTGAGGGTTCGACCACCAGAAAGCAGCTGTCGCGTGGATCAATGGTTGCCATCATGGAATTGTCCTCCATGGTGCCGGGTGAACGGCGATCAGGCCGTCAGGTTAAGTCTCGTCCCCGCTGGTTTTCGCCAGCGCATCCAGTATGGCGTGTGGGTCGACCCCGAGGGCCTTCGCCAAATCAATGAACTCGATCACATCCAGTCGGCGCTCGCCGCGCTCGAACTTGGCGACATAGCTCTGGTGTGCCTTCAGAGCGTCCGCCACCTGTTGCTGCGTCATGCCTGCGTCACGGCGGGCCCTGGTCATCATCGCGATGAAATCAGTATAGCGTTGTGTACCCAGTGAACCCGGCATCAGACCGTCCAGACAAAAGAACGGTCTTCCCAGTAATCCCGAAGCCGGATTATCCCAGTTCGGGATTAGCGAACCTTTCGGCCCGGTTTGTAACATGGCGGCAGGTCCGGTCCGGCCTCAGGACGCCATCCAAAAGGCCTTGCCACGAAGGTGTTTGACGAAATCAACACAACCGCAAGCTGTTGAATCTCTCACGGAAATTCTTCGCCAATCCGGACCGGAAACCGGCGTCAATCCGCTACCAATTCCCGAAACCAGCCGCCATCGTTCGCCTCTCCGGCCAAGTGTAGCTGTAACATAACGTGATCTTTTGGACAGACTATCCGCCAATTGGACCAAAGAAGACCGATGACGACTGCAGGGTTGCTCGCTGGATTGCCATGGATTGCCGTTCAATTGATGAAACTCTCTCTTTTCTCTTGGATGGCACCGAAGACAAACACGAACGTCCGGCGCATCCATGCAACCCACCACCCTTCTCATCGGCCAGGCCGCCATTGTCACCGGCACCATCACCGGAACACTCTGGGCGTCGACCCAATGGACGGCGTACAAGCTCGGCTACCAGTCGGGTCTGGGTGAGCCGTGGTTCGAGCTGGAAGGCGCTTCCGTCTATTACCCCTGG
>CAZFYM010000126.1:0-2020 GCA_964523755.1 uncultured Wenzhouxiangella sp. | reverse complement strand
TGGCCTCTTCGGAAGCCTTGAGTTGGTCGGCAATCCACTTCCATGATTCACGATCATTCAGGTTTAGTTGCTTTGACTCTTCCTGATCATTGGCCATATTCAGCGCATGCCACTCACCCGCTCTTTCTTCCAAGTCTACGTCCAGGCTGATCTCCTGTTGGCCTAGCGTCCATTCAACCAGCACTCCACCCTCCGGAGTAGGGTAAAGGAACGGTAAATCAAGATCACCTGGATAGTTGAGCTCGAAGGCATGAGTCAACCAATCCAGCCCTTCCGGCGACGGAGCATGAACGGGGCCTCCATCCAGCCAATCCTGCCGCAGCGAGCGAAACTCGTCCAGACGCGCGCCAACGTCATTGCGCTCCAGCAGGGTAAGGTCCTCCACGCTTTCGATGGCTTCCAGATTGTCATTGCGGTCAAAACGACCTATCCCGCGCAGCAAGACGCGCGCGCCGCTTTTATACTCGTTGAAAGCTTCTTTTACAGTTGCCTGGATATCAGGCGTATAGTCAATCTTGAGCTTCGGTCCATCGATCAAATGCAACTCAAAGCTTCGCTTGTGCTGGTCCATTTCCGGGATCGCACCTCGAAGGCGGACTTCATCGGTATAGGTTGTCATTTCCGGTGCGGCCAACCGAATTATCTTTCGTGTGCTGCGATTCAGTCGCGCGGGTCGAGCTCGATTACCGGGGTCAAACTCAATGCACTCGTCATCACGCAGGCGTCGACTGATCCGGTCGAAATAGACGAGCAAATGAGCAGGCAGGTGATCGCCGATGTTGTTGTCATTATCGGCTGCTGCGACGGCTCCAATGATTCGCTCGCCGGCTTGGGTGAGAAACATCTCACCTTCCTGGGGAAACAGTTGCGATTCATCGGCCTCCAATCTGATAACTGGCGTGGCGCTGCCACTTTCCACGGCGACCAGGTTCAATGAAAGGCCTTCCATAAAGCCGCGCGGAACACGTTGACGGTTCTTGTGCTCTTTCAGGTAAAGCCAGCGGGCGGCAGCAAAAGCCAATTCCTCGATAGCAGCCAGATCCTTCAACAGTTCGAGAGGAATCGAATGGCCCTGGAACCGCCTGCCGATAAGCCGTGGGGCCAGAAACGTTTTATTTGGGTCGGTCACGCCTTTCCATCTCCCGGCTGGGCAAAAAGCCAGCGCGCTGTGGTGACTGCCGATGGCAGGCCGTCATCCATGCGATTCAGATTACTCAATTCTGACCGTCCCTGGCAAGCTCGGTTCATTGCGCTAGTGAGAATCGTTCGCATTTGAGCTCGTGACTCATGCCGACAACTCTTCAATCATCTGCTTGATCCGGTCAGTACAGGCCTTGAGGTCGGCGTCGATTTCTTCCAGCGGGCGTGGTGGGGTGAACTGGTAGAAGTGGCGGTTGAAGGGGATTTCGAAGCCGACGATGCCGATTTCGCCGTCGAGGGCGTCGCGCTTGTCTTCGTCGATCCAGGCATCGGGTACGTGGGGCTTGACCTCGCGTTCGAAGTAGTCGAACACCGATTCGCCCAGCGGCACGTTTTCGAAGTCGCGTAGGCCGGTGTCGGGTTCGGGGTTGCCGTTCTTGTCGCGGCAGAGGTCGGCGTCCGGATCGCGCTCGGACAGTGCGGTGAGAATGGCCTTGTGCACCGGGGCACCGAGTTTCAGGCCCTCGGCCTTGATGGCTGCCTTGAAAGCCTTGGTAACTGCATCGCGGTTGGTGTAGACCTTCGACGGGTCAAGTCGCTTACAGGCGGCTTTCAGGCGCTTGCGTTCATCCTGGTCGAGCTTCTGGATGGGCTTGGCTTCGTCAAGCAGTGCCAGGCGCTCTGGGCTGGCCTGGAAGTTCAGCCGCAGCGGGCGCTCGACCGTGATGCGGCGGTAGCCGAAGGCCTCGATCGGGAAGGTCTTGCTCTCGTCGCTTTCCTTGCCAGCGCCATACAGGCGCACGATGTCCTCGATGTCGCTGTCAGAAACAAACTGGCGCTTGCTGCCCAGTGACTTGCGCATCTTGCTGGCCCGGTCGGT
>CAZFYM010000125.1:0-2129 GCA_964523755.1 uncultured Wenzhouxiangella sp. | reverse complement strand
GCCTCGAGCAGGTTCAGCGTCGCGACCGTGTTGTTGCGATAATAGATCGCCGGTTCACGCACGGATTCTCCAACCAGCGCTGACCCTGCAAAATGCGCAACCGCATCTGGCCTGACCGCGGCAAAGGCTGCGTCGAGGTCTGCCGGGTTCTGGAGGTCACCGACAATCAGCGGACCCCATTTCACCAGATCGCGCCAGCCAGTCGACAGGTTGTCGAATACCGTGACCTGCCATCCCGCTTCCGAAAAAGCGCGGCAGCAATGACTGCCGACATAACCCGCACCGCCCGTGACCAACAGTTTACCCGGCATCTCAATCCTCACGCCAAAACAGGACAATGCCGCCGGGAGACACGGCGGCAGGCTGGTTCGGAGTATATGCAAATCCCGGTCCGCGACCCAGCCTTGTAACACCCTGGGTCCGCAGAAAAATCCGGATCAGCCGAAAATGGACACGGCAGCCCAGATAATAGCCGCCCAGAGGCCCGTACTGAGGCCGATGATGGTGACGAGCCTGAGCCAGACCGGCCACTTGTCTTCTGTGTATTCGTCCATCAGTGAATAGTCTGCCCTGTGGGACATCCTGACATTCGACGCGAATGCGTGGCGTTCAACCGGAATCATGGGTTTTGAACTCGACATGGAAGTTACTAAACCGGGCAAGGCTTAACGCGGAGTTTAAGCTGGGACGCGCCCAGACAGCTACGTTATGGGAAGATGCCAGCCAAATCAGGCACAAATCCGGCAGCGGCTGGGCGACTGCACATGCGGCCTGCGCCGCAGAATCAGGCCGGATTCGGTCGCAGTCGGACGTATTGCCTTTGGCCCACATGGTATTTTTCCGCCAACGCGGTGAGGGGGGCTGTGTAAAAGAGCAACACAAATGTGTCGAATGTGCCGAGGATATACGACTCGGTGAAGGTCGATGCCAGGATAACGGTCGAGATCGTCAGGAAGAAAGAGCTGGCCATACCCTGGGATGCAAACCAACCGAGCACCGTGCGGCCATAGCTCCAGATCAACGCCGAAACCAGGCAGACGAATCCAACCCATCCCAACGCTACACGAACTTCGATATAGGCACTGTGGAATGAAAGCTTGGTGCCGAAGGGCTTGTGATCAAGTTCGTTCAGCGTCTGGGCGGCGCCGGTATCATGCCGCCAGAACCCCTCGAAGCCGAGTCCCAGCACGGGATTTTCCCTGGCTGTTCGCTCACCTGTCTCCCACATGATCGTCCTGTTGGTGAGCGTCGCATCCTTCCCGAGCGCCGCCAGAAAGTCGTCAACGACCGAATTGTTTGGCGCCGCCATGAACGCGAACAGCACGATTGATACAGTCGCAATCAGCAGCAGCATGACAGACGTTCGCAGATGCCGGATACGGGCAACCGGCTGCCAGAAGATCCAGAGGCCGGTCATGATCAGCACACCAACGACCGAAAAGACGAGCGCTGTCGCCGAATTGGCGACGAGCATGAACACCAGGGCGATGAGCGTGATCGGGATTGCGAAGAGGCGAAGAAGGATGTGCTCCTTAACCTCGAAGGCAACCGCCAGAGACGCCAGCACGCAAACCAGCATGCGGATGGCGAAGATGTTCTTGGAGCCGTAAGGGCCGCCGCGATCAAAGGTGTTGATCAGGGGGGCGGCAAAGCAGATGGCGATCACGCCCGCAAAGAAGACGGCACGCACGATCTGCTGGCGATTGAGGCGGGCCGCAATCGTCACCATGATCAAGAAATGCAGGATCATCATCGCGCCCATACGCGCCGCGAGCGCCGGCTCCGGTGACCAACCGGCGGACAAGGTGCCCAACACAGGAACCAGCAGCAGTATCCAGCCGCGCATGGCCAGCGGGATGGTTGTGTCGCGGTAGACGACAAACAGAGCCAGGAAGGCCAGCGCGCAAGGATAGAGAAGCAGCGCGTTTCCGGGGAAGACGATGAACGTACACAAGACCCATATCGAGACGATTGCCTGCTCCCACCAGGTCGCCGGGCGTGTGCGGGTCGTCAGGATGGCGTAGATCGGTTCAGGCGCAGCAGTGCGCATTGGCACGGAAATCATGCTGCCGCTCCCGGGCTCAGACTCTCGCGCACGATACTCGCAAGGAAACCTTTCGGCTGAATGA
>CAZFYM010000124.1:0-2242 GCA_964523755.1 uncultured Wenzhouxiangella sp. | reverse complement strand
GACGCTTTGGAGACGCTCTGAACGTGTGTGTATTTATGCCCAGGGGTACTAAGTCAGGCCTGTCAGGATCCGGCGGGAATGACGGTCTACGTGGTGCGGCACGCCGAGCGTGCCGAAGACGGCAGTAGTGATCCGCCGCTGAGCCGGGAGGGACAGGCACGCGCCCAGGCTCTCCAGAGCGTGCTGGGTGAGGTGGCGCTGTCGGCGATCCACACGACGCATCTGAAGCGGACCTGGCAAACCGCCGGGCCGGTGGCAACAGCCCATAGCCTCGAGGTGCAACAGCATCCCATCGGATCGGGTGAGGCCGCTGAGCATTCGGCCAGGCTGGCTCGCGAATTGATCGAGCGACACTGCGGGGAACAGGTTCTGGTTGTGGGTCACAGCAATACGGTAGCGCTGATCGTTGCCGCTCTCAGTGGCAGACCTGAGCCGGAGTTGAGCGAGGCCGACTACGATTTTTTCTATCAGGTTCGCTTGCTGCCGGATGGGCCGGCCACGGTCATCCGAACCCACTACGGGCATCCGAATCGGGCGCTCAATAAGCATTCCCGGACAACGGGAGGGGACTGAGTTGGCTACCGGCTGGGCTCGAGATGGTGCCGTTCAGGATCAGATTGACTCCACCGTTGAGGACGGCGTCAAGCGCGTTCGATCACGCCTGACAAGCGGCGCAAGCCGGCGTGATTGTGAAGAATGCGGTCAGCCGATCCCTGAAGCACGTCGGGAAGCCGTACCCGGTGTGCGCTTGTGCATTCTGTGTCAGACCATAGTTGATGCCGAGCAGTCAGATTCAGGCGGCTTCAATCGGCGTGGAAGCAAGGACAGCCAGCTGCGGTAGCAAAGTTCATTTCGCGCCGGCAATTGTCGGGGAATGGTCGGTGAATCGTCGGGGCAGCAGTCGGCTTCGGGTGTGGCCGGGAAATAGTCATGATCAACTAATGATTGACTTTAGTGGTTTGATGGACTAGCCTTGGTGGTCTCGGCATGATTCGGGATTTTGTTTCTCCAGGAGATACAGACGTGATGCGATTGAAGTTGATTCCTTGTCTTGCACTGTTCGTAGCGATTTCTCTGACTCAGGGTAGCCATGGTCAGATGTTGATTGAGGTGGACGATTCATTCACCCCGATGGACTTTGATGAAGCTGCCCAAATGCTGGAATCCAGCACTCAGGAGTCGTATGCATTGTGGATTGATCAATTGTCCGAACTGCTAGGGGAATATGAGCTTTCTTACTCGAATCTGGTGAGTGGGGTACAACAAAATCCCGAACTCCAGGCGCGCTTGATGCAGACACAGAAGTCGTCCGATAAGATTGCTCAGCGTACTTCCAGGGCGGTTCTAAGCATGCTTGACCCGCTCAATCGTGATCGTCTCGCTGACTACCTTGCATCGGCCGACACGCTGCCTGTATTGAGCCTGCTGATGCACGCCTATAGGTATGAAATGTATGGCAGTAGCGCTGAAGACAGCGAGTTCTCCCCTGACTCATTGAGTGAAACAGTCGCGCGCAGCCCGCGGTTGCAGACCCGGCTGGTAGAGTTGATGTTTGACGAACGTTCCGTGCTGACCCTGGCCATGCCGGACGACAAAAAACATCTGGTCGCCAACTTGTTTGATCAACAAGGGTCTGGCGACTGGGATTACCAGGTCGGACAGCAAGCCCTATATCCTGCGGTGCAGCTATTGCCGCAAACTACACTGACCCGTGAGTTAGGCCGGGCGACTCGCCCAGATCAGCTTGATCGGCTGCCGGATTATCTTGAAAAGATGATTTTGGGGGGCGCGCTATCTTATGCAGACAAGCTGCCATTCGCCTGGCTGGTCGAGCAGATTGAAGCCGGCAGTCTGATATGGCTGAATCATCTGACGTTGACCAGTGAAGGCCGCGATCACCCATTGTTATTTGAGCACTTTGACCGACTGGACCGGTCGCAACAGCTCAACTTGATCGCTATCAGCCCCCGGGCGGAGTTTCTGCCAGTGTTGCGTGATGCCTGGCAGGAAGCCGTGGATGCCGCCTGGTGCGATGGTTGCGCTGAAGCGGTTGACAATACTCAGGTCGAGAATCTGTTGCAGGCCTTGATGACCTGGCAGACCGATGAGTCGGCCGAAATGCTGGGGGTATTGATGGGAATTGAAAGCTACTCTGAGATCATGGAAACATGGTCGCCAATGATCGTGATGTCGGCAATGCAGTCCGGGTCCGACGCATTTGTTCGTCTGGGGATGAATATGG
>CAZFYM010000123.1:238-2254 GCA_964523755.1 uncultured Wenzhouxiangella sp. | reverse complement strand
CGGCGCAACCGCTCGCACAGCATTGACGAATTTCTCCTGTTCAACCGGATTACGCATGTCGTCTCGGGGCAGGACATTCAGCCGCCATCTGCCATCGGGGGCAATGAAGCGGCGGCGCAACCCGTCATCGACAGTGTCTGCCGTCACCGGCTCCAGGCTGGTTAGCTGACGGGTTGCCTCGAACAAGGCCGGAAAACCCTGCAGCAAAGACGCTTCCAGCGCCTGAACCCCGGCAGGTAAGCGCTGACCGGATGCCATGAAGTCGGCGAGGGCCTGTTCAAGTCGTGCTGCTGACATTCGGATTTCTGGCGTCGTCGACTCGGCCCGGGCCATCGCGGCAATGGCGTCTCGCCATGAGGCGAGGTAATCGAAGCGCTCTTCGGGGGTCATCCCGGTGGTCGCTTCGATCTCGTCCGGCAACAAGTCCGCAACCGCCCTGAGCCGGGCGAGCTTCGGATCCTGGTCTGGCGGCAGCATGCTTTCCAGTGTCTCGACGTCCAGGACCTCAGGCAGTTCTTTGAGCGTTTCGACCAGCTCGGTCGCCGGCTCGCCTGGTGGGCTCAGCACCTGGATGGCAAAGGTCTGGGCAGGCTGGTCTTCAACCAGGTCGATGAATGCCTGCATACTGGGGGCGGTCGGATCCTTCAGGTTTATCGGGTCGCCGTCAAACTGGACCTGCGGTAGCAACAGTAAACAGGCAGCTCCGGCTGCGATCAACACGGCGGAAGCCATCTTGCGGATGGTCGGGCCATGTCCGCCCGGCCATCCCTGATGATCGGGTGAGAGCCTTGCATAAGCCCTGGCAATCTTTAGCTGCGGCCCGGGCAGGATCGAGAGAATGGCAGGCACCAGGCTGATCGAGCTGATGAAGGCGATCACAATACCGCCTGCTGCAATGATGCCCAGTTGCGCCATGCCGGCAAAATCAGTCGGCGTGAACGCCAGAAAGGCCAGCGCGGTTGTCAGGGTGCAAAGCCCAAGTGGCACGCTGATCGCTCTTACCGCGTCAACGGCTGCCTGCTTGCCATCGGCGCCCCTGGCCCGCTGTTCTGCAAAGCGCAGGATCACGTGCACGGCATAGTCTATCCCCAGCCCGATGAACAACACCGCGAACGCCACGGAAATCATGTTCAGTGTTCCGACTGACACAGCGGCAAAACCGGCATTGATCAGGAATCCCAGTACAATCAACGCCAGCGCCGGTGCGACCAGGACCAGGGACGGAAACCCGATCACCATCGCCAACGCCACGAAGGTAAAGGACAGTGCCCCGGCCAACGCGGCGCCTTCAATCACGGCATCGAATTCCTCGGCATTCAGGGCGGCTTCACCGGTCAACTGCACCTTGATGGACGGATCGGCCTTGGTGACCTCGGCCATGATCCGGCGTACTTCCGTGATCGGGCCGGCGGCCGGGTCGAGGGCGGTAAAATCAAGAATGGGTTTGGTCAGGACATACCAGCGGGTCTGGTTGAGCGTCGCGGGCTTGTCGCCAAGGGCCGTCCAGTCCAGCGGCCGCGGATCGCCGCGGCTCCCGGCTTCAACCGTTTCGGCAAACGTGTCGAGGAACCTGGAGACCTCAGGCGGTGCCTGGCCGATTTCCACCACCGGCGCCATCTGCTGGAACAGGCTAGCGACACCTGAAAGGTCTGGCTGGAGCGAGAGTGTATTGATGAGCGGTGTCACGTCCCGGATGTCATCGGCGATTTGCTCAACCGCGGCTTCATCGAGATAGAGCACGCCGTATCGATCAAAATATTCGCCCGTGCCGGGGGCAAAAACATCGGCAAACAGATCCGGATGTGCTTCAAGTTGCCCGGCTATGTTGGCAGAAACCGTGCGGCCGGTAGCCGTATCTTCGGCATCAATGATGATGACAAAGCTGTTGTCGAGCTCGGGAAACTGCATGATCAGGTCATTGTAGTTCTGCCGGAACGGCAGATCGCCGTTGATCATCAGCGCAGGATTCGTGTCGAGCTTCAGCTTCGTCGCTGCCAGTCCCGCACCCAGCAGGGC
>CAZFYM010000123.1:0-228 GCA_964523755.1 uncultured Wenzhouxiangella sp. | reverse complement strand
GGTTGCCGCTGCATGGTCCACCGACCACCGGGCTACCGCTGTCGCAAAGCGTTCAAAGCGGCCTTCGCTGTGCTGATTGGTGAGCGTCGTCGTCATCGGTAGTATACGGGCCTTCGCGCGGTGGCTCTTCGTCCTCGACGAGCTCTTTTGCTTCGATCTTGCATGTGACGGATCATCATCCGACAAGGCTAGAGCGTTTTGAATCGAACCTGAGTCATTTTGGGGATT
>CAZFYM010000122.1:0-2280 GCA_964523755.1 uncultured Wenzhouxiangella sp. | reverse complement strand
CTGGGTCTGGGTTGGGTTGATGATGTAGTGCCCGTCAATAAATCCGACACGGGCCGCACCAATCGGACCATTGAATGGCACGCCGGCAATCGTCAGCGCAGCCGAGGCACCGATCAGGGCCGGAATATCGGCATCGACTTCCGGGTTCGACGACATCACGGTCGCGATCACCTGGGTCTCGTTCATGAAACCGTCGGCGAACAGCGGCCTCAGCGGTCGATCGATCAGGCGCGAGGTCAGCGTTTCCTTCTCGGTCGGACGTCCTTCACGCTTGAAAAACCCGCCGGGAATCTTGCCGGCTGAATAGAATTTTTCCTGGTAGTTGCAGGTCAGCGGGAAGAAGGCCTGACCCGGCTTGACTTCCTTGCGCGCCACGGCGGTGACCAGAACCACGGTATCGGCCATGGTAACCAACACGGCCCCGTCGGCCTGGCGGGCCACATGCCCGGTCTCCAGGGTCACATCGTGTTCGCCGAACTTGAATGTTTTACTGAATTTTTTCAACATACTCACTGCTATATCACTCCACTTGTCATGCTTTGCTTCATTTCAATACAAAACACCCCGAACAGCTCGACGCCGCCGGGGTGCTCGATTTCATTCGGAACAACTGACTGCGTATTAACGGCGCAGGCCGAGTCGCTGAATCAGGTCACGGTAACGCTGGACGTCCTTGCTCTTGACGTAAGCCAGCAGGGAACGACGCTGGTTTACCAGCTTCAGCAGCCCTCTGCGGGAGTGATGATCTTTCTTGTGGTCGGCGAAGTGGCCGGTCAGATGCTGAATACGTGCCGTCAGCAGCGCGACCTGGACTTCGGGAGAACCGGTATCACCCTCGGACAACTGATGTTCCTTGACAACCTGCTCTTTCTGTTTTGCCGTCAATGACATAATCTGTACAAACTCCAATTAAACGGTTGGGCGACCGGGCTTTTTCAGAAAACCCCCTTGAACGAGCCTTTTTTCGGGCCCCAAGCCGGGCTTTGTGCAAAAGCCCCAGCCGCCATATGCAATCAAGCTCGCAATTATAACGGCTTTTTATCCCCCGAAACAACATCCGGCACAGTCCTTTTTCCGGATTTTGCCCGAAACGTCGGACGCAGACCTGTATTGCCAGCCAAGCTACAATATCGGGCTTCGACAACACTGATGCATCCCATGGCCCGGCTAGAAACCCATATCAACCGCAAGGATCCCGAATTTGGCGCGCGCGACGCCCACCATCGGCAACTGGCCAGCGATCTGCGCGAGAAGCTGGCCCAGGCAGCGTTGGGCGGGCCTGAGCGTTCGCGCCAGAAGCACCAGGATCGTGGCAAACTGCTGCCACGCGAGCGCGTTCGAACCCTGCTCGACCCCGGCAGCCCATTTCTGGAGATCTCGGCGTTGGCCGCTTACGGCCTGTATGAAGACGCGGCCCCCGGCGCCGGCGTCATTGCCGGCATCGGCCGGGTAGCCGGTATCGAATGCCTGGTGCTGGCCAATGATGCCACCGTCAAGGGGGGCACTTACTACCCGATGACGGTCAAGAAGCACCTGCGGGCACAGGAAATCGCGCTGGAAAACCACCTGCCCTGCATCTATCTGGTCGATTCCGGCGGAGCTTTTTTGCCCCTGCAGGACGAGGTTTTTCCCGACCGCGATCATTTTGGTCGCATTTTCTACAACCAGGCACGCCTGTCAGCCAGAAACATTTCCCAGATTGCGGTAGTCATGGGCTCCTGCACCGCCGGCGGCGCTTACGTACCAGCGATGTGCGACGAAGCCATTATCGTTCGTGAACAGGGCACCATCTTTCTCGGCGGCCCACCGCTGGTCAAGGCCGCCACCGGCGAGGAAGTTGACGCCGAGACGCTGGGCGGGGCCGACACCCACACCCGGCTGTCCGGCGTCGCCGACCACTTCGCCGACAATGATACCCACGCCCTGGCCATTGCGCGCGAACTGGTGACCCACCTCAACCGTCCGCCGACCGCAAGCTTGTTACCTGATGCGATTCAGGAGCCGAGCTACCCGGCCGAAGACCTCTACGGCATTCTGCCGACCGACACCCGCTATCCGTTCGAGGTGCGCGAAATCATCGCTCGCATGGTCGACGGTTCCGAGTTCGCCGAATTCAAGGCTCGCTATGGCACCACCCTGGTCTGCGGCTTTGCTCATATCCACGGCTACCCGGTCGGCATCATCGCCAACAACGGCATCTTGTTCTCCGAGTCGGCACTCAAAGGCGCCCACTTCATCCAGTTGTGCAACCAGCGCAATATCCCGCTGGTGTTTCTGCAG
>CAZFYM010000121.1:0-2340 GCA_964523755.1 uncultured Wenzhouxiangella sp. | reverse complement strand
GAAAAGCCAGCGCGAGTACTACCTCAACGAGCAGATGAAAGCGATTCAGAAGGAGCTCGGCGATCTGGATGAGTCAGGCAACGATATGGGTGACCTTGAGGCCAGGATAGAAAAAGCCGGTATGCCCAAGGAGGCCCTGGAAAAAGCGCGCAACGAGTTCAACAAGCTCAAGATGATGTCGCCGATGTCAGCTGAAGCCACGGTCGTGCGAAATTACCTGGACTGGATGCTGATGATGCCCTGGAAGAAGCGCAGCAAGATTCGCAATGACCTCAAGGCAGCCGAAGAGATCCTCGAAGCCGATCACTATGGGCTGGAGCGGGTCAAAGAGCGCATTCTCGAGTATCTGGCGGTACAGCAACGGGTCAAGAAACTCAAGGGACCGATTCTTTGCCTGGTCGGTCCGCCGGGGGTGGGCAAAACCTCGCTGGGCAAGTCGATAGCACGCGCCACCGGGCGACAGTTTGTCCGAATGAGCCTGGGCGGTGTTCGCGATGAGGCGGAAATTCGCGGTCATCGGCGCACCTATATCGGTTCCATGCCGGGCCGTGTACTCCAGAATATGGGCAAGAACGGTACGCGTAACCCCTTGTTTATGCTTGATGAACTGGACAAGATGTCGATGGATTTTCGCGGAGACCCGTCGTCGGCCCTGTTGGAAGTGCTGGATCCGGAGCAGAATCACACGTTTGGTGATCATTATCTGGAGGTCGATTTTGATCTGTCGGAAGTCATGTTCCTGGCGACTGCCAACTCACTCAATATCCCACCGCCATTGCTTGACCGGATGGAAATCATCCGAATACCTGGTTACACGGAAGACGAGAAGCTCAATATCGCTGTTCGCTATCTGCTGCCCAAGCAACGCGAGGCGCATGGTTTGAGTGATGCCGAGCTGTCGATCAGCGAAACCGCCATTACCGATATGGTTCGTTATTACACCCGCGAGGCCGGCGTACGGAACCTGGAACGCGAACTGGCCAAGATCTGTCGCAAGGTCGTCAAGGAGCTGAGTCTCGATGACAAGCTTGAAAAGCGTCAGGTGACCACGCGCAACCTGGATAAATATCTGGGTGTTCGACGGTTCCGCTTTGGTCGCGCCGAAGAGCAGAACGAGATTGGCCAGGTCACAGGCCTGGCCTGGACTGAGGTTGGCGGTGAATTGCTGCAAATTGAGGCCGCCGCAGTGCCCGGCAAAGGTAAATTGAACCATACCGGGCAGTTGGGCAGTGTCATGCAGGAGTCCGTGCAAGCGGCTTTGTCGGTCGTTCGGTCGCGTGCCCGTGCCTTGGGTATTGACGAAAATTTCCATCAGAATCGTGACATTCATATCCACGTCCCGGAAGGCGCGACACCCAAGGATGGTCCCAGCGCCGGTATTGCCATGGTCACCGCCCTGGTTTCGGTGCTGACCGGTGTGGCGGTGCGCTCCGATGTTGCCATGACCGGAGAGATCACCTTGCGCGGCAAGGTGCTGCCGATCGGCGGCTTGAAAGAGAAGCTGCTGGCCGCGTTGCGTGGCGGTATCCGTCTGGTCCTGATTCCGGAAGAAAACGAAAAAGACCTGGCCGAAATCCCGGATCGGATCAAGAAAGATCTGGAAATCAAGCCGGTTAAATGGATTGATGAGGTGCTCGAACTGGCTTTGGTTGGCGCTCCCCGGACATCACCGAATGATGGTGAGGCAGCCATTGGCGAGTCGCAGAAAGCCTCTTCATCCGAAGTTCGGGCCCATTAATCGGCTTTTTTTCGTGTTTCAGCCCCATTTCAGTGCGATTGCAGTTGATGGCGCTGGGTTGGTGAGATACCATCTTCGGCCAACAGATGGTCGGCTGCTGCCGTAGGGATTTTTTGCAGCAGCAACGCGGGGGCTGGCCGCTGCACCCATTCCACAAGAAACTGATTTGGAGTATTACTCAATGAATAAAGCAGAACTGGTTGACAGCATTGCCAGCGGCGCTGGCCTTTCCAAGGCCGACGCACAGCGTGCGCTGGATTCGATGGTAGAGTCCATTGGCAAAGCCCTGAAAAAGGGTGATACCGTTTCCCTGATCGGCTTTGGCACTTTCTCGGTGAAAAAACGTGCCGCTCGCATGGGCCGTAACCCGGCGACTGGTGAGACAATCAAGATCAAGGCTTCAAAGACGCCCTCATTTAAGGCTGGTAAAGGCTTCAAAGACGCGATAAAATAGTGGGCTTGCCCGGGGTGCTTAGCTCAGCTGGGAGAGCATCGCCCTTACAAGGCGAGGGTCGGAGGTTCGAGCCCTCCAGCACCCACCAGGTTTAGGAGTGGTAGTTCAGTTGGTTAGAATACCGGCCTGTCACGCCGGGGGTCGCGGG
>CAZFYM010000120.1:0-2529 GCA_964523755.1 uncultured Wenzhouxiangella sp. | reverse complement strand
TATCAATAGGTTGACAATGACTTTCATTAACTCCGCTCAGGGAACATCCGCTAAAAAGTTCGTCCTGGTTAACCGAAGGCTCTACCTGAAGAAACTTGATCAGTTCGACAATGTGGTACCCGTCCATGGCGTAGCTGGGCTCGCTGGAGGAAAGCGCTGCGAGCAACGCTCGCACACATTGATTACTATCGATTGGCTGCTTGGCATGGCGCATCCTGTCCAAGCAGTTGATTGCCGCGTGTGGTCTTCCATGTTCAATGAGTTTCTCAATTGCAATGGCAAGATCACCATCGGCCTGATACGCATTCGCGCCGGTGAGTGTCCAGTATGCACTCTCGTGCGCCTGAAGCCATTCAGAAGCGTGATCCCATGCTACCTTCGTAAATGGCAAACAAGCCAGGAATTGTCCTACTTGCTCTGGCATCCAATCAGATTTATCGATGTCGTCGCACCACTCCCAGCCTTTGAGGTGGTAACGCCGCCAGATAAAACCGCTCACCAATGCTTTGCGCTTGTTGTCCGCTGAATCCAGGAAGTGAGGCAACAAGGTCCGCTCAATGACTGAATCGGCAATAACACCAAGTGCGTGCCCTACCTGACCGGGTGAAGAAACGGATTCGGCAAATCGGATGACACCCTCGGCACCATGTTGGTGAAAAATTTCCGAAATGGCCATCTCACGTCGCGTGTCGATTCTCTTCCGCTGCTCTTCCCAATCGCCGTTCTCTTCGTAGAGTTCAAAATCACGATCCGTAAAAAGGTGCTGATATAAATTGAACGGGTTGGTGGGGGCGAGTTGTTCGGCAACTTGTTCAATACGGGTAATCAGTTCGTCGGGCAATGCCCATTTCGCATCGGAGAACCGCCGGTGTTTGTTTGTGAATTTCGTGAGATGGTCCCAAATCGAAAGTCGTTGCTCTTCAGGAAGTTCTGAAATGGGTTGGGAGGAGAGAACTTGTAGAAGTTGATCAAAAGCGGGTTTAGGCAGGCTATCAAAATGGTCAATCAATGTTGAAAGCCGGTCGGTATCTTGGCCTGCGGCAGCCACCGCGAGTTCCGCGTAAGAAGATGTCTGCTGCCAGTATTCCTGATGCGTAACGCCTTTTTCCCAATCCTCGGGGATTGTCTTGCGCCAGCTTGGTTTGTGCAACTCAGAAGAGGTCTGGTGCTGGCCGGGAAGAAGCTGAATGATCAGATTCCAGGCGATATGAGGCCATTCAATAAGGAGCGTCCGTACTGCCACCTTGCGCTTTTTAACAGATGCCAGCGTTTGCGGCAGCCAGGGCAGCAAAATGGTTGTAAGCGAATTGGATGGGCGATTGGCCCAATGGCCGCCGGGGTCATGGCTGGCGAGTTCACCAAGCGCAACACAGACACGAACCAGATATTGTTCATCCCAGGCCAGCCCTTCCAACGCCCAGAGCAGGCCGGTTAAATAATTGTCGCCGGTGAAGCCATTGCCTTCCTGGGAATAAAGCTCATCAAAGGGGCAGGGCTTCAGGCGCATCGCCTTCTCGACCGCATCAAGAAATTCACCCGGGGCGGCTTCGGCCAGGGTGGGCAGTAAACCGTTCAGGCTGCCCCACAAAACCCAGTCAGCATCGGTCAGAAGTTCACGTATCACCAATACGCAGGTTGCTTCAGCTTTCCCTTGCGAGCAGTTACCGCACGCCTCCGGCTGGCTGCCCAGGATGGCCAAACCCTCGGCAATGCCGTTTCGCAACACGTGTGCACACTTCAGCACCTTGCCATGAATGCTTGCCGCGTATCGCTCTTCGGCAGGCAGTTCAAAAGCGGGGTCTGGCTCTTTTAGTACGGAAACAGCCAGCGACCTAAACATATCGAGGTTTTGATCCAGGATGCGCGATCCTAGCAGGCACCAAAGCTCGGTTCGGTTAATAACTTTCCAGATGCCGTTTTTGAGAGACAACGGACTGTCAGGGCAGTGCAATATTTTTCGGGCCTTCTTTAGCCACTCGTCGTAACTGATACCGAGCAGTTGAGTTATCGCTTCAAGGTCGCATTGGCTCTTGTCTTGCCAAGAGCCAATCAGAACTGCCAAGGCCAGATAGGTGGCATCCGGGTGCTGGGTCCAATCGGTTTTAGGTTTCTCCTGTGCCGCCTTGAACTCCTCGGGCATCTCCGCCACAGCCTTTTGTTTAAAGGCATCCAGAAGATCGCCCGAGATCTTGCCGGGCGTGATGGTGCCGGCATCCTGATTCCATGTTTGTACGATATCGACAACCCGTGACCAGACCCACTGCGGATACTGCTGCTGGAATTGAGAAATGTGGGAATGCAGCAGAGACAGGACAACACCGAACTCGTTGCCAAGATCGTAGCCGAGTAGATGGAAGTGGTTCAGGAAGTCATAGAGTTCGTCCCTTGAAACATCGTTACCGCCGTTTGCTGTCTTCAGATGGTGCTGAATGACCTCCAGTTTCTCGGTACTCTTGGGAGGGCTGAAATTCGCCTGCTGGACGTTTCTGAAAAACTCATCAACGTTTTTGGTGTGCCTCGCCTGGTTCA
>CAZFYM010000119.1:0-2745 GCA_964523755.1 uncultured Wenzhouxiangella sp. | reverse complement strand
ATCTTGCGCTCTCTGGCAGGAATCACTCGCCTGACCGAAAAACCGCCAAGGTCTCTTTGACGCGGCCGTATTATCAGATCAATGGCGTCACAGGGGACGCTGGTGTCGCAGGGTTGCTCGACGGTGAGGGTTGGATTGCTCATGGGGTATTCTCCTGTGCTTGCCGAATGGGCAAAGTTGGCTGCCGGGTCAGATTTATCCTCTGGCCATGTCAGTCACCGATGATTGCTGACAATGGCGTGCGGTCAAAGAACTGACGCACTTCGTCGTCGAGGCCGGTCATCTCGTAGCGGATCAGCGCGATCGGCAAGCCGCCGGCTGCCATGAACTGATCGTGAAAATCACGCAGCACGAAGTCGTCACCGAGCTGGCGCTTGCGGTCGGCGAGCAGTTTATACATCTGGAAGCTACCAATAGTATAGCCGAGACCGTAGCCCGGCGGCCGGCGCAGATAGATCTCGGCATCCACTCTTGCAACATCCACGTCCAGGTAGGGGGTCTGCGACATCCAGTACTTTACAACCTGGTCCGTAGTCATCTGGTTGCGTTGCAGCGCGACATCGCCCAGCGTGCGCGCGGCGCGAAACACGCCGAAGTTGTAGATCAGCTCGCGGGTGCGCTGGCGCGTCTGGTCGTAAAAACCGAGTTGCAATGGGGCCTCCTCCAGATACAGCGCCCAGCCCTCGGCACGTCCACCATCACGGATGTGGCGACGCACCGGATGGGTGATACGCGAGAGCACCTGGGCGTCGAAGCGATGACCAGGGATCACCGCGTGCCAGTGGTCGGGCGATGGGTCGCGGTACTGGACCTGCTCCCAGTAGTTGGGTCCGCCGTCACGTTCCTGCCACGGCACGTTGAAGCCCATCGCGCGAAAATCTTTCGGAATGTAATCGGGGATGGTGATGAACGCTTCTTCAACCAGAAAAGCACGGATTTCTCCATCGACATCGGCAATGCGCTGTTCGTACTCCTCGCGCGAGGTCGGCAGCTTGAGCTCTGGCAGGTCACGGTAGCGGTGGCGATCAAGCGCCATGAAGGCCCAGGTACGTTCGAGCTCACGTTGCCCGAGAACCACGATGTCATCAGAGCTGTAAGGCATGTACTTGACGTGCATCAGGTACCAGTCGAGCAGTTCCTTGCCGATCCCGGCCGGGTCGGTCATATCAGCGCGATGTTCCAGCATCCAGTCGTTGAGCGCCTGCGCCGCAGCCCGCGCCGTTCGGATTTGTTCAATCAGCTCGGGTTGCTGTTCCTGCGCGCGACCGAGCAGATCATCGAACCAGCCGAGTACGCCAGCGGGTGGCACTTCGCGGTAAGGGTGGCCGTGATTAACGCCATTAGAGTTGCTCAGGTTGTGCAGTGCCAGATTGGCGAAATCGGACGGCACATCGCGCAGGTTGGCCTGGGCGCTCTCGGTCAGCTTGCTGATTCGCTGCAGCCGCTGAATCATCAGATCAAGGTCATCGCCCGCTACTGGCAGCTCGGTAAACGATACCCGTTGCATCTGATCCACATAGAATCCGGGGTCACGCGACCATGGCCGATAGACGCGCAGTAGAAACTCCTGTTCGTCCATCGCAGCAAGAGCCGCGAGGTATTCGGCACGCTGTGAGCGGTTCCAGTCGACCACGCCCATGTCGGCAATGCGGTGCTGGAAGTCGTGAATCTGCCCGATGCGCCGATCAATGGCCGGCTGGCTGTAATCCGGAACAGCCAGGTCGGCGCGCTGCGCCTGGCGCCACTTGGCGAACTCCCGGAACAGTTCGACAAAGTCGTCGTAGCTACCCTCGCCTGCCGGCAGTTTGCCTTCATAGGCCAGCACAGGTCCGACGGTACACAGACATATGGCCAGCGCAATTAGGGCAAAGCGGGTCAAAGTGGCTTTTACGTCATGTGCTTGGCTCACTGGCTTATCTCCTGGACTTGATCAAGTGGTCTGTTGAAGGTTAGATCTTAGCGCGAACAAACTTCGCTGATTCTCGGTTCGATCAATCCTTGCCCTGCCTGGGCCAATTATCAGTCACCATTCGTGGTGTCAGTTCGCTTTCGCATGGCAGCGGCAATCGCCCGACTGTTTTCATCTTTTTTCGAGAGCTTTTCGATGATATTGCGGTAGCTGCTGTCATTCTTTTCCTGGCTCAATTTAAACACGTGATCCAACTGACTGACTTCAATTTCGAAGGCCACAATCGCCTTTTTCAGCTTCCGTCTGAGCTCTGGATCCAGATTGGCAAAAATGGTGGGGGATCTGGGGTCATTGTCCTCGAAGTGGAGGCTAGATTTTTGCAGAACTGCTTCGAGACCTGCATCGTCGAGAAATCGGATCTGGCCTCGGGCATGCACACTCATGTAATTCCAGGTCGAAGGCACCTGCGGATCGTTGTACCAACGCGCACTGACGTAGGTATGCGGTCCAGCAAAGACCGCGAGCACGTTGGCATTGAGGGAAAAGGCCTTGTGGTGATCGGTGTTTCTCATGATATGGCCGCTCAAAATCAGGCGACCACTGTGCGGCTCCATAAATATTGGCACCTGGGTGGCCACGGGCACGCCGTGCCGGTCACAACCGGTGAGAAATGCAAAGGGATGTTGTTCGACGAAAGCCTGGATAACGGTTTCATCGCTTTCCTTGTAATAGGGAAGATCGTACATGGCTTGACTTCACACCTGGCGGACCAAACGGATCAGAAAACATCATGGTAACAGCTGCTCGATCAATGCCAATCAACCTTGTGAGCGGCA
>CAZFYM010000118.1:0-2753 GCA_964523755.1 uncultured Wenzhouxiangella sp. | reverse complement strand
TCTCGGGTCGGCCTGCCAGGCCGCAGACCAGACAGACGGGTGGATACAGCCACTGGTCAACTTTTGCCAGCCGTTTCAGGTTGACAAGTCCCGCTGTTGGTCCTGATACTAGGCGTTTAAGCGACCCGCCAACCATAATCTCATCCCATGTCCAATACCCAGCTTAGCACTCGCCACGACTGGACTCGCGGCGAAATCGAAGCGCTGTTCGACCTGCCGTTCAGCGATCTGTTGTTTCACGCCCAGCAAGTCCACCGTCAGCATTTCGATCCCAACCAGGTGCAGGTCTCGACCTTATTGTCGATCAAGACCGGACGCTGCCCGGAAGACTGCAAGTATTGTCCGCAGTCAGTACGCTGGAACACCGGCCTGAAGGAAGAAGCCCTGCTGCCACTGGAGGAAGTGCGCAAGGCCGCGCGACGCGCCCGTGAATCCGGTGCCGAGCGCTTCTGCATGGGTGCCGCCTGGCGCCGACCCAAAGACCGCCAGCTCGACCAGGTCATCGAGATGCTGAAAATCGTGCGCGAAGAAGGCCTGGAAACCTGCATGACCCTGGGCATGCTGACCCGCGAGCAGGCCCAACGACTCAAGGACGCCGGCCTGGACTACTACAACCACAACCTCGACACCTCGCCGGAATACTACGAAGAAATCATTTCAACCCGAACCTATGATGACCGCCTGGACACGCTCGAAGCGGTGCGCGATTCGGGAATGAAAGTCTGCTGCGGCGGCATTATCGGCATGGGTGAAAGCCGCGCCGATCGGGTGGGCCTGATCGCCGCACTGGCCAACCTGCCCGAGCATCCCCAGTCAGTGCCGATCAATCAACTGGTCCAGGTACCCGGCACACCGCTGGACGGTACCGAGCCGATTGAGCCACTGGAATTTGTCCGCACCATTGCGGTCGCCCGTATTGTGCTGCCCCGGTCTCGTGTGCGCCTGTCGGCCGGGCGCGAGGCAATGAGCGATGAACTGCAAGCCCTGTGCTTTCTGGCCGGTGCCAACTCGATTTTTTACGGCGAGAAACTGCTGACTACCGGCAATCCCGATACCGCAGCCGATGACCGACTGTTTGCCCGGCTCGGTATTAACACGGGCAAAAGCGGCCTAACGGCCTGAGTCTGATGATTCCTTCGCTGGCGCGGCGGCTGGCGTCAGACGCCGATGAGCGACGTTTGCAGGGATTGGTGCGCACGCGCCAGGTGGTCTGCCCCGATGGGCCGGGCCTGCGGGTTCGGACCAACGGAAAAACGCTGATCAATTTCTCCAGCAATGATTATCTTGGACTGGCGGCGGAAAGCGAACCCTCCAGCCCGTCGACAGCCTGCGGTGCGGCAGCCTCACCGCTGGTCACCGGTCATTCCGACATCCATCGCGAACTGGAGAATGCGCTGGCCGACTTCACCGGATTTGAATCTGTGTGCCTGTTTCCATCCGGTTACCAGGCTAATCTGGCCGTGGGCCAGGCTTTGGCCCGGAACGGCCGCTCGGCCCTGGCCGATCGCCTCAATCACGCCAGCCTGAACGACGGACTGCGCCTGAGCGGCACGCGACTGGTCCGCTATGCGCATGCCGACGCCGACCATGCCGCCAGACGGCGGCGCCCGGATTGCGATTTGATTGCCACCGACAGCGTTTTTTCCATGGATGGTGATCTGGCACCGCTGAAAGCGCTGCATCGGCTGTCACGCTCGACTGACACCGCGCTGTGGGTTGATGATGCGCATGGATTCGGTGTACTGGGCCGGCATGGCCGCGGCGCACTCGAACATTGCGGCCTGGGCCCGGATGCCGTGGATGTGTATGTCGCGACCTTTGGCAAGGCACTGGGCACCAGCGGTGCCTTTGTCGCCGGCGACCAGGCCGTGATCGAGCACCTGGAAAACAATGCACGCGGCTTGATCTATTCAACCGCCCTGTCCCCGGCGATCGCCACATGGACGCTGGCCAGCCTGGCACGATGGCACAGCGAGCCGGAGCGCCGAGTGCGTCTGGCCGAGCATATCCAGCGGTTTCGCTCAGCCTGCCTGGCCGGCGATGTTGTACTGAGTGATTCGTCGACGGCAATCCAGATTGTGCCGGTCGGCGACAATCGGCAAGCCGTGCAACTGAGCGAACGACTGGCGGATGCCGGTTTTCTAGTCAAGGCGATCCGGCCACCGACCGTTCCCGCCGGAACGGCCAGGCTACGCATCACCTTGTCCAGCGCCCATCAGCCCCAAGCTATTGATGGCCTGTGCGAGGCACTGGCCCACTTGATTCCGACATCGACTGCCAAACTGCAATGAACCTGCTGGTTGACCAATCCGGCGACGGCCTGAAACTGACCCTGCTGCACGGTTGGGCCATGCATTCAGGCTTGTTCGGCCGCCTGACCGAGCGCTTGAAAAACACCCGAATCCAGTTACTCGACCTGCCCGGCCACGGCCGCCAGCGAACCATGCCCTGGCCGGACTCGGCCGATACACTGGTCGACAGCATTGTTGAATCCGCCGCCGATGGCTGGCTACTGGGCTGGTCGCTGGGGGGTCTGTTGGCGATGCAAGCCGCCCTTGCCGCGCCCCGGCGCATACGCGGCCTGATTCTGATTGCCTCCACGCCCTGCTTCAGCCGGCGCCCGAGCTGGCCGCACGGCGTGTCCGAAACGCTGGTCAGGCAACTTGCCAATGAACTCAGCTCTCAACCAGAACAGGTGCTTAGGGCCCGCGCAACAATAACTTCCGATTTTCGCATCCCATTGGCACGCCGCC
>CAZFYM010000117.1:0-2885 GCA_964523755.1 uncultured Wenzhouxiangella sp. | reverse complement strand
GTCCTGCGCTCGCGCGCCTTGGCGATGGGCTTTTCCGATCCCGCTGAACGTGTGTATATTTATGCCCAGGGGTACTAAGGGCCAGCGCATTACAGGTTTTGCTGGCGGTCGGTTGCAGGGCCTCGGCGCAGTCCGGTGGCGATCAGGATCACGCCCAGGAGTAGTAGCATCAATGCCCAGCCGTTCTGTGTGGGTACTGGCACTGGGGGGATGGCCGGGACACCAGCAACCGGAAGGGTCAGGTTGGTACTGGCGACTTCGATTTCGATCGGACCGCCGCTTGGGGTGGTTGTCCAGCCCTTGGTGATGGCGGTGTCGCGCCAGGCTCGGCGGTACAGCAGGCGCGCGGAAATGTCGATCTGACCGTCTTCGGTGAGCTGGCTTAAGTCGAAGCGGTACTGGGATTGGTCCGTCTCACCCGAGGCGATGCGGGTGTCGCTGGCGACGCCCTCGGCATCGATAAACAGCACTGGCCGGATGACCGGGCCCTGGCCATTGATTCGGCCTTCCAGCACCCGGGCAAAGCCCTTGCCGGGCAGGCCGGCCAGATCGTCCGGGTCGTTGCCTGCACTGGCGCTGCCGTAGAAAGGGATAACGCTGCCGCTGATCAGGTCCAGGGCTTGGCCACCACGGCTGGCCTCGATCACCAGCAGCGCATTGCGGATGGATATCCCGGTCGGAAAAGAGTGACCGGCAGCGGCATTGGTGACCTCAGCCGTGACCACCAGTTCAGCCCCGTCCTGGGTTGCCGTTACATCCAGTTCTATCGCTTCGCTCAGTGAAGTCGGTGTCGCGCCGATAAAGCGGTGACTGCGGCGCTGCTCGGGGGCGCGGATCGGTTGGCCGCCGAGCGAGGAAATCGGTCCCGGCTCGGTGGCGACCGGCATATGACAGTCCTGGCAAGATCGGAAATCCGGTCCGGTCTGGGCAAACGGCGAGGCCAGCCACTCAGTGTAGGTGTTCTGACCCGGCGCACCAGTATTGGGGTTGTTGTATTCGTGACAGGAGGCGCAGAAGCGCGATTGGGTGAAACGCGGCTGGTAGGAGGCGCGCATGGTGCCGAAGCTGACATCGTCCAGCGGTCCCCAGACCCAGAACTGGGTGAATGAATCATCGGGGAAACGGTACTCGGTGTTGCCCAGATGATGCAGGGCCGAGACGTTTTCGTTGACATCGGCCATCTGATGGCAGGCCAGACAGGTTACGCCATCCAGGCCGCCGATTAGGCCGGCCTCGTTCAGAAATACATTGCCCGGATCCTGGGCATCTTCCAGCGGCACATGGCAGGTGGCGCAAAAGCCGGTGTCGTCGGGGTCATGGGTGTCGCGGAACACGTAGCCGGCGCTGCCCCCCGGGGTGCCGGTGCCCGAGAACAGGTCCAGTACCCATTCGTTGACGCCGGCGTTGGCATGATTGGAGTCCTGCCATTCGGCGTGCTGATCGGCATGACAGGCGACGCAATTGAACGAGGATCCGGGCTCATAGGGTGGCGGTAAATCATCGGCCGGTGTGCGGGTCAGACTGATCAGCACGTCGTCACCGTCCTCGGCACCGGCCGAGCCGGTGATGTAGTTGATGGGCCTGGATGTTTCGTAGGTCACCACGGCTGTCAGCGTGACTGATCCCGGTGGCACATCGTTGATGATGAATTGGCCGGTGGCGTCGGTGATCACCGGCTCGCCTGTCGTGGTCTGGATGCGAACCCGGGCGTTGGCTACCGGCTGGGCGTCAGTGGCATCGATCACCTGGCCGGTGATGGCGGACTTGGCCGGTGTCCAGGGAACAAGCAGCATGAACAGGACGAGAAGTCCCCACGGGGGCAGGTTTGCGATTTTGATCAAAACGGTTTCACCACGGCAAGCACGACAATAGCGAAAAGGAAAACGGCCGGCACTTCGTTGAACAGCCGGTACCAGCGCGACGAATGACGATTGTCATCACGGGCGAATTGACTGACCAGTCGCCAGCACCAGAGGTGGTAGCCAATGAGGCCGGCAACCAGAGACAGTTTGGCGTGCATCCAGCCGGCAGTCATCCAGCCCGGGTTGCTGATCAGCAGGGCGATTCCGAAACCAATGGCCAACGCACCGCCAATATGGGTGATGCCGAGCAAACGCCGCTGCATGATTTTCAGCATCGCCATACGCTCACCGTCCGGGTTCTCGGCTGCGTAGACAAAAAGCCGCGGCAGGTAGAACAGACCGGCAAACCAGGTAACGACAAAAATCAAGTGAAAAGCTCTCAACCAGAGCATGGCGGTGTCATTTCCCAAGGTATCAAGCGTTATTCTGAACCAGGAAAGGCCGCAACTCAACTTGACGTGCGGGGTTGTCAGCGGGTATAACTTGCTGGCACATGACGAAAAGTTCATAAAAATCAAACATTAGAACTTTAAAAAATAACAAGTGCGCAACCACTATCCGGTTTGGGGCACGACGATTGAGGCGGTCGATTTCGGCCGCTTTTTTTTCGCCCCGCCGTGTTCAATCAATGGCCCAAACCCTGCAAGGCATAGCGCAAAGACGCCGGGACGCCAAGGTCGCAGAGGAAAAGCTGGTAACCACCGAATCCACCGAACACACTGAAACTTCAAAAGTTTTCCTGATTAAGTACGTTTCTCAGCCATTCTGCAGGGACATAAATTGTGCTGATCCAGGTTCTCGTGCCTATCGATCACTTCGGGCATCCGGTGGTGCCGGGTGCTTCGGGCCGGCCGAGGCGATCGGCAAGGTAGATATGCCCGGTTACCGGGAGCTGTGTGCCCACGAATACCGGCTGTTGAAACGGGTTGTTGTGAGGGTTTCCTGAGAATTCTGTGGCCGGCAAAGGTGCTGATGGTTCCGAGGAGGCTGCCGCGCCCCGCCCGGCCCGAAGCACCCGACACC
>CAZFYM010000116.1:0-2995 GCA_964523755.1 uncultured Wenzhouxiangella sp. | reverse complement strand
ATACCTGATGCAACCCGCGCGGTCGGCTCAGGCCCGCCCGCCACAAAAGCGCAGAATGCCCAGCACCAGGGTGCGGGTGACAGCTTCCAGATCAGCAATCGGGACATATTCATCCGGGGCGTGGGCGACGCGCACATCACCGGGACCGAACAGCACCGTCGGCGTGTTGCCCTGGTTGACCAGCAAATGCATGTCCGCCCCGTAGGGCATGCCACGTACCGGCGCGATTGAACCGTTGCCGGCCTGCCAGGCTTCGGTCAATGTCGTCACCAGTGGATGATCGGCTGCAATGGCGGCTGGCATAAAACGCGCGCCCCACCATTCCAGTTGCGGAGGATGCTCGGCAAGCCAGCCGTCGACCCTAGTCAGATCTGCCATTGTCTGCTCCAGATCGGCCCGGGCCTGCTCAACATCCTCGTCAATGCCAACCCCGAAGCGCCCCTCCAGCACCAGGGTCTCGGCCACAGTCGAGGCCCAGATTCCGGCTCTTAACTTGCCGACGCAGATGGCGAAGGGAATGGGGTAGTCAGAAAATAATGGATGACGCAAGCGCTGGTTGCGACGCTGTTCCAGATCACGCAGTGCCTGATGAACGATGGCGAAATAATCCATGGGATCTACGCCCTCGGCACGCAGCGCACCGTGGGCGGCCAGGCCAGGTATCGTGATACGGAAACTCAATGCACCGGCCTGGGCCGGAGCCACCGCCAGCTCGGTGGGTTCCAGCACAATGGCGGCATCGGCCCGGTGACCGCGCTCCACCGCCGCCAGGGTGCCCAGGCCACCATCTTCCTCGCCAGCAACCGGCTGGATCATGACCGAACCATCCAGCTCGACGCCGGCATCCATGAGTGCCCGCACCGCATGGATCGCACAGCACAAACCGCCTTTCATGTCGACGGCCCCGCGACCGTAGACGCGCCCATCCTTGATGGTGCCTTGATAAGGAGGCACCGTCCAGCGCTCAAGATCACCCGCCGGCACGACATCGACATGACCGTTGAGAATGAGGGTTTTTCCCTGACTCTGACCCCAGCTTCCAACCAGACCGATGGCACGCTGGCGTTCAATTTCGGCCCCGTACGCCGGATGCTGACGGAGCTGATCCAAATCAATCTCCCACAGATCGGTGGTCATCCCCATGCCATCAAGCATGCCGGCCATATGATGCTGAATGCTGACTTCCTGACCCCGGTCACTTTCAAAGCGAATCAGATCGCACAAGGTATTGACCAGCCCATCGAGATCAATCGCGGCCAGCGCCTTTTGTTCAAGCCCGTTCAAGTGCCTGCTCCAGATCCCTGATCAGATCCTCGACAGATTCGATACCGACCGAATAGCGTATCAGTCCCTCCGGTATACCGGCATCAGCTCGCTCAGCGGCACTGAGTTCGACGTGACTGGTGGTTGCCGGGGGTCCGGCCAGGGTACCCACCGAGCCCAGGCTTGCTGCCCGGTGGGCCAGCTTCAGGCCGGTCACGACCCGCGCCATGGTCTCAAGTCCTCCCTTGAGGGAAAACGACATGACCCCGCCAAATCCACGCATCTGCTGGCGGGCAACCGAATGTCCCGGCTGGTCAGCCAGGCCCGGGTAGAAAACCTGCTCGATGGCCGGGTGCCCAGTGAGAAATTCGGCGATACGTTGAGCGCTCTGATTCTGTCGCTCGACCCGCAGCGCTAATGTGCGCAAACCGCGTGCCAGCAGAAACGCCGACATCGGGTCCAGTGAGGCTCCATTGATTTCGCGAAAATGAAACACTTGCCGGATCAGTGCCGTGCTGCCGCATACCACACCGCCCATGGCATCGGAATGCCCGCCCAGGAACTTGGTCGCACTGTGCAGCACCAGATCCGCACCCAGCGCCAGCGGATTCTGGTTGATCGGTGTCGCGAAGGTGTTGTCCACCACCAGGGTGGCACCAACCTGCCTTGCCGCCCTCGCCAGGCGCTCGATATCAACGACTTTGAGTGTGGGGTTGGTTGGTGTTTCCAGGTAAAGCACCTTGCAGCCCCTGGCCACCTCGGCTTCAATGGCCGCAGGGTCTTCGGTATCACACAGAGCGACTTCGATACCAAAGCGCGGCAAAAACTCGATAAAGATCTTGTTGCTGCCGCCATACGTGTCCTTGATCGAGACCACCCGGTCACCCGGCAACAACAGGGTAAACAAGGTATTGGAAATCGCCGCCATGCCGGTGGCGAAACTGGTCGCCGCCTCGGCCCCTTCCAGCATTCTGACTTTGTCCTCGAACAGCGCTACCGTGGGATTGGTATTGCGCGAATAAATATGGCCCGGCCGATCACCCAGAGCCACCGCCCGCCACTGGTCCAGGTCATCGTAGGAATAGGTCACGCCAAAATACAGCGGAGCAACCGTGGCTCCCTCCGGATTGTGCTCGGGCTCACCACCCCAGACCGCGAGTGTCGCAGGATCAAGGGACATCTTGTTACGTTTGCTATCAGTCATCGCCAATCTTCCAAAAAGACGAATGATGAATCGAAGTCCCGCAAATGACAACCCAGTCTCGAACTGCCAGAAAAGTCTCACGCAGAGTCGCAGAGACGCGGAGTGCGCAGAGAAAAAAACAAGTCAAAAACCCATAGGAATACCTGATTACCCACGTTTCTCAGCCATTTTACAGAGGACTTCAACCGAGCTGATCCAGATTCCCGTGCCTATCGATCGCTTCGGGCATCCGGTGGTGCCGGGTGCTTCGGGCCGGGCGGGGCGATCGGCTCGGTACAAATACCAGGTTCCCGGGAGCTGGCTGCCCACGAATATCGGCTGTTCAAACGGGTCGTTGTGAGGGTTTCCTGATAGTTTCGTGGCCGGCAAAGATGCTGATGTTTCCGAGGAGGCTGCCGCGTCCCGCCCGGCCCGAAGCACCCGACACCCCCCGATGCAGCAGACTGAGGGTTTGGAAGGCGGGAAAACCCAACCCCTTGCACCCAACTGTCAGCGGGAAGTGGCGTTACCTGATGGCAAGCCGTGGGT
>CAZFYM010000115.1:0-3374 GCA_964523755.1 uncultured Wenzhouxiangella sp. | reverse complement strand
GACGCTTTGGAGACGCTCTGAACGTGTGTGTATTTATGCCCAGGGGTACTAAGCCGCATGTTTCATGAATTCCAATCGACAGAACAGGCCATGACCGGCACCTTGCTATACTTGGCGACTTGATTTTACTGGTCAGGATCCGTCATGAGCGAGCAGGTACAGGCGCGCAAAGAAGCGCCGGTGATTCATGCCCCACATGGGGCAACATTGAGCTGCAAGGGCTGGCATCAGGAAGCGGCCATGCGCATGCTGATGAACAATCTCGATCCGGCAGTGGCCGAGAAGCCCGATGAGCTGATTGTCTACGGCGGGACCGGCAAGGCGGCGCGCAACTGGGATTGCTATCACGCCATAATCGCTACCCTGAAGCGGCTCGAGAACGACGAGACCTTGCTGATCCAGTCAGGCAAGCCGGTCGGCGTGGTTCGCACTCATGACCAGGCACCACGGGTATTGATCGCCAATTCCAACCTGGTGCCACGCTGGGGCAACTGGGATACCTTCCGCGATCTGGAAGACAAGGGCCTGACCATGTACGGCCAGATGACTGCGGGTTCGTGGATTTATATCGGCTCGCAGGGCATCGTCCAGGGGACCTATGAAACCTTCGCGGAACTGGCTCGCCAGCATTTCAATGGCTCACTGAAGGGCAAGCTGACCGTCACTGCCGGTCTCGGTGGCATGGGTGGCGCTCAACCACTGGCCGTGACCATGAACGACGGCCACTGCATCGGCGTGGAAGTCGATGAGTGGCGCATCGATCGCCGGGTGGAGACCGGTTATTGCGATGCCAAGGCCACCTCCATCGACGAGGCGCTGGATCTGATCGAAAGGGCCGACGGCCCGCTTTCGGTCGGACTGCTCGGCAATATCGCCGAGGTGCTGCCGGAGATGCTCGCCCGCGATATCATCCCCGACTGTCTGACCGACCAGACCTCGGCCCATGATCTGCGCCAGGGTTACATCCCGGCCGGCTACTCCCTGGAAGCGGCGGCGGCCCTGCGCGAATCCGATCCCAAGACCTACGATGAAAAAGTCCTCGATTCGATGGTCGTACATGTCGAGACCATGCTGAAGATGCAGGAACGCGGTGCGATCACCTTCGACTACGGCAACAACCTGCGCGGCCAGGTCGCCGATCTTCGCGGAATGGAAAACGCGTTTGATTTTCCAGGCTTTGTGCCGGCCTACATCCGACCGCTGTTCTGTCGTGGTGCCGGCCCTTTCCGTTGGGCAGCATTGTCAGGCAACCCGGCCGATATTGCCGCCACCGACCAGGCCATCCTCGAACTGTTTCCGGAAAAGGAACACCTGCATCGCTGGATCCACCAAGCCCAGGAAAAGATCCAGTTCCAGGGTCTGCCCGCGCGTATTTGCTGGCTGGAATACGGTGAACGCGCTCTGGCCGGCGAAAAATTCAACTGGCTGGTCGAAAAAGGCAAGGTCGACGCCCCTATCGTCATCGGCCGCGATCACCTGGACTGCGGCTCGGTCGCCTCCCCCAACCGCGAAACCGAGGCCATGAAGGACGGCTCGGACGCCATTGCCGACTGGCCAATTCTCAACGCTTTGGTGAATACGGCCTGTGGTGCCAGTTGGGTGTCATTCCATCATGGCGGCGGTGTCGGTATCGGGTATTCACTGCACGCCGGCATGGTCAGCCTGGCTGATGGTACCAAGTCAGGTTATGAACGGTTGCAGCGCGTACTTACCGCCGACCCCGGCATGGGCATCTTCCGCCATGTCGATGCCGGCTACGACGACGCCATCCAGACCGCGAAAGAACGCGGCGTGGATGTGCCAATGTTGAAGTAAAAGCCCGGGGAACCACCGAAAGCACCTCTACGCTCACCACTGAACCCACCACTATGATTGCTTCGCTTGGCAGTTTTTTTGCGCATCATTTGCGGCGCTGGGTTCCGGAACCATTTGTTTTTGCGTTGATTCTGACCTTACTGGTTGGCGGGTTAGCGCTGGTACTGACTGATTCAGGTTTCAATGACGTTTCCGGGCACTGGTATGGCGGGTTCTGGATGTTGCTGGAATTTGGCATGCAAATGGTGCTGATTCTGACCACCGGGTACGCAATTGCATTGTCACCTCTGGCTGATCGGATCATCGGTCAGCTGGTGTCGGTGGCCAAAACGCCGGGATCGGTCTATGTACTGGTGATGATTGTCGGCGGGCTGTTCAGTCTGGTGAGCTGGGGCTGGGTGGTCTTGACCGCCGTTCTGGCACGACAGCTGGCGCAGCGTGTCGACGGCGTCGACTATGCCTACCTGGTCGCCTGCGTTTACCTGTCCGGCCTGCCCTGGGTCGGCGGCTTTTCCAGTTCGATTCCGCTACTGCTCAATACCGAGGGCAATTTTCTGATCGAGAACGGTGTGCTTGAATCGACCATCCCGGTCTCGGTTTCTCTCGCAAGCTGGGTCAATATCAGCATTGTTGCCATGTACTTCCTGACCGCTCCCCTGCTGATGTGGTGGCTGCGACCCACCGCCCAAGCCACGCGGACACTGGACGAACTACGAGACATCAGCGTCGAGGAAACCGACAGCGTGGCCGAAGAAGCCTCGCGGCATCAGCTCGACGGATCCAGTGTCTCTGACCTATTGAACAACGGCAGCTGGCTGCAAACCATCGTTGCGCTGATCGCGCTGTGGTACGTGGCGCGCCACTTCGCTGCCAATGGTTTCGATATCAACCTCAATATCATGATTTTCACGTTCTTCGGCCTGGGCCTGCTGGCCCATCGAACGCCGATGCGCTATGTCGTTGCGATGAAGCGTGCCTGCTCGAACGTCTCAGGCATCATTTTTCAGTACCCATTTTATGCCGGCATCATGGGCATCATGATGTTTTCCGGCCTCGGTGCCATGATTTCGGAATGGATGGCCACCGGAGCCACCATGAACACCCTCCCACTGATCGCCCACTTCGCTGGCGCCGCGGTCAACTTCGCGATCCCTTCTGCCGGAGGCGAATGGGCCGTGATCGGTCCGTCGCTGACCGAAACCGCGTTGCAGTTAAGCGCCGGACTGCCGGAAGCCGAACGCCAGGCATTTGTTGCCCGGATCGCGATGGCCGTAGCCTATGGCGAAACATCGACCAACGCGCTGCAACCTTTCTTCCTGTTGGTCATTTTGCCCATCATGGGGGCCGGCGTAGTCATCCACGCTCGCGACGTGATGGGCTACCTGGTCCTACCCTTTACCATCCTGTATCTTCTCGTGGCGGTGTTGCTGACCTTTGTGCCCATGTAGCATGGCTGTCGAAGCTACCTGATTACGCGTATGCCTCAGCCGTCGCCGAGAACGGCAGGTTAGGTGGCGGACGGCAACTGACGCCTTCCTCCCCGCCTCCCCGCCTCCCCG
>CAZFYM010000114.1:0-3942 GCA_964523755.1 uncultured Wenzhouxiangella sp. | reverse complement strand
TTCGACGCACCACTGGGCGCGCAAACTCGGAAGTTATTGTTGCGCGGGCCCTTAATCGCTTTCTCGCTCTGGAAGTGCACGGCAGTGAGCACGCGGTCGCCGACCTTCGCCTGCTGCGAGCCGAGGCGTTTCGTCACGGCCTGCCGGATCAACAGGCTCTGGAGGCCGGCCTGAATTTGCTCCGCCAGACCGATCTGAGTCGACGTTTGTCCGAGATCGAATTACCGGTCATGCTGATCGGCGGTCGACGCGATCAGCTGGTTCCGTTCGAGGCACTGCAGGCCAGCGCCGAACGTTTGCCACAGGCTGAACTGGTACGGATTCCCGGCGCGGCCCATGCGCCGTTCCTGACCAACCCGGCGGCGGTTGCCGATGCCATTACCAGCGCCATGGCCGGTACAACATCCGATCTATCCGCATGAGCCTGGACCGTCCCGCCATTGTCCGTCACTTCAGCCGCGCCGCTGAAGGCTATGACGCCCACGCCGAGCTCCAAAGGGAAGTCGGCGAACGGCTGCTGGGTCGTCTGGACGGCCTGAAATTCGAGCCTGCCCGCATTATTGACCTGGGCTGCGGTACCGGCGTTCAGGCCCAGGCGCTCAATGCCCGATTCAATGATGCCCGGGTCATTGCTGCCGACCTGGCCTTGCCCATGCTGCGTCACGCCCAACGCCGCTGCGGCTGGTTACGCAAGCGCTTCGATATCGTTCAGGCCGATGCCCAGGCGCTGCCGCTGGCCGAAGCCAGCGTCGACCTGGTATTTTCCAACCTGATGCTGCAATGGTGCGATGAACCGGCTGCGGTGCTGGCCGGATTGCGCCGGGTGCTCAAACCCGGCGGCCTGCTGCTGATCTCCACCTTTGGCCTGGACACCCTCAATGAACTGCGCCGGGCCTGGGCTCGTGTTGATCAATTGCCACACGTCGGACAGTTCACGGATGTCCAGCGCCTGGGCTCGGCGCTGACCCGCGCCGGATTCTCCGAGCCGGTGCTGGATACCGACTGGATCACGACCACTTACGCCAGGCCGAAGGACTTGCTGCATGAACTCAAAGGCATTGGCGCGACCAATGCCGTAGTCGATCGCTCACGCGGACTGACCACGCCGGCCCGTCTGCGCGCCGCATTGACTGCCTATGAATCCTTTCGCCAGAACGATGGCCGCTATCCGGCAACCTGGGAGGTGGTCTATGCCTCGGCCTGGGCACCCGATGAGGGCCAGCCGATTCGCACCGACAGCGGCGAGGAAGCCAGCATGTCGATCAGTAATCTGAAAATTCGCCAGCGATGAGCCGGGCGCTGTTTATCACCGGCACCGACACCGGCTGCGGCAAGACGACCATTAGCGTGGCGCTGGCCGAGCGGCTGGCCGCCTGCGGTCACTCGGTTGCCTGCTTCAAGCCCGTCGCCGCCGGCTGCGAACCGAGCCCCGACGGACTGCGCAATGACGACGCGCTCAAGTTGCAGCAGGCGGCCACGCTTGACCTGGACTACGATCAGGTCAATCCGGTGGCCCTGGCACCCGCAATAGCGCCGCATATCGCGGCAAACCAATCAGGACAGCACATCGATATCGTCCGGATTGCCGCTGACATTCGCTCAATCAACGCCGACATCCGGCTGGTCGAGGGTGCTGGCGGCTGGATGGTGCCTTTGTCGGACGAGACCATGACCGCCGACCTGGTCAAGCAACTTGAGGCCGAGGTCATCCTGGTTGTCGGAATGCGCCTGGGCTGCATCAACCACGCCCTGCTCAGCGCCCGAGCCATTGCCGCCGACGGATTGAAGCTGGCCGGATGGATTGCCAATCGACTCGACCCCGACCAGCCGGTTCAAAGCGAAAACATCCAGACCATCGCCAACCTGCTCGGCCCACCCCTGGCCGAATTCAGCCTTACTGAAGGCTGGTCCAAACACGACGGGCTCGCCAGACTTCATACGTAAAAAACGCGCACTGACGGTTCCACTCCGGCAAACCACTGTAGTGCTATTGACTGAAGACTTTCAGTTTCGGTGTTTTTCGGTGTTAGAGCCCTGGAAGGCGCCGAGCATCGCAGAGACAGACGGAAACAAGGGAGCGTCTGTCTGAGCGCAAGCGAGTTTAAGCGACCGCCGTCTGTCCCGAGAAGCGCAGGGGACCCGCCACAGGCGGGCGACTTCGAGGGCGACAAGCCCTTTTGGTCACTTTTGAGGCGTTTGTCAAAAGTGACTCGCCCTGCAAGCGAAGCGCAGTCGGGAACGCAAAGGCGGTTTGCGCCGCCAGGCGCATGAAGCCCTGGAGTGGAGACGTCAGCGCGTGTGGGCGAAACCGATTTTGACTGTAAGCCGTGCCGCCAGGCACAATAGAAAAGTCTCAACCACAAACCCGATTGCGGCCATCACTCTTGGCTTGATAGAGCTTCTCATCAGCCGCCTTGAGCAGATCGCTCATCTCGCGCCGGTCCGGCTGCCATTCAGCCACCCCGATGCTGATCGTGACCTCAAGCTCACGCCCATCCTCCTGATAGTGAAACGATTGCTCATCGACTGTCTGACGCAACCGTTCGCAGATGGCCAGTGCGGCCTGCAACTGTTGGCCCGGCATAATCACGGCAAACTCCTCACCGCCAATCCGGGCCAGAATATCGTCAGACCTGACTCCGCTCGAAAGCACCTTGCCCAACTGTCGCAACACATCGTCGCCGGCCAGGTGACCAATCAGATCATTGATGTCCTTGAACAGGTCCACATCGATAATCGCCAGCGACAACGGCGTGGTCTCGGTCTGCCCGCGCATGGCCAGCGCATCGCCCAACTGGGCCATCAGGTAGCGGCGGTTGTACAGGCCGGTCAGCTCATCGCGCACGGCATGTTCACGCATTTCGGCCAGATAGCCGGCTTCCAGGTTGCCGGCAGCAAGAAACTTGAGCACGGAATCGCCAATTCGAACCTGATCGCCATCCGTCAATTGCAGGCGCTCGATGGCCTCGCCGTTGACCAGGGTCTGGTTGGTGGAACGCAGATCCTCAAGCCACAACTCACCCTCACGCGTAAATACCCGGCAGTGAGATCGCGACACGCTGCGCGAAGGAATGCGGAAATCGGCGCTTGACCCACGCCCGATGACCGCCGGCAACTGATTCAGATCCAGCCGTGCCCCCAGCCGCTCGCCACGAATCACGACCAGACAGGCTCCGTGAGCTTGCGCCGTATCACCCCGCTCCGCCGACAAAAGTAGCGTACAGGGGTCGGTCTGTTCACCGGAGCGCGAGCTTGATGCCATCATGGATCCCTTGGGCGACCTGCGGTCAGCCGAATACGCAGGACAAAGCCTTCAATCCCCGGATTCTACCGCAAGCGCAATATTCTGCCAGACCGCAAGGAACCCAATCCGGGATATTCGCCTCAGTGGCCACTGGCAGGCAGGGAAACCGTCACACATGGTATTCTTTGAAATCTGAACCCGGTGCCACCATCCATGGTGTTCTACACCGAAATGACTACGACTACAGGCAGACCCATGTCCGACCAGCAAGAGCAAGTCCAGGCCCATAACAAGGCCACCGAACGATTCATCAAACTGGCCAACGAAATGGCCAACGAAGAAGGCCAGGACATCAAAATGATCTCGGCCGCCCTGATGGCCGCCTCCGGCGTCTACGCCACCTTCATGGCCGCCGGCAACCAGGGCTTTCTGGCCCCGAACGGCATCGAACGGGTCGCGGAAGTCTACAAAAACAATCTGGCCTACATCCAGCAACGCAAGAAACAGGAACTCGAAGCCCAGGGCCTGGAACCCAAACCCCTGGCCCAGATCAAGGGCGAAGCCGAGTCCCCGCAAAACTGACAACCCTTCAACGGGCCCTTAGCTCAGTTGGTTAGAGCAGCCGACTCATAATCGGTAGGTCGTAGGTTCAAGTCCTACAGGGCCCACCATTCCCAACCCCGCCTAGCGCCCTTTGT
>CAZFYM010000113.1:2843-4169 GCA_964523755.1 uncultured Wenzhouxiangella sp. | reverse complement strand
GATGGGAGGTCTCGCAATCCCGCGCCAGCTTGTCAAACTGGCCGCGCGTATGGGCGCCGTGAAAGCGGCCGACAACGCCGAAATTGCAGTCGATCCGCTCCCGGATGACGAAATTCGAGACATGGTCAAGTGAGGCCTGGCCATCCTTCAGGATGGCAATCGCACGGGTTTCACCATAGCGTCGGGTAAGTTCGGAAAATGACGGTTTGACGCTGGTGGAAATTTGCCCGCCATTGCGCGTGCTGCAGCCAAAGCCCGCCGCTTCCGCGTCAACGACAACGGTTGCAAGGCCCGCTCGCGCGGTTTCGATTGCGGCATGCAGTCCCGTGTAGCCGGCGCCGATGACCAGCACATCGGCTGAGCTTGGCAGTGCCGCATGCTGGTCGGGCTCACGCGGGGTTGCCTCCCACCAGTATGGCATGGGCTTGAATTCAGGGATGAAGCAATCGCTTGGATTTGTCATCTCAATTGCCGGTCTGATCGGCTAGAATTATGTCTGCGCCTTTTTCAGCCACCATGATTGTGGGCGCGTTCGTATTGCCAGATGTCACGGTCGGGAAAACAGAAGCGTCGACCACCCGAAGATTTGCCAGGCCATGGACCCGAAGTCGTGGATTGACGACGCTGTCGCGTTCATTCTCACCCATGCGGCACGTGCTGACGGGATGAAAAACGGTGCCTGCCCGCGCCCGGATGTCGGCAATCATCTCCTCATCGCTTTCCACCTGCCGCCCTGGCCGGATTTCCTCTTCAAGGATCTCGGCCAATGCAGGGGCCGCCGCCAGCCTGCGCATGAAGCGCGCGCCTTCCAATTGCTCGGCGACATCGTGATTGGTCGACAGGTAGTTGGGATGAATAGCAGGCGCATCAAAGGGGTTGGAGGATATGATTTCGAGGTGTCCGCGGCTCGTCGGTCGGGTCGGCTGCGTGCCCATGATCACGCCTGAAAACGGATCAGGGCTCATCAGCGGCCGTTTGCCGGGTGGCATCTTGGTGTAGCTGACGGGCGAAAAATAGAGTTGCATATTGGGGCGATCCAGCTCGGGATGGGTCTTGATGAAGCCACCCGCCTGATTGACGCCAAGCGCGAGCGGTCCGCGCCGGCGCAGAACATAATTCAGGCCGTGGCGCAGTTTGCCGAACAATGGGCGAAGTTCGTCATTGAGCGTGCGCACCTTGGCCTTGTAGATGTGATCGATGCACAGGTGATCCTGCAGGTTCCGGCCGACATTGGGCTGCTCGCGCACGATCTCGATGCCATGCCGGTTGAGCAGGTCCGCCGGCCCGACACCCGACAGCATCAGCAATTGCGGTGAATTCACCGAA
>CAZFYM010000113.1:0-2833 GCA_964523755.1 uncultured Wenzhouxiangella sp. | reverse complement strand
CGCTGGATAAAATCACTTCACGTCCCGCGAAAACCTGATGCTTCTGGCCATGGCGCATATATTCGACACCGGTTGCGCGCGCGCCCTCGAACAGCACCCGGGTTGCGTGGGCATTGGTGATGACGGTGAGATTGGGTCGCTTGCGCGCCGGTTGCAGATAGGCGCGCGCAGCCGACATGCGAAACCCGCCCTTGGCTGTGTTCTGGTAGAGGCCGACGCCCTCATTGCTGGCGGCGTTGAAATCCGCAGTATATGCCAGCCCGCATTGCTCACCAGCGCGGATGAAATTGTGGCAGGTCGGGTGCAGGTCCCGCTCCATGGTGGAGACATAAAGCGGGCCATTACCGCCGCGCCACTGCGTTTCACCCTGATCGCTGGTTTCGCTCTTCTTGAAATAGGGCAACACATCGGCCCAGCCCCAGCCTGGATTGCCCATGGCCTGCCAATCGTCGAAGTCGCCCGGATGACCGCGAATATAAACCATCGCGTTGATCGACGACGAGCCACCGATCACCTTGCCGCGCGGCCAGTAGCTGGTGCGGTTGTTGGTGCCGGGATCGGGCTGGGAGGTATACATCCAGTTGATGCGCTTGTCGTAGAAGGCCATGCCATAGCCGATCGGCATCCAGATCTTGAAGATCTTGTCATGGCCGCCGGCTTCCAGCAGCAGCACGGAATATTTTCCATTCTCGGTTAAGCGGTTCGCCAGCACGCAGCCGGCCGAACCCGCTCCAGCAATCACAAAATCGAAGGTTTGCAAGGGTTTCGCCAGTCTCAGGTTTGGGGTTTGTCGCGTTGCACCAGTATCGAAATCAGGGCGAGCAGTGCGGAGCCGATCATCAGGAACATCGACACCGCATTCAGCACTGGCGTCGAGCCGACCTTGACCATCCGGTCATACATCGTGATGGTCAGCGGCGACTCGGAACCGACCAGGAACAGTGTGGTATTGAAATTCTCAAACGACACCAGAAATGACACAATGCCGGCGGCCGCCATTGCCGGAAACAGAAACGGCAGTGTGATTGTACGCAATACACGCAACCGGCTGGCGCCGAGGTTGAAGGCCGCCTCCTCCATCGATTCGTCGAATTTCTTCAGCCGGGCAATGATCACCAGCGAGGCGATCGTGGTGATGAAGGAAAATTGTCCCAGCACCACCAGAATAATGCCTGGTCGCAGAAAATCGAGATCGAGCGATAGTGTTTCCTCGACGCCATTGGCGATGGAACTGGCCAGGAGCAGGATCGAGATGCCGAGAATAACGCCGGGAATGACCAGCGGCACGACCATCATTATGTAGAGGAAGTTTTTTCCAGGGAATGTGCATCGCACAAACAGGAAGGCGTTGCAGGTGCCGACAAAAACCGAAAGCAGCGAAACACAAAAGGCTATGACGAACGAGTAGTAGAGCCCACGAAGCAGCCTGCGGTCATGAAACATTCCCAGCTTTGGCTCGGTATCGTTGAAAAACCAATCCAGCGTGAATCCGCGCCAAGGCAGCGAGGGGAATAATGAATCGTTGAAGGCAAACATGCCGGCGGCAACCAGCGGCATGGCCAGGAACACGAAAAAGGCCACCACGTAGAAGCGGTAGCCGGTGAGAAAAATCTGGTTGGGTCGAATGGCCATCAGCTTCTCGCCACCGTGCTGTTCAGTGTCTGGCCCGAGAGCTTTAACCCCGCCCATACCACCAGCGAGGTAAACGCCAACAGCAGGAACCCGAAGGCCGCGCCGGACTCCCAGTTATATCGGGTGATGAACTGGTCATAGATCTGCTCGGTGAACCAGCTCGAATTTTTTCCGCCGAGTAGAATGGGGGTCAGGTAGCTGCCGGCGGTTAACATGAAGACGACAATGCATCCAGACACGATGCCGGGCATGGCATAGGGAATAATGATCCGGCGCAACACTGTTGGGCCGCTGCCACCGAGATTATAGCCTGCCTCGATCAGGGAATCGTCCATGCCATCGAGCGTTGAGACCAAGGGAACGATCATGAACAGGATCACGGTATAGACCAGTCCCATGATCACTGCGGCATCATTGTAGAGAAACTCGACCGGCTTGTCGATCAGCCCGGCTGAAAGCAGGGCGCTCGAAATGATGCCGGTTTCCCGCAATAGCAGGATCCAGCCGAAGGCGCGGATGAGATCGCTGACCCACAGTGGAATGAGGCACATGAGAAACAGCGCGCCGCGGGTGCGATTGCCTGCAATCTTGGCGATGTAATAGGCGACCGGAAAGCCAAGCAGCAGCGCCAGCACCGTCACTAGCAGCGACATCGAACCGGTGCGGATAAGCGTGTTCCAGTAGATCGGCTCGGTGAAAAAATTTATGTAGTTTCCAAGTCCGAATTCATAGACCCGCGGCCCGACCTTCTCGCGCAGAGAAATATAGAGCATGCCCAGATGCGGCAGGACGATCAGCAGCGCGATCCACATGGCAAACGGAGCAAACAGCAGAAAAAGCGAAAGCCGCCTGATGTCCTTTTGCATTGCCTCACCGTCCTCAGTTCTTGAAGCTCAAGGTCTGTGCGAATGGCCAAGACAGTGTGACCTCATCCTTGGGCTTGAGATCCTGCGTGCCCCCGGTCAGCACAATATCGGCCTCGATAAGCTCGCCCACCCGGTCCCTCACCAGCACCCGGCTATTGGCGCCGTTGAACAGAATACTGTCAATTTTGCCGGCGATCACGTTATGACCGGCAGCAACCCCGGCGACATCCTGGGCCCCGGCGGTCTTGTTGTTGGATTTTTGCGCCGTAATGAATTCTGGTCGCACAAAGGCATGCACAATATCACCGACTTCTGGCACGCCCGCACCGCGCACC
>CAZFYM010000112.1:0-4191 GCA_964523755.1 uncultured Wenzhouxiangella sp. | reverse complement strand
ATCATCATCATCATCATCATCATCATCATCATCAACTATTGCTGAAGGATCGTTGCCGGTCGTTGGAATACTGGTGCGATTCATGGTGTCACTTTGGCTGAGTCTTCGATGATTCGACCATCGCGAAAACGGATGACGCGCCGCGCATGGGCGGCGATTTCTTCTTCATGCGTGACCAGTATGACGGTTACGCCTTCATTATTCAGCTCGCCGAACAAGCCCATGATTTCGCCAGCGGTTGTCGTGTCCAGTGCCCCGGTGGGCTCGTCGGCAAGGATCATTTCAGGTCGATTGACCAGCGCGCGGGCAATGGCCACGCGCTGTTGTTGTCCACCGGATAGCTGGGCGGCGGTGTGGTCCATGCGTTCGGCCAGGCCGACGCGCGCCAGGGCGTCCCGGGCGCGGCGGTTCTTTTCGGCCGGGTCAATGCGGGTATACATCAAGGGCAGCTTGACGTTGTCGATGGCATTGGTTCTTGGCAGCAGCATGAACTGCTGGAAAACAAAGCCCAGGGTTTGGTTGCGCAGTGCGGCCTGCTGATCACTGTTGAGCGACCCGATATCGCTGCCAGCAATGGTCAGGCGGCCACGGGTGGGGGTGTCGAGTGCACCGACCAGGTTCATGAAGGTTGATTTGCCCGAGCCGGACGGACCCATGATGGCGACGTACTCGCCGCGGTTGATCTTGCAGTTGACATCGATCAGAGCATGGATGACGTTGTCACCCATGCGATAGTCCTTGCCCAGGCCGATGCACTCGACCAGTGCTGACGGAGTTTGGGACTGACTCATCCGCGGGTCCGGCGAATGCGCGTGACCACCGCATCGCCTTCGGCAATATCGCCGCTGATGATTTCGGTATAGCGGTCGTCGGAAATGCCCAGGCGCACGCGGTGTGGGATGAAGCGACCCTCCGGCGTCGGTGAATAAAGGGTGGCGGTTCGGGTCCGCTCAGACGCCCGCTGGAGCTCGGCCAGGCGTTCGAGCTGATCAGCGTTCAGATGACGGGTCATGACTTCGCGGCTGCCCTGTTCCATGCGTTGCCGAATCGTGTCGCGATCGGCACCGCTGGCGAAAAGGCCACGCATCTGGCTGAATGACTCGCGCATGTCTTCTTCAATCCGCCCCCGGGTTGCATCATCCAGGCCCAATTGATCCAGCGTTTCGGCAAATTCGCCACCCGGCTGACGTCCCCTGGGGCCGCTGGTCGCATCCGTGTCGTTGCCGGCAATCATGTCGTCAGGCGGGCGAAAACGAACAGCCGCGTTGTCGATACGCAACGCATTTTCCTGGCGACCGGTGATGATGTCGATGTTGGTGGTCATGCCGGGCAGTAGTCGCCGGCCCGGGTTGGCGGCATCAATCACAACAGTGTAGGTGACGACACTCTGGTCTTCGTTGGGGGCCAGGCGTACCTGAGCCACGCGACCGTTGAATTGCTGACCAGGGAAAGCATCGACCTCGAAACGCGCCTCGGCCTTATCCGATACCCGTCCGATATCGGCCTCGTCCACGCTGGCCTCGATCCGGATTTGGGACAGATCCTGGGCAATGGTGAACAGCACCGGTGCCTGCAGGCTGGCAGCAACGGTCTGGCCAATATCAATCGCCCGCTCGATGACCACGCCGTTGATCGGCGAGCGGATCGCGGTCCGCTCCAGATCAATCCGGGCCGCTTCCAGCGCCGCCTGGCGCTGCAGTACGCTGGCTTCAGCGTTGACTTTCTGTGCCTGGGCAATCTCGATATCGGCTCGGGCCGCGAGAAATGCTGCCTCTGCCATGTCCAGAGCCGAGGCAGATACGCTGCCACGCTCGACCAGCGATTGCTGACGCTCAAACTCCCGTCGGGCGTTGGCAAAGTTCGCCTCTGCCTTGGTGATCGATGCGGCCTGAATGGCGACATTGGCTGTGGCGACGGCGAGGTTGGCTTCGGCCTCCTGAACCCGACGTTCAAAGGTTTGCGGATCGAGACGGGCGAGCAGGTCGCCGGCCTGAACCGGCGAATTGAAGTCGGCAAACAGCGCCTCGACCTGACCGGAAAGCTGCGAGCCGACGGTTACCGTATTGAGTGCCCGCACCGACCCGACCGCAGAGACAATCTGGGTAATGTCGCCGCGATCAACCTCGGCCGCCTCGATCTCCGGACGATCATCTGTGTTGTCGTCGACAACAAACAACCAGATCAGTGCCAACGCCAGGAGGCATGCGCCACCAATCAACAGGACTTTTTTCATGAGAGGCCGAGCTTGCGGGTAGAGGAGTATTGTAGACCGCAACACGTCAGTGCCAGTTCACGAGTCTGCGAAGCCACGAGGGAGGTCATGATCCTGGCTGGCGGCCACGAATACCTGCCAGTTAAAACCACAGCAAAAGTTCCTCCAATGTCTGACCGTCTTAATTCCGTATAGGGTTTTGTAATCTGATTTGGCCAAGTAGCTTCTGGCTGCCTGAGCGGTTTGCAATGAGCCGTGTGCCTTTGTTAGGGTAATAGAATACTTTTGGTCACGACAGCGGGAGCTTGCACTTTGGCTTGCGCGGGGAATTGTCGTGTAAAGCGTGATGTTGAAAGGGCAAGGGATTACGAGGGACTGGCAGCGCGGCCGATGGTCGCGGCGGGTCTGGCTCGCCAGCATCGCAACGTCTCACAGAAATACAAAGGTGATGCCATGAACCGACGAATCAGCAGGTCGCTGATCGGCCTCGTGTGTGCTTTTTTTGTGATCGCCGCACAGGCAGACGGCTACGAATCCAGCGAGGAAACCCGGCAACTCAGAGAGCAGATCGAGTTGATGCAGCAGCAATTAGTGCGCATGCAACAGCGTCTGGATGATCTTGAATCCGAAAAGGACGAGATTGAACAAGTGCGCCAGGTCGCCCAGGATCAGCTCCAGCGCCTGGATCAAGTTGAAGAGATCGACCAGCGTGTAGCTCAAATCGAGCAGGCTGCGGTCGAGCGGCAGGACGGTATCGATTTCGGAGGTGCCGTGCGTCTGAACTATGCCTGGCGGGATTTTGACGAGCAGAACAAGGACCGTTTTGGTGACTTCGAAATGGAGTTGTTTCGCATCAACGTCAGCGGTAGTGTGGGTGATGTGCTGCTGGATGCCGAATGGCGTCGCTACAATGACTTCCAGGCTATTCATCATGCCTGGGTCGGGTACAACTTCAACGACGCGCTCCAAATGCAAGTCGGTATCACCCAGACACCCTTTGGCATTTTGCCATTTGCCAGTCATAGCTTCTGGTTTGGCGGTACTTACTACCTGGGTTTTGAAGATGATTACGACACCGGGGTCAAGTTTGTGCATACGCCAAACGAAGACTGGACCTTCCACTATGCGTTCTTCAAGAATCCGGAATTTGCCAATGATAGTCGCTTTGGCCGGTATTCCTTCGATCTGGTCACCTCGGGGGAACAGCAAAATTCCGAAACCAACCAGTTGAACTTGCGTGCCGAACGTCATCTTGTCGTCAATGATGATTTTCGTGTGGACCTGGGTATCAGTGGACAAGCGGGGCAGATTTATAATCGTTCGACGGAAAAAAATGGTGATCGCTGGGCGGTTGGTCTGCATGCAGATGCCTACTATCGGAACTGGAATCTCCAGTTACAGGGCATCCGTTACGAATATAACCCCGATAACCCGGACGGCGTTTCCAATGATTTTGTGCAGAAGGGCGCGTTTGACTTTCCATTCCTGATGGCCGCCGAGGCCAATGTTGTCAGTGCAAATATCGCACGCTCGTTCAATACCCATTGGGGCCCGATTACCGGGGTTACCTGCTACAACAATTTCACCTGGATTGACCCGGATGTCGATAATTCCGCTGAATCAATTCAGAATGTGACGGGTTGTTCGGTCGCTGCCGGCGGCATGTTTACCTATTTTGACTGGATTGCCGGCAAGAATATGTGGTTTGCCGGAGGCGACGGTATTGGCCTTGATGCGACCACTGCCGGAAAGTGGCGATCTCGATTGAATATCAATATCGGCTATTACTTCTGAATGCCCCAGTCTTTGCGCCAGCAAGATCGGCCTGAACCATTTTGGAGAGAATTTGATGAATGAAACTAATCAAGGCAATAGCAAGCTGATCGCGGAAATCGAGCAGCTCGAAGAGGTTTACGATACGGACTCACTAGTGTCCGGTTAAAAATGCTTCGAATCCCGAAAATCGCATGATTTACAGT
>CAZFYM010000111.1:0-4217 GCA_964523755.1 uncultured Wenzhouxiangella sp. | reverse complement strand
GAGCAGCTGACTCTTAATCAGTAGGTTCGGGGTTCGAGTCCCTGACGGCCCACCAACACAACAGGTTGCCGGTACCCGCTGGGGACGCCGGCGTTGTTTCCATCACTACTGACTCAATCGACGAAAGAAACCATGCAGGTATCCGTGGAAAAGACCGGCGACTTGGAGCGGCGCATGACCGTTCAGATTCCGGGCGAAGAAATCGACACCCAGGTCACTGACCGCCTTAATCAGTTGCGCCGGGAAGTGCGTCTGAAGGGCTTTCGCCCGGGCAAGGTGCCGCTGAATGTCATCCAGCAGCGCTATGGCAAGCAGGTTCGCGAGGAAGTGCTTAACCAGGTCATGCAGTCACGACTGCAGCAAGCCATCGGTGAGCAAAAGATGCGCCTGGCCGGGGTCACCCGCCTGGAGCCGAAACTTGAGTCCGGTGAAGGTGACTTTGAATTCACCGCTGAGCTGGAAGTGTTTCCTGAACTGCCTGAGCTGAGCGTGGACGATCTGGAAATTGAGCGACCCGATGCCGAAGTCGCCGACTCGGATGTCGATGACATGATCGAAACCCTGCGTGAACAGCGTCGCCAGTGGCATGCTGCCGAGCGCGCTTCCCAGGCGGGTGATCGGGTCCAGGTGTCCTATGTCGCTGATGTCGATGGTGAGCGGGTTCCGGATACCGGTCGCCACGAAATTGCACCCATTCTGGGTGATATGGAGAGCTTTCCCGAGCTTGAGCAGGCGCTGACCGGTGTGAGCACAGGTGAGGAAAAGACCGTCGAGCTGAATTTTCCTGATAGTTATCGGCACCAGGCACTGGCCGGCAAGAAAGCCAGTGTGGAGCTGAAGATCAAGACGGTGGAAGCCTCCGAGCTGCCCGAAGTGGATGAGGAGTTTGCTGCTGCGTTTGGCATCGACGGTGGCGTTGAAAAATTGCGCGACGATGTTCGTCGCAATTTGCAGCGCGAGTTGCGACAGGCGGTCTCCAATCGGGTCAAGCAGGCGGTTACTGAAGGTCTTTTGAGCCGGTTTGGCGATCTGCCATTGCCGGCCAGCAGTATTGAGCAGGAAAGCCATCAGATGCTGGCCCAGATGCAGCAGCAGGCCGGCGGACAGGGTGCCAACCTGACACCTGATCTGTTTCGCGAATCGGCCGAGCGTAGGCTGCGGCTGGGTCTGTTGTTTGGAGAATTCGCCCGTCAGAACAAGATTGCCATTGACCAGCAACGGGTAAACGCCAAGCTGGAGGAAGTTGCCGAGACGTATGAAAATCCGGCCCAGATCATGGAAATCTATCGCTCTGACGAGCGCCTGATGGACCAACTGGAGAATATGGTGCTGGAAGATCAGGTAGTCGACGCCATTCTTGAAAAAGCCAAGGTCAGTGGCAAGACAATGACTTTCAAACAAGCGCTGGAGCAGGCATGAACGAACAGGCTTTGAATCTGGTGCCGATGGTGGTCGAGCAGTCCGCTCGCGGCGAACGCGCCTACGATATCTACTCGCGCCTGCTCAAAGAGCGGGTGATTTTTATCGTGGGTCCAATCGAAGACCACATGGCCAACCTGATCGTGGCCCAGTTGTTGTACCTGGAATCCGAAAATCCGGACAAGGACATCAATATTTACATCAACTCGCCGGGGGGGATCGTGACGGCGGGTATGGCCATTTATGACACTATGCAGTTCATCAAGCCGGATGTCGCGACCATGTGTGTCGGCCAGGCCGCCAGCATGGGTGCCCTGCTGCTGGCCGCCGGTGCCAAGGGCAAGCGCTATGCGCTGACCCACTCGCGCATCATGATTCACCAGCCACTGGGTGGTTTCCAAGGCCAGGCCTCGGATATTGATATCCATGCCCGGGAAATTCTGAAAATGAAGGATACGCTGAACCGTATCCTGCAGCGTCATACCGGCCAGGATCTCGAGGTGATAGAACACGATACCGACCGGGATAAATTCCTGTCGGCCAAGGAGGCCTCCGATTACGGCCTGGTCGATGAAGTGTTGTCGACGCGGGTGTCAAAATAAGCCTGAGTCAATTCGGGTAAACTATCGGTTAATGTTCAAGCCCAGGTATGTGTAACGCCCATGAGTGAGTCGACCAGCGACGGCAAAATTCTGTATTGCTCGTTCTGCGGGAAGAGCCAGCATGAAGTCCGCAAGTTGATTGCCGGACCCAGCGTTTATATCTGCGATGAGTGCGTAGAGCTGTGCAATGACATTATTCGCGAAGAGCTGGAGGAATCCAGTCTGTCCGAGCGGGAACAGCTTCCCACCCCGCGTGAAATTCATGCCTTTCTCGATAATTACGTTATCGGGCAACAGGATGCCAAAAAAGTCCTGTCAGTCGCGGTTTACAACCACTACAAGCGACTGGAGTCGCACAAGCACCGCGACGACGTTGAACTGGCCAAGTCCAATATCCTGCTGATCGGCCCCACCGGCTCCGGCAAGACGCTGCTGGCCGAAACGCTGGCGCGCATGCTCAATGTGCCATTTACCATTGCCGATGCCACGACGCTGACCGAAGCGGGGTATGTTGGGGAAGACGTCGAAAACATCATCCAGAAGCTGCTGCAAAAGTGCGATTACGATGTGGAAAAGGCCCAGAGTGGCATTGTCTACATCGATGAAATCGACAAGATCTCGCGCAAGGCAGAGAATCCGTCCATCACCCGGGATGTCTCCGGGGAGGGCGTGCAGCAGGCGCTGCTGAAGCTGATCGAGGGAACGATGGCCTCGGTACCGCCACAGGGCGGGCGTAAACATCCGCAGCAGGAGTTCCTGCAAGTCGATACGCGCAATATTCTGTTTGTCTGTGGTGGCGCATTCGCCGGTCTGGACAAGGTCATTCAGCAACGCTCGCAGGCGGCCGGTATCGGATTCAAGGCCCAGGTGCGCAGTCAGGAATCGATGGACCTGTCAGCGCTGCTGGCCGAGGTTGAACCGGAAGATCTGATTCGCTTTGGGTTGATCCCTGAATTTGTTGGACGCATGCCGGTCATCGCGACCCTGCGTGAGCTGGATGAGGATGCGCTGGTCAGAATCCTGATCGAGCCCAAAAATGCCGTGGTCAAGCAGTTCCGCAAACTGTTTGAAATGGATCACTGCGAGCTCGAGGTGCGCGAAGACGCGTTGCATGCGATCGCTCGCCGGGCCAAGACGCGCAAGACCGGCGCTCGCGGGTTGAGAACCATTCTTGAAAATGTCTTGCTTGAAAGCATGTACGACTTGCCATCGATGGAAAATGTCAGCAAAGTCGTCGTCGATGAGGCGGTGATCAATGGTGAAGCCCAACCCTACCTGATCTACGACGGCAAACAGCCGCAGCGCGCCGGCGCCGAAAACTGAGACATCAAAGGCCGCTCGCTGCCGCCATACCGCTTGAATCCGGCCCCCTGCGGGTCAATATACTTTCCATCGTTTATTTCACTGTGGGCTGTTTTATAGCCTGCATCAAACAGGACATTCATAATCATGGTCAGCCACGCTTTGAGCGGTGCCTCAACCAATCCGCCCCGTCAGCCGACGCCGGTTCTCAGTCTGCGCGACGTGGTGGTTTTCCCGCATATGGTGATTCCACTGTTCGTTGGGCGCGAGCGCTCGGTCCGGGCGCTGGAAGAGACCATGAACGTCGACAAGCAGATTCTGCTGATCACTCAGCGTAATCCGGAAGTCGAATCACCCGAGCCCGCTGATTTGTTCGGCTACGGCACGATTGCCAGCATTCTCCAGATGCTGCGCCTGCCGGATGGCACGACCAAAGTGCTGGTCGAAGGCGTGGAACGGGTCAAGATCAATTCGCTGGAAGATACCGAGGGTTATCTGGCTGGCCATTGGGAATATCTCGCGGGCAAAGTCGATGACGAGCGCTCCATTGAAGTGACCACCCGAAGCCTGATGGGCTTGTTCGAACAATACGTCAAACTCAGCCGCAAGATACCGCCGGAGCTGCTGACCACGCTGGCCGGTATCGAGGATGCCAGCCGGTTGGCCGATACCATTGCTGCTCATCTGGGTATCCGTAACGAAGACAAGCAACAGATTCTTGAAACCGCACCGGTGCTGGAGCGCATGGAGCGGCTGATGGCCCTGATCGAGGGCGAGATTGACGTGCTCAAGCTGGAAAAGCGCATCCGGGGCCGGGTGAAGACCCAGATGGAGAAAAGCCAGCGCGAGTACTACCTCAACGAGCAGATGAAGGCGATTCAGAAGGAGCTCGGC
>CAZFYM010000110.1:0-4641 GCA_964523755.1 uncultured Wenzhouxiangella sp. | reverse complement strand
TCCGCTTCTATAACCTGAAGTCGGTCGAGAATGCCGAAGGCAAGCTGGTTGCGGTGTCGCGTTCTGGCGAGCTTTCGGTGATTGATAACCACGGTCGTGAGCGTGAGCGCTACAAGATTCCCTACGGTGCCATCGTCAGTGTGAAGGAAGGCGACAAGGTGGAGATCGGCCAGACCGTTGCCAACTGGGATCCGCATACTCATCCGGTGGTTTCTGAAGTGGCCGGCCATTCCAGCTTCCAGGACTTCATCTCGGGCGTAACGGTCAGCGAAGAAGTCGACGATGTCACCGGCCTGAGTTCGATGGTGGTGACTGACCCGAAAAAGCGCGGCAGCGAAGGCAAGGACCTGCGTCCGATCATTCGCCTGGTTGACAAGAAGGGCAAGCCGCTCAATATACCGGGTACCGAACAGCTGGCGCAGTATTTTCTGCCGGCCGGCGCGGTCATCATCTGTAGCGATGGTCAGGAAATCCGGGTGGGTGATATTGTCGCCCGTATTCCTCAGGAGTCTTCCAAGACCCGTGATATCACCGGTGGTCTGCCGCGTGTTGCCGACCTGTTTGAAGCACGCAAGCCCAAGGAAGGTGCCTTGCTGGCCGAGGCCTCGGGTGTGGTCAGTTTCGGCAAGGAAACCAAGGGCAAGCAGCGTCTGGTGATTACCGATGAAAATGGTGAGGCGCACGAGGAGCTGATTCCCAAATGGCGCCAGGTCCTGGTGTTTGAGGGTGAGCATGTGGAAAAGGGCGAGACCGTTGTCGACGGCGAACCCAATCCGCACGATATCCTCCGCCTGCTCGGGGTCGAGCGGCTGGCCAATTATCTGGTTCAGGAAATCCAGGATGTTTACCGCTTGCAAGGTGTGAAGATCAACGACAAGCACATTGAGGTGATTATTCGCCAGATGCTGCGCAAGGTCGAAATCCTCGATGCCGGTGAAAGTCGCTACCTGCGCGGCGAGCAGATTGATCAGATCCGGCTGCGTGAGGAAAACGAGCGACTGGTTGCCGAGAAGAAGACCCAGGCAACTCATCTGAACGTGCTGCTGGGAATCACCAAGGCGTCGCTGGCGACCGAGTCGTTCATTTCGGCCGCCTCGTTCCAGGAAACCACGCGGGTGCTGACCGATGCAGCCGTTCGCGGTACTGTCGACAATTTGCGTGGACTGAAGGAAAACGTGATTGTCGGGCGTCTGATTCCGGCCGGTACCGGCCGGGTTGCGCTGGCTCGTCGCAAGGCTCAGCGTGAAATGCCCCATGATACCGAGGCTGAGCTGGCCGCCTTGCTCAGAGCGTCGGATGCGGAACAGACCGAGGATGCATCGTCTGGCAGTTCCGACTGACCCGATGGTTTTCCGGTAGCGTTGTCGGCTCCGGGCCGCAGATGCCCGGAGTCGGATTTGCCGACTGCTGTTCGACCCGAATTCAGCGTGTTGTCGGCTTGACAGCCGGTCGGCGACCCCTTAAAATTCCCGTTCTTCGGCAGACCGCTTTTGCGGGTCTGTCGTTTATTTTCTCAAGGCTCGAAAAATATGTCCACTATCAATCAGTTGGTCCGCAAACCAAGGCGGCCGAAGCAGTACAAGTCCAACGTTCCGGCGCTGGAGGCCTCTCCGCAAAAGCGCGGTGTGTGCACGCGTGTCTACACCACCACCCCAAAGAAGCCGAATTCGGCCCTGCGCAAGGTGGCTCGTGTGCGTCTGACCAACGGTTTTGAAGTCACCAGCTACATCGGTGGTGAAGGTCATAACCTGCAGGAACATTCGGTGGTGCTGATCCGCGGGGGTCGAGTCAAGGATCTTCCAGGTGTGCGTTATCACACCGTGCGTGGCAGTCTGGATACCGCTGGCGTGAGTGATCGTCGCCAGGGTCGTTCGAAGTATGGCGCCAAGCGCCCCAAAAATTAAGTCAAGGGTAATCGACCATGTCTCGCAAGAACTCGAATTTTGAACGCGACATCCTGCCGGATCCCAAATTCGGCAACGAGATGATTGCCCGTTTTATCAATATGGTGATGCAGAGCGGCAAGAAGTCTGTGGCCGAGAAAATTGTCTATGGTGCGATCGATGAAATCGAAAGCCGGGGGCATGCCGAGCCGCTGGAAGTGATTGAAAAGGCGCTGGATCATGTCAGCCCGGCGGTCGAGGTCAAGTCCCGCCGCGTGGGTGGCGCAACCTATCAGGTGCCCGTGGAGGTTCGGCCCAAGCGCCGCCAGACGCTGGCCATGCGCTGGCTGATCGATGCGGCGCGCAAGCGGGGTGAGACTTCCATGCCGCGCCGCCTGGCCGGTGAGTTGATGGATGCCATGGAAGAGCGTGGCAGCGCGGTCAAGAAGCGCGAAGACATCCATCGCATGGCCGAAGCCAATAAGGCTTTCTCGCACTACCGTTGGTAAATCAAACGCCGGCCAAATCAGGTCGGCAACAGCACGTATCGAATCAGAGGTTTTACACCGTGGCACGCAAAGTATCCATCGAGCGCTACCGGAACATCGGAATCATGGCGCACATCGACGCCGGCAAGACAACAACCACCGAGCGTATTCTTTTCTACACAGGCGTATCTCACAAGCTCGGTGAAGTGCATGACGGCAATGCCGTGATGGACTGGATGGAGCAGGAACAGGAGCGTGGCATCACGATCACCTCCGCTGCCACGACCTGTTTCTGGAAGGGTATGGATCAGGAATGGCCGGAATACCGTATCAACATCATTGATACCCCGGGACACGTGGACTTCACGATTGAAGTCGAACGTTCGCTGCGTGTGCTCGATGGTGCCGTGGCTGTTTTCTGCGCTGTGGGCGGTGTTGAGCCGCAGTCCGAGACAGTCTGGCGTCAGGCAACCAAGTACGCCGTGCCACGCATGTGTTTTGTCAACAAGATGGATCGGACCGGGGCCAATTTCCAGCGCGTCGTCGGGCAGATCAAGGATCGCCTCGGGGCCAATCCGGTGCCCATTCAGTTGCCCATCGGAGCTGAGGAAGATTTCGAAGGCGTGATCGATCTGGTCAAGATGCGTGCGATCTATTGGAACGTGGAAAACATGGGCACCACCTATGAAGCCCGTGATATTCCCGCAGAGCTTCTGGAAGAAGCGGAAGCGGCGCGTGAAGTAATGGTCGAAGCGGCTGCTGAAGCGGTCGACGAATACATGGAAAAATATCTCGAAGGCGAGTCGCTGACCGAAGAAGAAATTATGAAAGGTCTGCGCAACGGAACGTTGAAAAACGAGCTGGTTCCGGTTCTGTGCGGTACCGCGTTCAAGAACAAGGGTGTTCAGGCGCTACTTGATGCGGTTGTCCAGTACATGCCGGCACCCACCGAAGTCAAGGCGATTCGCGGTGTTGACGAAAATGAGCAGGAAGATGTGCGCAAGTCTGAAGACGAAGCGCCCTTTGCTGCGCTGGCGTTCAAGATTGCGACTGACCCCTTCGTCGGTACTCTGACATTTATCCGGGTCTATTCCGGCGTGCTCAAGTCCGGTGATACGGTCTTCAATCCGATCAAGGGCAAGAAGGAACGCGTCGGCCGAATTCTGCAGATGCATGCCAACAGTCGCGAAGAACTCAAGGAAGTCCGGGCGGGCGATATCGCAGCTGCCGTTGGCCTGAAAGATGTTTCGACGGGCGACACACTGTGCGACCAGTCCAATGTCATTACGCTGGAGCGCATGGAATTCCCCGAGCCGGTGATCTCTGTAGCGGTTGAACCCAAGACCAAGACCGATCAGGAAAAGATGGGCATGGCACTGTCCAAGCTGGCCCAGGAAGATCCGTCTTTCCGGGTCCGGACCGACGAAGAGTCGGGTCAGACCATTATTTCCGGCATGGGTGAGTTGCACCTTGATATCATCGTTGATCGTATGCGCCGCGAATTCAAGGTGGAAGCCAACGTTGGCAAGCCGCAGGTTGCCTACCGCGAAACCATTCGCAAGAGCGTCGAGGCTGAAGGCAAGTTCGTGCGCCAGTCCGGTGGTCGCGGTCAATACGGACACGTCAAGATCATTCTCGAGCCCAATGAAGAGGGTGCCGGCTATGAGTTCATCGACAAGATCGTCGGTGGCGTCGTGCCGAAAGAGTACATCGGTGCCGTTGGCAAGGGCATTGAAGAGCAGATGAACAACGGTGTTCTGGCGGGTTATCCAATGGTTGACTGCAAGGCCACCCTGATTGATGGTTCCTACCATGAGGTTGATTCGAGTGAAATGGCGTTCAAGATTGCCGGCTCGATGGCATTCAAGACAGCCGCGATGAAAGCAAACCCGGTGTTGCTGGAGCCCATGATGAAGGTTGAAGCGGTCACTCCCGAAGATTACATGGGTGATGTGATGGGTGACCTGAGCCGCCGCCGTGGTCTGGTTCAGGGCATGGAGGACGCACCGGCTGGAAAAGTCATCCGGGCTCACGTTCCGCTGGCCGAAATGTTTGGTTATGCAACTGATCTGCGCTCAATGAGCCAGGGTCGTGCGACCTATTCGATGGAGTTCCTGCATTACGCGGAAGCCCCGAACAGCGTTGCCGAAGAAATCATGAAAAAGACGGCCTGACCGGCCACAGACTCAAGCATCAAGGATAAGGATCGAAGACAATGTCCAAGGCAAAATTTGAACGCAGCAAGCCGCACGTAAACGTCGGCACGATCG
>CAZFYM010000109.1:0-4816 GCA_964523755.1 uncultured Wenzhouxiangella sp. | reverse complement strand
TTATAACTTCTTCCTCTGCGAACTCTGCGCCCTCTGCGCCTCTGCGTGATGCTTTTTTACGATCTACGAGCCAAGAAAAATAGTGGTTCCTCAGCCCTGGTTTTCGGTGATCCAGTCGTTGATGACGCCTTCGAGAATGGCCAGCGGCATGGAGCCGTTCATCAGTACCACGTTGTGGAACTCGCGGATATCGAAGGCCTCGCCCAGGGCCTGGCGGGCGTACTCGCGCAGTTCGAGAATCTTCAGCATCCCGACCTTGTAAGCCAGTGCCTGGCCCGGCATGACCAGGTAGCGCTCGATCTCCGAGGTCACGTCGGTTCGTGCCATGCCGGTCTTGTCGACCATGTACTCGATCGCCTGCTCGCGGGTCCAGCGCTTGTAGTGCAAGCCAGTGTCAACGACCAGACGCACGGCCCGGAACTGCTCGGCTTGCAACCGGCCAAGATTGTCCAGCGGATAATCCTGGAACCCGGCTTCCCAGGCGACCTGCTCGGAATACAAGGCCCAGCCTTCAGCATAGGCGGTAAACGGCAACATTTTTCGAAACATCGGCACGCCGGTGATTTCCTGCTGCAGAGCGATCTGGAAATGATGGCCCGGCACGGCCTCGTGGTAGGCCAGTGTGCGCAGGCCAAAACGTGGATGTTCGTCAACATTGAGCAACTTGGCAAAAAACACGCCGGGTCGAGAGCCATCCAATGCCGGCGGCATGTAATAGGCACCCGCTGAACCCTCCTCGGCATACTCGGGCACCCGGCGCACTTCGACCGGTGCCGCGGGTCGCACATCAAACCACTCGTCCAGTCCCTGATCGATTTCTTCGATGATGTCGCGGAAGGCCTGCAAAATCGCCTCACGCCCCTCGGCCGAATCTTCAAACAGTTGGGATTCATCAGCGCTCAGCGCTTGCACCCGCTCACCCACGCTGCCCTCACATCGACCCTGGCTGCACAGGATCTCATCCATTTCGGCCTCGATGCGAGCCACCTCCGACAGTCCGATCTGATGAATCTGCTCCGGCGTGTAATCAGTTGTGGTATGCCAGTTGGCGGCCCAGGCGTAATAGGCATCGCCGTCAGGCAAGCGCCACACGCCGTCATTGCTGCTGGCCTTGGTCAGGAGCGAATCCTGGTAGGCAATCAATTGCTCGTAGGCCGGGTAAACCGAACCTGCAAGCACTTCGGCCAGCTCGCCGGGTAGCTGGCGGCGGCGTTCCTCGGACATATTGTCAAACTCGTCCACTTTGGCCAGAAACTCGACATAAAGCGGGTTGTCGGTGACCGGCTGGTCGATGAACTCACGCATGGCCTCAAGCGTTTTTTCCACCGCAAATCGAGGCGGTAAAACGCCACGCTGCTCGCGCTCATAGAGGATTTCCACGGTACCGGCGAAAGCATCCGGAAACTGACTCAGCCGCTGCAGATAGAAATCGATATCCTGCTCATTTCTGACCGGGTGCATTTGCAGCATGAAGTTTGGCAGCCCGGTGTGAATACCGGACATCTGGTGCAACGGGAAGTTGTGCCAGTTCCAGCGCTGGCCTTCGACCTGGCGCGCCAGGAACCATTCGAAGATATCGTAGGACAGGGCCTTCTGCCCGTCGTAGCGCTCGCGGTCGTAGCGACGCAAGGTGGTCAGACTGTCGACCAGCCACTGGTTCATTTCCTCGCTGCGTTCGATGGATATCTCATCAAGCTTGCCCTGGTAGAACTTCCATGGCAGGCCATCGAGTATGCCGATGGCGGTCAGTGCCTGCGGACTGTTGAGGCCGAACTGCAGGAATGTCCGCTCGAAAAACAGGTTCAGGGTGACCGGCTTGAACCAGATAATATTGACCAGCAGCACACCAACCAGCAGGATAAGCGCCACAACCGAGATACCCAGCCACTTGAGCAGACGTTTGAACATCGGGAGCTCCCTCTAAATGAAATTTACAAATGATACAGCTCGTCAGCCTAACCCTGCTGATGCTGACGGGGAAGATGCCACAAGTCACGGAGTGCAGAGCTAAATGAGCAAACTCGTCAAACATCCGCTACTGGCCTCCCTCGGGCCCGGCCTGCTGATGGCGGGAGCCGCAGTTGGCGTTTCGCATCTGGTGCAATCCACCCGGGCCGGCGCGGAATATGGCCTGAGCCTGCTTGCGCTGGTGGTTCTGGCTTGCGTATTGAAATATCCGTTTCTGGAGTTCGGACCGCGCTATGCTGCCGCCACCGGTGAAAGCATGATTGCCGGTTACAAACGGATGGGCAACTGGGCACTGGGCCTGTTCACCTTGATTACTTTGGGCACGGCCGTGATCATTCAGGCCGGGGTGACCATCGTGACCGCCGGGTTGACCGGGCTGGTCTTCGGGCTGGAACTGTCGATCACCTGGTTGTCGCTGCTGGTGCTGACCGCCTGCATAGCGGTACTGGCCGTCGGCCACTATCGTGGCCTCGATCTGATCATGAAGCTGATCATGACCGTATTGTCCATTTCGACGCTGGCAGCAGTGGTACTGGCTTTCGGAGCCGGTCCGGACTGGTCAACACTGAATCCGACAACAGGCCTGGATCAGGTCTGGACCGCTGCCGGGTTCGCGTTCGTACTGGCACTGCTGGGTTGGATGCCAATTCCACTGGATGTGGCCGCCTGGCACTCGCTGTGGACCCTGGAACGCGCCCGACAGACCGGCCATCACCCCAGCGTGGCGCACGCAGTGGCTGACTTTCGCATTGGATTTATTGCCGCCACCGTGCTGGCCGTGTTGTTCCTGCTGCTCGGTGCGTTGATCATGTACGGTTCGGGCCGTGAATTTCCGGTCTCGGCCGTGGCTTTCTCGGCCCAACTGGTCGATCTGTATGCCGCCAGCCTGGGCGAGTGGTCAAGACCGCTGATCGCGGTGGCGGCGCTGACCACCATGTTCTCGACCACCCTGGCAGTCACCGATGCCTATCCCCGCGCCCTGCGCGCCCTGATTGAAATCAGCGGCGCGGCCGATGAGCTGGATGACACGGCCAACCTGCATCGGGCACGTTACGTCAGCGCCTTGATCCTGCTGTCGCTGGGTGGCCTGGCCGTGATCCACTATTTCGGCCAGCACTTCACCACCCTGATCGACTTCGCCACCACCGTATCGTTCCTGGCCGCGCCGATTCTGGCCTGGCTGAGCCTGAAACTGATCACCGGTGAACACACCCCGGCTGAACACCGACCAGGACCTGGCCTGCGCACCCTGGCCTGGGCCGGCTTCTGGTTCCTGATCGTGTTCTGCCTGATCTGGGCCGCCTGGCGATTGTTCTGAAAAACCAGGGACGCAGAACCACTATCTGATTACGCATAGACCCCAGCTACGCTGTCAGGGGCCGGGATGGCCCTTTCGACAAGATGGGGAAAGGGAAAAGGGAAAAGGGAAAAGGGAAAAGGGACCGAAGATGAGAGGTGAGAGGTAAGAAGGAAGTCGAAGGCCCGTCGGAACCGACTACCTGCCTGACTTAATTTTTCCGCGATCGGGCAATCACGATGTCAGCGGTCAAGCGAGACAAAACCTTTGTGGTCTGATTCAAGCACCGACGAGCAACATGGAACGCATGGCGGAGGTGGAGCCTGACAGCGACAGCCAGGTTCTTCATAATTTTCTGACTTATTCTGGGTGGAATCACCGGGCGGTGATGGATCAGGTCGCCCGGGACGCCACTCATTGGGTCGGTGGTGATGAAGGAACGGGGCTTTACATTGATGAGACCTGCTTTGCCAAGAAGGGCAAGCACTCGGTTGGGGTTGCGCGTCAATGGAATGGTCGGTTGGGCAAGACGGACAATTGCCAAGTAGGCGTATTCGGTGCGCTGGGCAAGGGCAAGCATGTCAGTCTGATTGATGCCCGGCTGTATCTACCCAAGGTCTGGACGAACGACTCGAAGCGCTGTGCCAAGGCCGGCATTGCGCACGGGGAGCGAGTTCACAAGACCAAGCTTGATCTGGCGGCAGACATTGTTGAGCAGGCGCGTGCCAATGAGGTTCAGTTTGAATGGGTGGGCATGGATGCGGCCTATGGCTCATCGTTCAAACTGCTGCAAGAGCTTGATGCCAAAGGCGAAACCTTTGTTGCTGACGTGCGCAAGAACCGCCATATTTACCTGGATGACCCAGCCCCTTACGTACCAGACAGTATGCCCGGAAAAGGCCGACCGCGACGGCGTTTGCGTAGTGACCAAGATTCGATCCAGGTCGGAAAGTGGGTGGCGACTCAGCCGGACAGCGCATGGAAAAAAACAACATTGCGTGACGGTGAACGCGGTGCATTGACGGTCGAGTTATTCCATGCTCGTGTCTGGATATGGGACAAGAAAGCCACATCTGCTGAGCAGTGGCATTTGGTATGTCGCCGAGAGATTGGTAAACCGAATACGATCAAGTACAGCCTGAGCAATGCACCGGCTGATATCAGTCGATCGAGACTGGGTCGTATGCAAGCCCAGCGCTTTTGGGTTGAACGAGCGTTTCAGGATGCCAAGAGCCACATGGGCATGAGTCATTATCAAGCCCGCAAGTGGCTGTCCTGGCATCGGCACATGGCGCTGGTGATGATGGCTCAGCAGTTCATGCTTCAGGAACGCATGATCAATGCCGAAACATATCCGTTGTTGAGTTGCTATGACATTCAGATCATGCTTTGCCAAACGCTGCCGGCCCGCAAGATGGACCGGCAAACCATAAAGGCCATGATGATAGAGCGCCACCGAAGACGTCAGTCCGCCATGGACTCTGCCAAGCGAAGGTCGGAAACGACAGAAGAGCCACGGGCGCCAGTTGACCTAAGTGACTGATTTACCGA
>CAZFYM010000108.1:0-4882 GCA_964523755.1 uncultured Wenzhouxiangella sp. | reverse complement strand
CCGTCGTGACATCGGTGCTGGTGACCGCCCGACCGGACAGCAGCGGCAGGCGGCTGTGATAGCGCAGGTAGTACAAACCGAACTCAGTGTCATTCAGCCAGGGCGCAAAATAGCGCAATGCCAGGCCCCACTGGCCACCATCTCTGGCCTTGTTGTCCCTGCCGCGCGGAAAGGCGGCAGAACATCCGACGCCGACCAGACTCGGCGGCAGATTGGCATCACTGGCCCCGAAATTGCCACCACCGCAAACCGGGTCGAATAGATCCGGGTTGATCACCGGCTGTGGCACCAGACCGAAGTTCAGCATGGCGTAACGTCCACCCGCAGTGGCAAAGTCATTGGTCGCAAAAAAGGTGCCGGATGGCTCGGCCTCGACTTCGTCAGTTTCGAACATGATCACGGCTTCGGCGGAAAGATTTTGGGTCAGATCCATCGAGGCCCACAGCAAATTGAGTGGCAGGAACGCCTCTCGCAGTTCGGCGCCGGCCGTCCTCAAGGCTGTAACATCAACCGCGTTGATGACATTGATTCCACCGCCGATAAACGTCGACTCACCCCAACTGACGACCTGACGGCCCAGACGCACCGACAACAACCGCTCGCCGACATCAAAATCACCGTATATATAGGCATCGAGCAGCCGACCTCGTTGACCGACCCGGTCTTTGGCACCATCAGCCAGTGCATCCTTGTTATCCAGCGTGAAATCGTGCAGGAAATTACCGCGGATGAAGGCACCAAAGCGTTGGTAGTCGATCTGCAGTTCCGAGGTAACCCGGGCGGCATTGAAAATAAAGTCGCCACTATCGAAGTTCAGATTTCCGTCATCGGAGTTGGCTGAAAAACGGCCCGGCGCATCAATCTGTTGCTGCAACGGCGCCTGGAAGATCACCGGGTTGAAGTGCGACTTGGCGAGCAAATCGTCATCGCGACCGCCGACCCGAACTCCGGAACCATAGGCAATGGTGGTATCAAGCCGAATACTGACCTCATCAGTACTCAGGTCAAGAGCGTGCGCGGACTGTGTGGCAAGTGCCAGGCCAATCGCGCTGGCCAGCAAGCAGGGCCGCACAAGACCCGCCGGGCGACGAATGAAATTCTTTTGCAGTGTCATTTAAATTCTCCCTTTCAGTCAGTCTGGATCAGTGACGGATTACCAATAACCACCGTGGTGCCGCCGGAAGCCACCATACTGGCGGCCTGACCCTGCATTTCGGCCGTTACCGCCGGTGCAGCTGACGGATCAAGCAGAGAACCGTGTCCTCCCTGAATCATGCGCACGGCACCGCGAATGCCCATTGGATCCTGGGTGGTGCCGGTAATCGCATCCAGGCCCATGACCGAAATCAGAGGCTCAGTACCCGACAGAGGCGCACCGGGAACCGCGTTCGGAATAACCGTATCACCGGCCACCTGCTGCAGCAAAACGCTGTTGGTAAGCACGGTCGTCGCGCCCCAGTTGATCGGATCGGCCGCATCGGTCACGGTCTGGGCGATCAACAGGAACTGGAAGAAATCCGGCGTATTCGGTTCCACGCCAGCCGCTTGCAGGCCAGCCCGTATGACCGGTCCGAAGGTTTGCGAACCATTCAACATATTGGCAATGCCGCCGCCAGGAACCGACAACACGCCGTTACTGACGGTTGGCTCAACGGCCAGGAAGGGTATACCGGCCATGGAGCCCAGCGACAGACCCACAAAATTGATATTCGAACCGTCCAGATCGCCCAGCCCATCGCCATCAATATCGACAAACGGCAGGTTCAGGGCGAGGATGGAGAGGTCCGCCTGCGCCTGGCGCAGATTGTCACGCGAAGTCAGCAGGCTCTGCAGGTTGATGAAATAAGTGCCGGAAGGATCAATGGTGCCAAATGGCTCCTGCAGGTCCAGATCGAAGGTTCGCTCGTTGGCAATCGCACCGAACGGTGTATTGCCGATATACAACGGGCTGGTGACATCAGTGATTCCGTGCAGCGGCTGATCGATCGCAACCACCGCGAAGCCGATCGATGCCATGGTATCGGCCAGGGCCAGCATGTTGGTTCGGTTGCCGGTAATGCCGTGCTGGAAGATCACGACCGGCCAGCCGGCGGCTGGTCGCGTCTGGCCAGAGTTGGCATTGGGCACCGTCATCAGCACCGGCACCACCTGGCGATCAGTTTCGACCGGGATTGGATTGGCAACCGTGATCGCGGTGGAGTTGGGATTCAGCCCCAGCCCGTCGAATGGCGGTATGTAGGCTCCGGGAGCGGCGCGCCAAAACTCTGTCAGCGGTGCCGTATCCTGAGGGCCTTCAGCCACGCCCAGATAGTAGGGCAACTCGGTCACGCCGATATACAGGTCGGCGATGCCGGGCGAGGCACCTGGCGGCAGCACGTCGGCCGTCGTCAGGCAAAACCCTGGCGCAGGGCAGGCCTGCACAACCTGGCTGAAGGTCGGTTCGGCCAGCGAGCGAACCACACTCAGCACCGGCGTAATCGACTGGGTGGTGCCGGTAAACGAGAGCACGATGTTGTCACGATTGATGCCGACCGAAGCCGCCGCCGCCTCCTGGGCATTGGTCAACTGGCGCAGCGGCTCCAGCGCACTGGCGGTCGCATCGTCAAGCAGCGGATCCAGGCTGACCCCATTCTGGTTGGCCAGCGGCGAGGTCCGCTTGCTCAGGAAATAGGTTTGTGACGGCGTTGCTGCCGTGCCGACGGTATCAAGAATGCCGTTGGTCACAACCGCCATATACCCTGTCATTTCCTGCAACGGACGCAGCGGAACGATGGCTACGGTTCGTCCGCTTGGATCGGTAGGCGCAACCGCAGCCACATAGTCCTGACCAGGCACCAGTTCGCGATTGATGCCGGCAACGGCGATCGTGCCAAATACGAACTCAACCTCGAAGAAACGCACCGAGCTGCCCGGGATGACCGTCGACGGATTAATCGCCTGGGAAAAGCTGAAGGTCCAGGGACTGATGGTACTGAAGCCATCCAGGTTGCTCAGCGCCACGGCCGGATCACCGAAGTCGGTTGGATCGGCAACCGGCACGTTCAAGGTCAGGTCGGTGGAGCCGGACAACAGCAGGTTGGTCGGAAATGGCAGAACACCATCGGCCGGACTGAAATTGGCTGTCATGACCTGGGTGGTCGGATTGCCATCTGGATTGGTAGCTGGCACCTGCGGCGTGGCACGATCCACGCTGGAGCTGCCGCCACAGCCGACCAGCCATAGCAGTGTCAACCCGAGTGCCAAAAGCGGACGTAACTTCATTGTGTTTTCTCCCCGAAGCTTGAGCTTTCTGGTTTGGATACCGTCGAGTATGGTGGGTACCGAACTCGTCTTTGTTCGTATGATATGAACAATAACTTAAGATTTGCAAGCTTGGTCGACATCAGATGAACACATTATCAAGAAATGACGCGGCAATTCGGACAGCACTGCTGCTGGCAATCGGTCCAGGTCTGGCCGCGCTGACCCTGGCTCTGTGTCTAACCCAGACCGCACTAAGCGTCTCCGCATCAGCCACGGCAGCCGTGAGCGCCTGGTGTGCCATCTGGTGGCTGACCGAGCCGGTACCGATCCCCGTCACCTCACTGTTACCCATGGCGCTGCTTCCGCTGGCCGGCGCCCTGACCCCGACCCAGGTTGCCGAGAGTTACGGCAGCCCGCTGATTCTGCTGCTGATGGGCGGGTTCATGCTGTCCGGGGCGCTGGCCCGCTCCGGAGCACATCGGCGCCTGGCGCTGGCCATGATTCGAAGTTGTGCCCGTCTGGGTCAGCGTGGTCTGGTGCTAGGCTTCATGCTGGCTGCGGCTTTTCTGTCGATGTGGATTTCCAACACCGCCACCACCTTGATGTTGCTACCCGTCGCCATGGCCATTCTGTCCGATGAACGATTTCGGCATTTGACGGTTCCATTGCTGCTGGGCACCGCCTATGCGGCCAGTCTGGGCGGCACGGGCACACCCATCGGAACTCCGCCAAATTTGATCTACATGCAAGTCTCGGTCGATCAGTTTGGCACCGTCGCGTCATTTCCGCTGTGGATGAGCTGGGGTATTCCCGTGGTGGTGTTGTTTCTGCCATTGATGTTTTTCTGGCTGACCCGCCATATCGAGCAGGGTCCGCTGCCAAGCATGGAGCAAGCGGGCACCTGGCGCACGGCAGAGATCCGGGTGCTGGTGGTATTCGGCATCACGGCCGGGTTGTGGATGACTCGAACTGCACCGTTTGACGGCTGGCAGGAATGGCTGAATTTGCCCATGGCCAACGACGCGGCGGTTGCCATGCTGGCGGTCGTGGTTCTATGCATGATTCCCAACGGTGACCGGGAAAAACCCGCTCGCCTGCTGGACTGGGAAACCGCCGGCAATATTCCCTGGGGGGTGTTGATCCTGTTCGCCGGCGGCATCACCATCGCCCGGGCCTTTATTGAAACGGGCTTAAGCGAAACCCTGGCGACCCATCTGAGCGTGCTGGCCGGCCTGCCCACCTGGCTGATGGTATTGAGCATCTGCCTGGGCGTGACCTTCCTGACCGAAATGACCAGCAATACCGCGACCACATCATTGCTGATGCCGGTACTGGCCGCCACCGCCGTGGCCACCGACATTCAACCCGAACTACTGATGATTCCGGCCGCCATCAGCGCCTCCTGCGCCTTCATGCTGCCGGTGGCAACCGCCCCCAACGCCGTGATCTACGGCTCCGGCAAGATCAGCGTTAAACGCATGGCCGGCGAAGGCCTGGTCCTGAACCTGATCGGCGCCGCCGTCATCACCCTGGTCATCCTGCTCAGATTCTGAACAAGCCTGGCAAAAGGAAAAAGCATCACGCAGAGTCTCCAACCCCGTAATCTGGGCCCGCTGTCGCGCAGCGAACAGTTTGTTCG
>CAZFYM010000107.1:0-6460 GCA_964523755.1 uncultured Wenzhouxiangella sp. | reverse complement strand
GGGGTTGGAGTTGGAGTTGGAGGTGGAGTTGGAGGTGGAGTTGGAGGTGGGGGAAGGGGAAAGGGAAAAGGGTTTAGAGGTTCCTGATAACGCACGTTTTTCAGCCACTCTACAGGGGGTTTCAACGGCTGATCCAGGTTCTCTTGCCCATAGATAACTTCGAGCATCCGGTGGTGCCGCTTGCCGCCCGCCACCAAACCTACCACTCTCGGCGATGGCTGAGGTTTATGCGTAATCAGGCAGGGGTTTAGGGTTTCGGGGCATTACCCTTTTTTGTTTTCTCTGCGCCTTTGCGTGAGGCTTTTTTGTTTTCCGCTCAATGGCTGCGGGTGATGCGGAGGAAGCGGCTGCCGAGGAGGATGGAGGCCAGGCACAGGCCGCCGATGATGCCGATCCACATGCCTTTGGGGCCGAGGCCGTAGTGGAAGGTCAGCAACCAGCCGCTGGTCAGGCCCACGGCCCAGTAAGCAATGATGGAGTAGATCATTGGCATGCGGGTATCCTTGAGACCGCGCAGCGCACCGGCTGCCGAAGCCTGAAGACAATCGGCCAACTGAAATACTGCGGCAAAAAACAGCAGGCTGACGGCCAGGCTTGAGACTTCCGGCACGTTGGTATACATCGCCACAATCCAGCCCGGAACCGTGAACATGACCAGCGCCGAGAGCGTTCCGAAACTCACGGCAATGCCCATGCCGACCAGCCCGGCCCGGCGGGCACCGGCCGGATCAGAGCGACCCATGGCATTACCCACCCGAACGGTAATCGCACCGGCCAGGCCCACCGGCACCATGAACATCAGGCCGGCATAATTCATGGCGACCTGGTGGGCGGCCACCGGCACGGCACCCAGCGTGCCAATCAACAGCGCGCTACCGACAAACAGACCGGCTTCGAGAAACACCATGATTCCGATCGGCAGCCCGAGCCAGGTCAGAGCGACGATTTCACGCCGATTGGGCCAACTGAAGCGCTCGAACAAGGCAAACGGCGCATAGCGTGGCCGGCAGACAATCCAGACCGTCAGGGCGATCAGTTGCAGCCAGAAAATAATCGCGGTGGCCCAGCCGGCACCCACCGCCCCCATGGCTGGAACGCCCAGCTTGCCAAACATCAGCACGTAGTTCAGCGGGACATTGCAGGCAATGCCCAGCATTCCAATGTACATGGTCGGACGGGTGTAACCGGTACCCTCGGAGAAAAAGCGCAGCACCATCATCGCGCACAAGGCCGGGGCACCCCAGCTAATCGCCTTGAGATACTCCATGGACAAACTGGCAACGGCAGGGGCCACTTCAATCGTGCGCATCACCCAACCGCCGCTGCGCATCGCAAAAAACAGGCCCACACCCAGTAACAGTGACAGCCAAAGGGCCTGGCGCGTAAACTCGCCCACCTGATGTTGCCGCCCGGCACCGTCGAGTTGCGACACCACGGCGGAGACCGCCATCAGAATACCCAATACAAACAAAAACCCCGCCGCCCAGATCGAGGAGCCAACGGCAATCGCCCCCAGATCGACGGTCCCGATGCGGCCGGCCATCACGGTATCGACAAAGTTCATGCCAAAGTTGGTCAACTGGCCAACGACCAGCGGCCCGGCCAGAATCAGGGTGCGACCGATTTCGTAGCGCAGCGAGGGAACTTGAGAATCGGGACCGGACATCGGACAGTGTCAACCAGGGATCGGTAAAACGACCGGCATTGTCCGTGCTGCCGACCTTTCGCGCAAGCGGCATGGTCCCGTCGGGGGCGTCACCCTGACCTTCTCAGACCCAGCGGACTCTCCATTCACCCATATTGGGTTTCCAGCCAGCGCCAGATGGCGCGCAGGCCCTGGACTTCGCCGCCGGCCGGGCGGCCTGCACGGTCGCCCAGGTTCCAGGCATAGATATCCAGATGCATCCAGTCGCATTCCGGGTCGACGAAGTGATCCAGAAACAATGCGGCGGTCAGGCTACCGCCGAATTTGCTGCTGCCGGAATTGGACAGATCGGCAATCGCCGGCTGAATCTGGGAGCGATAATCTTCGAACAGCGGCATGTGCCACAGCGGGTCTTCCAGATCGAACGACAGATCCTGAATGGCACGGGCCTGGGCAGTATTGCGTGCATACAAGGGCGGCAAGTCCTCACCCAGCGCGACGCGGGCGGCTCCGGTCAGGGTGGCAAAGTCGATCACCCGTTCGGCCCCTTCCTCACAGGCCAGCGTCAAGGCATCGGACAGCACAACCCGCCCTTCGGCATCGGTATTGCCAATCTCGACGGTGGTGCCCTTGCGCGTTCGTATGATGTCGGAGGGACGATAGGCATTGCCGCTGATGGCATTCTCGACCGCCGGAATATAGACCCGCAAGTTGACCTTCAGACCCAGACTCATGATCACGCTGGCCAGTCCCAGCACATGGGCAGCTCCACCCATGTCCTTTTTCATCAGAACCATGCCGGCGCCCGGCTTGACGTCCAGACCACCGGTATCGAAGATCACGCCCTTGCCGACCAGTGCCAACGGCGGGTGGTTCGTCTCACCCCATTGCATCCGAATCAGGCAGGGGGGACGATCGGAGGCCTGGCCCACAACATGAATGGCCGGGAATTCCCGCTCCAGTCGCTCGCCATCAATGACCTCAAAAGCCGCATGGTGAGTTTCGGCCAGTTCCCGGGCTTTGTCGGCCAGCTCGGCCGGACCCAGATCCAGCGCCGGGGTGTTGACCAGGTCACGCACCATCACCGAGACGTCAACCAGCGTGGTCACCCGACGACGCAGCGATTCGGGCAATACCAGGCGTGCCTCAATCGGGGTCTGGGACTTGTAGCGATCAAAGCGGTAGCAGCCCAGCCCCCAGCCGATCAGCAGTTTTTCCCGTCGGTTACTGGCATCATCATCGCTCCAGTCGCCAGCCAGATGGTAGTCGCCGGCCGGCAGCAGCGCCGGTAAATGCGCCAGCGCCCACAGGCACTCGCCTTCAGACCGACCGCTGAGCACCCCGGCCACCCCGCCGTCCGGGTCGGGCAAAAGCAATAAGCTTCCGGACTTTGCCTGGAAGCCACTGGATTCTGCCCAGCGCCGCTGTGCCGGTTCAGCCAGATTTTTCCAGCTTTCAAAAGCCTGGCTGTCCAGCGAAACCAGGGGAATACTATGATCGGATGCGGTCGTGAACATCAACTGGCTGCCTGTCTTGAAAGGTTGCCGGCAAGGATACCTGATTGACATCGAGCCTTATCGTTATTGCTATTATCCAACGCTAGAATCCAGCAAGTATTCGCTATGACCTGGCCAATCCGGAATACCTCAAGCCACTACGGCCTGATCGCCCAGTGCTTTCACTGGGCGGTGGTCGTCGGGATCATTCTGCAGTTCATCTGGGCCTGGCGAATCGATGAAACGGATTCGATTCGCCAGCAATTTGTGCTGGTCAACCAGCATAAATCCATCGGTATCACGATTCTGGGGCTGGTCATCCTGCGTCTGCTGTGGCGAGCGTTCAACCGGCCACCGCCCTACCCTGATCACATGCAACGCTGGGAACGTCTCGCGGCCGGAGCCGCCCACTGGGGGCTGTACGGGGTGATTCTGGCCATGCCATTAAGCGGCTGGGCTTACACGGCGGCGGCCGGGTATGGTCCGGAGTTCTTTGGTCTGGTCGAAATTCCGGCACTGTTTCCAGTCAACGAGAATCTGGAAGATGTCATGAAAGATGTTCATGAGACCCTGGCCAAGGTCCTGATCGGTCTGGCCGGCCTGCATATCCTGGCCGCCCTGCGGCATCATTTCATCATCAAGGACAATGTGCTCAAGCGGATGGCCGGATTCTGGTCGTGAATTCCAGGGAACCTTATCTTGCACGGGTTCCCCGGTCAGTTAACGGCTCGGAGCGGCGTGCTGGCAAGACAGCTTGGGTTAGACTGTCTGGCCAGAATCAGCGAGCGCGATTGCAACAACGATCAGCATGGCCAATTCATCCATTCCCGAAGCGCCGATACGACCGCGACTTCTGTTTGTTGACAGAAGCCGTCTGATGCGCCGATCCGCCGACCGGATTCTGGGCGGCGAATTTCGCGTCATTCTGGCTGAAGATAGCGAGCAGGCCTGGATCGCACTGATGGATGATCCGCTGATCCAAGTGGTTTTTCACGATCTCAGTGGCCCCGGCGAAGTCTCGGATTTCAGCCTGCTGGAGCGGATTCGCCAGTCGGATAACCGACGCATCCGCGAAACCCCGGTGGTCGTGCTCACCGATGACGATGATAGCGAGGAGCATCGCGCCGAAGCCCTGAACATCGGCGCGACCGATTTTATCGACAAGCCATTTCGACCCAGCGAGCTGATCGCTCGCGCACGCGCCCACGCGACCACCTCGGATGCAGCGCAGCGACTGCGCCTGATGCAACGTCGTCACAACAAGGACGGCGATACCAACCTGGGCAATCGTCGCTACTTCTTCGAACGCCTGGCCCAGGCTCTGAGCTTTGCCAAGCGACAACAGCAAAATCTGAGTCTGGTGCATGTTCACCTGAAGGGGCTGGTCGATGCCCTGGATTCCGAACCGTCGACCGTCCGCAGACAGCGCCTGGAAACCCTGGGTCGCATTCTGGCCCGGGCCGTGCGCCACGAAGACACCGTTTATCGCACTGGCCCTGAAGCGTTCAGTTTTATCTTGCCTGGCACCAGCGCCGACGGTGCCGAGGCGGTGCGCTGCCGAATCATCCCGGAGCTTGACTCCATCGGCATGCTTGATCGCGATGACAGCAATATTGTTACCCGATTTATCGTCCAGACGCCCGTGCTTGAAGACGGTGAATCCATGGCCGATTGCCTGAGGCGGATACGCGAAGGCATGGGGCCTTTGCTGCTGAATCTTATGCGGCCTGCGCCCGAAGCAGTATCACCGCATGAGCATCAATCGACCGACGAACTCGAAGCCTTGCTGGAAATGGCTCGCCACGGCGATGCCGCACAACTCAAAGAGCACCTGCCCGGCCTGATCGCCAAATTAAAGCCCTTGCTCGAACTGGCCGATGAGGTCAACGAACAAAGCTCCCAGCCGCCATCGCGCAAGCGCCGAACTGACGACTGACCAAATCGACCTCGGTCAGGCAAGATTACGGCAGTCAACATCATCCTTGTATCGAAATTTGAGGTGAAGCAGCTCAAATCCGGCATGAACGATTTGTGAGGCTGAAACGCACAAACCTCTCGATGGCCTGAATATTGCATTGTGATAACACAAGCTTCCAACCATCGGTAGAGACCAATGCACTGCGCCAATTCAAACGAAACCAAAGCTCGCATTCTTTTTGTCGATGACAGCAAGCTGATGCGCTTGTCTGGCCAAAAGATCCTGGCAGAAACATTTGACGTTGTTCTGGCTGAGAATGTCGACCAGGCGCAATCGATTCTGGAAACCGACCCGACGATCCAGGTCGTCTTTTCCGACCTGAATATGCCCGGCAAAACCGGCTACCAATTTCTCGCTGAACTGCGTCAGTGCGATGAGAAACGTCTGACTACCTTGCCGGTCATCATTATTACCGGTGCAGAAAATCAGGAGATCGAACGTCAGCGCGCACTCAACGCTGGCGCCACGGATTTCATCAGCAAACCATTCAAAGCCAGTGAACTGATGGCCCGGGCCCGCGCCCATGCCAGCCACAAGGAAGCCGTGCGCCGCCTGAATGAGCTTGAGCAAAGCCATCAGACCGACCAGGCCACTGGTATCGGAAGTCGTCATTATTGCCTGCAGCGGCTGGGACAGGCAATCAGCTTCGCGCGCCGACACGGACAGACGATCAGCCTGATTCACCTGCACCTAATCGGACTAAAAGCACTGTGCGACGATCTCGGAGAACCCTTTGCCAGCAGTGCCTGGAAGAAGATCGGACTGGTGCTCAAGGGCTCAATACGCCACGAGGACACGGTCTACCGAACTGGCAAGGAATCGTTCTGCTTTATGCTTCCAGCCACCGACACTCGGGGGGCAGCCGTCTTGCGTGATCGCTTTATCCCTGACCTTGAAGCGTTGGGAATACGCTCCAGTGGCGACACTCTGAACGTGCGCCGAGAGTTTTCAATTCAGGCGGTCCCGCTGGATTCAGGCATTGATGTCGAAGCCCTGCTTGACCAGGGCATGCGCGAACAACGCCAGTCCGTTGCCGAAGTCAACCACTCGGAGCTTGGCCTTGAGCAGGCACTGTCCATGCTGGAGCGCGGCGAGCTGGCCGAACTGCAACCGCACATGGAATCCTTGACCCGCCGCCTGGCACCACTGCTGCGGCTGGCCCGGCAGCAGACCTCGCCTGACCAGCCAATGGCGCGGACGGGGACGGAGTAAGTTACCTGACGGGAAAGGGGAAAGGGAAAAGGGGAAAGGGTGAGTGGGTGAGAGGGTGAGAGGTAAGAAGGAAGCCTTTACTTCTCCCCTTCTCCCCTTCTCCCCTTCTCCCCTTCTCCCCTTCTCCCC
>CAZFYM010000106.1:0-6466 GCA_964523755.1 uncultured Wenzhouxiangella sp. | reverse complement strand
CAGTTCGATTTCCTTGGCGACAGAAACACCGTCCTTGGTGACGGTCGGGGCACCGAAGCTCTTTTCGATGACAACGTTACGGCCCTTGGGGCCGAGGGTGACGCTGACCGCGCGGGCCAGCGTGTCAACGCCCTTCAAAATGCGATTGCGGGCGTCTTCGGAAAAACGGATTTCTTTGGCACTCATTGCTACTAATCCTCTATTTCTAATGCGTCGAATGGAATGACGGGGTGGCTGCTCAGGACTCGACGACGGCCATGATGTCGTCTTCGCGCATCACCAGCAGCTCGTCGCCGTTCACCTTGACTTCGGTGCCGGAATACTTGCCAAACAGCACGGTATCGCCAACCTTGAGGTCCAGCGCACGCTGCTCGCCGTTGTCCAGGATCTTGCCGTTGCCGACGGCAAGCACTTCGCCGCGAATCGGCTTTTCGGTGGCAGAATCAGGAATGACGATGCCGCCTGGGGTCGTGCGCTCTTCTTCGACGCGTTTGACGATCACGCGATCATGCAAGGGACGCAGTTTCATGGGTTAAATCTCCCTTATCTTAAGGTGGTTGAATTAATCAAAAGTCACATATCAAGCCGGTCGTTGCGGCATGCCGCTCGACCCCGGCAACTTCTGCTCAGGCAGCCTTGCCGCCGAAAATCCAGTGTGGCTGGCAAGTCTACCGATACGGAAGGCAAATGGAGCCCGCGCGTCGGCATTTCAAGGGCTTCGGACGAGCGCCGGCCGAATCGGCTACCCTGATGCACGAATTCATGCAATAAAGATTCGCCAATGCGGGTCTGGTCGGGTAGCTGAATGAAGGAAAAACTGCTGGTCGTTCTGACCACCTGTGAATCAATGGCGGATGCGGAACAGTTAGCGCGACGACTGGTCGAACAGCGTATGGCGGCTTGTGTCAGTGTCGGTGCTGCGATACGCAGCATTTACCCCTGGCTGGGGCAGATCGCGACCGCCGATGAAGTGCCGCTGATGATCAAGACTTGTCATGAGCGGCTGGATGCGCTGAAAGCGGCCTTTGCCGAACATCATCCCTACGATGTCCCCGAAATGCTGGTGCTGCCGGTGATTGATGGGCTGGACGCCTATTTCGACTGGGCCCGGGACTGGATCAACCCTGAACAATAGACATGATGAAGCCAATTCAAATCAAAAATATTCTGCCGCTGCTGTGGATGATGCTGATCAGTGGCTTGGCCACCGCCCAGATCAATCCGGATGACCTGCTGCCAGTCGAACAGGCGTTCTCGCTCCGGGCAAGTGCCAGCGGTGATGCCATCGAGCTGACATTTGACATTGCTCCGGGCTATTACCTTTACCGCCATGCTTTCCGCTTTGAGCCGGCTACGGACGGGCTCAGGCTTGAGCAGGCCCGGATTCCACCCGGTGCTCTGACCGAGGATGAGTTTTTTGGCGAGACCGAGACCTATCGGGACCATCTGATGATCGCCCTGCCAGTTGCCGGGCACGCGGGAGGCGAGGCTTTGGTCGATGTCCGGTTCCAGGGTTGTGCCGACCTGGGTGTGTGTTACCCGCCGCATCGTCAGACGGTCGAAGTCCGCCTTCCGGCGGTCAATCTGACCACGGCCACCAGCACGGGTCTCGATGGCTTGCTTGGTCGTCCTTCGACCGCCAGCGGGTTGATGATCGAGTCAGCCGGTGCGTTGCCGGCCGAGCAGGCCTTTCGCTACGAGGCGATTGCGACCAATGAGGCCACGCTGCTGGTTCGCCTGACCGCCGCGCCCGACTATTACCTGTATCGCGATTCGATCAGCTTTCGTGCCAGCGATCCGGACATTCAGGTGGAGCAAACCCTGCTGCCCGAACCGGTTCCCATTCACGATGAATTTTTTGGTGACACACAGGCTTACTACGGTGAAGTCGAGATACCGGTTTATCTGTCCCGGCCAGCCGGTCCGGCGCGCTTGCTCGAACTTGTTGCTGATTTCCAGGGCTGTCTGACCGACGGTATCTGCTATCCGCCGATGAGTCGCAGCGTGATGCTTGACCTGCCGGCGGCTGATGGGGATATTCGCCAGGGGTCGGGTACCGTCAACCCGGACGCCGCACCGGTACAGGAATCCGATGCCGGGCGGCTGCAGCGACTGATCGCCGAGCAACCGTTGGCACTGACCCTGGGTCTTTTTGTGCTTCTTGGCATCGGACTGGCGTTTACGCCGTGTGTGTTTCCGATGATTCCTATCCTGTCGGGCATTATTGCCGGCGAAGGCGAGCAGGTGACTCGGGCAAAAGCCTTCTCGCTATCGTTGGCCTATGTGCTGGCCATGGCGCTGACCTACACGACGGTTGGTGTGATTGCGGCACTGGCTGGCTACAACCTTCAGGCGGCCTTCCAGAACCCCTGGGTGCTGGCCGCATTTGCGGCGATCTTCGTTGCGCTGGCACTGGCGATGTTCGGCTTTTACAACCTGCAGATGCCGGCTTCCGTGCAGGTCAAGTTGACCGAAATCAGTAACCGTCAGTCCGGCGGCAGTTTGATTGGTGCGGCGATCATGGGCTTTCTTTCCGCATTGATCGTCGGTCCGTGTGTCACGGCACCGCTGATCGGGGTGCTCGGCTTTATCGCGATGACCGGCGATGCGGTACTGGGAGGCAGCGTTCTGTTTGCGCTTTCTATCGGCATGGGTTTGCCGCTGCTGGCCATCGGTGTTGGCCTGGGCTCGTGGTTGCCGCGCGCGGGTGCCTGGATGGATGCGATCAAGGCGGTGTTTGGCGTGGGCCTGCTGGCCCTGGCGATCTGGTTGCTGGAGCGGGTCTTGCCGGGTGCCGTGACCATGTTGCTGTGGGGTGGTCTGGTCATTGCCTGTGGCGTCTACCTGGGGGCCTGCAACCGGACGTCGCCGGAGCAAACCGGTTGGCAAAAGTTCCGCCAGAGTCTCGGCATTATGTTTCTGGTCGTGGGTGTGATTCAGTTTCTCGGTGCGTTGTCGGGTGGCAGTGACTGGACCCGACCGCTGAATCACTGGGTGGGCAGTGGTTCGCAATCGGTCGCAGACGCGCGACCCGCGTTTAGCTCTGTGAGCAGTCTGGATGAGCTCAAGCGTTCCATCGAGACCGCGCCGGGGGCGGTGTTCGTGGACTTCTACGCCGACTGGTGCGTGGACTGCGTGCGCATGGAACGGCGCACGTTCCCCGACGCCGCTGTGGCCCAACGAATGGCAGCCATGACCCTGATCAAGGTGGACGTCACCGCCTACAACGATGATCACAAAGCCATTCTCAATCACTTCAACCTGATTGGACCGCCAGCCTACCTGTTTTTCCGCAACGGCGAAGAGTTGTCAGCCTTGAGGACTTTTGGCTTCCTGCCGCCGACTGAGTTTGGCGATCTGCTGGATCAAGCCATTCGATGAACAATCGCCTGCTACTGTATTCCCTGGTCGCCTTGTTGGGTCTCGGGCTCGGGACTGGCCTGGCCTGGCTGACCCGCGACAAGCCGGCACCGATCGGAGTCACGGGGGCGGCGGTTGGCGACCAGCGACCACCGTTTCGCCACGCCTCGCTGGATGGGCAGTGGGTCAGCGCTGATGATTTCAATGGACAAACGCTCCTGGTCAATTTCTGGGCCACCTGGTGCGCGCCATGCCGTCGGGAAATGCCACGGCTGCAGGCGTTCAGCGAGCGCCATGCCGACCAGGTCAGCGTGGTCGGTATTGCCATTGATGATGCGGGTCCGGTGCGCGATTTTATCGCGTCGCTGGGGATCGACTATCCGATTCTGGTTGGCGCATCGGACGTGTTGGCGACCCAGCGCGCCTGGGGCAATGCGGCCGGTGCTTTACCCTACACGGTGCTGGTCGATCAGGACGGTATGATTCGCTGGCAGCACTTGGGGGAAGTGACCGATAAGGATCTCAGCTCACTCGATCTTCCGTGAACGTTTCGGAAACGTCTGCCAACGTGTGGACATTTCCGCCTTGATGAGGCACACTGCCAGCTCTTTTCTAGGCAGCCGACAACATGACCGCCGTTCTGGTGCTTCACGGACCGAATCTGAACCTGCTGGGTCGGCGCGAGCCGGCTATCTACGGTACCGATACCCTGGAAGCGATCAATGCCGGCCTGGCGCGCTTTGCGGCCAGTTGTGGTCTGGATTTGACCACATTTCAATCGAATGCCGAGCATGAGCTGGTCGAACGTGTACAGTGTTCGGCCGACGACGGTACCGACTGGATACTGATCAACCCGGCCGCATTGACCCATACATCGGTGGCATTGCGCGATGCACTCGCTGCCGTTGACCTGCCATTTATAGAAGTTCATTTAAGTAATCCGGATCGCCGCGAGGCGTTTCGCCGGCAGTCATTTTTTTCCGATCTGGCCGTGGGGACCATTTGCGGCTTCGGGGCGGATTCTTACCTGCTGGCCTTGCAAGCGGTCGCCAACCGGATCGAGACCTCGGGGTAGTTGATCAATGGATTTGCGAAAAATAAAAAAATTAATTGAATTGCTCGAAGAATCAGAGCTGGCCGAAATAGAAATTCACGAAGGCGAGGAATCGGTTCGCCTGATTCGATCGCATCCGCAACCGGTTGCTGCGCAATCCTATCAGCTGGCACCGCCGGTGGCCCCGGCACCTGCCGCAGAACCGGTGGCATCGGCCGTGCCGGAATCCCGCAGTGATGACGAGCGCCCACTGCCCGAGGGCGAAGTCGTGCGTTCGCCAATGGTCGGCACCTACTACGCCTCGCCCAACCCCGATTCGCCGGCATTCGTCAAGGTTGGCAGCAGCGTCTCGGCCGGCGATACGCTGTGCCTGATTGAGGCGATGAAAATGTTCAACCAGATCGAGGCTGAGTTTGGCGGCAAGGTCGTGGCGATCCTGGTAGAAGACGGCCAGCCGGTGGAGTTTGATGAGCCGCTGTTCGTAATCAAGAAAGGTTGATCGACTCATGGTTGATCGACGCACGGCGCCATTCAAGAAGATCCTGATTGCCAATCGTGGTGAAATCGCGCTGCGCGTGCTGCGCGCCTGCCAGGCGATGAACGTTCGAACGGTTGCGGTGCATTCCACCGTTGATCGCAATCTCAAGCACGTTGGTATGGCCGATGAATCGGTCTGTATCGGGCCGGCAGCTGCAGGTCAGAGCTACCTCAATATTCCCGGCATCATCGCGGCCATGGAAGTGACCGACGCCGAGGCGGTTCATCCCGGCTACGGATTTCTGGCCGAAAATGCTGATTTTGCCGAACGGGTGATGGAATCCGGTTTCACGTTTATCGGCCCGCGCGCCGAAACTATTCGCCTGATGGGTGACAAGGTATCGGCGATCAACGCCATGCGCCAGGCCGGCGTGCCCTGCGTCCCGGGGTCGAATGGTCCGCTGGACAATGACGAACGTCGTTCGGCTCGTCTGGCCAGCGAGATTGGCTATCCGGTGCTGATCAAGGCCGCTGCCGGTGGCGGTGGCCGTGGTATGCGAGTGGTCGAGCAGCCTGAAGATCTGATCAAATCGATCAGCCTGACCCGCCAGGAAGCGCTGACCGGTTTTGGCGACGATACGGTTTACATGGAGAAATACCTGACCAATCCTCGCCATATCGAGATTCAGGTGCTGGCCGACAGTCACGGTCATGCCGTGCACCTGGGAGAGCGCGATTGTTCCATGCAACGCCGTCACCAGAAAGTGATTGAAGAGGCGCCGGCACCGGGTATCACGCCCGAGCAACGCGAGCGGATCGGTAAAATCTGTACTGACGCCTGTCAGCGCATCGGTTACCTGGGAGCCGGGACTTTCGAATTCCTGTTCGAGGATGGCGAGTTCTATTTCATCGAAATGAATACCCGCATCCAGGTCGAGCATCCGGTCACCGAGTGCGTTACCGGGCTGGATTTGATTCGCGCCCAGATCCTGGCCGCAGCCGGCGAGCCGTTGCCGTTTCGCCAGTCCGATATCATTATTACCGGACATGCTATCGAATGCCGAATCAACGCCGAAGACCCGGCAAGATTCATTCCTCAGCCGGGCCAGGTGGAAGCCTTCCATGCCCCGGGTGGTCCGGGAATCCGGGTCGACTCCCATATCTATGATGGCTACCGGATTCCGCCGAATTACGACTCAATGATCGGCAAGCTGATTGCCCATGGCGAAACCCGCGATGCGGCGATCGCACGTATGCGGGTAGCACTTGACGAAATGGTATTGCGCGGCGTGGTCAACAACATCCCGCTGCACCAGCGCCTGATCCGCGACTCGGGGTTCAAGGCAGGCGGCACCAACATCCACTACCTCGAAAAACTCCTCAAATCCTGATTCAAGACAGAAAATCGTTTGGACGCGAAGCAGCGAAGAAACAAAGTTAAAAAAACTTCCTGATTACGTACGTTTCTCAGCCATTCTGCAGGGACTTCAATCGTGCTGATCCAGGTTCCCGTGTCTATCGATCGCTTCGAGCATCCGGTGGTGCCGGGTGCTTCGGGCCGGCCGGGGCGATCGG
>CAZFYM010000105.1:0-6591 GCA_964523755.1 uncultured Wenzhouxiangella sp. | reverse complement strand
TTGACGCTTTGGAGACGCTCTGAACGTGTGTGTATTTATGCCCAGGGGTACTAAGTGATTCCTGATTACGCACGTTTTTCAGCCATCCTACGGGGAGTTCAACCCTGCTGATCCAGATTCTCACGCCTATCGATCGCTTCGAGCATCCGGTGGTGCCGGGTGCTTCCCAGTCCATTAGACTGAGAGCCTGGAGGGTGGGCAAACCAACCCATTGCACTCAATTGTCAGCGGGCAGGAAACAGGTTGTTTTCGGCCTGTTCCAGCGCCCGGTAGGACTGGGCGGTGATGGCGTCGATCTGCCGGCAGCGCTCGTTACCCAGGCGGCTGCGTAAATCCTCCGGTTCACCCTGGTAGGCGGTCTGATTGGAATCGTCCTTGGAGTAGAAGTCGTACTGGGCCTGCATGATGTCAAGTTGCTTTGCTTCAGGTTGCCAGTTCAGGCCACGCTGGAGAAGTACCGGAAAGAGCTCGCGGCGGCTGGTATGGCGGAAATTGACCAGTTTGAGCCCGGCTTCGTCCCTGTGTCTGGCGACGGTGCGAAAGTAACAGGCATAGCAATTGGCCAGAAATTCCATATCGTCGAAGCGCTCGATTACTCCGGCATCCAGTCCGGTCAGTACGGGTGCCAGAGGGGTCTTGCGCAAGTGCAGGGCGGCCGTGGTTTCTTCAAGCACCACCGACATGACCTCAGCCGGATCACGGTACAGATACATGGCCCGACTATCCGGAAATGCGGCTCGAATGAAGTCGAGGTAGACCGTGTTCCAGCTGATGAATTTCACAAAACAGCGCTGGTACTCTGCCCGTCGTTGGCGGGTCATCATCAGGACCAGGTTGCGCAAGCGATTGAGGTTTTGCTCGCTCGGTTCCAGCGGTTCTTTCCAACCATTGGTTATCGCGGCCCAGAACCCGGACTGCAGCGGACCACCCTGGTTGATGATCAGATTGGCCGGGAGCCGCGACAGGGCCTTGCAAAACAGGGTCGAGCCGCAGCGTGATACGTGAAAGATCAACCCATCGGGCTCGAGTCCGTCGCTGACTGCGGGCGCGCCATCCAGCACCGTGAGATCAGTGGCGAAGAAACGGGTGACTTTTCCGTCGCGTATCAAGCGCTCGACGGTGTAGATGTATTTCCATTCAAGAAACGGTTCGTCGCCAATATCGGCAAAATAAATCGTGCCGGAATCGTCAGGACGTATGGCGATGGGAACCAGTCCCGGCTCCTCCGTGAGTCGCTGCCTCGCAGTCGACGGATCGATGTGCGAATGCTGCAGCGCCGGCAACAGCGATTCCATGACCTGATGATCTGGCAAAGCATAAAGCATGTATTGGCTTATCCTTGGTCCGGGTTGATAATGGGTTGGGCGGGCTGAAGCTTAAAGGCTTGCGCGTTGTGATCGTAGTGGGCGTGCTGCACGGCCAGGTGGCTTGTGCCGCCGTGGCGGTCGAAATGAAACAGGTGGAAATGCGCTGGCGCATAGCGCTGGCCAAGCGCAGAGGCACTGGCGGCTCCGAAAACCGGGACCGGGCCGTAGCGACCGGGCAGCGCCGTCTGGACGGGTTTGTGCAAATGACCATGCAGGACCAGATCGACGCCCAGATCCTGGATCAACACTTGCAGCTTGTGACGATCCACCAACTGCTTGGCCGGACGTGTGGCCCCGTCTTGCGGTGGATGATGCAGTAGCAACATTCGCGGTCGTTGTTCATTAGTCCGTTCCTTGATAAGGGTGCGAAGCCGCTCGATTTGTTGCTGGCCCAATCGACCGATGGTTCGTGGCGTCAGCACGGCAATGGCCGATGACAGGCCGATAACATCCACCGGGCCGCGACGGTGCAGGTAGGGAAACTGCTGGTCGCCAGTGTCGTCATCCTGCATCCAGCAGGCCCACCGTTGACAGGCTTGCTTGAGCGCGCCGGGAACATAGGCATCATGATTGCCTGGCACCAGACTGATCCGTTCAGGGCTGCTCAAGGAATGCAACCAGGAACAGGCCTGCTCAACCTCCTTGATGTGGGTTGTAAACGTCAGGTCTCCGGTCACGCAAATATGGTCCGGATTCAAAGCCTGCACTTGAGAGCGCAGTTGATCCAGAATTTCCAGACGATGCTCAGCTTTCCACTTGTGATGCCAGGAATACGATCCAAGCAGGCGCTTGGTCGCCAGGTGCCGGGGGCTCAAGTGCGGCAAGGGCGGGATGTGCAGGTCGGACAGATGGGCGATCGTATACATGGCACCCGCGTCCGGGTCAGGAGTCTGGAGAGTGGCCAGCAAAATCGTAGTTTATCAGAGAGAAGGCCGGCCAGTGGAGTGGATTATTGCGCCTTGCGCGATGACACAGGATGGTGACTGGTCACACGATCAATGCTATTTTGCGCATTGTCAATTTCTGTACAAAGCCTTCAGGTAAGTGGATTGAACAACCATAACAACGCTCACGACGAGAGCCCGGTACGGCAGCAGCGGGCCATCCTGGTTCTGGGTCCGGGTCGCAGCGGAACCAGCACACTGACCCGCGCCCTTGATGCGCTGGGCATCTTCCTGGGTAATGATTTTCGTCGCCCGGTACGAAAAAACCCGCGTGGAAACCAGGAAGAGGTCCATCTGCTCAAGCTGAGCAAGCGGATCCGTAATTCTGTCGGACTGCGTGCGGACAGTGTAAGGCTGATCGAGGATTCGGCGTTTGATAACCCGCGCACCCGGATTCTGGTTGAGCAAATGGAGCAGGCAATCAGGCGCTATTTTGGGGCTCCATCGGTTTGGGCGTTCAAGTATGCGGGTACCGGCCGCCTGCTGCCGATATGGTTTGACCTGCTTGCAAGTATGAATATCGAGCCAGCCTTTGTCTTTGCTTATCGCAATCCCTTGAGCGTCGCCCGCTCGCGGGCCCGACTTGATCTGGCGCGTGGCCGGCCCGAGCAGAACAACCTTGAGTGGTTGGCCAACGTTGTGCCCTGTTTCAACCGATTGCAAGGCCAGCCGGTTGTCGTGGTCGATTATGACCGACTGCTTGACGACCCTGATCGGGAACTGCGCAGGATCGCCGGTGGCCTGGATTTGACGATAACCCCGCAGATCGAGGATCGCATCCAAAACTTCAGCGAGACGTTTCTTCGCGCCGACTGGCGTCATACTCGTTACGACGACGCTGACCTTGAAAAAGATACCTCGCTGCACCCGCTGGTCAGACGTTCTGCGCTTCTCCTGTCACGCCTGGCGCGTGACCAGGCCAGGCTGGATGACCCGACCGTATGGGATGAATGGCGATCAATCGACGAACTTCACCGCGAACAGCTGCCCGTCCTCAAGCTGGTCGATCAGCTTAACGCGGATAACCGTCGCGGTCGCTGGTGGGACCTGAGACGACCTCTGAAACTGGCCTGGAACAAAGTACCACTGCTGCGAGTCAGGTGAATCCGGGTTGCCATCAGGTAACGCCACTTCCCGCTGACAGTTGGGTGCAAGGGTGGGTTTAGCCAGGTTCTCAGTCTGCTGCATCGGGGGGTGTCGGGTGCTTCGGGCCGGTCGGCCCGAAGCATCTGGCACCACCGGATGCTCAAAGCGATCGACAGACGCGAGAATCTGGATCAGCACACTTGAATCTCCTTTAGAGTGGCTGAGATGCGTGCGTAATCAGGCAAGAGTATCTTCCTCTTTGAATCGCCCCGCGTTATACTAATCGGCTTGCTCCGGGAGTGTGGTCGCGCGCTGCCGGGTTTTCTTTCTATTTTATGTACAGAGAGTGTTCATCATGGCCAAACAATTCAAGATTCCGGCGGAAATGCGCACGGACGTGGGGAAAGGTGCGAGCCGCCGCCTGCGACGTGCCGGTCGAGTTCCCGCCGTTGTATATGGAGCCGGGCGTGAGCCCGCCACGATCACCATTGAGCATGATCCGTTGCTGCACATGGCGGAACAAGAGGCGTTCCACTCGTCGATTCTCGAGCTTCAGGTCGGCAAGGATGCTCGCCAGAAGGTCGTGCTGCGTGATCTCCAGCGCCATCCATTCAAGCCGTTGTTGACCCATCTGGATTTTCTGCGCGTTTCCGACGACCAACTGGTGCGGATCAATGTGCCGATTCACTTTCTCAATGAAAAGGACTCCAAGGCCGGGCGCAAGGCTGGCGTGGTGATTTCTCACCAGACTATTGAAGTCGAGATCGACGCACTGCCGAAGGATCTTCCGGAATACCTGGAAGTGGATCTGATCGGGCTGGAGCCTGGGGACAGCGTCATGCTCAGTGAGATCAATCTGCCGGAAGGTGTGACCATCCCGGCGCTGGAGATCAATCCGGAAAACGATCATCCGATTGTGACCGCGTTGTTTATTCGCGAATCCCAGGGAACCGGCGAACTGGCCGCTGAAGCCGATGCTGCAATGGGTGAAGCTGCCGAAGTCGAGACCATCGGTGAGTCTGAAGAAGACGAGGACGAAGAGCGCGAGCAGTCGGCTGACGAGGACGGTGAAGACACCGACCAGCAACCTGAGGCCAGGAAGGACGACTGAGTCGTGCCGTGAACGACCTGTGGCTGATTGTTGGGCTGGGGAATCCCGGCCCGAAGTACGACAGAACCCGGCACAACGCCGGGTTCTGGTTTCTGGATGCCCTTGATCGGCGCGAATCACTGCCGCTGAAAGCCAATCGCAAGCTGCATGGTGAGGTCTGCAAAAGCCGGTTTGCAGGGGTCGATGCGGTGTTTCTGCGTCCGGATACCTTTATGAACAACTCTGGTCAGGCCATTCGCGCGGTCACAGATTATTTCGATATCCGCCCCGAGCGAGTCGTGGTGGCCTATGACGATCTGGATCTGGCACCGGGTATTGTGCGCCTGAAGCTGGGCGGCGGTCACGGCGGTCACAATGGTCTGCGCAGCACCTTCCAGCACCTGGGCAACCAGAACTTCTGGCGGGTCAGAATCGGAATCGGTCATCCGGGTGTGCGCGAAGCTGTCACCCCCTGGGTGCTCGGACGCGCCGGCGCCGACGACGAAAAAGCAATATTGAAGGCGATCGACCAGGCCGCTGCGGTAATGCCCGACCTGCTAGCCGGCAAAACCGAGCGCGCAGTCCAAAAATTGCATTCCAGCACAGACGTCCCGGGCGACCTGAACCCGGAACCCTGAACCCTTTGTTTTTCATCCTGAACCCTCTTCCGAAGGAAATGCTATGGGCTTCAAATGCGGAATCGTTGGTTTGCCAAATGTCGGTAAATCAACCCTGTTCAATTGTCTGACCAAGGCCGAGATTGCGGCTGAGAACTACCCGTTCTGCACGATTGAGCCCAATGTCGGCATGGTGCCGGTTCCGGACAACAGGCTGGCAGCGCTGGCCGACATCGTGTCGCCGGAGAAACAGCTGCCGACGATGATGCAGTTTGTCGATATTGCCGGTCTGGTTGCCGGAGCCTCGAAAGGTGAGGGTCTGGGCAACAAGTTTCTGTCCCACATTCGTGAAACCGACGCAATCGCCCATATTGTTCGCTGCTTTGTCGATGATGACGTCACCCATGTGTCGGGTCGGGTTGACCCGCTGTCGGATATCGAAACGATTGATACCGAGCTGGTGCTGGCTGATCTGGATGCGGCTGAAAAGGCGCTGGACCGGGTGGCGCGCCAGACCCGTTCGGGGGACAAGGAAGCCAAGCGCGTGGCGACCTTGCTGGAGCGAGTAGTGGCCCACCTGGGCGAAGGAAACCCCATGCGCACGCTTGAGCTGGAGGCCGACGAACGCCAGGTCCTGAAAACCTGGCAATTCATCACGGCCAAGCCGGTGCTGTACGTGGCCAATGTGGATGATTCGTCCACGACCGACAATCCCATGGTCAAGCAGGTTCAGGTCCGGGCTGAGACCGAAAATGCCGAAGTCGTGGTGCTGTGCGCTGCGATGGAGGCGGAGCTGGCCGAACTGTCGGCTGAAGAGCAGGTCGAGTTTCTGGCCGAGCTCGGTCAGACAGAGCCCGGGCTGAACCGCCTGATCAGGGCGGGTTATCAGTTACTGGACCTGTTGACCTTTTTTACCGCAGGCCCCAAGGAAGTGCGCGCCTGGACGGTGAGCAAGGGATCGACTGCGCCGCAGGCGGCTGGTCGAATCCACTCTGATTTCGAGAAAGGCTTTATCCGGGCTGAAGTCACTGCCTACGACGACTACATTGCCGCGCGCGGCGAAACCGGTGCCAAGGCGGCAGGCAAACTGCGCCTGGAAGGCCGCGACTACATCGTCCAGGAGGGCGATGTGATGCATTTTCGCTTCAACGTCTAAGTGCGAAAAAGCCTCACGCAAAGGCGCAGAGGCGCAAAGGAGCGCAAAGAAAAGCAGAAAGGAATTGGGATAGTCTCTCCGGAGACCAGGATCTAGTGTGCCCCGCCAAGCACTCTGTAACTTATAGCGAGTCGGAGAGCGTTTAGCTGCAAGGCCTGTCTCGCCGGGAATGGCAGCGTCCTTGCCAAGAGACAGAACACGCGCGACGGCACTACGGCTTCGCTTCTTCGAGCAAGCTCGAAATCGCAAAGCCTTCGTTGCCTGCACGCGCTTAACGGCATTCCAACAGCGCTTCTTCGCTGCGCGAAACCGTACTGTCTCCATTGCCTGC
>CAZFYM010000104.1:0-7970 GCA_964523755.1 uncultured Wenzhouxiangella sp. | reverse complement strand
TTCGACGCACCACTGGGCGCGCAAACTCGGAAGTTATTGTTGCGCGGGCCCTTAGTGGCGGAAATGGCGCCGTCCGGTCAGCACCATCGCGATGTCGTGACGGTTGCAGGCGTCGATGACTTCGGCGTCGCGCATCGACCCACCCGGCTGGATGACCGCGCGTATGCCATGTTCGGCTGCTGCCTCGATGCTGTCGGCAAACGGGAAAAAGGCGTCGGAAGCCATGACGGCACCGTCCAGTGACAAGCCGGCATCGGCCGCTTTGAGCACACCGATGCGGGCCGAATCCACACGGCTCATCTGCCCGGCGCCAATGCCCAGGGTTGCGCCTTGGCGGGCGTAGACGATGGCATTGGATCGAACCTGGGCCACCACCGCCCAGGCAAAACGCAGGTCTTCCAGCTCGTCTGGTTCGGGAGCGCGTTGCGTGACAAGCTCAAGATCCAGCTTGAGCCCGGTGCCCTGGTCAGCCTGCTGCACCAGCCAACCGCCGTCGATGGCTTTGATCTCGATCTCGCTGTTGCTGCTGCCCTGCGGCGTGATGACCCGAACGTTTTTCTTTCTGGCCATGATTTCGCGGGCCGCAGCACTCATTGACGGTGCCACGATCACCTCCAGAAAACGCTCGACCAGCCGGTTTGCCAGAGGCTCATCGAGTTCCCGGTTCAGCGCGACAATCCCGCCGAATGCCGAGCTTGGATCGCAGGCCAGCGCCTTTTCATAGGCACTGGTCAGTGAGTCGGCGACGGCGGCACCGCACGGATTGGTGTGTTTGACAATCACGCAGCCCGGCTTGTCACCGAGCTGGTGCACACCCTTCCAGGCTGCGTCGGCATCGAGCAGATTGTTGTAGGACAGGGCTTTGCCCTGTATGGGATGCGCGGCCGCCAGACCCGCGCTCGGCCGGCTTCGATCACGATACAGCCCGGCTGCCTGGTGCGGGTTCTCGCCATAGCGCAGTGACTGAGTGCTTTCAAGAGCGAGGCTGAGTAACGGTGGCAGTTCTGAATCGGTCGTCTGGCTGGACAGGTATTGGCTGATCTGACCGTCGTAGGCCGCCGTATGGGCAAAGGCCTTGATCGCCAGCTGGCGTCGTCTGTCCGGGTCCGGCAGTCCGGGCAGTACCCGGCCCAGTTCTTCGTAGTCGGCCGGATCGCACAGGACGCAAACATGGGCATGATTCTTGGCCGCCGCACGCAGCATCGCCGGCCCGCCAATGTCGATCTGCTCTACTGCCTTATTGAGCGTGCAATCGGGTCGGGCGATTGTGGCTGCAAAGGGGTACAGGTTGACCACGACCAGATCTATCTCGACCAAGTCCTGTTCGTTCAGTACCTGATCATCAAGCCCGCGGCGGGCCAGGATGCCAGCGTGGATGGCCGGATGCAGCGTCTTGACCCGCCCGCCCATGATCTCGGGAAAACCCGTGTGATCGCTGACATCAATCACCTCGATACCGGCATTGCGCAGCGCCTTGGCCGTGCCGCCAGTCGACAGAATCTGCCAGTCATGGTTGATCAGATTTCGTCCCAGCGTCTCGATGCCAGTCTTGTCGGAAACGCTTAACAGCGCGGTGTGCCTGCGGTTCATGGGTAATCCAGTTTTCAAAGCTTTCTGTGCGGATGGCCGGGTGCCGGCTGATCAGTCGATCTGGTAACGGCGGATGCGATTGCGTAGTGTGGCGCGGGTGATTCCGAGAATTTCGGCTGCCCGCGACTGGTTTCCATCGGCATGATCAAGAACCGTCTGGATGAGCGGGCGTTCGACCTCGTTGAGAATGATCTGGTAGAGATTATCGGGTGGCGTGGAGCCCATGTCATCAAGATATTGCTTGACGACCTTGTGTACAAATTCGTTCAAGCAGGCATTTTTGTTGGCTGGATTGGATTTCAAATCTTTCCCTCTACAAATTTTTTCTGCCCCCACTTGGCAAAAGAAGATAGCACAGTCGACCGGATCACAGAGCGTTTACCCCAACGTTTCAGTAGAACCGAAAATCGAATCCCGAAGGTAGCGTGGTTCCAACAACAAACTCGAGGATGACCGGAGCGATCTGTCCGGCAGGCATGCCCAGGCTGACGTTGTCGGCGTTCTGCAGGTAGTCAGACGGTTCAAGCCGACGGACCCCAAGAATTTGCTGGCTGGGGTCATAAAGGCGGACTTCCAGCACTGGCCAGGCCAGGCGCTCGGAAGATGGATTGCGCAAGCTGGCGCTGACAATAATTGCGTCGTCCAGGGTGGGGTGACGGTGCATGTCACGGGAAACGATCTGGATCGCCTCACCGGCTGCGGCAAGGTCCACCGCTGCCCGGCCGTTGTCCAGCAGATTGGCGACCGGTGAGGCGGGATATTGTGCCTGAAGCATAATCTGCGCCAACAGAATGACCGCCAAGGCAAGGCCGGCTACCGGCCACCACTTTGAGCCTGCGGCATTGGCCGGGGTCGTGTCGGGGAAAGCCAGGTGAGGCCCGGGTTCGGGCACAGGCTCCTCGTCAATATCCACCCCGGGGAGGTCCGGCTGCGTGATGGCACGGTAATCCAGCATTGGCGGCATGCCGCCGCCGCTTATCGGTAGCTCGTCGGCTTGCGGATGTTCGTGAAAAAGACTGCCCAGGGAGTTGAAGGTCTTGCCGCAGTTGCCACAGCGCACCACGCCGGCTGCCTCTGCCAGGAGCCGGGCATCCAGCTCGTAAACCGATTCGCAGGCCGGGCAGCGGGTATACATCGACTTTTTCCCTGCTACCCGGTGTCGGTTTGCGTCAATTGGCGAAAACGTTCCAGCTCGTCATTGAAACGCTCGCGCAGTTCTGCTTCGCGCCGATCCAGATCTTCAATGCCGCGGCGTAATTCACGCATCTCGGATCGCGCCTGCTCGATGTTTTCACTCAGTTGCTGCGGCACGGCCTCGGCATTCCGGCTCATTTGAGCGGCGCGGGAAACCAGGTTTTCAAAGCGTGAACTTGACCGTTGCAGAGAGGTTTCAATGGTCTTGCGCTGGCTGTCCAGACTCAGTACCTGCATTTCGAGACTGTTGATAATATCCTGCTCGGATTTGTAGGCCGCCAACAGCAGACGGTCACGAGTCTCCTGGCTGCGTTGCTCGGCCTCCAGCTGAGCCTGGCGCGCCCGTTCCTGATTGCGCTCGGCCCGTTCCTCATCGGTCAGCGCCCGTTCCACCCGTTGCAGAACCTGGCCATCCGGGCCCAGGCGCTCATAGCCCTTGTCCTTGAATTCGGGGGGTACCGAGTGGCCATAATGGGTCTCGCCCTCATCGTCCACCCAACGGTAGACGGGCTGTGCAAATGCCAGGCTGCATATGAGCATCGGCAGCAACAATGACAATAAACCCCAACGTGTGCTCATGACAGTCCGTCTCAGATTCCGTATTGATCCCGATAACTCAGCATAGCAGACACATCGACGCCCGCTCGCTGGCCATCTCCAAGCTGGCGATCACCAAGCCATTGAATCAAATCGTCCAGCGTTGCGACCCTGACGACCTTCAGGCCGGCTGACTCGACATCCGCCACAGCCGACCGCTCGTTGCGGCCGCGTTCCTGGCGATCCAGGGCAATGGCCACGCCAACTGCTTGGGCACCGGAACGGGCAATGAGGTTCCGTGCTTCTTCAATCGATGTGCCGGCCGAGATCACATCATCAACGATCAGCACCCTGCCGTGCAATTGCGCTCCAACCACCTCACCGCCTTCGCCGTGGTCTTTGGCTTCCTTGCGATTGTAAGCAAAAGGCACATTTCGGTCGAAATCACGGTGCAAGCTCATGGCAATGGCCGCAGCCAGGGGAATGCCCTTGTAGGCCGGGCCGAACAACAGGTCGAATTCCAGGCCGGAATCGACAATGGCGGCCGCAAAACAGCGCGCCAGCTCACTGATGCCGGCACCGTCATTGAACGCCCCGGCATTGAAAAAATACGGGCTCTCCCGCCCGGATTTCAGCGTGAATTGCCCAAAGCGCAGCGCTTCGTAACGCAGCGCCAGGTCGAGAAAATCGCGTGTCCAGGAGGCAACCATAAGACCTATTGTATTGAATCCGTCACCGTTTGAGGCATTGTAGGAGCGTGCTTGCACGCGAATGCGGTCTTTATAACTCGCATGTTTCATGAATTCGCGCGATGATCGCGCATGTCCTTGTGCGGACAAGAGACAAGCGAGGGTGTGCGAGATTCATGAAACATGCGAGTTAAAACTCCTCTTGATGTCTCGTTTTAGTCCTCAATGATTCTGGAACTGGAAACAAAGTATGCCAATAACCCGCCAGCACAAAAATCTGACGTTGCTCGGCCACCGAGGTGTCACCGGGCATGTCATTCAGGAAAATACGCTGGACGCCTTTGCCGCCGCGTTGGAAAGTGGATGCCAGGGGATAGAGACCGATGTCAGACTAACCTCGGATAAACATCTGATTCTGCACCATCATCGCAGGCTCCCAAATAACAAGGCCATCGCCGACTGCGATCTGAGGGAATGCACAATTGCACTCGGCTTTGAGCCTCCCGGATTGGCGCAGGCTCTCGATGCATTCCCCGGCTGCGTGTGGAATCTTGAAATCAAGACACCCGATGTCTTGACTCAAATCCACGTTTTGCGTCGGCAAGTCGAAAAAATAGAACACCTCTATGTTTCATCATTCGATCACAGTTTGCTGGCGCGCCTGAAGCAACTCCTGCCCTGTCCCGTATTTGCGCTGACAGCAACTCTGCCACAGGACAAGCATCATTTCCTGAGTTATCTGGAAGCCGGTGCTTTTGACGGGGTCGTCTGGGATTACGAGATCGTGCGTGACGACTACATTTGCCATCTGCGAGAGCACGGAAAGCAAAACGCTTGCTACGGACTTGCAAGCAGCGATGAACTGACCCGGTGTGACTTGTTGGGCTTTGAATATGCAATTGTCGATTCGTTCGATCTGATTGACGGAGAGGCCCAGCCGATATCTGGCCATCTTGCCTGATACAGCGCACCGCAGGTGCTTGGTGGCGCTGGCAGGATCAGGACACCAACCGGATCCGCCGGCCGGGAATGAGCTCGTAGTCCTGAAACCGGAGTGAATCAGAGAATTTCTTTTACTTCCATACGCTTACGAATGGCGCAATGGTTTCAATGACTTTCGCTGCCATATTCCATTTACTCATTTATTAAGCTGAAATGCTTGCTTGACCCAGGCTGTGGTTTTGTAGTTGTTTGGTGCGCGGCCGATGCTGTCATCGGCCTGAAGTACGACAAGGGGATGCGGCATCGCTATGTGATGTCATTATTTCAACTGATGAGGGTCAAGACACGATGAAGAAGTACACTTTGCAACTATGCGTATTCGGGCTGGCGATTGGTGCCAGTTTCAGTCTGTTGGCTATCGAAATACGCTTGGCCGAACGACCGGTTCGGGACAGCTACATAATTGTCCTTGAGTCCGAGATCGACCACACCGGAGCCCGAAAGAGCACGGTGGACGTCGAGAGAACGGCAGTCGACCTGGCCGCACGTTATGGGCTGGAGGTCGAATTTGTTTATGAGCACGCGCTCAAGGGCTTTGCCGTTCGCGCCAACGCTCAAGCCATACATCAATTGGCCAGCAGTCGCGATGCCCGGATCGAGTTTATCGAGCAGGACAGCGAAGTGTTTCTGGATGTTACCCAGACTAACGCAACCTGGGGACTTGATCGCATCGATCAACGAGACCGACCGCTGAATGGCACCTATGTTTATGACGTGGCGGCCAGCAATGTGCGGGCCTATATCATCGACAGTGGCATTCGTGCCTCTCACAGTGATTTTGGGGGCCGTGTCCTGAGCGGTTTTACCGCCATCAACGATGGTCGCGGAACCACTGACTGCAATGGCCACGGCACCCATGTTGCCGGTACCGTTGGCGGATCGACCTGGGGTGTGGCCAAGGGCGTGCGCCTGGTACCGGTCCGGGTGTTCGGTTGCACCGGTGGCAGCGCTAATTCAATTATTCTGGCCGGAATCAACTGGGTAGCTGCCAATGCGGTGCGCCCGGCCGTGGCCAACATGAGCCTTGGCGGTGGAGCCAGCGCGACCACCGACAGCGCGACCAACAATCTGATTAACAGCGGTGTTACCGTCGTGGTTGCTGCGGGTAACGACAACGCAAACGCCTGCAACTTCTCACCCGCCAGGGTTTCGAATGCCATTACGGTGGGTTCGACGACGTCGACGGATGCGCGCTCGAACTTCTCGAATTTCGGTAGCTGCGTGAATGTGTTTGCGCCGGGCTCATCGATTCGATCTGCCTGGCACACCAGCAATACCGCCACCAACACCATCAGCGGAACCTCCATGGCATCACCGCATGTGGCTGGTGTGGCAGCGCTGTTTCTTTCCCAGAACACAGGTGCCAGCAACAATCAGGTGTTCAATGCGATAGTGTCCAATGCGACCACCGGTCGCTTGAGTGGCATTGGTTCAGGCTCGCCGAATCGCCTCGTCTACTCACGCTTTGGTGGTGGCGCGCCCTGCACCGGTTGCGAAAGCTTTACCGGTTCGCTGTCTGGAACCGGGGCCCAGCAGCAGCAACCCAATGGAACCTACTACCAGTCCGGCTCCGGCCAGCATCGGGGCTATCTGCGTGGTCCGAGCAATGCCAATTTCAACCTCTATCTGTTCCGCTGGAACGGTTCTAGCTGGTCGCAAGTGGCCTCCAGCACGACGTCGAATTCTGACGAGGACGTGATTTACAACGGCTCGGCCGGTTTCTACACCTGGCTGATACATTCGGCTTCGGGTGGTGGTAGCTATACGTTCTACCTGACCCGTCCGTAACCCGAAAATCCTCCCGAATTCTGTCGGGAAAAGTGCCCCGGTGCCGAAACGGCACCGGGGCTTTTGCTTGACACGGCTCCGGCAACAGACAATATTGGCAGCCTTCGCTGAATCGGGAACGGTAAGTCGAGATGAAACTGCAGCAACTGCGTTTTTTGCTTGCTGTCACGCATAGTGGACTGAGTATTTCAAGGGCGGCCGAAAGCCTTTTTACCTCTCAGTCCGGGGTCAGCAAGCAGATCCGTCAGCTGGAGGAAGAACTCAAGCTGGCGCTGTTTGTCAGACGTGGCAAGCGGATCGAGGGGCTTACTCCGGCCGGCGAGCGGGTGGTTTTGCTGGCCAGCGAAGTACTTGGCAAGGTCGGTGAGATCCGGGCCTTGTCCGAGCAACTCAGAAAAGACGTCAAGGGCCGGCTCAAACTGGCCACTACCCAGGCGCAGGCCCGTTATGTGCTGCCACCGGTTATCACGGCCTTTCGTGGCTGCTTTCCGGAAATTGATTTCGAGCTTCACCAGGGCAGTTCGGAGCAAATCGCGCAGATGATGAGCGAACGGCGAGTCGATTTTGCGCTTGCGACCGGTGCAACCGATCTGTTCTCCAATCTCAATATGCTGCCGGTCTACGGCTGGGATCGGGTCGCTATCGTACCCGGGGATCACCCGCTGGCGCTTGATCCGCGTCCCCTGGACTTGAAGTCGCTGGCCGAGTATCCCCTGGTAACGTATATCTACTCCAGTCGAACGGAATCGACCTTGATGCAAGCTTTCAGTCGGGAGGGTTTGACCCCGCATATTGCGTTTACCGCCGGGAATGCTGATGTGATCAAGACTTATGTTCGTGCCGGAGTGGGTGTTGGTATCCTGGCCGATCTGGCAATAGATAGCCAGGCCGATGCTGATCTGGCCGTCTTGGCAGTTGATCATCTTTTCCCCCGGTTGACGACCTGGATTGGCTTTCGCCGTGACTTGCTGATCAAGGATTTTCATCTCGAATTCATTCAGCTTGTCGCGCCGCATTTGCCATTGTCACTGATCGAAGATCTACGTCACTCGCGGCCCATCCCGGGCCTGGATCAACTGATCCAGGCGACCGACTTGCCCTCAAGGATTCGCCTGGCTAGTGTACCCCGTCAATCATTCTGTAACTTATAGAGTGCGCCTGAGCCGACAG
>CAZFYM010000103.1:0-8002 GCA_964523755.1 uncultured Wenzhouxiangella sp. | reverse complement strand
TTGCCTGAACCAAGAAGATCCAGGCATTCCACAGACACCCCTGCTCAATCAGCCGTTTGGCCGTGTCAATTGCAGGCTTTTCAATGAACCGCGAAACCTCCGACGAACGGTTCGAGGCGTTCAGGGCTGCTCCCGGTTCAATATAGCCATAGGCCGAAGACGGCTTGTCCGGCGTGATTCCCAAGGTCACCCACCACCCCTGCGCGGCAAGGTCAGCCGCCTGGCTGATGGCGGCGGAAAACGCGGTTGCATCGGGAACAAAATGATCAGACGGCAAGATCACCAGAATCGAGTCCGGTGACGTTTCGGCGACTTTCAGGGCCGCAGCGCATATCGCGGGTGCCGTATTGCGCGCACAAGGTTCCAGCAGGATTTCAGCCGATGTCATGAAGGACAGCGCCTCGGCAACCATGAACCGGTAATCTTCTCCGGTAACGGCAAGGCATCCGGCAAGATTGGAGAGCGCGCCGGCGCGCTCCACTGTCAATTGCAGCAGGGATTTGTGGTTCAGTTCGACAGCGAACTGTTTTGGAAATGCCCGCCGGCTCAACGGCCACAGCCTGGTTCCAGCGCCGCCGCACAGGATTACCGGGACCAGTCCAGGTTTCTCGCTCACCTCAGGTTTTGCCTGTCAGTTTGAACATTTGGCGACAATAGCTACCGCACGCCGGGTGACTCGTGCCCCCCCAGCCAGGATAATACAGATGTTGTGGCCTACCAGTATTGGTTGCCTTTGGTTGCAGCAGCTTATGCGGGCATAAGTGCCTTGGTATTCGATTTTACGCGAACTTTCTGTCCCATGATCTCCAGCAGCAGCTCGACCCGGCCGCGCGCATCGCAACGAGCCAGGGTGCCAAACATGCCTGCCAGGGCACCGGATATGACTTCAACCTTGTCACCAACCTGCATGTTCGGTGTGAAATCAATCAATCCGTCTGTCCTTGTGAGCGCCATGATTGCCTCAACGACACCGCAAGGCACAGGCATCGGCTGATCGCCGCCCATAATCAGGCTGGAGACCCCGAAAGTGGAATTTACACAGCGCCAGCGATCGCGGGCCAGGTCCAGTTCTATGAAGAGATACCCCGGGAACAGCGGCGCACGCACCTGCCTTATCTTGCGGGCATGACGAACCGATCTCTCTACCAGGGGCAGATAGGTCACAAAAGCCTGCTGGATCAGCTGTTGTTCCGCACGACGGTCCTGGTTTGCCAGTGTTCGCACAACAAACCATCGAACCCCGCCTGATGCCCCATCAAGTTCCTGCACGAATATCCCCTCAATCAAAACGGAAATACTATAAAGTCCCCTGCTGCGCCGCAACAGAAAATGCCTCAAGGACAAATACAGGCAGGACACAATTGGTGCCGGAAATCAGATGCCTTGTCGCGCAGCATTGCGACGGTCTTATGATCGGGTCCGCGTGCTGATCGATTGCGCGAGCCCCACGCCAAGCAAGGCCGCATAGGCAAGGGTATTTGCTTGCATCTGCAGGCTGAAATCAACCATCGAATGCAACATGACCAGGACCGAGACACCAACCGCAATGGCGGAATACTGATGATCCCGTCGTCGTGCATAGAATCCCCGCAGGCACCGCCACACCAGAAGCGCCAGGCCGGACAGGACCAGCAGCGCTGCCGGCAACCCCAGGCCAAGAACAAGCTCAAGGTAATCGTTGTGCGCCTTGTCCCAGACCTGTCGGCCGGGAGCAATATCGAGGCGATACGCCGGGTACACGTCCTGGAATGTGCCCAGGCCGCTGCCCAGCCAGAGATAATCCCTGATGGCCAACAGGGTCTGCGTATATGTCTGTGTCCGCGCGTCCGACTCCAGCCCCTGGTCCACCAGGCGTGACATCAGCCGGACACCGGCCAGTTCGAACACGGCCACGACAAGAACGCCCATCAACACCATGATCAGCGCCCACCCTGCACCGGACACGGGTTGCGCGCTCTTTCCGCCCCGGCGCAGGCTGTAGAGCAGAAGCATGACCAGCAATCCGGTGACGCTGAACAGGATGCCTCCGCGCGAACCCGTGACCATGAGGCAAACTAACAGCAGGACAAACACCACCAGTTCGACGCCGAGCCACCCCCCCAGTGATGCTGTCCAGGTGTTCGTCTTGGCCCGCCCGGACAATCCCCGGGTTTGCTCGATCAGCCGCCGCACCCTGGTCAGCACCAGGCTGAACCCGGCCAGGCTCACCATGCCAAAAAACGTGGCCGCACTGTTCCTGTTGATGAACCCCGATGTCAGGTAGCCGGTATCCGGTTCATCGAACCAGAGAATCTTGTCAAATGACAATGACAGGCGAAACAGTCCGTACAACCCCACCAGGCAGGCCATCATGAGGACAGTTTTCACAATCAGATTGGCGTTTACCGAATCCCGGGCAAGACAATAGCAGCCTGTGAGGACAGCACCTGCTGTCAGCCACCGCAAGATTGCCCATCCGGTTTCGGTCGGATTGATCGAGATCGTTGCGGACACGGGCAACTGCAGGCTGTCTGACGCAACGCCCCATGCCGGATGCAGCGGCATAAAGCCCGGTGCTGGAATAATCTGCACAACGGCCCACAGCAAGCCGAGGCCGATGAGTGTCAACGGGGCCGCTAGTCGACCCGGGAGGAGATCGGTGCTTCGGCGGACTCCGGTCAGCAGCAACATCGCTATCAGGACCAGGAGTGCGCCAGCAAGCACGCCATGGATCGCCCATACCAGGGGACGGTTGGATCCCAGCCACAAGGGTGACAAGCCAACCATGACGGCGACAATGACAGACAACAACCTGCTCATGGCTGGAGCTTCAGGTGTGCACGACGCAACAGGACCATGGTGATCTTGCGATGAACTGTCACAGTTGAGCACCTGCATTGGCCAGAAAGGTCTTCAATTCATCTGCGCGGGTTGGATAGGCTTGCTCCACAACTGCCATGTCGCGGCGGACAATCTCACGCGTCGGTTCGGCAAGAAGCGGCCAGGCGAGTGCCATCGCATCCAGCCGCGCCAGAACAATGTCCACTTCCCGCGGTGCATACAAATAGGACAGTTCGATGTAACGCTGCGCAGTGGTGTCCACGCCGTAGATCTGACTGTGAAGCCGGCCGGCCAGGAACCACAAATCTCCAGGGGCTGGCGCCCGGGACAGGGCTTGTCTTGTTGCGGTCAGAGCAAATGCCTGCAGCCTGCGCTGGCCATTGAATGTTGGAGACAGCGCTGAGAAGAACTGCTGGCGAGACATCGCGAGAACGGCATCACGGCGCTGGGGCAGGGTCATCAGCAATAATCGGTCAGCTAGCCGTGTTGCTGAAGCCTGTTCGTCTGCATCGATTGAGTTGATCCACGCTTGCAAGGTACGCGGCGACACGCTGTAGAGGACTTCTTCCGGCTGATGTGCCCTGGCCAGTCGATCAAGCTGCCAGACAGCTCCCCCGGCGAGCACCAGGCTCCCGATGAGCATACACAGGAAGGCTGGCCACGGCGCAGCGCCGGTCCGCCTACTTGGAGCCGCCATAATAGTAGGGGTAGTTCTTTGTGTAATAACCCGACTTGTAATAGTCGTAGTAGCGCGCCTTTGAAGCTATGACGTCGTTCAGCACCACCCCGGTCAGCTTGTCCATGGAGCCAGGCGACTGTTTCAGGGCAGCTTCAACAGCATCACGTGGCGTTTTCTCCCATCGCACAACGAGAGCAAGCGAATCCACCGCTCCCAGCAGGGCACGACCATCAGTCACCGGCAGCAGCGGCGACGTATCAACGACGATCAGATCGTAGTAGTCACTCAAGTGTGCAAGCAGGTCTTTCAGTCGCTGGGATCCAAGCAGCTCCGCCGTATGAGTCAGATTACGCCGGCTTGGTGACGGAATGAAATTAAGCCCGGTTTCTGGATCCCTTATGATGACCTGCTTCAATTCAGCTTCACCAAGCAACAGCTCAATGGCGCCGCTGGTGGCCTCCGGTGCGTAAAGTGATGTAAGTACGGGGTGCCTCAGGTCAAGGTCTATCAACAACACCCGCTCGCCAGACATTGCGGTGAGCTGCGCCAGGTTCGAGGCAACCGTCGATTTGCCTTCGCCCGGCAGTGCCGATGCGACCAGAATGACCTTCTGGGGGCGATCAACATCGGCGAACTTGATACCCATTCTCAGCGACCGAATAGCCTCGGCAAATGTCGACAACGGCTTCTGGGCAACAATGCGGCTCATTGCGATCCGATCGGACTTGTTCATCCGGCGGCCAGAGGTACCACTGTCGCGAAAAAGTCGCGTGATGAAGGCAATGGGGTTCAACCGACGAACCACACGGCTCAAACCGGTCGAGACCTGATCATCAGCCCTGGGAACATTTGCCAGGACCGGAACGCCCAGCTGCTTCTCGACCTGGCTTGAGGTGCGGTAGCCGGAATCCAGTTGCTCCAGCAGAAACGCGAGGCCGGCGCCAAGGCCCAGCCCCAACATCGTGGCAAGCAGAACAATGGCCTTCTTGTTGGGTGCACTGGGGATCGTCGGGGCCGACGCACGCTCGATGACACGCGAGTTGTTGGTGTTCAGCTTTTCCTGTTCAGTGGTCTGCTTGAAGCGCGACAGGAAGCTCTCGAACAGCGTCCTGTTGGCAACCGCTTCCCGCTCAAGTTCACGCAGCGTGATCTCTGCCTGGTTTGTGCTCGTGGCCGTGCCTGTAACTTCCGCCAGGCTGCTTTCGATGGATTCTTCCCGGCTTCGCTTCACCCGCAATTCGTTCTCGGCCGAGGCAAGAATTCGTTCTGCTTCCGCCCCGATGGATCGATTGACATCCGAGAGCTGGGCCCGTGCAGAAACAACAGATGGATGGCGGTCACCGTACTTGGCGCTGAGGTTAGCCAGTTCACGACGGACTTCGGATGCCTTGGACTTCAGCGAGGCAAGCGAAGTCGACTGCAGCGCATCGGCAAACGCGGTTATGTCGCCGCCACGTTTCCTCACCGCCTGGATCTGGTCATATTTTGCCCTGGCCTGGGCTGTCTCTGCCCTGGCCAGGATGAGCTGCTCATTGAGCTTGGAAACTTGCTGATCGTTAAGGGTAGAGCCCTCGGTCTGGACGATATTGTTCTGGACCTTGAACATCTCGACCGCGCGTTCGGAATCGCGAACCTTCTCGCGAAGTTCACCGAGTCGCTCGCTCAACCAGTCATTGGCTCGCCTGGTCGTCTCATAACGTGATTCCAGCTGGTCGACGAGGTATTCGTCAGCGAAGCCATTGGCAATCTGCGCAGCCTTTGAAGGATTCTGGTCGGTGTAACTGATATCGACAACGTAGGTCCAGCCCTTGCGGTTGACGTTGACGCCACTGGCGACTGACCTGATTATCTTGTCGGTCCGGTTATCATCAAGCGAGATTTCTGGCGCCTTTTCGCGGCTGACAACAAGATTGACCAATTGGCTCAGGAGCGAGGGCTGCTGGTTTGCGGTGCTTGTTTGCTCATCCAGCTTCAGCTTTTCAACGACCCGCTTTGCGACGTCGTAGGAACGAATGAGTTCCAGCTCGCTTTCCAGGGCGGACGAATCCCGACCGATGCCCGAAACAATGGCTTCTGCATCAATGATGTTTTTCTGCTGGGTATCGATCAGCAATGTGGCTTTTGCGGTATAAACCGGGGTCAGTTGCAGGGCATATACCGCACCAAGCAGCGCGGCCAGGATACCCAGCATGACAACCATCGGCCCACGACGGCGTGCGATCAGGAATATCTCTTTAAGATCTATTCCATCGCCACCGAACCCTGTGGGCATGGCCACTGTTTCCGGATAACCATCACGACGACTGCCGGGGTCTATGTCAGAAGCGCGCTTTAGCATATATTCCTACGAGATGTCGATCCCAGTCCAAAGCACCAGGCCCTGTTGGATCAGTGTAGGAGTATTTGTATCTTGTACCAACCGACATGAAGCGATTCATCCGGTATTCAATATCAAGGCCTGCATCGTACCGGAAATCATCGTTCGGTGAGTTCTGGTAGTCGTTGTTGGCAAAACCGAATGACGGCGACAACACCAGGCTCCTGAGCACCTCGTAGTCGATATTGAGGACGACCTTGTCCTGGATACGGCCCTGCTGATCAAGCGTGCTGTCTTCAATGGTACGATCTGCATCGAGGCGTACTGTCATAAGCTGGGTTGGATTCCAGACCAAAGCGCCGTGATAAGTCCATCCGGACGTCGTGGGGCTGCCCGCAGAATCATAGGTCTGTTCCATGTAACCAACGCCGATCTCGCCGGAGACCAGGTGCGTGATTTCGAAGGCCAGTCCGCCGATCGCGCGCCAACCTTCGGAATCCTGGATGGTCACGCCGTCGTAGTCACGCCAGTTATAACGGAAATCGCCGTACACAGAGTAGCCTGGTGATACGATGTATCCCAGCCGACCGCCGGCGGTTACCACGTCACCGTCACGGAAGTCCTGGTCAATACCGTCCACATCGTTGTAGTCGTACATCTTGTACGCAGCACCAACAGACACTGTGACACGATTGAAGGCCTTGTTGATAGAACCCCAGGTGTCGAATGTGTAGAATTCGCCCGGGCTCGTCGGCATACCTGGCACCGGGTACTCAAGGTCTCCCGGGGTCTGCACGAACCTGCCGCCCTTCAAGCCACCCATAACAACCAGGTCACTGCGAATATCATAACGGCCATCCAGTTCACCGTCGAAATTGGTATGGCTCTGCTGGCGGAGATCGAAATACTCGTAATGATCAAGGCCAACCCGCATGTTGATCGCATGACGGCCGAAATCTGACTTTACAGCCACGTTTGGCGAGACGTAGACGCCCCAGTCATCATTGGCACCAGTTGCTTCGCCGAAGACATTGCTGTCATAGAAGACGCCGGTTTCGACAGAAGGCAGGACCCAGAACTGGCCTGCTCGATAACCCAGGCCTTCGAACCGATCTCTTACGGTCGGCATGTCACCGGCAACTATGCGCGACAGCTCCTGTGCTGCCACACCGGACGGCAGCACGAAACACGTCACCGCTCCCAACGCCAGTGCCGAATATGAAAGTGTACGTTTCACACAAATCCCCAAAGCCCGATTCGCAAGCTGCCCCCTCAAACTCACTCGTCAGTTTCGGCTTACGCCGTTACCACCACCCGTGGCAAGCAACCGCCACAAGTATGGTTTGACACCCGCATAATCGCCAGACCACGACGTCGAACAGACATCACCAAGCGGCACGCCAACACTGTTGGAGAACGAGACCGCAACATTCTCACCGCATCCGCAGGCGACGTTTGCGACAGCCGCTGCATTGGCACGATCGTTTACGCCCACAAATTCAGAATATGCTGCAGCTAAACCTGCACCCACATAAACCTGGGTTGTCTGATCACGCCCGGTTGCCGCCTGACAGAATTCAAATGCAGCATCAGCATTGCTGACCACAGCGTCAGAGACCGCACTGGCAAGCGCCGGATCCCTGTCATACTGGGCAACTACAACCGGCGCGCTCTGAGCGAGCGCGGCTGTCGCACTCAGCCCTACAACCAGAGATGCCGTCAAAAAGCGCAAATTAGTCATGTAAACTCCTCACGCGCCGAGTCGATGGCTGTCATTTTCAATCGAAAACCGGAAAATATCAACTGCCAATATTGCACTGCACCAAAATATCTCTCACCACACAAGCTCTAGTTGTGGCGTATTTCGTACACTGCGTCAAGTTTCAAGCCAATGCACTAGAAAAACCGTTCTGGTATCCGCACGATATCACCCGGGTTTATCGGGGCTCGTTGCGACAGACTAACCTCCACCTCCCGATCCGCACCAGCGCGCCGAACGAAGGCCTTGTTCGTATTGGCCCGGTAAGTGAAACCGCCCGCGATAGCGACCGCATCCTGGACGGTAAGACCGGCCTTGTACGGATATTCACCGCCCTTGCCGACTTCTCCCTGGATAAAGAAGGGTCGATAATTGAGTACCGATACGGAAACCTTCGGATCCTTCAGGTATCCGTTGGAATAGCGCC
>CAZFYM010000102.1:0-8157 GCA_964523755.1 uncultured Wenzhouxiangella sp. | reverse complement strand
TGACCGCTCAGCGACTCGCTGGTTGTTTCGAAATCTATGGGTCACGGTACTAGTGGGTCAAGTGCCAGCCCTTGACCCCTTTGCCCTTGAAACGTGCGGGTTAAGGTATCTGCGTGGCCAGAGCGCCACGATGAACGTCAGGGTTGAAATAGCGTGTCTGCACGCCGCTGGCCGTAAAACGCTGCCAATCTGACGCCTCGATGCTCGCGTTCTTGCGCGCCTGGGTCGCCGACCACCAGCCCGATGGATAACACGGCTGCGGGAAACCCAGGGTCTTGATATCCGAGAAACCCGCCCGGGACATGTTGTCGCGGATGCCGGCAATCAGATCCTGATGCAGCAGGGGTGATTCGCTCTGCTGCACCAGAATGCCGCCATCGGCCAGCGCACGATAACAATCAGCCACAAAACCCGGCCCAAACAGGCCTTCGGCCGGACCAATCGGGTCCGTTGAATCGACAATAATCAGGTCGACACTGCCTTCGTCCAAATGTTTGATATGGGCCAGACCATCATCAAACAGCAGCTCGGCGCGCGGGTCATTATTTCGTTGACAAAGCTCCGGAAAATGCTTTTCGGCCAGGCGGGTGACCATTTCATCAATCTCGACCTGGGTACAACGCTCGACCGATTCATGCTTGAGCACCTCGGAAAGCGTGCCGCAATCGCCACCGCCGATAATCAATGCCTTTTTCGGCGACGGATGACTGAACAGGGCCGGATGGGTGAGCATTTCGTGGTAGAGAAAATTATCGCGTGTGGTCAGCATCACGAAGCCATCAATCACCATCAGGTTGCCCCAATCCCGAGTCTTGTAGATTTCGATGGTCTGGTAGTCGGTCGTTTCATGCGCCAGGCGGGTTTCAACCACCAGCGACCAGGCCGAACCGGCATCCTTGTGAACCTCAGTAAACCATTTTTCGTTGGCAGGCAGCATCGTTTCAAGCAATAGTTGGACTCGCCGCTATGGTAGCGCATTTGGCCGGAAAACCCCGGTTGTGTGCTGATAGCGAAAGTTGCTCAGCCATCGGCGGGGACATCAAAAAGATCTTTTTTTCGCGAAGCAGCAAAGATGCAAAAAAGGTAGCGAATCATTTTCACTGCTTTTCCTGATTGCTTTGCTGCTTCGCTGCTTTGCGACCAGGAGATTTTGAAGTACCAATGAACAAATCTGTTCGACCACGCCAGGGCGGTACAATCCGGACTGCGGCTTTTTCAACAGGATTTGGCATGACAAGCGATGCAATTGGCCAGGCGCGACGTCGCTATGCGATCGAGCGCTGGTCGGAGGGTTTTTTCGATATCAGCGACAGCGGCCAGCTTTGCGCCCGGCCCGGCGGAACCGATACCGATACCTTGGCCCTGACCGAGATTACCGAACAGGCGCATCAGCAAGGATTGCGACTGCCACTGCTGCTGCGTTTTCCGCAAATCCTGATCGGCCGCGCCCGCCAGTTGGTCGATGCATTCGAAGATGCAATGGAAGAGCAGGGTTACGATGGCCACTACACTGCGGTCTACCCGATCAAGGTCAATCAGCAGTCCAGCGTGGTGCGCACGCTGGCCGAGGTTGATGGTCTGGGCCTGGAAGTCGGCAGCAAACCGGAGCTGATCGCAGGCCTGGCGATTGCCCGGCCCGGCACCACGATCATTTGCAACGGTTACAAGGACGCCGCCTACATTCGCCTGGCCCTGAGCGGCGAGCGACTGGGTCTGAAGCCGGTGATTGTGATCGAAAAGCCGGGTGAATGGGCCTTGATCGAACGCGAAGCCCGGCGCATGGACATAAAACCCATGGTCGGCGTGCGTCTGCGGCTGTCCTCACTGGGTACCGGCAACTGGCAGAACACGGGCGGCGAACGGGCCAAGTTCGGCCTGGCTGCCAGCCAGGTTCTGGAATTGATCGAGGCCATGCGCGACAGCGGCTGTCTGGATTGGCTGGGCCTGTTGCACTTTCATATGGGTTCACAATTGTCCAACCTGCGTGACATCCAGCGCGGTGTGCGCGAAGCCGGACGCTATCTGACCGAACTGGTCAACGCCGGCATCAAGGTCCGCTACCTGGATATCGGTGGCGGTCTGGGTGTGGATTACGAAGGTGGCGGCACGCGCAGCTTCTGCTCAATGAACTATTCGCTCAGACAATATGCCCAGGCGATTGTCGGCGGCATTGCCGAATTGTGCCGCGAGCGCGGGATCACGATGCCCGACCTGATTTCCGAGTCCGGCCGCGCCCTGACCGCCCACCATGCCGTGCTGATAACCAATGTCACGGCGACCGAGAAGCCCTCTTCGCGACTGGAAGCAGCCGTTGACGGCGATCATGTCCTGATTCGGGGCTTGAGCGAGATCCACGAGCTGGCCGCGACCCGCGAGCCGGAAGAATCCTTCCTCGAAGCCGAGCATCTGCTCGAAGAGGGACGGAACCTGTTTCTTTATGGCGACCTGTCGCTGGTCGACCGGGCTCGGCTGGAACCGATGTACCACGCCATTCTCGAGCGGATCGCCGGCCAGCTCGATCCCGAACATCGCCGCCACCGCGAGCTGGCCGAGCGCATTCGCTACCAGCGCTCGGCCAAGTACTTCATCAACCTGTCGATCTTCCAGTCACTGCCCGATATCTGGGCCATCGACCAGGTCTTTCCCATCGTGCCGCTTTCGCGCCTGGATGAAACACCGACCGAACGGGCCGTGCTCGAAGATCTGACCTGCGATTCGGACGGGCGGATTGACCAGTACGTGGATAGAGGATTGCTCGAGCCAACACTTCCAGTCCACACTATTTCGCCCGGTGAGAACTACCTGCTGGGTATTTTCATGACCGGTGCCTACCAGGAAACCCTCGGCGATATCCACAACCTGTTCGGCGATACCGACAGCGTTGATGTCTGGACCACCGACGACGGTTTCAGCCTGGACAACGCCCGCTCCGGCGATTCGGCCGATGTGCTGCTGGAAATGGTCGGCTACGACGCAAGTGCCCTGATGACCGCGTGCCGGGCCCGGGTCGCGGCGGCCGGCCTGGAAGCGGATGAAGCCGAGCGCCTGGAGCGACTGTTGGCCGAAGGCTTGTCAGCCTATACCTATCTGGAAACCTGAGACTGCCTGGAGATCTGACATGAATCAGACGGACACCGAAAAAACCATCGGCTGGATCGGACTTGGTGCCATGGGCTGGCCGATGGCCGGACACCTGCACGGCAGAGGCTGGCTGACCGCCGTCTGGAACCGCACGGTCAACAAGGCCCAAGCCTTCGCCGAACAGCACAAAGGCATCAGTATCGCCGACAACCCGGCCGACCTGGCTGGCCAGGTTGATGTGATTGGCCTATGCGTGTCGGCCGACGAGGACCTGATCAGCGTGATCGATGCGCTTGAGGCCTCACTGCGCCGGGGTCAAATCGTGATCGATCACTCCACCGTCAGTCCGGCCACCGCCCGGCAAGTCGCCGATCGCCTCGCTGAAATGGGGGTTGGATTCATTGATGCCCCGGTCACCGGCGGCGTGGAAGGCGCGATCAAAGGCAGCCTGGCCATAATGGCCGGCGGGAAATGGGATGATTTTCATGCCGTTGCCCCGCTTTTTGACGCCTATGCCCGCATCCATCACCATCTCGGCCCCAGCGGTGCCGGTCAATCCGCCAAGGCCGTCAACCAGCTGATGGTCGCCGGCATTGCCGAAGCAGTGTGCGAATCTCTGGCCTTGATGGAACGCCTGGATCTGCCGCGTGAATTGATGCTGGAACTGCTGTCCGGCGGTGCCGCCGGCAACTGGTTCCTCGACAAACGCGGCCGCACCATGCTGGCCGATGAATTCGATGTCGGCTTCGCTCCGGCGCTGCTGCTGAAAGACCTGAAAATCTGCCAGGCCCTGTGCATTGAGGCCGGGTTCAAATCCGGCGTTCTACGCCACGCCATCCCCGACTATCAGCGATTGATTGACAGCGGCGACACCGGCCGCGACATCTCCGCCCTGATCCGCCTGAAGCACCCGCTGGATATCTGAACAAAGCATCCGTACGCACACTTTCCTAATTTCCGTTTGTTGAAAGAAATGTGATACGTTGCACGTTTTTTGGGAATAGTCCTGGGGTATCCTCGACACACTGACGCGATCCGGCCGGTGGCCAGATTGATACTTGACGAGGGGATTAACAGTCGACTTAAGATCGACACAGGAGCAAACCCAATGAAACAATTTTTAATATGGTTTTTGCTGGCAATTGTTGTCAGCACGGGCTGGGCCGCTGATCGGCCGAAGCCAGCCAGCTGGTTACTGGAAATGGATGCTGCACGTTCGATAGAGACAATCGATCAGATGCGGTTTGGTGCCCTTGATCTTGATTCGCTCAGCGCTGAAGATGCTCAGCGCGAAGCGATGGGTGAACCCGTTCGGTTCGCTTTTCCCCACCTGACTTCGTTCGACACCAGCCAGCGCGGGACCTGGCTGCAGGCCGGGGAAACCAGCATCTGGCGCGTTCGCGTCCATGCGCAGGATGCCACCTTGATCAACTTTGGATTCAAGGATGTCTTTCTCCCCGACGGCAGCCTGCTCTATATCTACTCTCCCAAGGCAGCCGCTTCAGGTCTGATGGATCGTCACCGGGTCATTGGCCCCTATGGTTCCTCGATCAACCGGGACCATGGCGAATTCTGGACCCCAAATCTTCAGGGTGATGAGGCCATCATCGAAGTCAACGTTCCGACTGCCAGGCGCGATCAGCTCGGGCTGACACTGGCCCAGGTCAGCCACGGCTATCGCGGCTTCGGTCAGTCTGCCCTCAATTATCATCAGAATCTGGAAAACATCAGTGGTGACGGCAAGCAGTCCTGCGACACCCAAGGTGGTGCGCGATCCGGCTCCTGCAATCAGGATGTTGCCTGCCTCAGCGAAGATGATCCATGGAACGATCCGCGTCGTGCCGTGGGTGCCTACCAGCGTTCAGGGGTTTTCGCTTGCACCGGATCACTGCTCAACAACACGGCCAACGATCAGCGCATGCTTTTTGTCACTGCCACGCATTGTATTGTCGAGAATCAGGCACCCAGCATTGTGGTGTTCTGGAACTATGAATGGCCCACTTGCCGGCGACCGGGCGCAAGCGGCGGCACCGATGTCAATCCGCCCGATCCAAACGAAAGCAACTCCGGTGGCACCTGGCTGGCCGCCACGGTGAATCCCTTTGGTGGCGGCGGCTGCACCGACGGCACACAGTGTTCCGACATGACCTTGATTGAACTCGATGATCCAGCCAACCCGGACTTCAATCTGCATTGGGCGGGTTGGGATCGCCGACCACCACCCACAGCCTGCGCTCAGGGGCCGGGTTCAAGCACAGACGGGTTATGCGCCACCATTCATCATCCCGGAGTCGATGAAAAGCGAATCACCTGGGTTGAAGATAACATTCAGATCGGCAGTATCGCCGCCTCGAACAACGTTCACTGGCATCCCTTCTGGCACCCGAATCCACCCGAACTGCCCAACATGCCCGATGGTCCACCGGCGACCATCCCGCCGGCAGTGACCGAGGGCGGATCCTCCGGTTCACCGCTGTACACCGCTGACCGTCGACTGATCGGCGTGCTTAGCGGAGGGCCAGCGTTCTGCGGAGCGACTGGTGCCAGTCTGTCCGATTTTTACGGTGGTCTGTTCCATTCCTGGGAGGGCCTGGGAAGCTCGACCACTCGAATGAAGGACCATCTTGACCCGCTTGGTACCGAACCCCTGTTTATCGAGGGGATCGATGGCGAAGGCTTCAGTCTGGAGGTTGATCCCGTCAATATCAGTCAGTGCGGCTTCAGTGACGTTGTTCTTGCCATTGACGTGAACTCCAACGGCGGCTTTACCGACCCGGTCACACTGGGCACCATCGATCTGCCAGCCTCTGCCAGTGAAAACTTCTCAACCAATCCGGTGACGCCACCGGGCACCAGCTCCCTGACCATTGGCAATCTCGCAGCCGTCGGTAGCGGCAGCTTCAATTTCACCTTGGAAGGCGTTTCCGGCGACCTGACTCGGCTGGTGCCCATCAGCGTCAGCCTGGCGGACGCAGCTCCGGCTGCCACCACTATTACCTCCCCATCGGATGGCGCAACCGGGATAGGAACAAGTCCCACGATCACCTGGGAGGCGGTCCCCGCAGCCGTCAGTTACGAGTTGGAGATCGCCATAGACAATGGTTTTACCCAGGTGGTTTACAGCGCGAGCGAATCCACCACTTCCCATACCGTCGCCAGCGCGCTTGACGCGAGCACCTTGCACTATGTTCGTGTCCGGGCAATCAATGACTGTGGCGATGGCACCTGGTCGGAAGCCATCAACTTCACCACAGCCAATCTGATCTGCATCGCACCGGGCCAGGCGATTCCGGACAATACGCCGGCTGGTCTGGATTCGGACCTGGTGGTTGCCGCCCCAGGCAATCTACTTGGGCTTGAGATGATTCTCGACATCACCCACACCTGGGTTGGCGATCTGATCATCACCCTGGAGCATGTCGATACCGGCACCAGCATCGAACTGGTCAACCGGGCGGATGGCGCCAACGCCACCTTCGGCTGCAACAGTGACAATATTCAAACCAATGTGTCAGACAATGCCCCGCTGAGTCTGCAGTCCGATTGCAATGATGGCAACCAGCCCAACGCCTATCCGCAGCCAGCCTACAGCCCCAACGATCCACTGGCCGGCTTTATTGGCGAAGACCTTTCCGGCACCTGGCGGTTGAACGTCAGCGATAACGCCGCAGCCGATACCGGAACGCTGAATCAATGGTGTCTGATCCCGAGCCTCGCTGGTCCGCTCATTTTTCAGGACCGCTTCGAACTGGATTGACCGCAGTCGTCAAGCTTTTATCCATCACCAAGGCCGGGGACTTCCCCGGCCTTTTGCTTTTTCCTTCCGTTTGTTCTACTGGCTATTGCTGGCATACAGCGCTTTCCGAGATCTGATGGCACTGCCGCTAAGACTTGTCCCCCTGGCACCGGTAGCCGACCGCATCAGGGACTTGCGCTACAACCAGTTATGACGCCAGCTATGTGGCCGTCGCCGAAGCACTCGAAATCCCCCTGGCCACTCTGGACGACAAACTGGCCACCGCAACCGGCCCCACCTGCCACTTCCTCCTCCCGGATTAGGAATTAGAAGATCTTTTTATCGCAAAGCAGCTAAGCAGCAAAGATGAAAAGAAAGGTAAAGAAACAAGAGTTTGGCTTTCCTTTGTTTCTTGGCTACTTGGCTGCTTCGCGACAAAAAGATTTGTTTGATCCCTAATCAGGGAGGAGGAAGTGGCAGTTGGACCGCCAAAGGTCGGCACTACAAGGCGATTTTCAGGCGGTCTTGGCCGATACCGATCCCAGAATGCGTGGAGGTGGCTGGTCAGGCAGCTGTAGCTGTAGTCGCTGGAGCAGTAGTTTTTGTTCCGGCTCCGGCTGGGTGTAGCGCGACAGCACAAGCTGGCGACCATCGGTGGTTGGCACCTGCACGTCGACCATCTGTATGCCGGATAGTTCCTCGATCACCGCTCGAGGTGTTAGTCCGGGTGCCAGTGCACGTAACCGTTGCTTCAGGGTGACCTGAAGACAGTAGGCCATGAAGGCCACAAAGATATGCGCTTCGATCCGCTCATCGGTCTGATGATAGATCGGGCGGATGGCCAGATCGCTTTTGAGTTCCTTGAAGGCCTGCTCGACTTCGGTCAACTGGATGTAGTACTGCCACAGTTGGGCGGGATCTTCATGAGTCAGATTCGAGCGCAACAGGTAACGCCCCTTGCGCCGTCTTACCTGACGCAGCTTGTCCTTGCGCAACGCATACCGGAATGTTTTTCATGCCCGGCCCGCTGCAGTATGGACCCGGAATCAAGGCCTATGCGCACAACCTCTGGGAGCGGCTCAAACAACATGAGACCGCCGTGTTGCTCTTTGCCAGAAACCCCCACGTCTCGTTTACCAACAACCGCGCCGAGCGCGACCTGCGAATGAGCAAGGTCAAGCAAAAGGTCTCCGGCTGCTTTCGCAAATACCGCTACGCCGAAGCCTACTGCCGCATCTCCAGCTACCTGCAAACCATGACCAACAAGGGATACAACCCTCTGGTGGCTATCCAAATGGCGCTTTCTGGGCAACTCGACATCAAACCGGGTGAGTAGTTAC
>CAZFYM010000101.1:0-8699 GCA_964523755.1 uncultured Wenzhouxiangella sp. | reverse complement strand
AGCAGCGGTCTCCAAAACCGCAGGTTGGGGGTTCGAGTCCCTCCTCGCCTGCCAACGTTATCCCAAGGCAACGAAACAATTTTATGGCAGCCGAAAAGACATCACCGCGCGACAACATTATGTGGGCCCTGAGTCTGCTGGTACTGCTGGCTGGCCTGGTTGGGTTTTTCCACTTCTCGGGCGACGTCATGCCACTGCTCCGGGTCGTCGGACTGCTGATTTCCATCGGCATCGCCCTTGCATTGGTAGCCCAGACCGCCCGTGGAAAGGACATGTTTTCGTTCCTGCGCGAAACCGACGTCGAACGGCGCAAAGTGGTTTGGCCAACGCGGCAGGAAACATTTCAGACAACGCTGATGGTGCTGGTCATTACGGTCATTGTTGCCATTCTGCTGTTTCTGATGGACACGCTGTTCGGCTGGATTGTTCGACGCCTGATCGGCGCGTCCGGAGGTAGTTGATGGCCAGGCAATGGTATGTCGTTCACGCCTATTCCGGATTCGAAAAGTCGGTCAAGCGATCGCTTGAGGAGCGGATTCGTCGGGCCGGAATGGAAGAACAGTTTGGCGAGATTCTCGTTCCCACTGAAGAAATAGTGGAAATGAAGAAAGGTGTAAAGCGCCGCAGCGAAAGAAAATTTTTCCCCGGTTATGTGCTGGTGGAAATGGAAATGAATGATGACACCTGGCACTTGGTCAAGGATGTTCCCAAGGTGCTGGGTTTTATCGGAGGCCGCCAGGACCGTCCCGCAGCAATTACCAAGCGCGAGGCTGACAACATCCTGCAACGAGTCGCCGAAGGTGTGGACAAGCCGCGGCCGAAGGTGCTGTTCGAGCCGGGCGAAATGGTTCGGGTGACCGACGGGCCATTCAATGATTTCAGTGGTGTGGTCGAAGAGATCAACTATGAAAAAAGCCGTTTGCGTGTGGCGGTATCGATTTTCGGTCGCTCGACACCGGTGGAGCTCGACTTTCAGCAAGTCGAGAAACTTTAACTTGCAATTCAAGCAACGGGGAGCCGCGGCAGAACAGTTGTCCGGCGCCTGAACCCGAGGAGATTACCCAGCATGGCCAAGAAAGTAAAAAGTTATATCAAGCTGCAGGTGCCGGCCGGTCAGGCCAATCCCAGCCCCCCGGTTGGTCCGGCCCTGGGTCAGCATGGCGTCAATATCATGGAGTTCTGCAAGGCGTTCAACGCGTCAACCCAGTCCATTGAAGCCGGCATGCCGATTCCTGTCGTGATCACCGTATACAGTGACCGCAGCTTTACCTTCGTCACCAAGACGCCGCCGGCGGCAGTGCTATTGCGCAAGGCGGCCAAAATTGCCAAAGGTAGTGGCGAGCCCAACACGCGCAAGGTGGGCACTGTCACCCGAGCCCAGTTGGAAGAAATCGCCAAGCTCAAGGAACCCGATCTGACGGCAGCGGATATCGATGCTGCCGTGCGCACCATTGCTGGTAGTGCGCGGAGTATGGGTCTGAATGTGGAAGGAGTCGAATAATGGCCAGAAGCAAGCGAGTACGCGCGATGCGCGAGCAACTGGAAGCGGGCAAGAGCTATGCGATTGGTGAAGCGCTGGACCTGCTCAAATCACTGAGCAAGGTCAAGTTTACCGAAAGCGTTGAAGTTGCCATTCGTCTGGGTGTTGACGCACGCAAGTCGGACCAGGTTGTCCGCGGTGCAATCGTGATGCCCAATGGCACTGGCAAGAGCGTCCGGGTAGCCGTTTTCGCTCAGGGCGAGAATGCTGACAAGGCCAAGGCGGCTGGTGCCGACATCGTCGGCTTTGAGGATCTGGCCGAGTCCATCAAGGGCGGCACGATCGACTTTGACGTCTGTATTGCCACACCCGATGCCATGCGCGTCGTTGGTCGGCTTGGTACGGTGCTGGGCCCGCGCGGCCTGATGCCCAACCCCAAGGTGGGCACCGTGACGCCGGACGTGGAAAAGGCCGTGAAAAACGCCAAGGCTGGTCAGGTTCAGTTCCGGACCGACAAGGGCGGCATTATTCACGCCACCATCGGCAAGGCGAATTTTGAAACCGATGCCCTGAAGGGCAATCTGCAGGCGCTGGTTTCTGAACTGATCAAAATCAAGCCGCCGTCTGCCAAAGGTCAGTATTTGAGAAAGCTGTCACTGTCCACGACCATGGGTCCGGGCGTGACGGTGGATACCGGAAGTCTGGAATTGTAAGAAAGGGCGATCGCTTCGGCAACGAAGTGCCTGTCCAAGACCGCGGGTCTGGTCCGTTTTTTCAACGGCACAGGTAATGGTCTTAAAAAGCCGCCCGCGCAGATGGTGATGCCCGATCATTGCTTTAAAGCAAGGAAACGGCCACCAAGGGTCCGGTTCTCGGTCGATTGAGGAATCGGAATGTGGTAGGGCTGCCGGAATGATTCGGTAGCTCAAACAAATGATGGAGGTAGCCAATGGCGCTTACTCTTGAGCAGAAGAAGACAGTTGTCGCGGAAGTGGCTGCAGTGGCCCAGTCTGCGCACTCTGCTGTTGCTGCCGAGTATCGCGGCATGACCGTCGGACAAATGACTGACCTGCGCAGCAAGGCACGTGCAGGCGGTGTTTTTCTGAAGGTAGCCAAGAACACGCTGGTGCGCCGAGCCGTAGAGGGTACCGACTTCGAATGCATGGCGGATGATTTGACCGGTCCGCTGCTGTTTGCCTTTTCCATGGAAGATCCGGGCGCAGCAGCACGATTGATCAGGGACTTTGCCAAGGACAATGACCGTCTGGTCGCGCGACTGGTTGCCATAGGCGCCCAGTTGTACGACGCCAGCGAGCTTGAGCGGCTGTCGAAGCTGCCGACTCGTGATCAGGCCATTGCCCTGCTGATGGGTGTGATGAAAGCACCGATCGAGAAGTTCGTACGTACTCTTGCGGAGCCGCATACCAAGCTGGTTCGAACCGTTGCCGCGGTGCGCGACAGCAAGCAAGCTGCCTGAGCTTTGCAATATTTGAAATTACTCAGACGCTGGTACTGACCGAGTCCACGTCTCACATCTAACTTTGGAGTTGAAAAAAATGGCCGTTTCAAAAGACGATATTCTGGAAACCATTTCCAACATGAGCGTGATGGAGGTTGTTGACCTCATTGAAGCCATGGAAGAGAAGTTTGGCGTTTCTGCTGCCGCGCCGGTTGCTATTGCTGCCGGTCCTGCCGGTGGTGGCGAAGCCGCTGCTGCTGAAGAAAAGACCGAGTTTGACGTAGTTCTGGCAAGCTTCGGTGCGAACAAGGTTGCCGTCATCAAGGCAGTTCGCGGTATTACTGGTCTGGGGCTGAAGGAAGCCAAGGACTTGGTTGAAGGCGCTCCGGCACCGCTGAAGGAAGGCGTGTCCAAGGATGAGGCCGAACAAGTCAAGAAGCAGCTGGAAGAAGCAGGCGCGACCGTCGAGGTCAAGTAAGTCTTATTGCTTCAGCTGCGCAAAAACGACGGAGCGGGGCTGGGTGCCTGATTGGCACCCGGCCCGTTGCTGTTTTTGCAAAAGCGAAGATTCGCAGTTGTCTGGCTTGAACCGGGTGCCAGGGCAATTGCACGAAAGAAATCCCGGCCGATGCATTATTAGTGGGTAATACGCTCATGAGTTACTCCTTTACGGAAAAGAAGCGCATTCGCAAGAACTTCGGCAAGCACCCTCAGGTGTTGGAAGTTCCCTTTTTGCTGTCCACCCAGATCGATTCCTATCGGCAGTTCCTCCAGGTCGACAAGCCCGAGCATGAACGTACCGAGATCGGTCTTCACGGAGCGTTGTCATCGGTTTTCCCGATAGTCAGCTATTCGGGCAATGCGGCGCTGGAGTACGTGAGCTACAAGGTGGGAGAGCCGGAATTCGATGTGACCGAGTGCAAGCTCCGCGGCATGAGTTACGGTGCGCCGCTGCGTGTGACTGTGCGCCTGGTGATTTATGACAAGGACAGCCCGGCTCGCAACAAGAAGGTCAAGGAAGTCAAGGAGCAGGACGTCTACATGGGCGATTTGCCGTTGATGACCGATACCGGGACGTTTATTGTCAACGGCACCGAGCGGGTAATTGTCAATCAGATGCATCGCTCTCCCGGGGTGTTTTTTGATCATGATCGCGGCAAAACTCATTCATCCGGCAAGTTGCTGTTCTCGGCACGGGTGATTCCGTACCGTGGCTCGTGGCTGGACTTCGAATTCGATCCCAAAGACTGCATCTTTACCCGCATCGATCGCCGTCGCAAATTGCCGGTGACGATACTTCTGCGCGCGCTGGGACTGGAAGAAGAAGCCATTCTGGATATCTTCTTTGAAAAGACCAAGGTCACGCTGCGCAAGGGGGATGCCAGGGTCGATCTGGTACCGCAACGATTGCGCGGCGAGAACGCGCTGTTTGATATCACCGATAGCGACGGCAATGTGATCGTCCAGAAAGACAAGCGGATTACCGCTCGCCACGTCAAGTTGATCGAGGAGGCTGGTGTTAATACGCTGGATGTGCCGGATGACTATTTGATCGGCAAGATTCTGGCGCACAATATCGCTGACAGCGAAACCGGCGAACTGGTCGCTCGGGCCAATGACGAAATTACCGAAGAAGCGCTCGAGGCCATGCGTGAGGCCAAGGTCAAGCGATTCGATATTCTCTATGTCAATGACCTGGATCAGGGTCCTTATATTTCGAATACTCTGCGCATCGATCCTACCGCCAGCGAACTTGAGGCGCTGTGGGAAATCTACAAGATGATGCGTCCGGGTGAACCGCCCACCAAGGAAGCGGCGCAGAACCTGTTCAAGAACCTGTTCTTCTCGGAAGATCGTTATGATTTGTCGTCAGTCGGACGGATGAAATTCAACCGTCGGGTCGGACGCAAGGAGATTATCGGATCGGGCGTGCTGGATCAGGACGATATCCTGGCCGTACTCCGGGTGTTGATCGACATTCGCAACGGTAACGGCACGGTTGATGATATCGACCATCTGGGTAACCGGCGCGTACGTTCGGTTGGCGAAATGGCCGAGAATGTGTTCCGGATCGGCCTGGTGCGAGTCGAGCGCGCGGTTCGCGAACGCTTGAGCGTGGCCGAGAGCGAAGGTCTGGCTCCGCAGGATCTGATCAACGCCAAGCCGGTGGCTGCTGCAGTCAAGGAATTCTTTGGCTCCTCGCAGTTGTCACAGTTTATGGACCAGAACAATCCGCTATCGGAAGTAACCCACAAACGACGTGTTTCGGCGTTGGGCCCGGGCGGTCTGACGCGTGAACGAGCCGGTTTCGAAGTGCGCGATGTGCACCCGACCCACTATGGCCGGCTGTGCCCGATTGAAACGCCGGAAGGGCCGAATATCGGTCTGATCAACTCGCTGGCGGTTTATTCACGAACCAACCAGTACGGGTTCTTGGAGACCGCCTACCGCAAGGTCGTCGGCGGCAAGGTGACCGACGAGGTTGAGTACTTGTCAGCGATTGAGGAAGGTGACTATGTCATCGCCCAGGCTAACGCCGATCTGGACAAGAACAACAAGTTCAAGGAAGCGCTGATTCCCTGCCGGTACCAGGGTGAGTTCACGCTGAAGGAAACAACTGACGTCGATTACATGGACGTCTCGCCGCGCCAGATTGTGTCGGTGGCAGCATCTATGGTGCCATTTCTGGAGCATGATGACGCCAACCGCGCACTGATGGGTTCCAACATGCAGCGTCAGGCGGTGCCAACGCTGCGCGTCGACAAGCCCTTGGTGGGTACCGGTATGGAGCGTGTTGTGGCTACCGACTCCGGCGTCACCACCGTTGCGCTGCGTGGTGGTGTGGTCGACCAGGTCGATGCAGGTCGCATCGTGGTCCGGGCCAACGAAGACGAAGTGGGCGAGGACGATCCGGGAGTGGATATCTACAACCTGGTCAAGTATCAGCGTTCCAACCAGAATACCTGCATGAACCAGCGCCCTCTGGTCAAGGTGGGTGATCGCGTCAATGTACGCGATGTCCTGGCCGATGGTCCTTCAACCGACCTCGGTGAGCTGGCATTGGGCCAGAACATCAAGATCGCGTTCATGCCCTGGAACGGCTACAACTTCGAGGATTCCATCCTGATTTCCGAGCGCGTGGTACAGGAGGACCGTTTCACCTCGATTCACATCGAAGAGCTGACCTGTGTTGCGCGCGATACCAAGCTGGGTACAGAGGAAATCTCGGCCGATCTGCCCAACGTGGGTGAAAGCACGCTGGCCAAGCTGGACGAGTCCGGCATTGTGTTTATCGGTGCCGAGGTCAAGGCGGGGGATATTCTGGTCGGCAAGGTGACGCCCAAGGGTGAAACCCAGTTGACGCCGGAAGAAAAGCTGCTGCGTGCCATCTTTGGTGAGAAAGCCTCTGACGTCAAGGACACTTCATTGCGTGTCCCTACCGGCATGGACGGCACCGTGATCGACGTTCAGGTGTTCACCCGTGAAGGCGTGGACAAGGATGCTCGTGCGATTGCGATCGAGAAAGACGAGATTCGTCAGGTGCGCAAGGATCTGGACGATCAGCTTCGGATCATGGAAGACGCGATCTTTGCCCGGCTGGAATCGATTCTGATCGGCAAGATTGTCGACAAGGGGCCGGCCGGGATCAAGAAGGGCGACAAGGTCAACGCGACCTACCTGGCCGATCTGAAGCGCGATGAGTGGTTCAAGCTGCGTATGCGCAATGATGATGCCCAGGATATTCTGGAGCGCAGTGCCTGTCAGATCGAGAAGCAGCGCAAGCTGTTCGACAAGCGCTTCGAGGAAAAGAAGGGCAAGATCACCCGGGGTGATGATCTGGCACCTGGCGTGCTCAAGATGGTCAAGGTCTACCTGGCCGTCAAGCGTCGCATGCAGCCGGGTGACAAGATGGCTGGCCGTCACGGAAACAAGGGCGTGATCTCGACAATTGTGCCGGCCGAAGACATGCCGTTCGAAGCCGATGGTACGCCGGTTGATATCGTGCTCAATCCCTTGGGTGTGCCGTCTCGAATGAATATCGGGCAGGTGCTTGAAACGCATCTGGGCTGGGCCGCGCGCGGACTGGGCAAGAAAATTGAAGGCATGCTGGAGGCGCAAGAGACGACGGCCAAGATTCGCCAGTTCCTGAGCGAGATTTACAACTCGGATCGTGATCGGGTCGACATGAACGAATTCAGCGACGCCGAGATTGATGAAATGGCGAGGAATCTGTGCGGTGGTGTGCCGATGGCGACCCCGGTATTTGACGGTGCCGAAGAGAAGGAGATCAAACGCCTGCTCAAGATGGCTGATCTGCCCGAAAGTGGCCAGACGACCTTATTCGACGGGCGTACCGGCGAGCCGTTCGATCGGCCGGTCACGGTGGGTTACATGTATATGTTGAAGCTCAATCACCTGGTGGATGACAAGATGCATGCCCGCTCGACCGGTCCCTACAGCCTGGTGACCCAGCAGCCGCTGGGCGGCAAGGCCCAGTTCGGTGGCCAGCGATTCGGAGAGATGGAGGTCTGGGCACTGGAAGCCTACGGTGCCGCCTACACCCTGCAGGAAATGCTGACCGTCAAGTCCGACGATGTGGCGGGTCGTAACCAGATGTACAAGTCCATCGTCGACGGCAACAATCAGATGACGGCGGGTATGCCGGAATCCTTCAATGTGTTGGTGAAGGAAATCCGCTCTCTCGGCATCAACATTGAACTCGAAGAATCCTGATCCAGGAGGAGCAGCACATGCGCGACCTTTTCAATCTTTACAAGCGTCAGCATCAGATTACTGATTTTGATGCGATTCGCATCGGTTTGGCACCACCCGAGCTGATCCGTTCCTGGTCATTCGGCGAGGTCAAAAAGCCCGAAACCATCAACTATCGCACCTTCAAACCGGAGCGTGAAGGGCTGTTCTGCGCCGCTATTTTCGGACCGGTCAAGGACTACGAATGCCTTTGCGGAAAGTACAAGCGCATGAAGCACCGTGGTGTGAAATGCGAGAAATGTGGCACCGAGGTGACCTTGACCAAGGTTCGCCGCGAGCGCATGGGTCATATCGATCTGGCCTCCCCGGTTGCCCATATCTGGTTCTTGAAGTCGCTGCCCAGCCGGATCGGCTTGATGCTGGACATGACGCTGCGCGATATCGAGCGGATTCTGTATTTTGAATCCTACCTGGTCCTTGATCCAGGCATGACACCGCTTGAACGCGGCCAGTTGTTGACCGACGATCAGTACTTCGAAGCGGTTGAGCAGTACGGTGACGAGTTCGAAGCCAAGATGGGCGCCGAGGCAGTCTACGATCTGCTCAAGAATATTGATCTGGCAGCTGAGCTGACCCAGCTGCGTGAGGATATCGCGGCGACCAACTCCGAGACCAAGATCAAGCGCCTGACCAAGCGGATCAAGCTGATGGAGGCGTTTATCGAGTCAGGAAACCGGCCCGAATACATGATCCTGACCGTGTTGCCAGTGCTGCCGCCCGATCTCAGGCCACTGGTACCGCTGGACGGTGGCCGGTTCGCGACTTCCGATCTGAACGATCTTTACCGCCGGGTGATCAACCGTAACAACCGTCTGCGCCGGCTGCTGGATCTGAATGCACCGGACATTATCGTGCGCAACGAAAAGCGCATGCTGCAGGAATCGGTCGATGCGCTACTTGACAACGGCCGCCGCGGACGTGCCATTACCGGCACCAACAAGCGACCGCTGAAATCGCTGGCAGACATGATCAAGGGCAAGCAGGGAC
>CAZFYM010000100.1:0-9041 GCA_964523755.1 uncultured Wenzhouxiangella sp. | reverse complement strand
GATCGCGTCGACCGGCTCCCGCTCGGGAGGTGCGTCCATGACCACAACCGCGGCATCCGGCCCGGTCAGCCGGAAATAGCGCCGAAAGGACGCATCGGAGGAAATCGCGCTGGATTGCCAGTCGGACCAGCCCAGGCAGGTGGTGGCCCAGGCTTCGGCGTCCTGGCGGCGGGGGTCAGTCATGGGGATAAAAGACTCCGTGGCGATGGGTGTGATACCTAATCAATACCAATTTAGTCTTGTTTTAGGCTGTGCTAAACCACATAATACTTGAGTAAGGCCTTTCAATAACCCTCGCGCGAGTACCATGCCATGTTACGTATCAGTAAACTGACCGATTATGCGACGGTTCTGATGGCCGAACTGGCCAGCCAGGATCAAAGTTGCGTCTCAGCCAGTCACCTGGCCGAAGCCACCCGCCTCGAACTGCCGACGGTGGCCAAGGTGCTCAAGACCCTGGCCCGGTCAGGGCTGGTGAGTTCGGTGCGGGGTGTCAACGGCGGCTATCAGCTCAGCGAATCACCCGACGAGATTTCCGTGGCGGCGATTGTTCGGGCCATGGAAGGGCCGATCGCATTGACCGAGTGCGGGCTGGAGGCCGGCCTGTGTGCTCACGAATCCAACTGTCACCTGCGTGGCAACTGGCAGCGCATCGGAACGGCTGTCGAGCAGGCCCTGGAGGCCTTGAGTCTGTCCGATCTGCTCGTGCCGAGCAATAACCGGATTGCCATTCGCACCGTCTTGTCCGAACGCACCGTCGCCTGAAACAAGAGAGTTCCATGAGTCAAACTGTCGAACAAGTTGAACAGGTCATTGCCCAGCGCTACAAGGCGGGCTTTTACACCGAGATCGATTCCGACCGGGTCCGTGCTGGCCTGGACGAGGAAGTCATTGCCATGATCTCGGCCAAGAAGAATGAGCCGACCTGGATGCTGGAGTGGCGCCTGAAGGCCTACCACCACTGGCTGACCATGACCGGTCCGAACTGGGCGCACTTGAATCTGCCGCCGATCGATTTCCAGAAGATTCACTACTACTCGGCGCCGAAGCAGAAGAATCGTCCCAAGAGCCTGGACGAGGTCGATCCCAAGTTGCTCGAAACCTTCGACAAGCTCGGTGTGCCGTTGCATGAACGCGCACGTCTGGCTGGCGTGGCCGTTGATGCGGTGTTCGATTCGGTATCGGTCGGGACGACATTCCAGAAAGAACTCAAGGAAGCCGGGGTGATTTTTTGCAGCTTTTCCGAAGCCGTGCAGGAACATCCCGAGCTGGTCCAGGAGTATCTGGGTTCAGTTGTTCCGTATCGTGACAACTACTTTGCCGCGCTCAACTCGGCGGTATTTTCGGATGGCTCGTTTGTCTACATTCCGAAAGACACCCGTTGCCCGATGGAGCTGTCGACCTATTTCCGGATCAATGCGCGTGACACCGGTCAGTTCGAACGCACCCTGATCATTGCCGAACCCGGTGCCGAAGTCAGCTACCTTGAAGGCTGTACCGCGCCGATGCGCGATGAAAACCAGCTTCACGCGGCAGTGGTCGAACTGGTCGCGCGCAAGCAGGCAAAAATCAAGTATTCCACCGTTCAGAACTGGTATCCCGGCGACGAATATGGCAAGGGCGGCATCTACAATTTCGTCACCAAGCGCGGTGACTGCCGCGAAGACGATGCACGGATTTCCTGGACCCAGGTCGAAACCGGCTCGGCCATTACCTGGAAGTATCCCTCGTGCATTCTGCGTGGTGACCGCTCGGCCGGCGAGTTCTACTCGGTGGCCCTGACGCATAATCATCAGCAGGCCGATACCGGCACCAAGATGATTCATCTTGGCAAGGACACCACCAGCAAGATCATCGCCAAGGGTATCTCGGCCGGCAAAAGCAACAACAGTTACCGCGGCCTGGTGCGCGTGGCCAAAAAGGCCGACAACGCCCGCAACTACACCCAGTGCGACAGCCTGCTGATCGGCAAGACCTGCGGCGCGCATACCTTTCCGTATATCGAATCGGCCAACCCCAGCGCCAAAATTGAACACGAAGCCACCACCTCCAGAATCGGCGAAGACCAGCTCTTCTACTGCCGCTCAAGAGGTCTGGGTGAAGAAGATGCCGTCGCCATGATCGTTGACGGTTTTTGCAAGGAAGTATTCAAGGAGCTGCCGATGGAATTTGCAGTGGAAGCGAAGGCGTTACTCGAGATTTCACTGGAGGGGGCGGTAGGTTAGAAGAAAGGTTTCCGGTTTCCGGAAAACCTTTTTGTCGCAAAGCAGACAAGCAGCAAAGCAGCGAAGGATGAAAAGTTTAAAAGTGAAGTCGTTATTGGAATTCTTTAACTACTGAATGGTATTTATTTCGCTTTCATTCTTTGCTGCTTCGTTGCTTCGCGACATAAAGATTTTGGTTTTTCAGTTGAATGGGCTATTGGCTGCTTTGCGATCAAAAAGGTTTTCGAATTAAACAAGTGATTAGATGAAATGTTGAAGATTAGCAACCTGAAAATTGCCGTTGGTGGCCAAGAGATCCTGAAAGGATTGAACCTTGAAGTCGGCCCGGGTGAATTGCATGCTGTCATGGGTCCGAATGGCTCGGGCAAGTCGACCTTGGGTTATGCCCTGGCCGGACGCGAGGGCTATGACATTACGGACGGTTCGATCGAGTTCGATGGCCAGGACCTGAGTGAGCTGGAGCCGGAGGAGCGGGCTGCGGCCGGGCTGTTTCTGGCCTTTCAATACCCGGTCGAGATTCCCGGTGTTAACAACGCCTACTTCCTGCGCGCCGCGCTCAATGCCCAACGCAAGGCACGTGGCGAGGAGGCCATGGATACCATGACCTTTCTCAAGACCGTGCGTGAATCGCTCAAGACCCTGAAGATGGATGAAGCCCTGCTCAAGCGCGCGGTCAATGAAGGATTTTCGGGTGGTGAGAAAAAGCGCAATGAGATTGTGCAAATGGCAGTGCTTCAACCCAGGCTTGCCGTCCTGGACGAAACCGATTCCGGACTGGATATCGATGCTCTGAAACTGGTCGCCGAAGGTATCAATCGTTTGCGGGACGACAAGCGTTCGTTCATCGTCATTACCCACTATCAGCGCCTGCTTGACTATCTTTCGCCAGACAAGGTGCATGTGTTGTCGGATGGGCGGATTGTGGAAAGCGGTGGCGAAGAGCTGGCCGAACGGCTGGAAGCCGAAGGCTATGCCTTTCTGGACAAGGCCGAAGCATGAGTGCCCAGCTCGACAACCTGGTTGACCAGCATGATCTGCTTGACGACGAATTTGCCGAGCAGCGCCGGCAAGCCCAACAGCAGTTGATGCAGCACGGGTTTCCCGATCTGAAAACCGAAGCCTGGAAGTACACCTCGCTGCGCAGTCTGCAGAAACGTGAGTTCGGGGCCATGCCGACCCGGCCTACCGAGCTGCCGTCACTGCCATTCGCTGCCGATGTGCTGCATTTCGATCAGGGCCTGCTTGATCCTGATCAACAGAGACTACCGTCCGGTGTTCGGCTTGAACCGTTGGCAACGCTTGATCCGGACTCACTGAACTATCAGCCCCAAGCCGATGCCTTCGCCTGGCTCAATCTGGCCCGCTTCGAGCAAGCCTGGAAACTGGTCATCGACCGGCCCCTGGAACGACCGCTGGCGCTGATCACCACCACCTCGGCCGACTTTGCTGCCGCCGTGCATCCGCGTCTGGTGGTAGAGTTCAATGCCCATGCTTCGGCCGCGTTGATTGATCTTCTGCACGATCAGGGCGGAGGTCTGATCAACACTGTTCAGGATATCCAACTGGCCCATGGAGCCAGACTGGAGCATGTGCTGGTGCGCCGTAATGCCCAGTCAGCGGCTATCCAGCGCACCCGGGTGAGAGTGGGCGCGGATGCAAACTATCATTGTCATGTGCTTGACCAGGGTGGAAGACTGAACCGCCACGACCTGGCGATCGAACTGATGGCAAACGGGGCCAGTGGTCAGATTGATGGTATTGCACTGATCAACACCGGCCAGCTTGTGGACTATCACACCGCGATCGAGCATGCCGTTGGCAAAACCAACAGCCATGAGTCGTTTCGCATGCTGGCCGACGGCACCGGCACAGGCGTATTCAACGGGCGCATCCATATCCACCGCGGGGCCGACGACAGCCATTCCGACCTGAACACGGCCAATCTGCTGCTCAGCGACAGCGCACGCATCAACACCAAGCCTGAACTGGAAATCTATGCCGAAGAAGTCACCGCCAGCCATGGTGCGACCATCGGTCAGCTCGACGAAACCGCGATGTTTTACCTTCGTTCGAGAGGCATACCAAAAGACCAGGCTCTGTCCCTGTTAAAACAAGGCTTCGCCGCCACCCCGCTTGAAAGCCTGCCCAATCAGGCCATCCGCGACTGGCTGCTGTCGGAGCTTGCCTCAGCACTTTAAAAATCTTTTTGTCGCAAAGCAGCAAAGAATGAAAGTCAATAAAATCTTGAAAAGTTTCAGCTCAGTAAAGTTGGCATTTTTGCTTTTTTCAATTCTTGACTTCTTTGCTGCTTTGCGACAAAAAGATTTTGACCATAACCTGAGAGATCAATCAACATGGAATTGGTAGACGAAATCGCAATCAGGGATCAGTTGGATGTGTTGCGCTTGCGCGGGGAGTTTCCTGTGCTGGAGCGCGAGGTGCATGGCAAGCCGTTGATCTATCTTGACAACGCCGCTACCGCGCAGCGGCCCCTGTGCGTGATCGAAGCCATGGACGATTTCTACCGGCGCTACAACGCCAATGTCCATCGCGGCGTGCATCAATTGTCGGTTGAAGCCTCCGAAGCATTCGAGCAATCACGGGCCTGCGTTCAACGCCTGCTCAATGCGCCAAGTGAGCGCGAGATCATCTTTACCCGTGGCACCACCGAGGCGATCAACCTGGTCGCCAACAGTTACCTTCGTCCGAGTATCAAGCCCGGTGATGAAATTCTGATCTCGCACATGGAGCATCACTCCAATATCGTGCCCTGGCAGTTACTGTGCGAGCAGACCGGGGCGGTGCTCAAGGTCATCCCCATCAACCAGAGCGGCGAGCTGGAGATGGCTGCATTGCCAGACATGCTCAATGAACGCACCAGATTGCTCGGCATCGTGCATGTTTCCAACGCGCTGGGAACCGTCAACCCGGTCAGAGATATCTGCAGGCTGGCCAAAAGTCACGGTGTGCCAGTGCTGGTCGATGGAGCCCAGGCTACGCCGCACGAAAAAATCGATGTTCAGGACCTGGGCTGTGATTTCTACGCCATGTCGGCCCACAAAATGTACGGGCCAACCGGTATCGGCGCTCTGTGGGGTCGCGAAGAATTGCTTGAAGCCATGCCGCCCTGGCAGGGTGGGGGAGAGATGATCTTGCGGGTCAGCTTCGAAGGTACGACCTTCAACGAACTGCCGCATAAGTTCGAAGCCGGCACCCCGAATATTTCCGGTGCCATTGGTCTGGGTGCGGCGGTCAAGTTCCTGGAAGACACCGGAATTGCCCGCATCGCTGCGCACGAAAAGAAGCTGCTGGACTACGCGACTGAGCAGATGCAGCAGATCGAAGGGCTGACCATTATCGGCCAGGCCGAACACAAGGGCCCGGTGGTGGCATTTACCCTCGACGGCGTCCATCCCAACGACCTGGGAACCATTATTGATCATCACGGCGTGGCCATCCGCACCGGCCACCACTGCGCCATGCCGGTCATGCAATTCTTCAACGTCCCAGCCACCGCAAGAGTCTCCTTCGCGGCCTATAACCTGCGCGCCGAAATCGACGTCTTTCTCGAAGCCCTCGAACAAGCCCGAACCATGCTCGTGTAACAAGACCGGTTTAGGGTTTCCGATTTTGCTTTTCCCGAACTCTGTCCCCTGAACTCTAGTTTTCCCCTAAAATGCGGAAATGGCTCTTGACCAGCTTTACCAACAACTCATCCTTGAACATAACCGCAAGCCGCGCAACTACGGTCGACTGGCTAATCCCACCAACGCTGCACGCGGGCACGATGCTCTGTGCGGAGACGATATCCTGATCGAGCTCCGAATCGTCAAAAATCGCATTGAACAGGCCGGTTTCTCCGGCCAGGCTTGCGCCATTACCCGAGCCAGCGCCTCAATGCTTTGCGAGTGGTTGATTGGCCGCCAGACCGCTACGGTCAGTCTGGCCTTCGATCAATTCCAAAATCTGCTCGGCAACGACACCCTGCCAGACCACCCTGATCTCGGCGACATCAATCAACTGCGCGCCGTCAGCCGGTTCCCCGCTCGCCGCCGCAATGCCGAACTCCCCTGGAAAACCACCCTCCGCGCCCTGGACCACTAAATGCAAACGCGGGTAAACGATATTAGGTTCAAGGAAAAAGGAAAAGGGAAAAAGGCGAACTCCTCTTCTTCTCTCTCACCCTTTCCCCTTTCCCCTTTCCCCTTTCCCCTTTCCCCTTTCCCCTAAGGCCATCCCCGCTCCTGAAAGCGCGGCTGAGCTTCATACCTAATCAGGTACGTTCTGAAGTTTCGGTTTCTGGACCCGTTTAGTAAGCTATCATTTAACCCTTGAAGCACATTCCCGCCGCAGCTTAAGAAAATGAACATCGCCCAGGCCCTGACCGAGCAGGCCCGGTCCCAACCCGACACGACTGCTCTGATCATTCCGGTCAAGCGGACGAAAACAGGCTGGAAGGACCGACGCTTCAGTTATCGCGAGCTCGATGAACTTAGTGATCGGCTGGCAGCGGGTCTGGTGGCTGAAGGCATTGGGCCAGGTACGCGGGTGGCATTTATGGTGCCGCCATCGCTGGAGTTCTTTGCCCTGTTTTTTGCCCTGTTCAAGGCCGGCTGTGTGCCGGTGCTGATCGACCCCGGCATCGGTCTGAAGCCCCTGAAAACCTGCCTGGGCGAAGCCGCACCCGAAGTGTTTATTGGTATCACCCGAGCCCAGATTGCGCGCCTGGTGCTGGGCTGGGCGCGCGCTTCAATCAGAAAAACCATCACCGTGGGTGCGCGCCCCTTCTGGCTCGGGCAGCGCTATGGCGCGCTGCGCTCGGCCAGCCTGGACGGACTCGTTCTGCCAACGGTCAAACCCGATGACCCGGCCGCCATTCTGTTTACCTCCGGGTCCACCGGTATTCCGAAGGGCGTAGTCTACCGTCACCGCCACTTCGCCGCCCAGGTTGAACTGGTTCGCGATACCTACGCCATGCAACCGGGCGAGGTCGATCTGCCGACCTTTCCGCCGTTTGCCCTGTTTGACCCGGCGCTGGGCATGACGACCGTGATTCCGCCGATGGATTTCACGCGCCCGGCGAACGTCGACCCGGCCATGCTGGTCAGCCTGATTCGCGAGTACGATGTCACCAACCTGTTCGGCTCACCGGCGTTGATGAACACCTTGACGCGTTATCTTCAAGCCGAATCCATTCGCTTGCCCGGATTAAAACGCGTGCTGTCGGCCGGTGCGCCGGTTCATCCCAAAGTGATTGAACGAATCCACGCTGCCCTGGACGATCGGGCTGATATTCATACCCCCTACGGGGCCACCGAATGCCTGCCGGTCGCAACCGTCGCCGGTCGGGAACTGACGGGCAGTTTGTCCGATGACAATCGCCAGGGCAGGGGAATCTGTGTCGGCAAGCCACTGGCCGCCAACCAGGTCCGGGTGATCCGCATTACCGAAGACCCGATTGGCCTGGCCGAACACGCCACCGATGTGGCAGCCGGAAGCATTGGCGAAATCTGCGTTCAGGGCCCGACTGTGACCGACCAGTACTTCAACCGCGAAACCCAGACCCGGGCGGCCAAGATGACCGACGAAAAGGGCAGGGTATGGCATCGCATGGGTGATCTGGGCTGGCTGGACGAGAGCGGACGCTTATGGTATTGCGGACGCAAGTCCGAGCGCGTTCAGACCGCGGAGGGTGAGCTTTATACCGAATGCGTCGAAGGCCCGGTCAACGCCATCGAAGGCGTTTATCGCAGCGCCCTGGTCGGTCTCGGCCAACCCGGTTCACAAACCCCGGTCATTGTCATCGAGCCCGATCCCGGCATCCGCCCTGGCGAATTGATCGAAGCTGTCCAGGCCACCGTCAAACCCCATGGCATCACCCGAGTAGAATCCCTCCCGGCCTTCCCTGTCGACATCCGTCACAACGCCAAAATCCGCCGCAAGGAAATCGCCACAACCCTGGCGAACAACCACAAGTCAAAGTGACACCCCCAACTTTTGCTTGAACCCTGAGCCTTGAACCTTGAACCTTGAACCCTTAGCCCTTTCGCCCCTTGAACATCGAAACCCGCCTAATCCTCCTCCGCCACCTGGAACAGGACCCCACTCTGAACCAGCGTCAACTGGCGGAAAAAATGGGTGTGAGCCTGGGCAAAACCAACTACGCCATCCGCGCCCTGATCGAACGCGGCTGGGTCAAAGTCGGCAACTTCGGCAAAAGCAAAGCCAAAGGCAAATACCTCTACCAACTCACCCCCGCCGGCATCGCCGCCAAAGCCAGAATCACCCGCCGATTCCTCAATCGAAAACTGCAAGAACACGAAACCCTGCTGAAGGAAATTGAGGCGCTGAGAGAGGAGGTCGGAAGACGATAGGGCGGAGGACAGAGGACAGAGGACCGGCGGTTTGGCGCGGGCTATTAGTACAGCAAAAGATTTGAAGGTCTACCAGTTAGCCTATGAGCTTTCGATGCAGATTTTCATGATCAGCCAGTCCTTTCCTCCCGAAGAAAAGTATGCGCTGACGAGCCAAATCCGCCGCTTATCGAGATCAGTCTGCATGAATTTGCGGGAAGCCTGGGCCAAGCGACGTTACGAAGCCCATTTTGTGGCCAAACTTACCGATTGTGATGGAGAAGCCAACGAGACCGACACCTCACTGGACTATGCCAAAGACTGTGAATATATCTCTGCAGAAATTCACGCCAAGCTAGTGGGCCAATACGACCATGTCAGAGCGATGCTCGGCAGCATGATCCAAAACCCCAAACCATTCCTCATAAAAAGGAAATAAGCCAAACCCCACCCCAACCCTCGA
>CAZFYM010000099.1:0-9312 GCA_964523755.1 uncultured Wenzhouxiangella sp. | reverse complement strand
AATCCTCAGCGCGATCGATTCGACCCAAGTGCTTTTCCCGCTGCCTGGCGCGCAGCCGCTATCGCCGCAGTCAGCCTTCACGGCCCAGGAACTCCACGCCGCAACCGAGGCCGCGCTGGCCGACGATCAAGTTCACCTGCCACTGGTTCTGGCGTCCGGCACAGTGGTGGCGGTAGAGCAGCGTCTGGACTACCGGGTGGATGGTCGGCCGTATGGCGGCCGTGTCGTTTCCATCACGCAACGGGCTGGCCAAACCTTGGCAATGCTGGAGCCTGAGTGGTTGGACATCTACGATGTCGCCGAGGCCGAGGACGGCTTTCTGGTCGCCGAGGGTGTATTGCCCGAGCATGTGGTGTATCGCACCGGCGGGCCGATCGAGGGCTTCGACTCCGAGTATCGTCAGGACCGGCTGGTGCTGGGTGATGCGCTCGTTCCGATCGTGCCGGAAGGTGCCTGGGCGATCGATCCGGCGTCGGGTCGTGCCCGAGCCGGGGGCAGATCTGCGCATGCGCTGTTCATCGGCGGCTGCGGTGCACGCTCGGCTTCGCTGACCTTTTCTCCGATCCTGTCGTTGAGCCCGCTGGAGATGGGTGTCGACATCTCGGTCGGCTCGGACTCCGCCAGTATCGAGTGCATCTGGCGCTCCAGCAACCAGGCGGCCAATATCAACATCATGCGTTCGGCCGGCCCGTTGGGACTGCTGGCCAGCGCCCTGGTCGGATCAGAGATTGCCGTTCGACCGTATGGCGAAGTTCGCTTCAGCACCGGCGTCAGCGGCGCGCTCATTCCAGGAGTTACCGGTTTCAGCGTCGGCCTGAGTACGGTACGCGGTGCGACCCTCAACCTCGGCGTACCGAGTGATGCCAATCAGGTAAACGATCTGGAAAATGGCACCCCGATCGTCTTTTCCGGTAAGGGTGGTGTCGCCGGCGGTATCGAAGTTGCAGCAAACCTGGTCAGTCCACGCGGCGTGATCGGGTGGCTGCTGAGCGTGCTCGGAGGTGTCGATACCGAGATCGGCGTTACCGCCCGACTCGGGATTGGTGTCGGTGTGGTCGTCGAGGGCGCCAACGCTCCCGCCGTGTACCAGAACGATGACGAGTCCAGGGGGGCGGGCGTGATCGAGCTGATCGCCCGTCTCGACGCCAGCAATGTCGTCAACCGGATTGCGGAGCTGCTCGGCGGCCAAGGCAACCTGCGCATTGATTTCTCGACCGATCGCGAGTTGTTCCGCTTCGGCGGTGAGTACTCGGCCGGTCAGGTACAGGATGATGGTCGTGGCAATGCCCATGTCCAGAACCTGGTCGCCCTGCCAAGTCTGGCGGCTTTTCTGGGCTTGACCGCACATGGACGGATGGGGCCGAGCGATTCAGCAAGCTCGATCTTCAATGACCGGCACAATGCCATCAGCTACGAAGTCGCCGAGTGTGCTGATTCGGGCGGGACGATCTCGGCGCCCGTGATCGCCTGCGTCGGCATGTTCTGCGGCAAGACCAATCCGGTCAACGTCTGCGGCGGCGAACTGTGGATCGGGCCGCTGCGCGGCAGCGGCGTGACTGGCGAACAGGTGACCACGACGGGTGAGGTCGGCGTATCGCCGAGCGCAGTCGGCAATACCGATTCGATCGTACCATCGGTCAGTGGCCAGCCTTTGGTGCCCCAGGAATCGGTGTTCGTCATCGAACCCGGGGAAACCAAGACCTACACCGCACAGGCTCAGTGCGGCGCTCCGGGCGTATATGAGGGAACAGTCAACGCCTTCTCGGGTGGTAGCGGCCACGAGGCAGAGAACATCAACGTGCTCAGCTGTCGCTGTCAGCCGGGTGAGCCAGACTGCGATCGCACCTGGGGTTCACCGCATCTGGTCACGGGCGATGGTCTGGCCTACGACTATTACGCATCGGGAGATCACGTCCTGCAGCGCGTACCCGGAATCGAAGGGCTGGAGGTTCAGGGCCGGTTCCTGCCCGGCATGGGCGTGTCGTGGCCGCAGGCGGTGGCGATGCAGGTCGGTGAGGATGTCGTCGAGATTCATGGCAACCTTCAAAGATTCTCTCTCTTCCCGGTTTCCCATCGCCTGGAAATCTACATCAACGGCCACTCGCCGTTCTCAAACAATGAGTGGCAACCGGTGGAGCAAAGCCGCCACATCCGCCTGCCCGGTGGCGGTACGATTTATTTTGATCAGATGATCCGACGTCGCGCCGGCCTTTGGGTCGATCCGATCGCAGTCACGGTGATCTGGCCGAAGTCCGGTCCCTTCGAAGGCTATGCGGTGCGCGTTTCCGGCATCGCGTTCAGCCAGTCCGAGGGCTATGACTATGCCCATCTGCCGCCGATCATCGACATTACCCTGCATCGCCCTGACACCTATACCGGTCAGGAGCGCGGCATGCTTGGCACCAATGATGGCGATCCTGCGAACGATCTGACCCGGCGCAACGGCCAGGTCATCGACTTCACAGCCAATCTCAGCTGGACGGTGCTGTATGGGTTGTTCGGTGGCGATTGGCTCGTTCGCCCTGGTGAGTGCCTGTTTCGGAACGGCTGTATCGAACCAGGTTTTCCGAGCTCGCCAGTAATCCTGGATCCGGAACAACGGTTGATCGCGGAGATTGCCTGTTCCAACCTGGAGGGCTGGTATCGAGAGGCCTGCATCCATGACGTCGGACTGATTGGATCGGTCGATGTGGTTCAAGGTCTATATGCCAATACCGCCGATCTGAATCAGATGGCCGGACAGATCGTGCAGCCCGGCGTGGACATTCCGCTCTATCAATTGCAGGCCGGAGAAGTGGACGCCAGCGGTTTTGTCGAGCGCCGTGCATTCCAGGTGCAACATCTGTCTGGAACGGGTGAATACATGTTGCTGATCCGGCCTCCGCGTGGATTCACCGCCGTGTTGGCAGCGAACAACGCCGCCAGTCTGGTCGGCAGCGGCAACCTCGACGATGAGATCGTCCTCAGCTGCATGCCGGATCCGAACTGGTCGGAGCTCGGAGCGCTCTGGCCCGCGGAGGGCTATCTGCAACTGTGGGCGATGGACCCGCTGTCTGGCGGTTTACGCCATCGGCTGGACGAGATTCCGCTGCCGCAAGCACGCGTCAATCCCGACTGCATCCGAGTCTCGGCCGAGGTGATGAACGAACCGGACGAACCGGCCCGGATCCTGATTCACAACGCGATGACGGAATCGGCTCAAGTACGTCTGCTGCCAGCCCCAGGACTCGTATTCGATCCAGATGTATTGGCCGAGTTCGAATTGTGTGCCGATTGCTCGATCGAACTCGACACCGGCGCTCCGTGTCCCAGCGCACGTGCCTTGTTTGCGCAAATGGAAGTCCGGGATTCTGCAGGCGTCCTGCACACGCGGCGGCCGCTGTTCTGCAAGGGGACATACAGCTCAGTCAGTCGAAGGCTGCATGCCGGCATGTGGTCGGGATTCGGCGTGTCCGAAGTCCTGCTCGCCGACTCTGACCAAACTCTATGGAATCTCAGCTATAGAAACAATGTCGGCAGCGTGGACGCGACCCGACGAGCGGGCGGCTACCCACGTCCGACCCATCAGGCCGTGCTGGCCGGCCGGACGATTCGCGCGGTGGCAGCGGCCGAACGGCACAGCGTAGCGCTGCTCGATGACGGCGAAGTCTGGACCTGGGGCTTCAACGGTCAAGGCCAACTCGGGATCGGGCACACGCAGGATCAACCCAGTCCGACGCATGTCAATGCCATCGATGCGCCAGTCAAGTCGATCGCCGTTGGTCGCATGCACACGCTTGCACTGGACGTCGAGGGGCGCCTTTGGGCTTGGGGCGGCAACTCCTATGGCCAGCTTGGCGACAACGGCAGCAGTCATCGACTCAGTCCTTACCAGGTCGACCTAAGTGCGCTGGGCGGTGAGCCGATTGAAGTCATCGCCACCGGTCGCTACTACAGCATGATCCTGGACGGTGCCGGCAGACTATGGGCATGGGGACGCAACAATCAGGGCCAGCTTGCGCTCGGCCATACCCAGACGCGCCGGGTGCCGACCCTGGTTGATCTCGCTCCGCTGGGTGGCGCGAAAATTGCGTTTCTGTCGACGGGTGAATCACACGTTCTCGCTGTCGATGAACTCGGCGAGATTTGGGCTTGGGGCAGCAATACACGAGGCCAGCTGGGCACCGGCAACCAGACCACGTCGCTGCGACCGGTAGCAGTCAATACCTCGGCCTGGTTTGGTGCGAGAGCGGTCTGGGCGCTGGCCGACAACGGCGGGACCGACGGCTTCAGTCTGGCGCTCGACAGCGACGGCAGACTATGGTCCTGGGGCAGCAACGGCGAAGGCCAGCTTGCCCAGGGGGACACTGACCACCGACCCCTGCCAACCCAGATCGACTTGAGTCCGTTGAACGGCGCAGCCGTCCGCGTTGCCGCGTTGGGGGGCGCTAATGGATTCCTGATCGACAGCTCCGAGCGGGTTTGGGCGTGGGGACACAATTCCCACGCGCAACTTGGCGACAACACGTCCGGAAGCCGCCTCAGCCTGACCACGATTGGTGCGTTTGGGCAGGACGGTCTGGAAGCAGATGTGGATCTGCTCGGCACCGCGACCCGAGTGGCGGTCGGCAGCAATCGCGACTATGTGATTGCCGTCGCCCGGGTCAACAACCGTCGCTTTATCACCGACGCAACTCACCTCGCGCTCGCCGATCCTCGCCAGGATTTTTCGGGGGAACCGTCGGCCTTGATGTTCGCGGAAACTTTTACCCGCACCTGGCGCGGCATCTCGATGCATGAATCCGACCTGTGCCCGAGTTTGGGGCCGCAAGAGGTTGATGTCGGCCTGTTGAATCCAGAAGGAATGGTGCTCGATGCGGCACAGGCACCGGTGCACTGTGCGCCGGACCTACAAGTCCAGTCTCGCCGTACCCTGCTTTCCCTCGACCTGCATCTGCGCAATGCCAGCCCTTTGACGTTGGATGTGCGGATTCGTACTGCCGGCGGATACACGATGAACGGCAACGATGCGATCGAGCTGAGCCTATGCCCGAACTGCGAGCAGGAACTGGAATTCGACCAGCTGTGTCCGGCACTTGGCCGACATCACTTGGCAGTGGTCGAAACCCTGGATGCCGGCGCCCAAGTGCTGGATGTCCAGTCGGTCGATTGCGGTGTCTCTGATCGCTTCGTCGCCGCAAGTTCGAACTCCAGCTTCGCGGTGGATGCGGCTGGGCAAAGCTGGGGCTGGGGCAGTACGTTCGGTGCCGCCTCCCCGACCACCAATCAGCTGAGACCGCTGCAGGTGGACCGCAGCATGTTAAGCGGCGGCAGGCCGTACATGTTCTCCAACTCCATCAATCATATCCAGGTGCTCGATGGCGAAGGACGACTCTGGGGTTGGGGGGACAATCACTACGGTCAGCTCGGCAATGGCAACCACTACAGTCAGTTCATCCATGGTCCACCCGGGTTTGTTTCCTTCCAGCGGGCGCCACTGGCGACCACGGGCGCGCTGACGGCACAACCGGTGCGCGAACACGCTGCCGGCAGCGGATTCAGTCTTGGGATCGATGCCGAAGGCCGGGTCTGGTCTTGGGGCGACAACGGTCACTCCAATCTTGGCGACATGACCTATGTCGATCAGCCCAAGCCAATTCCGGTAGCAATCAGTGACCGCGGCATCCGGCTGGCAGCCGAAGGCAGCTTTGCCCTGATTCTGGTCGAAGGTGGCTTGAGCTACTGGGCTCTCGGTGACAACGGACATGGCCAGTTCGGCAATGGAACGACCCGGCCGCAGCAGGGACCCGAGTTCCACATGCATCGGCCACCGGTGCGGGTCGACTGGATCAGCGCCGATCAGGTGCCCTTGGTCGATCTGGCCACCGGATACGCGTTCACGTTGGCCCTGGATGCGAACGGCCGAGTCTGGTCCTGGGGACAGAACTACGCTGGTGCGCTGGGTGACGGCAGCACGGTGGACCGGACCGTTCCCGGTCCGGTGAATCTGGCCGCGCTCGAGGGTGCCCGGGTGGTGGCGATCGCAGCGACGGGTCGCTCATCGTTCGCGCTCGACGAGCACGGACGTCTGTGGGTCTGGGGCAACAACTATTCCGGCGAACTCGGGCTGGGCATCGAAGACGAGGAGGTTCTGCTGCCCCGCCAGCTTGATCCGGCTTCGTTCGACGGCGCGCAATTGGTGGATATCGCAATTGGCAGCGACCACGTCATCGTACTCGACGCCCTCGGCCGGCACTGGGCATGGGGAACGAACTGGGCGGGTCAACTGGGCATCGGATCGACGAACGATCAGCGTCAACCGGTATTGATCTACGACTTCGACCATTGAACCATCCACGGCTGTCTTCGCGATGACAGCCCCCATCACCCCAGCCGCATCGTACTTCGAGCGGCTGGGGTGTCGGGTTGTCGGCTTGTTGAGATATCGGGATGTCAGAACATGTATCCCACGTCCTACAGAGCAGCGTCGACCCGCGTGACTGGAAGCCGATGAAGAGCGCCGATACCGGCGTCCGAGGAACCCGGACCCGTGAGCGGCGGTGCTTTCAGGGTCTACGTCGTGGAACACGGCGATGCAATGAGCATTCCACCGCAAGCCTTCCAGAAGAAGTCGCAGAAGATCGGAAAGCGGGACCGAACGCGCGAAGAGCAGACTCAATAACCGCTATTAGCTAATTAATAGAAAATTGAAAGTCTAGGATACGTACGATTGACCGATCAACGAGCGAAGGGGTGATCAAGGGTTGACCAGAACGAATGGATCGAACGGCACTCAAGATCACTCGAATGCTGGGCACGGCGAATGGTCGCTTGTCCCAGGATCCGCTACTGAGTGCACCCGGAAGCCAATTCACCAATCTCCGGGAAAGAACCTCAATTGAACGCGCACCCTCGCCAACCATCCTGTTCTTTTCGCCATCCATTAGAAAAAATCCCATTACGTACTATGGCAACAACGGCTGGATCGTCAATAGTTCCTACTGACTTTTCTGAAGAGGAACACCGGCGAACTCTTCCTAGGAAGTCAAGGACGAATCTAGTTTGATGGGTCGAAACCGGACATGAGCCGCAATTGAGCCTGGGAAGATCGATGGAACCCGGCACCAAAGCGGGAATACCCAGGCTCACTATGATCCTTCCATCCGATGTGCGGGCTAAGACACGTGCCACAGCATCAGCGAACTCGCGATCGGTCAAAGCCAGTTCCGCGCGAGCCGCAGCGCCGCGGCCACTCGCGATATATTTATTCAAGATGAGCTCGTCAGCACCTGAATACACGGCGAGATCATACAATTGGGTGAGTCGATTGACATTTTTCTTACATACAACGGCCGCGACGGCAGTTCGCATTCCAGCTTCCACTGCATTCAAGAGGCCGGCAACTGCCCTCTTCCAACAAGGACGTCCAACCAGTTGATCATGCTCATCTTCATAGGCGGAATGAATGCTGATCGTCGCAAGCCTAACCCCATGCCTATATAGCTTTTTTGTTCGCTTATAGTCAAGATCTACCCCGTTAGTGACAATACCCTGCAATATTCGAAGCTGATTAAGAAGACTCGTTAGTAAATCCAAATCTTTGAAGCGAAGCGGTTCGCCGCCAGCATGGGTAACACCACACCCCGGAAAATTTGACAAAAAATCGGCGAAGCGATGAGCTACGGAACTGATTGATCGAGGTATACTCGACAAGCTCCAACTATTATAACAAAACTGGCAGTCAAGATTACATTCAGGAGTAAGCTCAAGCCAAAAATGATGCATTTTGTTTCCCCACAAAGCTAATTCAACTGCATTTTGCAGGACACATGCCTTTCATGCGATCCAGATCGACTGACCACTTTCGTCTTGCATTCGTCTTACGGAGCAGGTCCCCGTTGATTTCTAATGCTCGAACTATTTCCTGAATATCAAATCCTGAATTTTCGTCAATTATTGCTTTTCGGATATTCTCCACCATATCATTTTCATGAACGTCTGGATCAACACCTTTGTTGTTCACGGGTCGCTCCTCTATCGAAAATAATTAATATCGCCCCGACGCAAATGCGGCCGCTCTTTTTGAGAGGTTTGGGTGCGGACAAGAGTAACCAATCAGATCGTTCCTGTCTTCATCATCAATTAGGCTGGCGCCCAAAAGATGCGCACCCCTTCATACGGCAGAACACCGGCGCCAAACTTGAAGCACTTATGTTGCTCCCCGTCCAAACCCTGGCTTTCAATTTTAACCTCGGAGGACGACAAAACCGACGCCCTCACATTGAGCTCGTTGCTATTGAAGCTGACAATGACACTCATGGACTCTGATGGCAGATATGTTGTGTAAAACTCTGAGCCCGTTGCTGGCATAATCTCGCCCATCTTCACGCGGACGGTCCTCCCTCTCATAGTGGCAACACCCAAACTGAATAAGACCTTTCCCCGAGTCCTGATCAATTTTTCCTCCTCCAGCTCCATACCGTCGATCTCAATACTAATCGTTTCGATATGACCATCAGACGCTGAACTTATTGTAAACTGACTTTCCCGATATGTCGGCCATCGGTTCTCGATTTGAAATTCGTACTCAGTCGACAGCCTAACTGTCCCCGCGTCGCGTTCAAGCTTAATTCTGTAGTCATGGTTTCGCTTAAAAAAAATCAGCCGATCAGAAATATCTGACACCCTTGCCGCGATCAACTTTGGAAGTATATTCTTCTTATGTAGCTGAGCGCTTTCGAGAACCAACGCGATACAGGTGGCAACGGAGAACGAGAGAATAAGGTTTTGCGTGGGGACTTCCAAATTTCTCCACCAGCCATTCCAATGAGGAACGTAGTAGTTAGCGACCAGAAGTGCCACCGCCATTCCAATGGATAAGCAGAAGAATAGAAGCGGACGAAATGGCAAGAACGGCGCAACAACGGCAACCAACAGGAATGCAATGGAGGCACCGACAACAACGATCACGGGGTCCAACTGCGCCACCCCGAAGGAGGAAACAATAATTGTCAGAACTGCTGTGACATAGGGATCGGCCGTCTTGAATCTCTTGCTGCTAAGATCGAGATAGTTACTGTCCATTTCCGTCACCCAAAGAATTATGCGCTGCCGGTATATTATAATACGACAGTTTTCCTCCAGCGCTGGCGCCGGGAAGATTACAGGCTGCATTCCTCAACCCGCAGGCTTGGAATTCCATCATTTGTTGACCCCTTCTTCGGCCGGCACGTTAAACGTCCTCATCACTCACAACACTGGTGGTTGTCCACTGGCCGTTCCATTGCGCTTCGACGCCGCTGCATACGCGCGGGCAGCGCGCTTCGGCTTCGG
>CAZFYM010000098.1:9026-9320 GCA_964523755.1 uncultured Wenzhouxiangella sp. | reverse complement strand
CGATTCCTCGGTCGGCGTGGTGATGGCCTCGTCGTAGGCATTGGTGTGCAGGCTGTTGCAGTTGTCGAAAATCGCGTACAGTGCCTGCAGCGTGGTGCGAATGTCGTTGAACTGGATTTCCTGGGCGTGCAGCGAGCGGCCCGAGGTCTGAATGTGGTACTTCATCATCTGCGAGCGATTGTTGGCACCGTAGCGCTCGCGCATCGCCCGCGCCCAGATCCGCCGGGCCACGCGGCCGATCACGCTGTATTCCGGGTCCATCCCGTTGGAGAAGAAGAACGACAGGTTGGGCGC
>CAZFYM010000098.1:1924-9016 GCA_964523755.1 uncultured Wenzhouxiangella sp. | reverse complement strand
CATTGATATCCATGCCGCGCGCCAGGTAGTACTCGACGATGGTAAAACCGTTCGACAGCGTGAAGGCCAGCTGGCTGATCGGATTGGCACCGGCCTCGGCAATGTGATAGCCCGAGATCGAGACCGAGTAGAAATTGCGCACCTGCTGGTCGATGAAGTACTGCTGAATATCGCCCATCATGTGGAGCGCGAACTCGGTCGAGAAGATACAGGTATTCTGGGCCTGGTCCTCTTTCAGGATATCGGCCTGGACGGTGCCGCGAACCACCTTGAGCGTGTCGGCCTTGATCTTCTCGTAGGTCTGTCGATCAATCAGTTGATCACCGGTCACGCCCAGCAGGCCCAGACCCAGTCCATCGTTGGTCCTCGGCAACGTACCCGTATAGTCCGGCGCATTGTCGCCCAGCAGTTCGGCACGTTTTCTGGCCGCCTGCTCCCAGCCGCCGGATTCCTTCAGATGCTTTTCGACTTGCTGATCGATTGCAGTATTCATGAACATCGCCATCAGCATCGGTGCCGGGCCGTTGATGGTCATCGACACCGAGGTGGTCGGATCGGACAGGTCGAATCCCGAATAGAGCTTTTTCATATCATCCAGGGTTGCGATGGAAACCCCGGAATTACCCACCTTGCCGTAGATGTCCGGGCGTTCATGCGGATCCTCGCCGTACAGCGTGACCGAATCGAAAGCTGTGGACAAACGCTTGGCCGGCTGACCTTCGGACACATAGTGGAAACGGCGGTTGGTGCGCTCAGGCGTTCCCTCGCCGGCAAACATCCGGATCGGATCTTCGTTGGTCCGCCGATACGGATAAACTCCACCCGTATAGGGATAGTAGCCAGGCAGGTTTTCCTTCATCAGGAATACCAGTTGATCGCCCCAGTCCGAAGTCTTCGGCGCGGCAATCTTGGGAATCTGCAAGCGCGACAGGGATTCCCGATAGTTGGAACCGGAGATTGTCTTGCCGCGAACTTCGTAATTATATTCCCTGGCTTCCACCGAGGCTTTCAGATCGGGCCAACCACGCAGCAGATCGCGGGCTTGTTCGGGGATGGACTTTATGGCTTCGGTGTAGCACTGGAGAAGGTGGTCTGAGATCGCGGCATCGCCACCGCTGGAATCTTTCGGTTTCCGGTTTCCGGTTTCCGGTTTCCGGTCAGAGGTTGGAAGCTCCATGGGCAATGGGAGGTCCGGAGCGTCGAGTTCTCGAAGCACTTCGTAGTAGTGCTGGGCGCGGCGGGCTTCTTCTGCCCATTTAAGTACATTCTCATTGATACCCCGGCCCTGCTCGGCAATCTCGGCCAGATACCGCACCCGCTTGCCCGGAATCAACACCGAAGGCATCGGTTCCTTGTCAGCCAGATCCAGCGCCGGCATGAAATCACACCGCGAACTCCCAAACGACCCGTTCTCTTTCTCCGTTTCCCCTTTTCCACTTTGCCGCAACAAGCGGCAGAGATTCCCGAACATCCAGGTCATCCCCGGATCATTGAACTGACTGGCGATGGTCGGATAGACCGGTACGTCCTCATCGGCCAGATTGAATGCCAGGCGGTTGCGCTTCCACTGCTTGCGCACATCACGCAACGCATCACGCGAACCCTGACGATCGAACTTGTTCAGAACCACCAGCTCGGCAAAATCCAGCATATCAATCTTTTCCAGCTGGCTTGCCGCGCCGTAATCCGAGGTCATCACGTAGGCCGGGAAGTCCACCAGATCAACCACTTCAGAATCCGACTGACCAATTCCCGCTGTCTCAAGGATGATCAGATCAAAACCGCTGACTTTGAGCAGGGCCAGACTGTCGCCGACCACCTCGGACACGGCAAGATGCTGACGACGAGTGGCCATCGAGCGCATGAACACCCGCTCCGAGCGAAGCGAATTCATCCGGATACGATCACCCAGCAGCGCTCCACCGGTGCGCCGCCGGGTCGGATCCACCGCCAGCGCGGCGATGCGCATCTCCGGAAAATAATGAAGAAAGCGATTGAGCAATTCATCCGTCACCGATGACTTGCCTGCCCCGCCCGTTCCGGTCAACCCGACAATCGGAACATCCTGAACCTCCGCCGCGGCAGCCCTAACCTTGGCCAGCTCCTGCTCCGAAATCGCACCACTCTCGATCGCCGACAAATTACCCGCAATATCCCCACTGTCTTGCTCTTTACCGGAAACCGGAAACCGGAAACCGGAAACCGCGCGCCCCCGACGCGCTTCTTTGGTTCGCCCCACCAAATCGGCAATCATGTCAGTCAAGCCCATCTTCATCCCGTCTTCCGGGTGGTAGATGCGATTGACACCGTGCTTTTGCAGTTCGCGGATTTCTTCCGGGGTGATCGTGCCGCCGCCACCACCAAAAACCTGGATATGGCCAGCGCCTTGCTCGTCGAGCATATCGACCATGTACTTGAAATACTCGTTGTGTCCACCCTGGTAGGAGCTGACGGCAATGCCGTCAGCATCTTCACAGATCGCTGCGCGGACAATATCGGCCACGGACCGGTTGTGGCCCAGATGAATCACCTCGCAGCCCTCAGCCTGGATCAGCCTTCGCATCAGGTTAATTGCCGCGTCGTGGCCGTCAAACAGGCTGGCGGCGGTCACGAATCGCAGCGGTACCGTGGGCTTGGCGCGAGTGGCGGCGGTAAGGTTTTCGGCAGACTGGCTCATGGCAGCTATGGCTTTGCTGGGAATAATTGGGTATTTTAACCTTTCCCGATTACGCATAAACCTCAGCCACGCTCGCGCGTTTATTTACGATATCAGTTAATTTTCACCCTCTCACCCTTTTCCCTATAATACGATCATGAGTCAGAGCGCTACTGAGCTGAAATTCCGGCCCCGACCACCGATCGACGAAATGGCTCGCCACGCCGATCAGGCTGCCCAGTTTCTCAAGCTGATGGCCAATCCCCATCGGCTGATGATTCTTTGTCACCTGCTGGACCAGGAACTGTCGGTATCGGAGCTCAATGACCATCTGCCGCTGAGCCAGTCCGCCCTGTCCCAGCACCTCGCGGTGCTGCGCAACAGCGGGCTGGTCAATACCCGGCGCGACCAGCAGACCATTTACTATTCGCTGGCCAGCAAGGAAGTGCAGGCCATCATGGCCGAACTCTATGAGCAATTCTGCCGGCCGGATTAGTACGCCAGTTCCCACTGGCAAACATCTCTGCCTCATCCCGCTACCCTTGCAATTGCGCTAAAATACCGGGCTGCCTGTTCCGCAAACTGGGGTCAGGCAGTCGCCGCCCGGCAGTTTCCAGAGCCGAGCTCAACATATTGCTTGTCCGCAAGCCGATCCAATCGGGGGGTCGGCCCGAACGTTCGCGACCAAGAAGCGCGAACACCTGGAGGAATATCAATGAATTTGTTCGAGACCATTCACACGACTGAGCACGAGCAGGTCGTGTTCTGCCACAACAAGGAAGCGGGCCTGAAGGGCATCATCGCCATCCACAACACCACCCTCGGCCCCGCTTTGGGGGGGCTGCGCATGTGGCCGTACGCAACCGAGCAGGAAGCGCTTGACGACGTATTGCGTCTGTCGCGCGGCATGACCTACAAGGCAGCGGTTGCCGGTCTGAATCTCGGCGGAGGAAAATCAGTCCTGATTGGTGATCCGCGCAAAGACAAGTCGGAAGCCCTGTTTCGCTCGTTCGGTCGTTTCATCGACTCCATGAATGGCCGCTACATCACTGCCGAAGATGTCGGCATTGACGTCAATGACATGGAATATGTGTTTCAGGAAACCGACAATTGTGTTGGCGTACACCAGGTCCATGGGGGCTCGGGCGATCCCTCACCATTCACAGCCTTTGGCACTCTGCAGGGCATCCGCGCCTCGCTCCAGCACCAGTTCAACAACGAAGAGGTTGGCGACTACAGCTACGCCGTTCAGGGCGTTGGTCATGTCGGATTCGAGCTGGTCAAGCTCCTGCGCAATGAAGGTGCCAAGGTATTTGTGACCGATATCAACGAAGAAGCGGTGCAGGCCGCCGTGGATCTGGGCTGCGAGGCGGTTGGCCTGGATGACATTTACGATGTCGACGCCGAGGTGTTCTGCCCGACGGCGCTGGGCGCGATCGTCAACGAGCAGACCATTCCGCGCTTCAGGTTCAAGATTGTCTGCGGTGCCGCAAACAACCAGCTCGCCACCGAAGAATGCGGCAACGAGCTGGAAAGTCGCGGCATCCTGTATGCACCAGACTACGCCGTCAATGCCGGTGGATTGATGAACGTTTCCATCGAATTCGAGGGTTACAATCGCGAGCGCGCCAAGCGCATGATGCGCACCATTTACTACAACGTTTCCAAAATCTTTCAGATTTCCGCACGCGACGGCATCCCGAGCTGGAAGGCGGCTGATCGCATGGCCGAGGAGCGTATCGCGACCATCGGCAAACTGAAACTGCCGTTCATGGGCCGCTCGCATCGCTTCCCTGGGCGCGAACGCGGAAATCACTAATGCCAACGATTTCCGGTTTACGGTTTACGGTTTACGGGCTGGCCTCGATCAGCATGGTCGAACCACCATGCCCTGCAACCATCGGACAGCTCTCAGGCCGCATCCATAACCATCGGAGCCTTCCCGGCAACCGGAAACCGGCAACCGGAAACCGTATCCAGCCATGAAACTATCCGAAGACATCGAGCTGCTCCGGGACACCGTTCGTCGCTTTGCCGAGGAGGCCATCGCGCCTCGGGCGGAGGACATCGACCGTCAAAACGAGTTTCCGCAGGAGCTCTGGCAACAGCTCGGGGAAATGGGTCTGCTTGGGATTACCATTCCGGACAAGTTCGGTGGCTCGGACATGGGCTACCTGGCGCATCTGGTCGCGATGGAAGAAATTTCACGCGCATCGGCATCGGTTGGTTTGTCCTACGGTGCCCATTCCAATTTATGCCTGGATAACCTGTGCCGCAATGGCAACGAGGCGCAACGGAACAAGTACGTTCCGAAGCTGGTCGCAGGGGAATGGAAAGGGGCACTGGCCATGTCCGAGCCGGGTGCCGGTTCGGATGTGGTCGGCTCAATGAGCTGCAAGGCTGAAAAGCGCGGTGATGTCTGGGTTGCCAACGGCTCGAAGATGTGGATTACCAACGGGCCGGAGTGTGATGTGGCTCTGGTCTACATGCGAACGGCAGGGCCCGAAGCGGGCAGTCGTTGTATGACTGCCTTTATCATCGAAAGCGACATGGCCGGCTTCAGCAAGGCCCAGAAGCTCGACAAACTGGGGATGCGCGGTTCCAACACTTGCGAACTGGTATTCGACAACTGCGAAATACCCGATGAGAACGTTTTGGGTGAAGTCAACCAGGGCGTCAAGATCCTGATGTCCGGCCTGAATTCCGAACGCCTGGTGCTCTCGGGTGGGCCCATTGGCATCATGCAGGCAGCGCTGGACAACGTCCTGCCCTATATTCGCGAGCGTAAGCAGTTCGGTCGCACCTTGTCCGATTTCGGTCTGATGCAGGCCAAAGTCGGGGATATGTACGCGATGCTGCAATCGTCACGCGGTTTCGCCTACCAGGTCGGGGCCGACTTCGACCGCGGCACCAAGTCCCGCATCGACGCCGCTGCCTGCCTGCTCCACGCATCGACCAGCGCCGTTCAGGTGGCCCTGGAGGCCATTCAGGCCCTCGGTGGCAACGGCTACATCAACGAATACCCCACCGGTCGCCTGTTGCGCGATGCCAAGCTCTACGACATCGGTGCCGGGACCAACGAAATCCGACGCATGCTGATCGGACGGGAACTGGCCGCGGCCAATTGATCGCACTGAAACTCGACGTGCCAATGGTCATCCAGCAGGTTCGAGTTGTGCCTTCGCTCGTGAACCCTGACAATAGCGTCCGTGACGACACGAACGATTGCCATAGTCGAGGACGAAGCGCCGATTCGCGACAATTACCGGGAGGCGCTGGAGCGCTACGGTTTTCAGACCCTGGGTCTGGCCGACCGGGCCGGGGCCGAAAAGGTGTTTGCCGATCAACTGCCGGATCTGGTGGTCATCGATATTGGTCTGGGAGACGAGCCGGAGGGCGGATTCGAGCTGTGTCGCTGGCTCAGAAACCGCTCGGCCGGGCTGCCGATTATTTTTCTCACAGCACGCGACAGTGATCTCGATGCGGTCTCCGGGCTGCGCCTGGGGGCCGATGACTATCTGACCAAAGATATCAGCATCAGCCACTTGCTGGCCCGCATCATCGCGCTGTTCCGGCGCATCGACGCCCTTTCCCGTCCGACCCGCCAACCAGACCATCTGATTGCACATGGATCACTGGCACTGGACCCGGATGCGCTGAACGTGCGCTGGAAGGACCAGTCGGTGGCACTGACGGTGACCGAATTCTGGATGGTTCACTGCCTGACCCGCCATCCCGGCCATGTCAAATCGCGCGCGCAGCTGATGGATGCGGCCAGCCTGGTCGTGGATGACACCACGATCACATCACATATCAAGCGCATCCGGCGCAAGTTCCAGTCCGTGGACGCCGGCTTCGATGCGCTCAAAACTGTCCACGGTGCCGGATACCGCTGGCATGCCGGCCAATGACGCTGCGTTTGCAACTGCTGCTGATTACCCTGCTGGTGCTGGCTTTGCCCATTGCAGGATGGCAGTTTGCGCGCCAGGTTGAACAAACGCTGCGCGCCGGTCATGCCGACGCCCTGATGGACATCACCCGAACCACTGCCCGTCTTCTGGCGGCCCAGGCCGGCGAGCAGTGGCCAGTCAGCGACCGGCCGGTGCGCTACGTCCATCAATCGTCCTCCAGGCTCTTTCTCGATGGTTACGCGGATGACTGGCACTTTGCGGCAATCGAGAACTCACTGAACGAAAATGCATTACCCGATCAACCATCCGCAGCTCTGACTGTCGCTGAATACCATCAGAATCTGTTTCTGTTGATTCAGGTGACCAGCCCCAGTCAGGTTTACAGCCGGCCCGGTTTGTCCGATGGTGATCGGCTGGTCCTGGAATTCCTGCGAGCCGACGGGCTGCAAAGCCGGATTGAACTGGCACCGCTGGCGCCCGGCTGGATCGAATCACGCGGACGCAATGCCACGGGCTGGCCCAGAG
>CAZFYM010000098.1:0-1914 GCA_964523755.1 uncultured Wenzhouxiangella sp. | reverse complement strand
GCCCAGAGTGCAGGGTTATTGGCAGCCGCGGGCCAGGGGCTGGACCCTAGAGCTACAGATTCCAGACCATCCGCCACCGGTCGCCCTGGGCTGGCAGGTGATTGACGTCGACTATCATGGCGAGCCAACGCCCGCGCGAGTTTACGGAGACTTGAACCCGAACCAAACGCTGGTTCGTCCCCAGCCTGAACTTGCAGACAGTCTCACGGCCATGATCCCGGACGGAACTCGAGCCTGGGCCATCCTGCCCGGCGGCTGGGTCATTGCCAGAGCCCAGCGCGACAGTCGACCGGAGTCGACCCCGCCAGAGCCATCCTGGCTGGATACCCTGCTGTTCGAGCGCCTGGCCAGTGACGCCATTCCCGTCGGAACCCTGCGCAATGAATCGACCGTGAGATTACTGACACTGGGCAATGAGACACTGGACAATGCGTTGAACGAGACAACGGCTGCCTGGACCACCCATCCCGAACAGCCCGGCGTTGTTCTCAGCGCCACCACACCGATCATCCATAACGATCAAAACCTTGGAAGCCTGCTGCTTGAACGCAATGCCGACCGCTTGCTGCTGGACAGCAACCGCGCCGTGCTGCGTCTGCTCGCTATCAGTCTGACGGTGTTTGTCGTCGTTGCGATGATTCTGTTGGCCTTTGCAACCTGGCTGTCCGTCCGAATCCGCCGACTACGCAATGCGGCTGAAGCGGCAGTCAGCGAGGACGGTCAGGTCCGCCAGGTCATTCCGGCCCCGACTGCCGGCGATGAGCTGGGCGATCTGGGCCGCAGCATGGCCCGCCTGCTGTCCGGCCTGGGCGAGCATCAGCGCTACCTGCGCACGCTGGCCGACAAGCTGGCCCACGAACTGCGCACGCCACTGGCGATGATTCGCTCGTCACTGGACAATCTGGGCCAGACCAGCGATCCGGCAGCCATCGAACGCTACCGCGCACGCGCCATGGAAGGCAGCGACCGGCTGAACCGGATTTTCCAGGCGATGAGCCAGGCCTCACGCATCGAGGAAAGCCTGTCCGATGAACCCGTGATTACAATGAATTTGAGCGAATTTCTCGACCACTATGTCCAGGCCTGCCGGGACACCTACCCCAAGCGTCGCTTTGAGCTCAAAGTCCCCGACCAGGCAGTGATCATCAAGGCTGCCCCGGACCTGCTCGCGCAGCTTGTCGACAAGTTGATCGACAATGCGGTTGATTTCAGCCTGGTCAACAGCACGATCCGCGTTCGGCTGGAGCGTTCGCTCAGTGGCAAGCTGCGACTGTCGATCGAAAACGACGGACCATCACTACCCGACAGTGCCGATACCGTATTCGATTCGATGGTGTCGATCCGAAAACAGCGCGGCCCGACCGTGCATTTGGGACTGGGACTGACCATTGCCCGTTTGATCGCCGACCATCACGACTGGCGAATACGAGCGGTGAATTGCAAAGGCGGCGTCGCAGTTCAGATCACGATTCCAATCGAAGAAAAGCTTTCCTGATTACGAATGAAGCTCAGCCATCGACGAGGGGGATAGGTTTGGTGGCAGGTAGCAAGGGGTGGGTTCACCCAAGCTCTCAGTCTACTGCATCGGGGGGTGTCGGGTGCTTCGGGCCGGGCGGGGGCGGCAGGTCGGGTGGCCCCGGGCTGGTATCAACCCGGGGCTCCCGCAGATCCGGACGTGCGGATTTCCCGCATCCGGCTCCTCGGATCAGCATCGCTGCTTAACGGTACACACTGTGAACCACGCGCGGGGGAGGTAGGGGGTAATGGGCGCGTATCCGACGCACCAGTGCAGCGTGCTGTTGAGCAATCGGATCATGCCGATGTAACCGGCACCACTGATTGAGGTTTTCACAGCACGAGCTAGTGTACCCCGTCAATCATTCTGTAACTTATAGAGTGCGCCTGAGCCGACAG
>CAZFYM010000097.1:0-9909 GCA_964523755.1 uncultured Wenzhouxiangella sp. | reverse complement strand
CTAAACGCTCTCCGACTCGCTATAAGTTACAGAATGATTGACGGGGTACACTAGAATACTGTTTTAATATATGGGGTATCCCTTTAGCTCCACAGAGTTCAATTTTCGGATTGCTTGGGCGTTTCCACGATTTTCCCGTAAGTCACTGGTTCCGTTATGACAGCCTGCTGGAGCAGTCGATAAAACAGCAATCCTCGGGATCGCGAAGTCCGGCGATTGAATCGAAATACGAATTCGTCCAGGTAATAGTCCAGCTGGCTCGGTTGGACAGCCCCATGGTGAGTGCCCATCATCCAGCGCTGCAGCAATGCGGCAACCCGATGAACGCCCGGCATCGATTCATGAGCGGGCGTGTCGGACCCAATATGGGCCGTGCGACGGTGTCCATATCCGGCATTATCCAGTTTTCTGTAGGCGGGAGATCCATCACTGTGAATAATCGCACCCGCACGAACAGCCCCCTTGATGAAAGGCAGCAAGTGCGCATAGTCGCCTTTCGCGATTTGCTGAACCCGAATTCTCCCGAACCCTTTGGGTTGGAGCATTTCGACGGCGATGGCAACAAGCGCCTGTGTGGTCCTACTCTTGCGACCGACCGCAGAAACGGGCGTTTTCCGGTCGGTAAGGGAGGTAGGTCTCATCGACTTCCACTTCTCCATCAAGCAATTCCCTGCCGGGCCGAACCATCGCGCGTCGCAGTCTGTGCAGCATTGTCCAAGCGATTTCGTAGCTCCCCAGCCCAAGCACACGCTGCAATCCCAACGCGCTGACTCCGTGCTTTTGGTTGGTGATGTACCAGATGGCAGCGAACCAGACACGAAGCTCCGTGCGGGTCTTGTCGAAAATCGTCCCCGCCGTCACCGTGGTCTGGTGGCGGCATACCGGGCAAGCCAATCTGCCGCGACTGATGCGCTTGACTTCGCTTGATGCGCCGCATTTCGGGCAGATCAGATCATCGGGCCAGCGCAGATTTTCCAGGTAATCCCGGCATGCCTGCTCAGAGTGAAACCAGTCAAGGAATTGAATCCAGGTTGTTGGGTAATCCGTCCCGGCTATCGGCTGTAGCTTTGGCAAGCCCATGGGCTAATTTCGCCATCTGTGGAGCTAAAGGGATACCCCGTTTTAATATATAGTAAAACGTGTCCAAAGTGCAATTAAAACAGAGCGTTAAGAAGGATATTCTGCATTTGTCGAGCTTCCTTCGCCGTTGGATAGCTTCTGGTGGATGATCGTGAGACACTCGCAGGATGTATCAGAAGATTGCGCTTGTTCGAGCTATCCGGACGTTCCATGGAAGGTGCTTGTTGGTCATGGTTCTGGTGATCGGACTTGAAAACTTCACTTTCGCGGCTGAATCGGGGCTCGAGTCTGCAAGTCACAGCTCGTTCGTTGAATGGCGTCGGTCGCTTTCCTTTCCCGGCTTGCCCGCTGTTTCTCTGGCTACAGGCGAGGTCGCCGTGGCAGTGAGCGAGGGTGGGTTGCAGGCTCCAAGTAAAATCCACATTCTGAGCCCACCGGCTTTCGAGTTGGTTCGGAATTTTCAGCCGGCAAGCGACCTGGATAGTGGGATGTCGCCGGAGCAGCGCAGCGTCGAGATGCAATCCCGTATTGAAGGCATCAATGCCTGGCTCAGTGATCAGCAGTTTGTTCCCCTGCACCTTGTGTATACGCCTGAACGGTTCCGGAGCGGTGCGCGTGAAGCTTGTGAAATTCGAGAACTTGCGAGGTCATTCTGGTCTGTGGAATTTGAATGCCAAGCCGAAGTTCTGACTATCAAGGATAGCGACACCGGGCGTTTGCACTTCAAGCTTCAGCTTCCCTGGGAAGCAATCTTCTACCTGGCGCAGCCTGATATCTTGTGTGCGGGTCGGGGCAGGCCCCAGGCGATGTGGACCGATGCATCACGGGGTCTGGTGGTGATCGAAGTTTACTGGAGCTTTTCGGCAGGACACTACTGCGACTACGCGTCGCAATGGCGAGTCTATCAACTGACAGATGGCGAACCACTGATTGATGTTCCGGAAGTGTTCGAGCCACCGCTTGAGGTCTGGTTTCCTGATCTTGATGTGTCTGAGCCAATCTGGATTGAGGTTGGCAGGCCGTTTCGAGTTCTGGCTGATCACAGTCCCGGTGAATCAGTCGTTTATCGCTGGGACTTGGTTGGGCAACCTGACAACAGTGGGACTGTGTTGTTTGAGTTTGGGGCAAGCGCCGAATTGATCGCTGATCGACCCGGGAATTATGAAGTTAGTCTGTTCGCAACATCTGGTCGTCATACCAGCCAGACCGTAAAGCTTCAGATAGTTGCTGAAGGCCACCTAACTTCAGAGGCTCTTATTGGTCCGGACGGTGGAGCGGTTGGCTTACCAGATGGTGCTGCCTTGCTGGTGCCCTCGGGTTCTCTGGAGCTGGCCAGAAGCATCAGCGTTGCTGAAATCCCACCATCATCATCAACGTCACTTCCGGAAGGCGCGGCTTGCGCGGGGCCGGTTTATGATTTCCAGCCAAGCAATCTGACTTTCAATTCCGCGGCCCTGTTGATCATTCCCTATCAGCAAGGCTTTGAGGACCGATCGGAGGATGGCTCTGACATCCTGCTGCATCGCGTTGACGCCAGCGGCACCCACCAAATAGTTGGGAGCTCCATTGGAAGCTCCCGCTTTCACAGCCAAATGGTTGATCAGGAGCGAGGACTTATTCGCTTCTTCACGATGAAGCTTTGATTAGAGCTACTGTCTGGCCGGTGAGCCGAATTTCACTCGTAATCAGCTCATTTTTCAGATTGATCGGTTACTGCATTTTTCAATGACTTCAATCGCCTGATCGATGTTGATTTGAACCATGGTCGGATCGGTTGCCGGGTAGTCAAGGGCCTCGGTGGCTCGTTGTCGAAACTCTTCAGCACTGAGAAGACCGGCCTCGGCCAGCAACTCGATATCCTTCCTGTCATGGTCCTGATACCGGCCGACCTTCGTCACTGCCAGGTCCAGCGGGCTCAGTAGATACAGTTCGATTCGTTCGTTTTTGCTGCGAAACAGAAATTCGGCATCATCGAAGCAATCCGGGTGACGCAGGCCGATGTCGATGGTGTAGCTTCCATCCAGGGCCAGCAGGCACTCCTCGCCTCTCGAATTCTCGTAGGACACGACCAGGTCCTTGTCGAAAATCAGGGCACGCCCAAAGTGAATGTCGGCGTCTTCGGAGTAGCGCGCTTGTTCTGCCGGCGGTCCACCTGCATTCTGCAAGTGCAGATAGGTGCCTGCGCCGCCGGCCAAATATGCGGGGATCACCTGGTCGGATCGGACGAATTCCGATATGCGGTCGATCAGTTCTTGCAGCGCTTGCAGAAGGCCATTTTGCATCAGACGTGGCCGGTGAGTGCGAGCTGACGGAATCGCTGGATGTCGGCACCGCGGGTCAGGCTCCATTTACGTGCCAGGTCGTCCAGAGTTTTGGTCTGGACCCGGTCACCAGCGCGCAAGGGTTCAGCCTGGGTGCTGCTATTCAGTCGTTTCCGTATACGACTGGCTTCACTGAGCAGGCGGGCACGGTGGGGCTTGAAGCGCGGGCCACCAAGTTGGGCGATCAGTTCCAGCCAGTAGCCGGCGCGCTGAAGTGCCGGAGCCTTGAAAATGCGGCCGGTACAGGGAAGTTTACCTTGGGCAATTTGCTCCAGCACCTGGGCCAAGTCGGCTTCCAGTTCACGTTGGTTTGTGTAGGGGAGCGGTTGCCTGATCAGCCGTTGCCACGGATCCGGCCGCTGTTGTCGTCCGGCTAGTTTCAATTGCAACAGTTCCAGCACATGACCCGGGACCTGATGGGTTCCGCTCAGCCAATGATCAACCGTTGAATTGCTGTAGCCACCCGCAGCATTCAGCGGCTTGCCCAACAACTGTGCAACATCGCGTCGACGCAGGGCGTGACCCAGCATCAGATCTTCGAGTCGTGCGCGATTATCCATGATGTAATTCTACGCACTTTCAGCGTAGAATTACAATCCTGTCATTGATGTTGGCGGGGTACAGTAGTGTCGAACCCCTGGCCGCCGGCCTGGACGGCCTGCCGGTCCGATTGCCAAAAGCTGACAGCCCGCTGATCGACGCGTTCGACGACGCAAGCCGCATTGCCAGCGACGCCCGCGGTCTGACCCGCCCAAGGGACGGCAACGACGACGGCATCGCCAGGTGCGACATCGGCGCGGTCGAGCGCCGCTCCAATCAGGTGTTCAGGGATCGGTTCGAATAACAGGAACCACCGAAGTCATCGAATTGGCGAGTAGGCTCGGGGGTGTTGACTCATCCTGATGGCTGTGAGAAATGGTAGTCTAGAGTGTTGAGATATGGTATCGTATTGACCTGCTAAACGGTAGCTTGGCAACACTGCAAGGAGGCTCCGTGCCTGGGGAATATTTCGAGCGTATTGTTGACGGTGAGCTCGACGAGCTGCTGCCTCAGTTGCCGGCCATCTCTCTTGAAGGCCCCAAGGGTGTCGGCAAGACAGAGACCGCTCGGCGCCGCGCGAACACCCGCTACGAACTCGACGACCCCGCGCAACGCGAAATCATCGAAGCCGATCCCGCGCGAGTGCTGGGCGGCGAACCGCCTCTTTTGATTGATGAATGGCAGCGCGTTCCGGCCGTCTGGGATATTGTTCGCCGCGCGGTCGACGCCGGATGTCAGCCATCGAAGTTCCTGCTGACTGGTTCGGCCAGCCCGCGCAACGCGCCGACTCATTCCGGTGCCGGTCGGATCGTGACTACAAGAATGCGACCGTTGTCCCTTGCCGAGCGATGGCCGGCGACCCCGACTATCAGCCTGAGCAATCTATTGACGGGCGAACGACCACCGCTGAGCGGCAAATGCCGTGCTGGACTGAAGGAATATGTCGATGAAATCGTGCAATCCGGTCTGCCGGGCCTGCGTCAGTATTCGGGGCGCGGATTGCGAGCCCAGCTTGACGGCTATCTGCACCGAATCATCGAGCGGGACTTCGAGGAACAGGGGCTGTCCGTTCGCCGTCCGGAGACACTCAGACGCTGGCTGGCAGCCTATGCCGCCGCCACGGCAACCGCAGCCAGTTTCGAAGCCATCCGTGATGCGGCAACCAGCGGCGAGGGCGACAAGCCGGCGAAGACGACGACCCAACCCTGGCACGATGCGCTGGTGCGACTCTGGATTCTCGATCCTGTCCCGGCATGGCAACCGACTCACAACGATCTGAATCGGCTGGCACAAGCCCCCAAGCACCATCTTGCCGATCCCGCGCTGGCCGTTCGTCTGCTCGGCCTGGATGGCGACGCGCTACTGAATGGCGCGGAAGCCCACCCGCAAATCCTCCGCGGTGGTTCACTGCTGGGACGACTTTTCGAATCGCTGGTCACACTCAGTCTGCGAGTCTATGCCCAGGCCAATGGAGCCGGGTTGCGGCACTTGCGCCTGCACGGCGGACAGCGCGAGATTGATCTGATCGTTGAACGCGCCGACCGCCGGATACTGGCCATTGAAGTCAAGCTCAGCCGCACTGTTTCCGATGACGATGTCCGGCACCTGTTGTGGCTGAAAGATCGAATCGGCGACGATCTGCTCGACGCCATTGTCATCCACACCGGGCCGGAGGCTTACCGCCGCCGAGACGGCGTCGGGGTCATTCCTGCCGCGATGCTGGCGGCATGATGGATACACTTGTGTCGAGGATTTCCACTCCAGATCGCTACAACGAAAGCACAGGCCGGCGCAGCGTGATCCCGCGAAGGCCCCGTCGCGCTCGCAGAGATTTGTTCAGAGGGTCCCTGATTGCCATCTTGACCCTCCTGTCTGTCCAGTTCTGTTGCACGACGACACGTGCGCAGGACAGTCCACTGCCACCCGGCAAACCCCTGATCCAGATCTGGTCGATGGCCGACTACGGCGGGCAGGTGACCAACTGGGCGATCGGGCAGGTGCCTGACGGGCGGATGGTGGTGGGCAATGGACACTATTTACTGACCTTCGACGGGGCGCAGTGGCGCCAAATTGAAACGCCGCAAGCCGATCGCGTTCGGGTGATGGCGATCGATGAGCACAGTCGTGTCTGGGTGGGCATGCCAAACGATTTTGGCTACTACGAATCCGATGATACGGGTGCTCTGACCTACACCTCCTTGTCGGCGACGCTCCCGGAGCAGCACCAGAGCTTCGGCGAAACCCGCGGCCTCCATCTGATCGACGGCCGGGCCTATTTCCACACGCTGGAGGCGATGTTTCAGTGGGATGGGCAGGCGCTTTTGCGCTTTCCCAAAAGCGATCGCCTCTTTCGCCTTTCGGTTGCCCATCAAGGCCGACTTTTGGTGTTGATCGGTCGTGAGCTCTACGACTTGACCGAATTCCCTGCCGAAGATCAGCCGCTGCTGCCAGAGTCGGGCTGGCAACAACCCGAAGGTGTGCGCCTGACCTTCTTGCAACCCTTCCCCGATGGCCGGATTTTGATGGGTACGCTCGATCAGGGCTTGTTCTGGCTGTCGTCGTCTGAACCTGTTCAAGCGGCGCGCTTTCCGGAACTGGCCGACTCCTGGCCGTTCCGCGCGCTACCGCTGGCCGACGGCAGTTTCGTGCTGGGCACGCGCAATAAAGGCGTGATGCATATTTCGTCTGAGGGTCGTTTGATGGATCATGTGAGTGAACGCAACGGCCTGGCGAGCAATGTGATCAGCGCCATGAGCATGGACCGGGAAGGAGGGCTATGGCTGGCGCAGGAAGGTTCGATTGCACGGGTCGACTGGTTCAACGGCCTGCGCTACTACGACAGTGATCTTGGCGTGCCTCAAGCTGAGGGCCTGATCGAACACCAGGGTGAACTGCTTGTCGCGGGCAGTCGCGGCGTGGGCGTGCTGCGTGAAGATGGTTCGGACGGGAGTCGCCTGCAGTCCCTGGATGCGCCGGTGCTCGAAGCGTTCGGCTTGCTGGATGACGGTGATGCGGTCCTGGTCTCGGGTTCCGAAGGTGTGCACCGCATGGTATTTGATCTGGCCGGTGGTCAGACGCTCGAAAGCGAGCGATTGATTGCCGATACCTATGGCTACAAATTGATCGCCTCGCGCCATCGCCCGGTGGTCTATGCGGAACTGGAGTCCGGTCTCGGCGTTCTGGTTCGAACCGAAACAGGCTGGGAGGCGATTCAACGCGTACCAGGCATTGAGCAGCGGGTGCATCATCTGGCCGAGACGGTGGACGGTCGAGTCTGGGCTGGCGCCAGTGGGGGCCAGTTCTATCTGCTGCGCTGGAATGGCCAGGACGATCTGGAACTGGAAGCGACACTGGCGGCCGAGGCCGGCGTGCCGGCGGGTTCTTCCTGGCCATTCAATTTGGGAGAGCGGGTGGTCTTGGGCACCACGGAGGGCGGCTATCGCCTGGTCGAACGATTGGCCGAGGGTGCTCCGCTGCGCATTGAACCCGATCCAAACTTCAACAACGAATCCCTGGGCGAGCCGCGCAATGTGAACCGCCTTTTTGCCGTGGACCATGAGCGCGTGATCGGCGGCATTGGTGAGGGCGGTGCGCTCTGGCTGGGACGGATGTCGACCGATCAGGGCATTGACTGGCGGCGCCGCTTCCTGCCTCAGCTCCCGCCAGGCCAGAACTGGTTTTTCAGGGTTCTGCGCGACCAGCTCTGGATTGGCCGTCATCCGGGCTTGTATCGAATCGACCTTGATTACCTCGATGTGAAGCCTGCACTGCACGGCCAGGTGACGGTTCAGCGTGCCGGCTTTCCGGATGATGATCGCTGGCTTCGCAGTGGACCGTTGACCGGTCAGGTCCTGTCGCTGGATCGCGAGCAGCCGGCTCTGCGCTTCGAGTATGGACTGAACAGCTATCTGCGGCCGGACCAAACCCGGTATCGGGTTCGTCTGGAGGGATTGGAGCGCGATTGGACGCGCTGGAGTCATGAGACCCTGCGTGATTATCCCCAACTGCCGGCCGGTCACTATCGTTTTCAGGTCCAGGCTCGGGACGTGACCGGTCGCATGCTGGATTCGGAGCCGCTGCCGATCACCGTCTTACCGCGCTGGTACGAACATCCCTGGGCCTTTGCTGCGTATGTGCTGGCTGGCCTGTTGCTGCTGTTTCTCGCGGTTCAATGGGGTCAGGCACGGCGCCAGCGGCGTATGCTGGACCAGCAGAGAATGCTGGAACAGCAGGTCGCCGAGCGGACCGCCGAAGCTCGAGCCAGCGCGCGCGCCGTCCAGCGCCTGAGCGATGCACGGGCCGAATTCTTCGCCAACATCTCGCACGAGCTGCGCACGCCGCTGACCCTGACCCGCGCCCCGCTGGAGGAACTGGGCCGCGAGCCCGAGCTCAGCGAGGATGGTCGTCAGTACCTGAAGCTGGCCCAGCGCAACACCGAGGTGATGCAGTCCCTGATCGGCCAGGTGCTCGACCTGCAAAAGCTGGATGCCGGCGAGATGCCGCTGAGGCTGGTGCGCAACGATCTGGCGCTGGCCGTCCGGTGCGTGGTTGACCGCTTCAGGGTTCACGCCGCATCGGAGTCGATCGACCTGGCAACCGAGGGTCTGGACAAGTCCTGCATGGCGGTGTTCGATCCGCGCCACATCGACACCATGGTCTCGAACCTGATCAGCAACGCGATCAAGTTCACCCCGGCCGGTGGTTCGGTTCGGGTGGGTCTTGATTGTGGGCCGGAACAGTTCTCGATCCGGGTCGCGGACACCGGGCCCGGCATTGGCGAGGCCGATCAGGGCGAGATCTTCGAGCGCTATCGCCAGGGCAGCGTTGCCTCGTCGGCCGGCGGCGGCACGGGGATCGGCCTGGCTCTGGTGCGCGAGTTGATAGAACTGCACGGCGGGGAGGTTCGGCTCGACAGTGAGATCGGTGCCGGTGCCAGATTCACGCTGGGTTTTCCGGCGACCCTGCAGCCCCGGGACGAGGCCGACATGGCCGAGCCGCCCGAGCCCGAGGTCATCGAACCAGACCCAGCCCAGCGCGAGAGGCCTCTGGAAGTCGAATCGGCCGCGCAGATCCTCCTGGTCGACGACAATGCCGAACTGCGCGAATTCCTGAGGCTGCGCCTGGGGCGGGCCTTCCGGATCGTGGAGGCCGAGAACGGCGTGCGAGGGCTTGAGCAGGCCCGCGAGCATCTGCCCGATCTGATTGTCACCGATGGCATGATGCCTGAGCTCGACGGTCTGGGCATGACCCGGGCGATCAAGGCCGATCCCGAGCTCGATTTCATTCCCGTGCTGATGCTGACCGCCCGCGGCGAGAGCGATGCCATCGTTCAGGGTCTGGCGGCTGGTGCCGACGATTATCTGGCCAAGCCCTTCGACGGCGCCGAGCTTGCCGCCCGCATCAATGGACTGATCGCTTCGCGTCGTCGGCTGAAGGCCCGTCTGCAGGCCGAGTTCGAAGCCAGTGATCAGCCCATCAATGTCGAATCGGATTTTGTCAAGGCGGCCGAGCGGGTCGTCGAGGAATCGCTCAGCGACCCGGGCTTCAGCGTTCGCGACTGGGCCTCGCTGCTGCACATGGACCGGACCACGCTGTTCCGGAAAATGAAGGAAGAGACCGGGCAGTCGCCGGACGACTATTTGCGCGAAGCGCGCATGCAGCGCGCGGTCGATCTGCTCAAGCGCCGTGCCGGCAACGTGGCCGAAGTCGCCGAGGCGGTCGGCTTTGCCAGCGTCTCGTCCTTCTCGCGCCGATTCCGCGAACACTTCGGCCAGACGCCGGCCAGTGTCCGCCGGATCGATTGAACGGCTCTACACTCAGCCCGGACTATTCATGACCCAACCGTCGCGAGACGGTTCCAGGTCTTGCAGATGTGAGGTTTCGCGACCGAGCGCACCGGAGGCGTACTCGCCAGTACGGTGAGGATGAGCGACCGAGTGAAACGTCGCAGATTCGGGGCCTGGGGGCG
>CAZFYM010000096.1:0-10234 GCA_964523755.1 uncultured Wenzhouxiangella sp. | reverse complement strand
TCGGAGAAAATGCTTCATCACCTCCAGAGTGGCCCTCGACTGGCGGAGATAGCCTTCCTGGACGCCCTCCAGCCGACGGACCTGCAGATTCTCATCAAGATGAAAAGGCGCATGCGGAATTAGCAGGTGGAAAAGCTTGAAGGCAGGTACCTGCAAGTCATCACCAGCATACTCGCTCATCCCATGGACAAACTCGAGGGCGGCATGCTGCTCGGCAGAAGACTCCGAGCCATTGAAGTTGCCTGAATCGTTGCCTGCTGCTGAACAACTGCTACCCAGAATTCCGCTCAGACGCCAGTTATAGTCATTCAGCCAAAAGGATTTGGCCCAATGGGGACTGATCCGGAACCATCCGAGATCCAGCAATCGACCCGTTTCGGCCCGTCGGGTCTCACAGCTGATAACGGGCTCAACATTTGAAGCCAGACCGGGGGAGATTGGCAAAAGACGTTTGAGATGTGGAAACAGATCAACCTGCCACCCAAGGTCGAGCAGGCTGGTGGTCAGCGATTGTTTATGAAAGCTCTCCTCGAGGAATTGCTGGATCGGCTGCTGGTTTTCATACCACTGCCCGGTCAGCATCAATGCCAGGCTGGGATAGGTCTTGGAATAACCTGCCAGCGCATTACGAAAAAAAGTAAATCCTTCGAACTCCTCACGCCAGCTCGGCTCTTGATCAACCAGTTCCTGGAAAATGTCAGCCTGGTAAGCATCCAGCACGACCACGATGACATTCTGCTCCCGGGAAAACTCGTACTTGTCACGCTCGGAGAAGCTGTAGCGATGCATCGCCGGTGGTGCTGAATACTCCCTCAGCGCCAGGGCCAATGGCACCAGCTGGATAAGCAGGAGCAGACTGCAGATTGGTGCTGCGAGCCGGACCAGCCGGCGCCTGCTCAGAAAAACACCGACCAGAACGCTGGCCCAGATCAACGAATCCACGACCAGCGCAGTCGACCAGCCCGTACCGACAATATCGCGGCCATCCAGAACCCCATAGTCCCAGAGCAGGACTTGCCCTTGCAGCCAAACCAGAATAGCCAGGCCAAGAACCGCCGCGCTCAATCCGCGGCGCACAGATAGCGACAAAAGAGGCCGGACCACCAACGCGATGACCAGACTCACTAGCGTGAGAGCCAGGGCCATAAGCAGCAACCCAGGGATGATATCCGGCAGGCCGGCCTCAAAGTACTGGCTTTCGGCAAGGTGTATCTGCACGGGTATCAGCAACATCGGCGGCAGAACAATTGCCACTGCCAGAATCAGAGGCCGTGACAGGCCAAGAATGTGGGCTTGCTTCCCGCCTTCCTCAGCTAGTTGCCCGGTGACCGGATGATTTGACGACAACGCCATTCTCCTGCCCCAAATATCGAAACTCTCGCTAACCCATCCAGGTGCCAGCGCCAAATCTACCGGCGGCGCCAAAAACCGCGCCGCCACCCCCACAACGGGCGCCATTGTAACGGCATTGTCATATTCCAGTAACGTGCAAAGCGCCTGGCGAGCGGTGGCGTTGAGTCAGAAACGAACAATCTGCCGGGCCAAAGCCGGCTCAGGGGAACCTTAACGCCGGACTACTCCCACTCGATGGTCGCCGGAGGCTTGCCGGAGATGTCGTAGACCACTCGTGAGATGCCGTCGCATTCGTTGATGATGCGGCGTGAGACGTGGTCAAGGAATGCATGGTCGAGGTAGGCCCAGCGGGCGGTCATGAAATCGATGGTTTCGACGGCGCGCAGCGCAATGACGTATTCATAGCGACGGGCATCGCCGACTACGCCAACTGACTTGACCGGCAGAAATACCGCGAAGGCCTGGCTGACCTTATCGTAAAGATTGGCCTTTCGCAGCTCGGAAATGAAGATATGGTCGGCCTTCTGCAGCGGTTCGACGAACTCCGGCCTGACTTCTCCCAGAATCCGAACGCCCAGGCCCGGCCCCGGGAACGGATGGCGCATCACCAGCTCGGTCGGCAGACCCAGCTCGACCCCGATCTTGCGCACTTCGTCCTTGAACAGCTCTCGCAGCGGCTCGACCAGTTTCAGGTTCATGTCCGCCGGCAGACCGCCCACATTGTGATGAGACTTGATCACTTTGGCTTTGCCGGTAGCGGCTCCGGCCGATTCAATCACATCCGGATAGATCGTGCCCTGAGCGAGCCAGGCCGCTTCCTGGTGCGTTCTGGCTGCCTGCTCGAACACCCGGATGAATTGGCGCCCGATCACCTTGCGTTTTTCTTCCGGGTCACTGATACCGGCCAGCGCATTCATGAATTGATCGCGAGCATTGACCCGCTCGACCCGAACGCCCAGGTGCTCGGCAAACGTTGCCATGACCTGATCGCCTTCCTCGATACGCAGCAGACCGGTGTCGACAAAAATGCACAGCAGCTTGTCGGCAATCGCCTCATGCAGCAGCGCTGCAACAACGGACGAATCGACGCCGCCGGACAAGCCCAGAAGCACAGTGTCCTCGCCAACCAGTTGGCGAACCCGGCCAATCTGGTCCTCGATGATGGCTTCGGTCGTCCAACTGGCATCGCAGCCGCAGATTTCGAGCACGAATCGCTCCAGGATTCGACGTCCCTGGCTGGTGTGGGTGACCTCGGGGTGGAACTGCAGTCCGTAGTAATGCCGCTCGTCATCGGCCATGCCGGCAATTGGCGCCGAGGGGGTCGTGCACATTGTCTTGAAACCGGGTGGTAGCAAGATAACCTTGTCACCGTGGCTCATCCACACTTCCAGCACCCCGCGACCTTCCGCATTGACCTTGTCCTCGATCCCGCGCAGCAGCTCACTTGACTGATCCAGCTCGACCTCGGCATAGCCGAATTCCTTTTCGTCGGACGGACTGACCACACCGCCGAAGTGCATCGCCATGGCCTGCATGCCGTAACAGATACCCAGCAAAGGCAGATCAAGGTCAAAGACGATTGGTGGAATACGCGGACTGTCGTCGAACGCCACCGACTCCGGTCCACCGGAAAGAATAATGCCGGAGGGATCAAACTCCCGAATCGCCTCATCCCCCGCATCAAATGGCAGGATTTCCGAGTAGACCCCGATTTCACGGACACGACGGGCTATCAGCTGGGTGTACTGCGACCCGAAGTCAAGAATCAGGATGCGATGAGCGTGAATATCCATAAATTATTAGGTTTCAGGGACCAGGTTCAGGGTTGGTTCCATCCGGGCTTTTCCTGAACCCTGAACCCCGTTTGTTATCCCAATTTGTAATTCGGGGCTTCCTTGGTGATCGAGACATCGTGAGCATGTGATTCGCGCACCCCCGATCCGGTAATCCGCACAAACTTCGATTTGGTGCGCAGATCATCAATCGTGGCACAGCCACAGTAGCCCATACTGGCGCGCAAGCCGCCCATCAACTGATGAACAATGCCGCTGAGATACCCCTTGTAGGGAACACGACCCTCGATGCCTTCCGGCACCAGTTTATCCACGGCCGCATCGGTCTGAAAATAGCGATCCGATGACCCTCTTTGCATGGCACCCATCGAGCCCATACCACGGTAGCTTTTGTAAGAACGCCCCTGGAACAGCTCCACTTCGCCAGGTGCCTCGTCGGCACCGGCCAGCAACGAACCGATCATCACCGATGACGCTCCTGCCGCGATTGCCTTGGCCACATCGCCCGAGAAACGAATACCGCCATCAGCAATGATCGGTACACCCAGATCGCGAACAGCCTCGGCAGCCGCTGACACGGCGCTGACCTGCGGGACACCAATTCCGGCGACAATCCGGGTGGTGCAGATCGAGCCAGGGCCTTGCCCGATCTTGACCGCATCAGCTCCTGCCTCAGCCAGCGCCCGCGCACCATCGCCAGTCGATACGTTGCCGCCGATCACCTGGACATCGGGAAAGTGCTTCTTGGTCCATGAAACCCGGTCAAGCACGCCGCGCGAGTGACCATGGGCGGTATCGACCACGATGATATCGATACCGGCCTCGACCAGGGCGGTAATCCGGTCCTCGGTATCCCCGCCAGTACCGACGGCGGCAGCCGCAAGCAACTGCTCCGAACTGTCCTTGGCCGCATTGGGGAAATCGCGCGATTTCTGAATATCCTTGACCGTAATCAGTCCACGTAACTGAAAAGCCTTGTTGACCACCAGAACCTTCTCGATTCGATGCCGATGCAGCAACTCCAGCACTTCGTCCTGACTGGCCCCTTCCTGCACGGTGACCAGCTTGTCCTTGCGGGTCATGATGTTGCGAACCGGATCATCCAGCTTGCGCTCGAAGCGCATATCACGGCTGGTGACGATCCCGACCAGTTCGTCACCGTCAACCACTGGAACACCGGAAATATTGTGCTCCCGGGTCAACTCAAACACTTCGCGTATGGTAGTCTGCGGGCCAACCGTGATCGGATTCTTGATCACGCCAGCCTCGTATTTCTTGACAATACGAACCTGTTCGGCCTGCCCTTCTATGGTCATGTTCTTGTGGATGACACCGACACCACCGGCCTGGGCCATGGCGATGGCCAGTTTGGCCTCGGTGACAGTATCCATGGCTGCCGAAGCCAGCGGGATATTCAGGGCCAGTTCCCGGGTAATTCGGGTTGACAGGTCAACATCCTTGGGCAGGACTTCCGAGTAATCCGGCACCAGGGAAACATCGTCAAAAGTCAGGGCTTCGTCGATCAGGCGCATGGCGGGCTACTCCGGCAGGTAAATCCCGCCATTATAGCAGCCAGACCCCGCTTTTAGCGATAACTTTAGCGATAACCAGTCGCTCTGATGACCGAAAACAGGGACTATCCCGGTCAAATCAGGCCGGCTGGTTGCGCCACAGGTAAAAACGCATCGGTGGCACGTTCAGCAGTTCAAACTCGACCTGTTCGGGTTTACCCAGCAGGGGCTCGCTGATACGAGCGACATGGCCGCGAAATTGATAGGCGAGAAATCGGCCGGCCGGTGCCAGATTGTCACGAATCGCCTCGACAATGGAATCTGCCACGGGTCTGGGCATTGTCGAAAACGGAATCCCCGAAATCACCGCATCCGGCTGAGGCAAACCGTGAGACTTCAGAATCTGCCCGAGATCGGCAGCACTGCCAATATGAGAAATCAGGCGTGGATCGCCGATTTCATCGAGAATCGCCGAAAACTGCGGATCGAGCTCGATCGTCAGCAACCGCCCATCGGCCGGCATTGCCGCCAGGACGGCTTTCGTCGTGCCACCGGTTCCCGGCCCAAGCTCCACCACGCAGCGCGCTTCAGAAAGCTCCGACATGGCCGTGATTCGGCGCTCCATGAAGCGGGAGCTCGGGATGACCGACCCGACCTGCTCGGGGCTTCGAATAAAGCCGCGAAAGAAGTCCACACTGCGAACCGAGCGCTTGCCGTCGCGTTTTTCGGTATCTTCCAAAATACTGTCTCTCCTGATAACGGCCGAGCGTTTCCGGGCGGCTGATTCAACCAAGCCGCCATTCTATCAGCATCAGGGCTTTACCCAAACACCCAATAGCGGTATCCTTTCGCGCCTCGAATCAACAGAACCAGCAACCTGCAACGGTCAGCTGCAGTACAATCTGAGTTTACGGAGAGGTGGCCGAGTGGCTGAAGGCGCTCCCCTGCTAAGGGAGTATGGGGCTTGATACCCCATCGAGGGTTCGAATCCCTCCCTCTCCGCCATTCATCAAGCCCCCAGAAACTCCGAACCAGGAGCCCCCAATGCCAGATACCGACAAAAACATCGTTCCCATCGTCAAGATGGCAATGAACAACGATGCTTTCCGCGACGAAGTCATCACCGGCAAGGAATGCCAGGTGGTTCTGATGACCATCCAGCCCGGCGAAGAAATCGGATCAGAAGTCCACGAAGACCATGATCAAATCCTGGTATTCGTCGAAGGTCAGGGGCAAGCTGTTCTCGACGGCCAGGCCCGCCAGATCGGTGCCAACGACCTGGTTTTCGTCCATGCCGGTGCCGAGCACAACTTCATCAACACCGGCACCAAACCACTGCGCCTCTACACCGTGTACGCGCCACCGGAGCACAAAGCAGGCACCCGGCACGACACCAAGACCGAGGCCGACGCCGCCGAAGATTGAAGGTCATACCGCAAACGAGCATTGAATTTTCAGGGCTTCGACAGATGGCTTATAATGCCGCGCTTCGGAGAGGTGGCAGAGTGGTCGAATGCGGCGGTCTCGAAAACCGTTAACGGGTGAACACCCGTTCGAGGGTTCGAATCCCTCCCTCTCCACCATTTCCACCCAAAGCCCAATCCCGCTCTTCCAAGAACCTGGAACCCGACTTCCTACCCCTTCGCCCGGATCCAGCTCTCCACCGACGCCAACGCCCCCGGCAACGCCGCAGCATCCGACCCACCCGCCTGGGCAAAATCGGGCCGGCCACCGCCTTTCCCTCCAACCTGGCCGGCGACGTGGTTGACGATCTCGCCCGCCTTGAAACGCTTGGTCAAATCGTCCGTCACCCCAGCCACCAGGCGAACGCCATTGCCAGCTCCTGTGCCCAAAACAATAATGGCCGACCCCAGCTTGTTCTTGAGCTGGTCCACGGTGTCGCGCAAACTGTTCGGATCGACACCTTCCAGATGCGCTGAAACCAGCTTGAAACCATCCATATCAACCGTCTGAGAGGCCAGGTCGGACCCGGCCGCCGAAGCCAGCTTGCTCTTCAGACGCTCGAGCTCCTTTTCCAGGACGCGCGAGCGGTCCAGCAATTGATCAACCCGCTCGGCGAGCTGCTCGGGACTGGTCTTGAGCTTGCCGGACACATCGCGAACCGATCGATCGAGCTGTTGCAGCCATTCAACAGCGACCCGCCCGGCCACGGCCTCGATCCGTCTTACGCCCGACGAAATACCGGTTTCACTGATGATCTTGAACAGACCGATATCACCGACCCGATTGACGTGGGTGCCACCACACAGCTCAATCGAAAAATCACCGAACTTGAGCACCCGCACTTCGTCGCCGTACTTGTCACCGAAAAACGCCAGCGCACCAGCTTCCATGGCATCGTCAAATGACATTTCCCGCGCTTCGGCCTCGGCATTGGCCTGAATCTGCTCGTTGACCATTCGCTCGATGGTCGCAATTTCGTCTTCCGTAACCGGCTCATGATGGGAAAAGTCAAAGCGCAAACGATCCGGAGCGACCAGCGAACCCTTCTGCTGGACGTGATCGCCGAGCACGCGGCGAAGTGCCGCATGCAGCAGGTGGGTGGCCGAGTGATGACGGACCACATCGGCCCGTCGCCTGGCATCAATTCTTGCCGCCAGCTTCTGCCCGACTTTGAGTTCGCCCGATTCCAATGTGCCAACGTGGCCGTGGAAAACACCCGCCAGCTTGCGCGTGTCGTTGACAGCAAAACGCACGTCCTCGCCTTCCAGTACACCGGTATCGCCAACCTGACCGCCAGATTCAGCGTAGAACGGTGTGCGATCCAGAATCACCAGGGCTTCCTGGCCCGCATCCAGCGATTCGACCGGTTTGCCGTCAATCACGATGGCAACCACTTCGACCGAGTTGACAGCACAGGCCTCATAGCGCAAAAAATCAGTGCGCGGCAATTCGGCAATCAGATCGGTCGATAGCCCGCCTTTCGCGCCGAAACTGCCCGCTGCCCGGGCCCGCTTGCGCTGTTGGTCCATGGCGCGTTCGAATCCCTCCTCATCCACGCTCAGATCTCGTTCCCGCGCAATATCTCGGGTCAGATCAACCGGGAACCCGTAAGTATCGTAGAGCTTGAAAGCCACCTCGCCTGGAATCTCGCTGCCGTCCATGTCGGCAATCGCGCCTTCCAGCAATTTCATGCCCTGGTCCAGGGTCTCGCCGAAGCGGGTCTCCTCACGCTCCAGCACATTGGCCACATGCTCCTGCTTGTGTTTGAGTTCTGGATAGGCTTCCCCCATCACTTCGGCCAGCGGTCCAACCATCCGGCTGAAAAACAGATCGTCGCAGCCGAGCTTGTAGCCGTGCCGGATGGCGCGCCGAATGATGCGTCGCAGAACGTAACCACGACCTTCATTGGAAGGCAGCACGCCGTCGACAATCAGAAACGCGCAGGCCCGGATATGGTCGGCAATCACTTTCAGCGACGGCGAGGAGCGATCTTCGGCACCAGTCAGGTCGGCGGCGGCCGCGATCAGGTGCTGAAACAGGTCAATGTCGTAGTTGCTGTGACCGCCTTGCAAAATCGCTGCCAGGCGCTCGAGGCCCATGCCGGTATCGACGCACGGGGCCGGCAGCGGGCGCATGCTGCCGTCATCGGCCCGGTCGAACTGCATGAACACCAGGTTCCAGATCTCGATGTAGCGATCGCCGTCCTCGTCCGGCGACCCGGGCGGTCCGCCCGGCACGTCCGGTCCGTGATCGTAGAAGATTTCGGTGCATGGTCCACAGGGCCCGGTATCGCCCATGGCCCAGAAATTGTCGCTCTCGTAGCGCTTGCCCGGCTTGTCACCAATGCGCGACAGCCGCCCGGGATCCACGCCGATATGCTCCAGCCAGATGGCGGCCGCCTCAGCGTCTTCGTCATAGACCGTCACCCACAGCTTCTGTGCCGGCAAACCGCAAGTCTTGGTCAGAAATTCCCAGGCAAATTCAATCGCTTCGCGCTTGAAGTAATCACCAAAGCTGAAGTTGCCCAGCATCTCGAAAAAGGTGTGGTGACGAGCCGTGTAACCTACATTTTCGAGATCATTATGTTTGCCACCGGCACGCACGCAGCGTTGCGACGTAGTCGCCCGTTGATACGAGCGCTGCTCGGAGCCCAGAAATACATCCTTGAACTGCACCATGCCCGCATTGGTAAACAGCAGCGTCGGATCATTGCCGGGCACCAGTGGACTGGACTGCACAACTCGGTGGTCGCGCTGGGCGAAAAAATCCAGGAAGGCCTGGCGAATCTCGGCGGTGGTTTTCATCAATAGGGCTCGGTTATAACGAAGATCATGGGTGAGACGTATAGTTTAAGGGGTTGCGGGGTAAGGAAGCGGTTCGGTTAACTATTGGTCAGTTCCCGGATGGTGGCCTGGTCGAAGCCTCTGCGGGCCATGGCTTGCTGGCGGCGGGATTTCTCCTGCAGGTCTGAAGGCGGTTCAGTGCCGTAGCGGCGTTCGTACCAGGTGGCAGCGCGTTCAAACCAGTCAATCTCAAGTTCGCGCAGGGTCTTGTCGATCAGGGCACGATCAATACCGCGCTCGCCCAGTTCGGCGCGAATTCGCATCGGACCATAGGCTTTCTCTGATCGGCTGCGGGCGTAGCTTTCGGCATAGCGTTGATCAGACTGGAGGCCGGCTTCTGCCAGATCGGACAGCAGGTTTTCGACCACTGTCTCGGGCCATCCGCGACGGGTGAGTTTGTGGGTCAGTTCTCGGGCCGAATGCTCGCGCCGCGCCAACAGGCGCAGCGCGGCTTCGCGAAGATCAGCGGGGTTGACCGCCGCTGTCTCCTGATCCACTTAGCTTGCCTCTGCGTTCTCGGTATTGCTTTCAGCGTCAGCATCGGCTTGTGCACTGGCCTGTGCATCTGCTTCTGCCCGTGCATCCGCTTTGCTCTTGGGCAGCAGCTCGGCGCGCACCTGGCGTTCAATATCCTGTGCCATTTCCGGGTTGTCTTTCAGGAATTGACGGACGTTATCCTTGCCCTGCCCGATACGATCATCACCGTAGCTATACCAGGCACCGGATTTCTTGATCAGGCCATGCTCGACGCCCAGTTCGATCAATTCGCCCTCGCGAGAAACCCCTTCACCGTAAAGAATCTCGAAAACCGCCTGGCGGAACGGCGGAGCCATCTTGTTCTTGACCACCTTGACCCGGGTTTCGTTGCCGATCACCTCATCACCCCGCTTAAGGGCGCCGATGCGACGGATGTCGAGGCGAACCGAGGCGTAGAATTTCAGTGCATTGCCGCCGGTGGTCGTTTCAGGCGAGCCGAACATCACGCCGATCTTCATGCGAATCTGGTTGATAAAGATCACCATGCAGTTGGTACGCTTGATATTGCCGGTCAGCTTGCGCAGCGCCTGGCTCATCAAGCGCGCCTGCAGGCCAACATGGGAGTCGCCCATCTCACCTTCGATTTCGGCCTTCGGTGTCAACGCAGCGACCGAGTCGACGACCACTATATCGACCGCCCCGGAACGCACCAGCATGTCGGTAATCTCCAGCGCCTGCTCACCGGTATCCGGCTGCGACACCAGCAGATCATCGACATTGACACCCAGCGCCT
>CAZFYM010000095.1:0-10492 GCA_964523755.1 uncultured Wenzhouxiangella sp. | reverse complement strand
TTCGGGTGCCTGACCTATGCTCAGCGCTAACCGTCCATAATTGTCCTGGCGCGTCCATTCTTCGATCTCCTCACCGTCATCCGCGACCACCCAGATTTCCTGTTCACCCTCTAGACCCGCCGTCTCCATGAGGTGCCGAATCAGGACCGATGATCCGGGCGTCAGCTCCGGCAATTGAATGGCATTCGAGATTGGCTCGCCGGTGTCACGGGGATCACCCAGATACCAGCGTAGTTCACTGACTGGTGCGATCTGACGACCGGTGTTGCCAACACGCGCAGTCAATCGCGTCAGCGCGCCGGTTGTGGGTGATTCTGGCAGCGAGAATGGCTGGCCCATGACCCGAAGATTGGGTAAGTCCAGCAGCCCGAGCACCAACAACACTCGTGCGGTAGCATAGGAGCTTCCTTCCCAGTCACCTTCCTCACCCTGCTGCCTCGAAAGCCATTGTGCCGTGGAGTCGAAGGTGCCAGGCGCAACATCGTGGCCAATCAGCAAGGCCAGTGCGCGAGCGGCGCCTCCGACCGGGAAGGTCTCTCCATTGTGGCGGAATTCCCCGGTTGGGCGATGAACCGAAATAATCCAGTTTTGCCCGGCTTCCAGTGCTTCAGGGTGCTCCGCAATTGGCAATGAAAGTGCTTCCAGTGCCGACAAGGTCGGCGGAAACCGAGTGCCTGAACCGGCATAATGCCCCCAGCCACCATCTTCGTTGCGCGCCGCAGCGAGAAAGCCTGTGGCTGCATCGATTACCGGTTGAGGCAGCAGATCCCAGAATGCCAGAAGGACGCTGGCGGTGTCTTTAACGCTCGATCCATGCTCATCCGTCAATCCCCAACCGCCGTCGACACGCTGTAGCTCAGCCAATTCAACAATCAGCCCGGGCACCTGAATTTGCCCGGAGAAAGCCCGGCTCCACCAGGCTGCCGCTTCCCGGGTTTCCGGAACAGCGTCGTTCAGCGCCTGTTGGGCCACACCAAGGCCGGGGAAATCCGGACGCAACAGTCGGAGAACCTCCAGGGCCACAGCCGTGTCCCGCCAGCGGCTGCCATTGCGATCAATCCAAAGTCCCGCCTCTGTTTGCTGCTGTTCGAGCCAGTCAAGTGCCAGCTCCACGTCTACTGCATTGGTTCCCGACTCTGTGCTGCCAATCAGGACTTCCGGAAGCCCGGGAGCATAGGCATGGTCAGCCTCAGGAACAATGTGCAGAACTCCCCGGCCATGGGTCATTGAGGAAAACCGATTCTGAACATCCCTGCGAAATCGCTCATGTGCCGCGAAAGTCCCAACTGGTACTTGTTCCGATGGATGCGAAACCAGGACCAGAGCGGCCCGAAAATGCTTCTGTGAGCTGACCGCGTCCGGCACGCGAGGACCTTCGGCATCAAGTATCTGATCAATTGTCACGTGCCCTGATTCAGCCTGAACGACTTGCCCCGCTGCGGGAAACTCGGACAGTACGGGCTGTACATTACTCAACTTCAGGATCGGACCAACTTCGCTCGGACTGGCCAGGCCGGCCAGATACATGTCCAGATCGGAATATCGCCGTCTGACAGGTCCACTGCGATACTCGGACTCAGCCAGTTCGGCCCATTCGTGGCCATACATGACGGAGGCCTGACTATCAATCAACGAATGCCAATGGGCCTGCATGTGACCCAAAAGGTCCTGCCGAACCACGCCAGTACCATCAGCGTAGCTGACGTAGCTGGACCAGCGATGCATGAGTTCATGCATTGCTGTCTCCAGCAAGTGTTGATACTCGATCAATCCGGGTGTCACACGCTCAAGTGCAGCATGCCCCAGATCAATAAAGCCCTGCAGCTTCCCGCCGGAACCCCAACCGGCAGACTGGTCAATCAGCGGCAGTCCAAGTCCCGAGGTGTCATTCTTGACATGCCAGTAAAGCCCTGCCGCCTGAAACTCTCCAATTGCAAGCTGGGTCGGAAAAGTGGTCAGCACAAGGACAAAATCAAACCGGTCCCCCCTGATACTCTATGATTCTCGCGGTCAGATTCTGTCGAATCCCCAGATTCAATTGCCCCTGAAGTGGTGTATCCATGGACCATGGAGTCGTGGTGTGCAGCAGATTCCCTTGACGCTCCAGGGATCCGAAATAGTCCTGCACGCCGTGCATGGACGCAGGCGCTTCCTGCCCTCTGGGAGGATGGTCTTCAGGGCTGATGACATCGGCACCAACGGTTGCCACAACTAACACACTGCACAAGGCGCTGCAGTAACTGATGAATCTCGACAGCCAGGGCCGCTTATTGCAGGTCATTGATTTTCCTTGATGTGCAGTTCATCGGCATCGAGATCAATGTCATCGATGACTACGCCATGAACCTGACAATAGTAGGAGGTTTCCTGCTCAAGAGTGTCTGGATCGGGAAGCGTCTCACCGCGCCGAAGAATGACACCAGCACGGGTCAATGCCCGGCCACTCGGCCCGGCGGGTTGCAGTACCACATGATCGGCAGCGATGGAGTCGATAACCCATTGACCGCCATCAAGCCTTTCGGATGTTGCGAATCGCTCCAGATTGCCCGTTGAATTGGCAAAGACTGCCATTCTCAGCTCAACCGAAAACTCGATCAGACGCCAGGAACCGTCGTCATCACTGGCGAAACCGGCGCTTCCTGCGACGCACCCCAGGATCAAAACCAGAAAGTAGATTGATACTGCCCCGAGCCTACCGGCAAATCCATTCACACAGGCTATAAAGCGCCTGTGCCAAAAAACTCCCATTACAAATCTCCCTGTCCGACGCGACTTTTCTGCGCCGGAGAACTCCCTGCGCAATTATTTGCGCTCGTTGCCCCTTGCCTATCGATCTTGAACTACAGTGTGGAGAGCACAGTCAGCAAACACTCATAGACTGGATCTATTCAGCTTACGCCTGGAAAACCCCCATCGGGAACAAGCCTATCCCAAAAAGGCTATTGTTTTCAACATTTATTCTTTCTTCGTTGGCAACTACTCACCCGGTTTGATGTCGAGGTGCCCAGAGAACGCCATTTGGATAACCACCAGAGGATAGTATCCCTTGTTGGCCATGGGTCTAAGGTCGCTGGAGATGAGTGGCATCGATAGACTCAAAGCCTGGCGAGGTACTCGCGTCCCTGCTCCATGATCTGCTTGAACCCTGCCGGGTCGTCTGCGGAAAGTCGATCGGCCAGGCGATTGATTGCCGTTGCAAGCGCCAGGCGCGCCTGATGTCCATGTTCGTTCAATTTCTGGATCTCATAGTAGAGTTCCGGGCTTTCCGAGGCGACGTTGCGGGCGATGGCCAACTGTCGGTCGAATGTGGTGCTGGACAGCTCGGCCAGTGATTCGGCTGGCAGGCCTGACTCGGCCAGAGCGGTAAAAAAAGCGATATTGAGTGCATGTGACAATCCCAGTACCCAGGCGATCAGACGATCGTGTTGTTCGATATCGATAGGCCGCAGTTCAGCCATGGTATCGGCAAACAGCTCCTCGATCTGAGTGAGCGCTGCCGGGCAGCCAACATCCATCAGCAGCACGTGGCGACCGGACAGCAAACGGGTATCGGGGCCAAACATGGGGTGGATGGAGCAGATCCTAAGCCCTGCCCGCGCAGCCTTGCGCAGCGGTGTGATCAGCGGACCTTTGACCGAAGCCAGATCAACGATCAGACCGCGCTGACCGCGGGCAATCAGCTCATTGATCAGCGCCACGGTCACCCCGATCGGGGTGGCCAGCACAACCAGATCGACGTCAATCGGCGCTTGACGCCAGTCGCGGAACTGATTGTCCTGGCCGGTCGAGAAGATCGGGTCTGCCAGCAGCAGGTCAAACCCCTGGTTATCGAGAAACTCGGCCATCCATCGGCCCAATCGCCCGCCGCCGCCAATCACCAGCGCACGCCGACCGGTACCGCGAGCAGACAGACGGCCACGCTCCTGTTCCTGGCGAGTCAAAGAGGCGGTAATCAAGCGCTTGAGCAGATCCTCGGCCAGATCCGGATCCAGCTCGACCTGCGCCGCACGCCGGCGAACATGGTCCAGCACTTCACGTTCACGTCTGAAGTCGCGCACCTGACGGCCATCGCCCTGCTTGACCCGGCCGATTTCAGAGACGATGCGCTGGCGCTCGGCGGCCAGTGCCACCAGATCCGCATCGACAAGATCCAGTCGATCACGCAGCGCCTTGAGCTGGGCCTGTCGTTGCTCGGCCGTCATCAGGCCCGACTCATGAACTCGCCGGTTTCGGTGTTGACTTTGACTTTTTCACCCGGCGTAATGTAATCCGGCACCAGGATTTCCAGGCCGGTTTCAAGGGTTGCCGGCTTGGCCGACCGGTTGGCCGAGGCACCTTTCATGACCGGAGCCGTGTCGGTGACCTCCAGCACCACCGATTGCGGTAACTGGATGGCGATTGGCTGCTCGGCGATGATCAAAACATAGATACCGGTCAGGCCGTCGATGATGTAGGCAGCGGCATCGCCGATGTCGACTTCGGACAGGATGTACTGGGTGTAATCCTCGCTATCCATGAAAACGTAGCCGTCAGCATCGCGGTAAGAGAATTCACATTGACGGCGGCTCAGATCGGCCTCGCGGATCATGTCGTCGCCCTTGAAGGACAGCTCCCGACGATCCCCGGCGGGCACGGATTCGAGCTTGAAACGGTAAATCGTGCCACCACCGCGTGCCGTAGGCGCTGATCGATCAATCTGGCGAACAACATACACGACGCCGTCCTGGTCAATGACCTGGCCGCGTTTGATTTCACTGGCCCTGAGCATGCAAGAGCTCCATTGGATAGACAAGGAGGCGAAGCGTACCCGATTTTGCACTGCGGCGGCAGTGCTTCGTGGCCTTCACGCCCAAGGGTTTTGCATCGGATTTGTGCTATGTTCAGTGGGTTTGACCGGTAGAACAGATTGATCTGTGATCTGCCGCACGAATTGCAAATTAAAACGTGATAGGGCCCAAAGCGTGAAAGTGTTGTTTGTGGACCATTCGAAGGTTTTTCGCTCCGTCTGGGAGCGGATGGTGCTGCATGCCGGCCATGAACCTCTGATTGCCACCAACGGTCTGCAGGCCCTGGAAATTCTGAATGAACAACCAGTGGATTTTATCTGCGTCTCATTGTCGCTGCCCGACATTGACGGTATTCGCTTCACCCGCCAGGTACGCACCCTGCCCAGCGCTCGTGAAACCCCGCTCGTTCTGCTGACTTCTTCGCAAGATCCCACCATCCGGAAGCGGGCCTTTGAAGCGGGGGTCACCGATATCTGCCCCAAAACCGGCATTGAGGAGCTGTTTTACCGGGCATCACGTTGGGCGGTCAATGACTGCAAGACCCTGACCGGCCGCGTGCTGTATGTGGAAGACAGCCTGACGGTCACGCGGGTGATGACTCAGCTGCTGGAAAACATGGGTCTGGAGGTTGATCACTTCGTCAGCGCTTCCGATGCCTTCGGGCACTTCGATGAAAAGCGCCACGATCTTGTGATCAGCGACATTCTGGTCGAGGGCAATATGAGCGGCATTGCGCTGGTTGGTGAGCTGCGAAAGGAATACCCGGACAAGATTCGCACCCCCATTCTCGCGATGTCCGGAATGGATGATGCCATTCGGCGCGTTGAACTGTTTCGGCTTGGGATCAATGATTTCATTACCAAGCCGGTAATTGCCGAAGAAGCCGCCGCACGCATTCGCAACCTGGTGGTTCAGAAGCAATTATTCGACCAGGTTCAGCAACAGCGCATCCAGTTGTACGAACTGGCGATGACCGACCCCCTGACCGGTTTGTACAATCGCAACTCGCTGGCCGAGTTTGCCGGCAAGATCAGCGCTGCAGCCAACCGCCACCAAATTGAACTGAGCGTTATCGTCATTGATCTGGATCATTTCAAGGAAGTCAATGACACGCACGGCCACCTGGTTGGTGACCAGGTGCTGGCCTCAGTGGGCGCGACCCTGCTGGCGTTCTGCCGGGAAGAAGATTTTGCCGTGCGCTTCGGCGGCGAAGAGATGCTGTTGATCATGCCACACTGCGCACTGGAACACGCGGCCGAAAGAGCGCGGCAGCTTAACCGGAAAATTGCTCAACTCAAGCCGGCCGGCGTGGCGATCACTGCCAGTATGGGGGTCAGCGCCAAGGCCATCGAGCAGGCGGTCGATCTGGAACAACTGATTCGGGTTGCCGATCAGGCCGTTTATGCAGCCAAGGCCTCCGGTCGCAATCAGGTGATCGTTCAGGGCACACTTCCAGGTTCCGTGACAAACCCGTCCCAACCGTCAAGTTCATCGATGAGTGCGGCCTGACGGGGCTGGATGATCTCCGTATCAAACATCCGACCCATGGCGATCGATGCGCGCCGCTCACGATAAAGCGGCCCGGACAGCAACTTCAACTCGCCCGCCTCGATCTGCAGTCCAAGATATCTGCCGGAGGCACCAAAGTCCGGTTCGGCCCGCTGATTGATAGTGCGCTGATACTCCTCCTGCCAGATATCGCTCAGACTCAGGTGGCCCAGCTCGTCAATCAGCCTGGCTGCGTTCCAGCGCCGGTTACTGGTCCAGTTTCGACGATCGGCATCGGCGTACATGCAGCATTCCTGAAACGCGGCAAGGACGGTATCGAGCGAATGCTCGCCCGCTGAGGCCTTGCGCAATCGATAGTCAACTCGGAGGAAAAAGGCCGCGCCGGTCCAGTACACCCGACGAAACGCCCGCTCTGACCACATTCTCGGACTGAGCGACTTGAGCGACTGGCCACGCCCGGCCGGGTCGTCCAGACCACGCTGAAATCCCGCCGCCAGCCGCTGCCAGGCCTGATCCTCATCAATGACACCGGCCCTGGCCTGGAGAAAATACTGGTAGTAGGAGGCAAGCCCTTCAGCAAACCAGATGTCCCGATTGCCGACAAAAGGCAGCAGCAAATGTGCAAACTCATGATAACCACGCCAATCATCCAGCAACTCATCCAGTCCGGCGCCCGGCTGTATTCGCAAGTGAATTTCAGGCGGGTTATTGCGTCGGACAAAGCCATGGGCGACCGGCTGAGAACTATTGGACCGCTCCAGATAGACGTTGACCCGATCAAACGGAAAGCGCCCGCTGATTCCGGCAACTGACGCAACCGAGTGCTCGATCCAGGTGGTCCAGCGACAATCAGAATCCTGACCCAGTTCACGACTGGTGAAAACCCGAACGGCTGCGCCCTCAACCGTCATGGGGTTGTTCTCGCAGGCCTGAGCGCCGGCAACCGGCAACGATGCCGACGCCATCAGCCACAGGCCAATCGCTGCCATTGAATTGATCCGGGATCCAGCCATAAGCGTTTGCGCTCTGATTGCTAACCGATTTGCCATCTGTCCTGCAGGCGAGGACAATACTCACTTGATTCTACATCGCCACCGTGGTTGACATGTCTTTTCGAACCATTCTGCTTCTCAACTTGATTTTGCCCCTGACCAGCCTGGCCCAGAACCCGGAGTTGACCATCGAACGTATCTTTGACAGCCCCGATCTGTCGGGTCCTTCACTGCGGCAGGCTGAGCTCTCACCGGCCGGTGACCGGGTGACGTTCATCCAGGCCAGAAAAGATGATCTGGACCTGATGGACCTTTGGGAGTACCACATTGCCGATGATCAGACCCGGAGGCTGGTCGCGGCTGATGATATCGTCGCTGACGAGGGTGAACTCTCGGTCGCCGAGCAAGCTCGACGGGAACGCGCCAGGATCGCCAGTCTGCGCGGCATCGTCGAATACCGTTGGTCGGCCGATGGGCGCTTTCTGATTTTTCCGCTGGCAGGGAATATTCACTTGCTTGATCTTCGAGCTGACGATGGTCAGAGCCATGGTCAGGACGCTAGTCGGAACAATAGTCAGGACAATACCCAGGACAATCGTGAAGACCAGCGTCAGGTCCGTCAGATTACCGACAGCGAGGATTTTGATACTGACCCGCAAATCGCGCCGGACGGTGAACACGTTGCATTTATCCGCAACCGCAACCTTTGGATCACCCGAGTCGAGGACGGTAGCGAGACCGCGCTGACCGATGATGCCAGCGAAACGATCACCAACGGGATGGCCGAGTTCATTGCCCAGGAGGAAATGGGTCGGTATACCGGCTACTGGTGGTCGCCTGACAGTCGTCATATCGCCTATTTGCAGATAGACGAAAGCCCGGTCGACATGACCCGGCGCTTCGAGATTCAGGCTGGCCAGATCGACATGATCGAGCAGCGCTATCCCTACACTGGAACCCCAAACGTCACCTATCGTCTTGGCGTTGTCAATATCGACAGCGGCCAGACCCAATGGATTGATCTGGGCGAGAATCCGGACATCTACATCCCGCGAGTCCATTGGCATCCCGACGGCAAGCGCTTGAGCTTCCAGCGCCAAAGCCGCGATCAGAAGCAGCTGGAACTGATCCTGGTCAGTCTTGCCGATAACAGCCGGACCACGCTGGTGACCGAAACCAGCGAGACCTGGATCAATCTGCATGACGATCTGCACTTTCTCGACAACATGCCGGCATTCATCTGGTCATCCGAGCGCAGTGGCTACAACCATTTGTACCTGTATGGGCTGGATGGTGAGTTGATTAGACGCCTGACCGACGGCCAGTGGGCTGTCGATGGACTGGCCGGGGTCGATGAGGAACTCGGGCTGATGTATTTCACCGCCGCCGAAATCTCGCCGCTGGAAAAGCACCTTTACCGCCAGTCGCTGATCACCACCTCGCCGGAAATCGTTTCACGCCTGTCTCGCCGAACCGGCTGGCATGAGATCAGCATGGACAATGACGCTCGGGTTTACGTCGATACCTTTTCCAGCATCAGCCAGCCACCGCAGCTTTCGCTGCATTCGGCTGACGGTCAGCGTCTCGCCTGGCTACTGGAAAACCGGATTGACGATGCCCACCCGTACGCAGCGTTTCAGGCTGATCATCGGCCTGCTGAATTCGGTCACCTTGTGGGACCGGATGGGCAGATATTGCACTATCGGCTGATTCGCCCCGCTGATTTCGACCCGCAACGCCGCTATCCGGTTTTCATGCATGTCTATGGCGGACCGACCCATCGTCTGGCCACCAACAGCTGGGGTCGACGGGGTTTGATAGACCAGTACATGGCACGGCGCGGTTATGTGGTATTCAGCCTGGATAACCGTGGCGTTATACGCCAGGGCAAGGCGTTTCAGGATGCTGCCTATCTGAAGCTGGGTCAGATTGAAATGGCTGATCAAATGGTTGGCGTAGACTGGCTACGCAGCCAATCGTTTGTGGACCCGGAAAGGATCGGCATATTTGGCTGGAGCTATGGCGGTTACATGGCTTTGATGACCGTCGCCCAGTACCCCGGCGAGTTTGCCGCATCGGTGGCCGTCGCACCGGTCACTGACTGGTCGCTGTACGACACCCATTACACCGAACGCTATCTGTCGACACCGCAGGATGCCCCTGATGTCTATCGCCGCGGCAATGTCCTGACCTATGCTCACCGTATCAGCGACCCGATGATGCTGATCCACGGCATGGCCGACGACAATGTGCTGTTTACCCATTCAACCCGGTTGATGCAGCAACTTCAGGATGATGCCATTGAATTCGAACTGATGACCTACCCTGGCGAAAAGCATGCGATTTCCGGCCAGGGCCAGCGAGTCCATGTCTACAAGACTATTACCCACTTTTTCGACCGCCATTTGATGAGTGAAAGAACCCCATGAGCCAGCCGAGTCGCATGACAACCGCGCGATGGCAAGCCTTAATGGAATCTTTGGGTCTGCCCGCCAGTGAAAGCACCGGTGATGCGCTGATTCGGGCGCACTCTCAGCGCGGTCGTCATTACCACAATACCGGCCATATCGACGCTTGCCTGCGTCATCTCGATGAGCACGCCGAGCTGGCAGATTCGGCAGCGGAAATTGAACTGGCGCTATGGTTTCACGACGCCATCTATCGTCCGCTGCTGCGCCATAATGAACGCAAAAGCGCCGAGTGGGCCACCCGTTTTCTGCAGGAAAGCCCGGCCGGCAGAGGACTCTGGGGCCATCGGGTGCCGCGACTGATCATGGCCACGCGCCATATCCGCGAGCCAAAAACCCGTGACCAGGCCATCATCGCAGATATTGACCTGGCCATCCTGGCCACCGATACCGCCACCTACGATGCCTTCGAGAAAGCCGTGCGCCGCGAGTTTCGGCTTGTTCCGCAACTTCTTTATCGCCGACAACGAAATGCAATCCTGCGTAATTTCCTCGACCGCCCCGTGATCTACCACAATGCATACCTGCGTTCGCGCTGGCAGTCCCTCGCGCGCGCGAATCTCGAACGCACCCTCGCCAGCCTGTAAATTTCAAGTGCCTCTCGCGTGTATGCCTACCTGATTACGCACATATCTCAGCCATCGCCAAGAGGGATAGGTTTTCCCGCCCTCGAAGCTCTCAGTCTGCTGCATCGGGGGGTGTCGGGTGCTTCGGGCCGGGCGGGGCGCGGCAGCCT
>CAZFYM010000094.1:8806-10606 GCA_964523755.1 uncultured Wenzhouxiangella sp. | reverse complement strand
TTGCAAACATCGGCTTTGTGCTCTACACCAAAAGCCCGTCACCGGGCACGCTGAACGCCCGCTGGATCTACGGGGAGAAGTATCGCGGACCCGGCATCGCCACCGGCGGCCCGAGTGAAGGCTTTGCCGGCAAATACCAGGTCCGCTATTTTTTCGAAAACGGCGAATTCTCGGACGCATACGATCTTGTCATCGCCGAGGTCGGCGATATTTACACGGCCGCCTGGCTGGTCGACGGCAAGGTCGAGGCGGAGGGTGTGGGCATGGAAGTCGATCGCGGGCTGGCGATCGGCTGGCACCGCGTCGGCACCGAGTAGAACTGGAGGACGATCTTATGGCCCTGCTCCGGGCCGGTTCGTCAGATGAATGATGTCGAACACGCCGAAGATCCTGAAATCGCGCCAGTCGGTGGTCGCGATTCGTTTGATGCCCGCGCTGTGATAATTGGCGGCGAGCAGGGTATCGAGTACGCGTTTGCGGCCCAATCGATGCCGCTGCATCCAGTCGACAAACAAAGGAAACGAGTGCTGTGTTGGCTCGATGATGCGACACTCGCCAGCCTGCCACCATTGACCGCAGATCGCCAGCGCTTCTTCCATCGCAAGAGGCTGGGAAAACCGTCCTGAGTCAGTCACGACATGCGCGAACTCTCCCAGCACTTGCGAGCAGATCGCCACGCTGGACTCCCTGCTTCGGATGCCAGTTTCAAACAGCTCCAGGCAGGCGGCGTGGGCAGGGTGCTCCCGAATCGTCAGGCCAACCAGGAAACTGGTATCCAGCCCGATCACGAATCGTGGTCCAGCATCTCATCGAGCAGATCATCGGCGGCCGTTAGTGGGCGTAGCACCTCGCCGGCAGAGCGCGGGCGAAAGCCGGTCAGATCACCGACCGGGCGCAAGCGCTCGCGTCGGTACAGTTCCATGGCCTCGCGGATCAGTTCCGAGGTGGGCCGTCCGGCCGATCTGGAAGCGGCCTGAAATTCCGCATAGGTTGGCTCAGATACATTGATTGTGATCGTTTTCATACATTGATGTTAATGTATGAAAAAGCGGCCTGCAAGCCTGGGACCAAAAAGTTTGGTTGCAGCGAATCTGGAACTGACCGGCAAGGTCGCGCTGGTTACCGGCGCGAGTTGCGGCATCGGAAAGGCCGTCGTAGAAATACTGGCCGCTGAAGGTGCCCGTTTGGTCATCGCTGCCCGCGGGGCAGCAACGCTCGAGCAGACGCGCGTTGCTCTGCTCTGGAGGTCGCAGGTGCCGAGGTACTGGCAGTGCCGACCGACGTCGGCAATGCGTTGCCCTGGTGGAAAAGGCCCGCGAGCGTTTCGGGATGATCGACATGCCAGGGCGATTCGCTGACCATTCCGGTAGTAATTTGTAGCACCCTTTGCTACGCTATGAATCATACCGATTTGTGGAGATTGAATCATGCCCGCCCGCAATTCGAAAAGCATTGCCCTGACATCGAAATGGGGTGGCTGGGTCGACGAACTGGTGGCCAGCGGCGAATATCAGAGCGCCAGCGAAGTGGTCAGGGACGGGTTACGCGCGCTGCACGACGATCGCCAGCGAAGCGCGACCGAACTGGCCGAGATTCGGGCACGCCTGGAACTCGCGCTGGCGGAGGCCGACGCCGGCAAGTTTGCTGATGGCACGGGAGAGAGCGCAGTTCGGCGCGCATTTGAGCGTGCGCGTGGTGACGCCCCGGCGTCGTGAAGCCATGGCGTTTGACCCGACGCGCCGAAAGCAGTCTGGTGGAGATTTTCGCCTGGACCATCGAACAATTCGGCGAGCGCCAGGC
>CAZFYM010000094.1:6649-8706 GCA_964523755.1 uncultured Wenzhouxiangella sp. | reverse complement strand
TGCATGGGCATGCCAGTGCCGACGACCTCGTCTACTACCGTGAAGGTGGCCACTACATCGTCATGCGTGATTCCGATGATGCGCTGATCGTGCTCGAATTCTTCCATCAAGCTACAGATCTTCCCCGTCATCTTCAGTCGTTGGGATAACCCATGCTGTGGCGAACAGGATAATCGGTTTTACGGCCCTCGATCAGTTGTTGACCAAGTCATCCGTCAGGTTGATAGGTTGTCCTGGTCAATTAATCGCCACTTGTTTCTCTGGCTCGGGTCGGGTCGGCCAGGCATGGACCATGATCCGCTTGAGCACTGAGCCGTATTGTGTCCAGAAACCGGCGCTGTTGTAGTGGATGCTGTAGCGTTGGCAGATTTCGCGCACACGTGGGGCGATCTCGGCGTAGCGCGGTGCCGGCATGTCCGGAAACAGGTGATGTTCGATCTGATGGCTCAGATGCCCGCTCAGTACATGAAACCAGCGCCCGCCCTCCAGGTTGCTCGAGCCCTGGATCTGGCGCAGGTACCACTGGCCGCGAGTTTCGTCACTGGTCTCCTTGCGGCTGAAGGTCTGGGCGTGTTCGGTAAAGTGTCCGCAGAAGATAATCGCGTTGGTCCACAGATTGCGGATCAGGTTGGCACACAGATTGCCCAGCAGCACGCGCGGCCATTGCCAGAAGGCCAGCGCCGGAAAGAACACATAGTCCTTGAACAGCTGCCGAGAGGCTTTGCGCACAAAAGGTCGCGACCGCTCGGCCAGCTCCTTGCGGTTCATGCGACCCTTGAAAAATCGTCCCAGCTTGATGTCATGGATGGCAACACCCCATTGAAAATTGATTGCCAGCAACAGATACCAGAGCGGCTGCAGCAGCGCGGGCGGTGACCAGCGCTGCTCGGCGGTCAGGCGCAGCATTCCGTAACCGTAGTCATGGTCCTTGCCAAGAATATTGGTGTGGTCGTGATGTTCTATATTGTGCGAGTTGATCCAGTGTTCGCGCGCGCAGACGATATCCCAGTCGTAGGTTTGTGAGCTCAAGTCCGGATCGTTCATCCAGTCATATTGTCCGTGCATCACGTTGTGGCCGATTTCCATGTTCTCCAGGATCTTGGCGTGGGCCAGGGCGAACACCCCCACCACCCAGCTGATCGGATCAAACCCGAACATCAGCAGGCCGCGTCCGGCAATCGCGCTGCCCTGGGCCCGGCGCACGATCTTGCGAATATGGTTGGCATCGCGCTCGCCCAGGTCCGAGGTGACCTCGGTCCGCAAGGCATCCAGTTCTCGGGCCAGGTCATCCAGCTGTTCGGTGGTCAGTTCGGTCTTGCGGCTCATGGCGTTGTCCAGAAATTCAAATGAAGGGTCAAGGGGGTTGCAGGTCGATCGGTCATAGTGCCAGCTCCAGCTCGGTTTCGGCGACGGACACGCAGAGCTGAATCCATTCATCCGGCTGGCTTGAACTCAGTCCCGTCAGCAGATTGCGCGCCGTACCGCTGTGCTTCTTGCACAGGCAACTGCGACACAGCCCGGCACGGCAACCGTATTTGGGTTTCAGTCCGGCCGCCTCGGCCGCCTCCAGCAGACTGAGTCCGGAGGTTTGAGTGAACATCTGTTCAGATTGCATGGCGTGAACTGTCTGCCCGCCACCAGGCTGCACCGGAGGGCGGGGCGCGGCGAAGCGCTCGAGCTGGAGCTGGCCGGCCAGATCCAGTGCTGCCCATGTTGCGCTGACGTCGCTGATCAACGAGGCCGGCCCGCACAGCAAGGTTTGGCGCTCGGCCAGGTCGGACACGAGCGTCGGGATCCGGCTTGCGGCCAGGCGGCCATCGGTGGCGCTGGCGTGGATTTGAACCGACAGGCCTGGCAATCGTGTGGCCAGGCTTTCCAGTTCAGCACTGAACAGGCGTTGATTGATGTGACGGCAGAGCTGCAGAAAGACAATATCGCCGTCAAAACGACGATGGGCCAGTTGCTGCAGGATGGCCAGATTTCGGGACAGGCATTGAATAACAGTTCATCCGGAGGAAATCATCATGCGTCAGATTTACCTTTATGCCCTTGCAGGG
>CAZFYM010000094.1:0-6549 GCA_964523755.1 uncultured Wenzhouxiangella sp. | reverse complement strand
CGCCCCGGCCCAAGCGATTGAGAAGGCCAGATTTCGGGACAGGCATTGAATAACAGTTCATCCGGAGGAAATCATCATGCGTCAGATTTACCTTTATGCCCTTGCAGGGCTCTTGTTTTCACTCAATCCGACCGCCCCGGCCCAAGCGATTGAGAATGCCGAGACACGCGGCGAGTATCGGGTGACCACGCTGCGCGCCGCGCCCGGCAAGTGGTTGGCAATGCGTGCGCTGATCGAGGGCCAGGGCGAGGCCGGTGCTGCCGATGCGAATGGCCGCATCGCGAGCTACCGGATGCGCCACTCGCAGGGCGCGCCGTGGGATTTCATGCTGATTCAGCCGATCGATGGCATGCAGCAGTATTTCAGCGCCGAGGTGCAATCGCGAGAAGCTGCCTTCCGCAACGCGATCGCAGAACTGGCCGACTTCGAGGAGGACTGGTTTGTCGAAGGGCCGGCGCACGCGACGTTGAAGCAAGCCTACCGGGAAGCGGGCGCGTTCCTGATCGAGATGTTTCGCGCCCGCGCCGGCATGAAGCGGGCCTTGCAGGACAGCCGGGTGAAGGAGAACCGCTATTTTGTTGTCTGACGAGCTCAGACATTTGTGCGGGTCCTGACCCGACGTTCGCGCCACCACAGCAGGCCGCTGAGTACTAACCAGCCGATAAACCCGGGCCAGCGACTGCTGCGCAGGCTGGTCTTCGCCGAGTTGTCAGACGTTGTGATGCCCGGACGGCCCGCAGCCAGACCAGGCATTGCGGCACGATCGAGCTCTGCCCGCAGGCCGGCGCCGGCATCGGCAGGAAGGACGTAAAAGGCATGCTCAGCGCCGCCATGGCGCAGCAGGTGCCAGCCACTTTCTCGTGGCCAGAATCCGGCGCATGCTTCAGCGTTGGCATCCGGATCCGGGATCAGTCGAACCGTCGCTGCGTTTGCGCCCAGTACCTCTGCCGGTGCGCGCAGGCCGCAGACCACGGCGCGTTGCTGTGGCCAGCGATGTCGCGACTGCCACTGCGGTCGGCGTCGGTCCTGGCCGCGTGCCAGCGTCGCAAACAGATCGCTCCACAGGCCGTTGTGTGCTGAGTCGTCGCCGGCTAGTACCAGGCGGTAGCTGTCGGTCAGCCAGAGCAGGCCGACGCGACCCCGGCCGCGACCACGCCACAGACCCAGCGCCTCGGCATCGGTGTTGCGAAGCAGCGCTACCGCATCGGTGCCGGTCACCTTCAGCGGGCGGCGCGCCAGTTCGATCGGCGTGGCACGTTCGTTTGGTACCGGCAGAGCGGGGTGGGTAGCCGTATTGGCAGCACCGGCCAGGCGGACGCTGCGCGCAATGTCGGCCTCTTCAACCTGGAAGCCCAGCGCCGCGAGCTGGTCCTGAAGCGTGGCCGATGGTTGCGCGGTCAAGCGGATCATCAAACCCAGGCCGGCCTGCACTGCCTCGACGATGGCTTGCTGCTCGGCGGGATCCAGCGCCTCCCAGGCACGCTCATCGAATACCAGTAGATCGTAGTCGGACAGATTGGCGGCATCCCAGCGTTCCGGTCCGTCGCCAAGCTGCGCACCGCGGGTGAGCACGATGCGGCTGTCGACCGCCAGACCGGCATCAACGGTCCACCGTCGCAGGTATTTCAGTTCCGGATTGGGCGCGCCGGACAACAGCGCTACCCGGAGCGCTGCGCCCGGCTCGACCCGCACCGGAATTGTCAGTGACTCGATCAGTTGGTCCGCGGCATCGAGCAGTTCCAGTCGATAGGTGAGCTGTCCTGCCGGGGCGCCCGGCACGTCCAGGCTGAATTCACTGTCGTTTGCGCTGGCTGCCCGCGCGACTTCGATGTCGGCGGCATCGCGGAGCACGATCGAGGCGCCGGGGCTGGCCGCGATCCGAACGCGCAGCGACCACGCTCGGCCTGCCGCCACGGACTCTGGATGATCCAGCTCGATCAGCCCGGGTCGACGCGGTGCCGCAATGAACTCGACTGCGATCTCTTTATTGAACTGCTGATCGCGCGGCGGCAGGCCATGACCAATGACTCGAATGCGTTCAAGATTGGGCGCGCCACGCAGTGCAGTGGCCAGATCCGGTACGTGCAAAATTGTGCGGTCCAGACCGGCCAGCGCTCCGACCTCGGGCAAGGCAACAACCCGGGAATGGCCAGCCCAGAGTTCCGGAGCCACGGATTCGGTACCTGCTGTCAGTACGGTCAGCTCTCGTTTTGGCGACTCATCGCCGGGCGGAAACAAGGCCCACCAGAGCAGCATTGTGGCAACGATCTGCAGCAGGATCAGCACGCCACGCTGCGGCCAGCGCCGGTCCGGTCCGGTGCCTAGAATGCGCAGGCTCGACAACGCTACCGCCAGCCCGATCACGAGCGCCGTCAGCAACTGTACGGCGCTCACGGACGACCCCCGCGACGATTCGATTCGGCCTGAATCGCGTCCAGATATTGCTGGCCGACGGCGTCCGGCTGCGGGCGGGTCGGTACTTGCGCCGGCGGGCGCGGCAGCAGCGGCCAGATCAGTCGGGCCAGCGCGTTGGCGCAGTCTCGACAGTCCGGATCGCGCCGCAGGCGGTCTGCGGCGGCCAGCAGCTCAAGCGGATCGACAGCCGGTGCCGGGGTCTGGGCCAACCAGCTTTCCAGTGCATTCAGATCAGCCGGTTCACCCTGTTCGAGCGCCGTCCAGAGCACGAACAGCCAGTCCAGCGAGTCCTCGCGCCCCGTCAGTGGGTCACTGCCGATAGCCACGTCTTCCAGGTCGCCGCCCAGGCGGCGATCGAAATCGATCGGCGGCAGCTCCAGACCGACCCGGGCCAGGTAGATCCGGTTGGCCTGCTGCACCTGCTTGATGAAATCCAGCGCCCGGTATTCATGGGGAAGTGCCCCGTCCGGCCGGCCGGTGCGCAGATACAGCTCAGCCTGCCACATCGCGTTCAGCGCCGCGCGCAGCAGTTCTTTGGTTTGATTGTCGAACAGCGTGGCCGCCTCGGCGTAGTCGTGGATGTGGCCGTACTCGGCAATCACGTCACCGATCTCACCGAAGACGGCTGAGCGGGTCGGCTCGTTTTCACCGTGATTATGGCCATGATCGTGGCCGTGATCATGGCCGTCATGGTCGCCGTGCCCGGCATGTGCGCTTTCGGCATCTTCGTCGGCCGCAGGCGGCGGAGCGGCCAGCTCGGCATCTTCGCCAAGAAACTGCCCGTAGCGCAGCCGAAGAATGCGCTGGTCGACGCCGATGGCATCCGAACGCTCGACCACGATTTCCTGGTCCAGCACAGCGCGCTCTGCCAGCAGTGCCTCGGTATCGATGATGATCTGGCGTTGGCTGCGAAAATAGGCCGGCAGCACATCGCGCAGCACCCCTTCCAGGGTGCCAACCTCGCCGCTCTGGGCCAGCGGCCAGCGCAGGATCAGGCTGGGATGGCGAGTGGTGTTGGCCAGCGGCTCGCGATTGTCGATCACGCTCAGGCGCAGGATCAGGTCATCACCGGGTTCGAAGCCGGGTTCGAAGCCGGTTTGCGCGAGGTCGATCCGGTGGCGGTATCGCTTGCGGGTCGCGCTGCCCTCGCCGTGCAGCGTGCGCGTGGTTTCACGGAAGATCACATTTTCGCCGGTGCCATGCGCCAAGGTGATCGACAGCTGGGCCTTGGCCAGGCCGTAATCGTCGCTGGCCTCGAACTCGAGCGTCCAGTCGCGCTGGTCGGTCTCGACCAGACTCAGCGTGCGGTCGGGTGCAAACACGCGCAGCACAGGGGGCAGGTCGGGAATGATCTCGATCCGGTGCAGCCCGGTATCGGCCGGGTCAAGCGGCGGCCCGCCTTCGGTATGCAGTCGGTACAGCAGCGCGGTATCAATCTGGCGCTCGCCCTGCCACAGGCCGTCTTGCAGCACCAATGGGATATCAGTCCCGTCGTGAAATGCCAGGCGCGCGCTGTCCGGTTGCCCATCCAGCGCAATTCGCCAGAGCAGGGTCGCGCCTTCGGGTACGGTCGCTTCTGGTCCGGGGGCTGTGAATTCGGTTAATCCGGTGTAGGCCGGGGGGACCACGTCCAGTTGCATTTCGAGCACGCTCAGAATCGGCCGCGGCTCGGCTGCCGTGGGCCTGGCATCGGCAACATCGGCCCGTTCGGCTTGCATGATTACCGGCGCGGCCAGGGCCAGCAGCGCGACCACAGTTGAGGCGATCCAGATCGCGCTCAGCCGCTGCCAGGGCCAGGCAGCGCGAAGGTCCGGCAAGAGCACGTTATCAATACGCACGGCAAGCCGTTGTTGCTGAAGCCGGCTCAACCCGGCGAGTGTCCCCGGTGGTGCCCACAGCAAGTCAATACTGTCCTCGAAATCCGGGTGCCGTTGGTTGAGCTGGCGATTGAGCCAGGCGGCATCGATCGCGGCAAACGACCGCCTCGCCGCATAGGCCGACCCCAACAGCGCCAGCAGCACCGCTACCAATAGCCCCGTAGCGGACAGCGATAACAACCGCCAGAACACCACGATCAGCGCCAGACCCACTGGCAGCACCAGCGCGAATGCAATGGCCGCGCGCCGCACGCGTGCACGGTGGAGTAATGCGCGCAATGCAGCGACGGCGCTCAAGTCAGCCTTCCGGGCGCGTTGGCAAGCCTTGCGGATGAGCTGGCCAGCCAGCGCTCAACCAGAAACAGCAGCGCAATCAGCAGTGCCAGCGCGTCGCCCAGCTCGCGTGATGGTGGTGGCCAGGCTACCCGGTCGCTGAGCGGCGCATGGCTTTCGGCCGTCGCGCGCGCCGGCGCAGGACCGGATGATTTCAGCCAGCGGTTTAACAGATCCGGGAAGTCCGGCTCCAGCAGCTCCGGCAGTTGTTCGGGCACCAACACCGTGGCCAGCACCATCAGGCGGCCGTGACCGAACGTGGAAGCCCGCACCTCGCTACCCGGTTCGGCACCGCGCCAGACCGTCACCGGGTCGCCATCGGCCGCCGGGTCTGCGGCCCCGATTCGCAGTATTTGACCGCCCTCGGCGAGCCAGTCCAGCACGGTCGGTGGCAGTGCCTGCCCGGACAGCCAGATCAGGCGGTCGCTGTCGAGGGCCGGCCAATCGATTTGGTCCATGGCAGCGTCCAGCGGGATTTCGCCGCGAATCTCCAGCGCCGCATGAGCGGTAGCCGCTGCCCGCACAAAACCCAGTTCGGCGGCCCGCTCTGGCGCATAGGCCAGCCACAGTCCTTGTGGTTTGGCGGGCGAGGGGGTCGTCGGTTCGATCGCAACCGCAGCGCCGGCAGTAACATGCCATGCCACCGGCCGACTCAAGCGCGGGCGTTCGCCGTCCAGGCCGCCCAGTTCGGTTGGAACGACCACGCTGAGCGCGCTGCCCGGTGCCAGCTGTGTATCGAGCTCGCGCAGCAGGCTGGCGTTGAAGTTGGAGTCGGCACTGGCGGCAGGTACGGGCGAGTCCAGTGCGGGAAATCCGGGTGCCAGCCAGCGCTGCTCGCTTGGGTTTTCGGCAGCCGGTCCCGGCATGTCGGTCAGATCCGCGCCCGGAACCACCACAAGCCAATCGCTCGCAGCAGGCCAGCCGCTCAGAATTGGTTGGGCCAGCAGTAGGGCCAGGACGGTAATCAGAGCCAGTCGGACTGCGAGCAACAGTCGTTCGTCGAAGCGCAGTTGCCGCTGTGGCCTGGCTTTCGCCGACAGCCAGCGCAGCGCCGCAAACTCATGAACTTGTAGCTCGGATCGACGGGTCAGGTGAATCAGCAGCGGGACCAGTATGCCGGCCAGCGCCAGCAAACCGGCAGGCAGCAGCAGGCCCGGCGTCATCGCAGGGTGGTTCCGTGCCGGCGCGACTCGCCGAACCAGTGCTGCAGCGGCGCATCCAGTGGTTGATCGAGCACATACTCGACATGCCCCGCGCCGGATGCGGCCAGCCGTGCAGAAAGTTCGGCACGCGCCTCGGCGAAGCGGTGGATGAAGTCAGCGCGCACTGCTTCGCCGTCGCAGATCAATTCGGCTCCGGTTTCCGGATCACGAAAGCGATGACCGCCGCGAAACGGGAAGTCGCGCTCCTCGGTAGTCAGCAATTGGATATGCAACAGTTCACGCCCGGCCCGGGCCAGACGCTCGGTCAGGGCAACGCAATGCGGCTCGAATCCATCGCTGAGCACGATCACCATGGCATTGCCATGGACCCGTTGCCATAGCGGCCGCAGCGCCGCTTCGTACGGCCATTGCCCGGCGGCGGTCAGTGTATTCAGGTGCATCAGACAACGATCGCGCTGGCGTGGTCCGGTTGCTGCGTTGCTCGCTTGCAGGCCGGCACCGCCGACACCAAGCAGGCCGAAGCGGTCGCCCTGACGCAGGGCCAGTTCGATGATGCAGGCGGCCAGGCCGCGCGCCGCATCCAGGCGCGTGCGTGCCCCGGGTCCAGTATGGTGGTCGGAGTCGGCCTGACCCATCGAGGCGGTGGTGTCGATCAGCAGCCAGACCGTCAGCGGACTGTCGCGCTCGGCTTCACGAACAAAGAATCGATCCGAGCGGGCATACAGTTTCCAGTCGATCTGGCGTGGCTCATCGCCGGGCTC
>CAZFYM010000093.1:0-10862 GCA_964523755.1 uncultured Wenzhouxiangella sp. | reverse complement strand
TTTTCCCTTTTCCCTTTTCCCTTTTCCCTTTTCCTTCCATACCGCGCCCCTTCTCCCTCTGGCCGCCTGCTGAAGCGCTTGTACAGCCACAAATACTGCTCCGGAGCCTGACGGATGACGTTTTCAAGCCATTGGTTCATGGCAGTCAGTGCGACCACCGAATCAGCGTCAGCGATACACTGATTGGCTTCAATCAGCGATATGTCCCACCCTTTGCCACCCGGGCGCCGTTGCGCCCAGGTAAAGACCACGCGACAGCCGGTGCGCTGGGCAAGTTTGTTGACCAGGGTCATGGTCAGCGTGCTGACCTGAAAAAAAGGCACGAATATTCCGGACCCGTCCTTGGGCTGGATATCGGCCGCGATGCCGGCAGTCTGCCCGGTACGCAATTGTCGCAAGAGTTGTCTCATGGCCGCGCTATTGCCGGCTATCATGCGTCCACCGAAGCGTTGTCTGGGCAAATTGATGAACTGATCAAGCACAGGATCGGTCGGAGCCCGGTACAGGGTGGCCATGGATAAATACTGACTGTAATACAGATTCAGCAACTCCCAATTACCGAAATGTGCGCTGACCAGCAAGGTGGCGCGATTGCCGGAGCGGATTTGACTTAACAGTGTCTGGCCTTCGACCACGCGAACATGATTGTCGATACGGTTGCGCGACCAGTGCCACAGTGCACCGGCTTCAAAGACCAGCCGAAACAGCTCAATTACATAACGACGATGAAGCTGGCGACGTTGAGTTTCGTTCCATTGCGGAAAGCAAAGTGCCAGGTTGGTTTTTATGATGGCATGTCTGCTCCAGGGTAATAACCAGAGCACGGTTCCGGGCAACACCGCCAGGCGGTGAAGCACGGCCAGAGGCAGCCAGCCAAGCAGGCGGATGAAAAAGTGGGCCAGTTGCAGCAGCAGCTTCATCATCGGCGAGCCGGATAAACCTCGGCCGAGCCTTTGGGCTGCAGACTGAAACGCTTGTAGCGCCACAGATACTGGGCCGGACAGCGTCGGATGGTCTGTTCCAGCCAGGCATGCATAGTGCTGAGTGCCAGCAGCGGATCTTCGCTGTAAAAGCCGTCATCGGCGCGGCTGTAATTGACGGTCCAGCCACGCCCCCCGGGCAATCGCTCGCAGCGGGCGAAAAAGACCGCACAGCCGGTTTTTCTGGCCAGCCGATGGGCCAGGGTCATGGTCAGGGCCGGCTGGCCAAAAAACGGCACGAAGACACCCTCTCCCTGCTTGGGTTGCTGGTCAACCAGCATTGCGACGGCTTTGCCGTTCTTTAGCTGACGCAGCAAACCACGCATGGCCGGGCTGCCGCTGGCAATCAGTTGGCTGCCGAAACGTTCGCGTGAACGGGTGATGGCGCGATCAATCTGGTTGTTGCCCGGCGCTCGATACAGGTTGACCAGGGGTAACTGCAGCGAGGTATACAAGGCGCCGATTTCCCAGTTACCCCAATGGCCACTGATAAGCAGAACGCCGTGGCCTTCTTGTTCGGCCTGCTTGAGTTCCTCCAGTCCGCTGACAGTGCGCATATGCCGGGACAGGCGCTGCGCCGGCCAGTGCCAGACCGCGCCCATTTCCAGGACCAGGCGCATCATCTCGATCAAATGGGCACGATGCAGTTGTCTGGCCTGTTTGTCACTGAGCTCGGGTAAGGCCATGGCAAGATGGGTTCTGACAACCGCGTGTTTGCGTGACGGCAGATGCCAGGCCAAGACCCCCAGGGGCACCGCCAGTGCATGCAGCAACCGCAGCGGTATCAGGCTGAGCAGGCGGATCAGGCATTGGGCGACAAGCAGTTTCAAAGGCTGGGCATCGAAGGGTCAGAGTCCAAGGATACCGATGAATCGAATTCAAAGTCGGCGCATGAACCAGCACTGATGAATGCGGGTATTGCGCTGGAAGTCTTTCGGAATCGACCACGGGCTGCGGTTTTCGATGGCAAAGCGTTGCTGCAGCTTCGGATCAAGACGAAAGCGTCGCAAGTTGGTTGAAAAGATTAGCGTGCCATCGACTGTCAGACAGGCCATGGCCTGGTGGATTAACTCGGCATGGTCGCGCTGGATATCGAGCACGCCGTCCATGCGTTTGGAGTTGGAGAAACTGGGCGGGTCGAGGAAGATCAGATCGTAGGATTCACGGCAGTCGGCCAGCCACTCGCGGCAGTCAGCCTGAACCAGCCGATGATTGCTGGTGGCGCAATCGTTGAGAGTGAGATTGTCGGCCAGCCAGTCGAGGTAGGTATTCGACAAATCCACGCTGGTGGTCTTGACCGCGCCGCCCACGGCAGCATGAACCGTGGCCGCTCCGGTATAGCAGAACAGGTTCAGGAAGCGCTTGCCGGCGGCATTCTCAGCCAGCCACTGTCGAATCGGGCGGTGGTCAAGAAACAGGCCCGTATCCAGATAGTCGGTCAGATTGACCTTGAGCCGGCAGCGCCCTTCCTGGACGATCAGCTGTTGAGCGGTGTTGCCCTGGCGCTGGTATTGCTCTTGCCCGCGCTGACGTTTTCTAACCTTGAACACCATCCGGCCAGGGTCTACGCCAAGTGCGTCGGGCAGGGCGGTCAGGGCAGCGCGCAGCCGCGCCTGGGCCTTTCTGGTATCGACGGTAGCCGGGGGCTGATACTCCTGAACATGCAGCCAGTCGCCGTCGGACGTACCATAAACATCCACGGCCAGCGCGTACTCGGGAATATCGGCATCGTAGATCCGGTAACAGTGAATGCCTTCGCGGGTCAGCCAGCGATTCAACTGACGACGATTCTTGGCGATTCGATTGAGCAGGTCAGCAGCGGGCAGGCTGGCCTCACCGGGATGTTCGCCGAGCTCGAAGCGCTCCAGTCGGCACTCAATCGGTCCGTTGAACATCTGCCAGCTGCGCTCGGGTTTCAGGCCGATCTCGCAGCCGGCACCGTTGAGAATCACCGCACGCCAGCCTGGGAAATGCTCGCGCAGCGTCTGGCCCAGCCGCAGATACAACGGCAACAATTCATGCGCCTGACCCAAGCGCTCGCCATACGGCGGATTGGTCACGACCAGACCGCGGCGGACATTCGGACGGGCCTGGGTCAGATCAGCCGTTTCGAAGCGAAGTGAGTCGCCAAAGCCGGCCCGGCGGGCGTTGGCTGCCGCGATCCGGATAACCGATGGATCATGATCCAGTCCGGTCAGGCGGGGCAGAGTCTTGAGGCCGGTTTGCTGGCGTTCGATGGCCTCGTCGATCAGCGTTTTCCAGATTGAGGCATCGTGGCCGCGCCAGGACAGGAATCCGGAATGGGTGCGCAGCAAGCCCGGCGCGCTATCCGAGGCCATCATGGCTGCTTCAATCACCAGCGTACCTGAGCCGCACATCGGGTCAACCAGGCCACCGCCGCTGGTGGCGAACTGCGGCCAATCCGCACGCACCAGCATGGCGGCAGCCAGATTTTCCTTCAGCGGTGCGATATTGCCGGCTTCCCGATAGCCTCGTCGGTGCAGACTCTCGCCGGACAGGTCAAGCGCCAGCGTGACTTGGTGCTTTTCCATATGGGCATGAATGCGCAGATCCGGTTCCCGGGTGTCGACTGATGGACGCTCTCCAGTCGTGTCCCGAATCTGGTCGACGATGGCGTCCTTGACGCGCTGTTCGGCAAAGCGGCTGTGGCTGATAGCGGGGCGAATGCCGGTAAACGAAACGGCCAGGGTCTGTTCCGGGCCCAGGTGATCGGTCCAGTTGACGGTGCGGGTGCCGGCGTAGAGCTGGTCGTCATCTTCGGCACTGAATTCGGCCAGCGGTAGCAGGATACGGCTGGCCAGCCGCGACCACAGACAGGCGCGATAGGCACCTTCCAGACTGCTGTCGAAAACCGCTCCGCCGCGCTGAACCCGGACCGATTCGAAGCCCAGGTTTTTCAGCTCCTCGCCGACCAGTTCCTCGAGGCCACGACCGACGGTGGCGAAAAATGCCTGTTGACCGGTCATCGGGCTAGCCCGCATGTTTCATGAATTCCACACGCCCTCGCTTGCCTCTTGTCCGCACAAAGGGATTTTCCTCAGTCGGTCGTATTCCCCGATACGCCGCTCCATCGGAAAATCCCTTGTGCGAACAATATCCTGCGCGATCATCGCGCGAATTCATGAAACATGCGGGCTAGAAAGCCGATTTTCAGCATATCAGGCGGCTTTGCTCTGTTGTTCGGTAGCGTACGCGGACTGCCCCAGAATCAAATCGGCAGCTTTCTCGGCAATCATGATGGTCGGGGCATTGGTATTGCCGCCAACCAGAGTCGGCATGATCGACGCATCGATCACCCGCAAGCCGTCCAGCCCGCGCACTTTAAGCTCCGGATCGACCACGGAATGCGGATCAGAGCCCATGCGGCAGGTGCCGACCGGATGATAGATGGTCTCGGCCTTGGTCCGGATAAAGTCAATCAGGCCATCTCGGCGGGTGATATCGTTGCCGGGGAAAATCTCGTGGGCCCGGAACGGCTTGAAAGCCGGTTGCTCAAGAATCTGGCGCGATAGTCGCACGCAGTCCAGCATCATCTCCAGGTCATCGGCCTCGCTGAGGTAATTGGCATGAATGGCAATGGGTTCGTTCGGGTTGTCGGAGCGCAGCGCCAGGTAGCCACGGCTCTTTGGTCTCAGCGGGCAAGCATGCAGGGTATAGCCGTCGCCGGGCAGTCGATTGCGCCCGTGGTCATCGAGCAGGGCCGGAACAAAGTGCATCTGGATATCGGGCCGGTCGTCGCGCCCGCGCCCGCTGACCAGAAACGCGCCCGCCTCGGCGATGTTCGAAGTGCCCGCCCCCTCATGGTGCAGAAAGTAGCGCAATCCGACGCGGAGCTCGCTCATCTGGTCGTAGGTGACCGGCTGCGAACAGCGGGTCAGTGTGCAGATGTCCAGGTGATCCTGCAGATTGCGCCCGACTTGGGTGATCTCGTGGCGGACGCTGACGCCGGCCGACTCCAGCATCCCGGCCGGGCCGATGCCGGACAGCATCAATAATTGGGGTGAATTGATCGAGCCGGCTGACAGCAAAACCTCGCGCCCGGCATTGACCTTCAGGGTTCGTCCGTGTCGGCGAAGCCGCACCCCGCTAATGCGGTCACCGCCGGCAAAGATCAGTCCCAGGGTGGTGGTACCGGTCAGGACGGTCAGGTTGGGTCGTGACTTGACCGGATTGAGATAGCCGACAGCCGTGCTGCAACGTCGACCATCGCGCTGAGTGACTTGATAAAAGCCGACGCCACGCTGGGCCGGACCATTGAAGTCGCGATTACGGGCAAAGCCGGCCTGTTCGGCCGCCTGAATGAATACACTGCTTAAATCATTGGTATAGCTCAGATCGGAGACCGCCAAAGGACCACCCACGCCGTGAAGATCGGATTCGCCGCGTGACTGGTCCTCCGAACGCCGGAAATAGGGCAGCACATCCGACCAGGCCCAGCCCGGATTGCCCAGTGCCGCCCAGTCGTCATAGTCGGTTTTGTGACCACGCGAGTAGCACATCGCGTTGATCGAGCTCGATCCGCCCAGCACCCGGCCGCGCGGCCAGTACAGGCGTCGATTGAGCAGAGCCGGTTCGGGCTCGGTCTGGTAGTTCCAGTTCAGTGACTTGAAATTGACCAACTTGGCCAGTCCGGCGGGCATGTGGATAAAAGGATTCCAGTCCCGCGGTCCTGCTTCCAGCAAAAGGATCTGTAAGGCCGGATCGGCACTGAGACGGTTGGCCAGCACGCAACCGGCTGAACCGGCCCCGACAATAATGTAGTCATAGGATTTGCGCATGATGGGTACGGGTGCCTCGCGGATTTCAAGAGTTTAACGCATGGTCAAGCTTAGAACCTCGAATTAGAGCAGCTGATCTACTATGCTGGTTGGGAAAATACAGCGCCAGTAACAAGGGCAACCAATGCATCGATCCATCGAGAATCCATCCAGCCACAGCCCCCGTCCAGTGCTTGTCATGTCCTCGGGCGGCAAGGACAGCCTGCTGACGCTGGCCCGGTTGAGGGACGATCCCGAGTGGGAAGTGTGCGCGCTGATCACTACGGTCAACGAAAGCAATGGGCGGGTAGCGATGCACGGTACGTCAGAACAACTGATTCGGGCGCAGGCTGAATCACTGGGTTTGCCAGTGACCCTGATTGGTCTGCCGGAAAATTGTGACAACACCGAATACGAAAAACGCCTGGCAGCCGGGTTGGAGGCCTTCCGTGCCCAGGGTATTGAGCAGATTGCCTGTGGCGATTTGTTTCTGGCCGATATTCGCCAGTGGCGAGAGGCCTTGTTCAATCGACTGGGCTGGCAGCCGATCTTTCCACTCTGGCAGGAACCGACCGACGCGCTGGCCCGAACACTGGCTGGCCCGGACTGGACACTGACCATTTGCTGCATCGATACTCATGTACTGGACCACTCGTTTCTTGGCCGTCGTCTGGATGAGGCGTTTCTGGCCGATTTACCGGACCATATCGATCCGTGCGGTGAAAACGGCGAGTTTCACAGTTTTGTCCACGCTGGCCCCGGGTTCGCCATACCCCTGAACCTGAAAACCGGTAAGGTGATCATCTCCCATGATCGCTACGCCATGCTGGAGCTCTACCAATGACTGATCTCTACCCGAAAATCGATGCCTTTGCGACCGAGATGCTGGATGTCGGTGAGGGTCACGCGCTGTATCTGGAGCAATCCGGCAATCCGGACGGAATTCCGGTCGTGTTCGTGCACGGCGGTCCCGGCGGCGGCGTCAGCGACGACAATCGCCGCTTTTTCAATCCCGACCACTATCACATCATTCTGTTTGACCAGCGCGGGGCAGGACGATCAACGCCGCACGCCGAGGTTCGAAACAACGATACTGAACGCCTGATTGGTGACCTGGAACGGATTCGGGTACATCTGGGACTGGATCGCTGGGTCGTGTTTGGCGGCTCCTGGGGCTCGACGCTGGGTCTGCTTTATGGTCAGGCCTTTCCCGAGCGCGTGCTGGCGCTGGTGCTGCGTGGTATTTTTCTCAACCGACCGGCGGATTTCAATTGGCTCTATCGCGACGGCACGCGTCGCATCTTTCCTGACTACTGGTCTGACTTGCTGGCCTTTCTGCCTGAATCCGAACGCGATGATGTGGTCGCTGCCTACCATCGTCGTATCCATGGCGAGGATCAGAAACTGGCCCGCGCTGCGGCGATCGAATGGGCTCGATTCGAGGGTCGTTGCGCCACCTTGCGTCCTGATCCAGATTTGGAGGCCTTCTTCTGCCAACCGGATGTCGCCTGGCATTTTTCGCGCATCTGCACGCACTATTTTGTCAATCAGCTGTTCATGGCGCCCAATCAGATTCTCGACAATATGGAGCTCCTGGCCAAGGTGCCCGGGATCATCGTCCAGGGCCGCTACGATATGCTCTGTGCTGCCGACCAGGCCTGGGCCCTGCATCGGGCCTGGCCGGGCTCGGAGCTGCGCTGGGTCTGGGATGCCGGCCATTCGGCCGGTGAGCCAGGCATTACCAGCGAGCTGGTCGCCGCCATGGATCAAATGCTGAACTTCCATTCCTTCCGGGATTCATAGCTTCCAGTTATCGCCCTTGAACCCGACTTCCTGTGGTCCGCGGTAGAAAAGGCTGGCCGTGGTGGCAAAGCGCACATAAGCCAGCCGGGCTTCCGGCGTGGGTTCGACAATTCGGTAGGCATCAGCCGGGTCGGGCAACATCGCAGGTTGGCGGGCGATCTCGGTCATTGCCAGGCGTTCCTCGTCGGTCAGTCGGGTCATGTCTGCTCCTTCAGCGCCTCAAGCAATGGCTGTTTATCGAACAGCTTGAAATAGTCACCAATCAACTCCCAATCAAGAGACTGGCCCGCAATTCGAGCGCTTCCAACGAGCTGGCGAATATCCAGCCAATCCTGCTCGGCACGCGCAAGGTCATTGCTCATGGCCTGAACTTTCAGGCCGATGATGTCTTCAACCGAAGCTACGGGGATAGCCAGGTCAGGCGTCAGCTCGATGCGCTCCACCCGATCCAGCATGGCCATCGCTGGCCGTCTGAAAGCATGTAGCAAATCAATTCGCTCGTTGAGTTCATTATGCCGATAATGTGACACATTGTCGGTATGGAAATAACGGCAAAAACCCAATTGGCGCAGGGCTTGATCAGTCTGCTCAAGGTCATCCAGTGCGATCATGAAATCTAGATCCATGGTCGTGCGCTGAACCCCTCGCATTGCCATACCAAACCCACCGATCAGCGCATAACGCACCGATATGGCATCCAGCTTTTCGGTTAAATCGGCTAGGGCACGAAGAAAGTCCACAGTACAGTTACAGATTTGCCCGCCGCCATTGTAACGGCAATCACGCGAGGCTGGCAGCAGCGGAACCGCAGGCGCGGCCCCGGGCGTCGACGTGCTTGCTCATGGCGATTTTTGCGGCAGACCCCGTCGGTGCCACAAGTAGTAGATGGCCGGCAGGAACAGCAGCGCTGCCAGCCACACGGCGAACACGCCGCCGATCATGGGCGCGGCAATGCGCTGCATGACTTCCGAGCCGGTGCCGACCACCAGCATCACCGGCAGCAAGCCGAGGAACACGGTCGCCTGGGTCATGGTGATGGGCCGGACGCGCCGGAGCGCGCCATCGTGTATGCTCTCACGCAGGGATTCCCGGTCCAATGCCGCCTCGCCATGCTCGCTCTTCCACTGCTCGACTGCCTGATTGAGGTAGACGAGCATGATCACACCGACCTCGGCGGCCAGCCCGGCCAGCGCGATAAAGCCCACCGCCACGCCCACCGACAGGTTGTAGCCCAGCGCCCACATCAGCCACATCCCGCCGATGATGGATAGCGGCGCGACGATCAGCACCATGACCACATCGGAGATCCGGTTGAAGGTGATCAGCAGCAGCACGATGATGATGGCCAGCACCAGCGGGATCATGGTCTGCAGCCGCTCACGCGCCCGTTCCATGTATTGGTACTGGCCGGCGAAGAAGAGCGAGTAACTGCCTGGCAATTCCACCTGCTCGGCGAGCCGCTCGCGCGCCATGGCCACCCAGCCGCCCAGGTCGGCGCGGTCGGTTTCGACGAACACAAAGCCGGTCGGCCGGGTGTTTTCGGTGCGGATCATGGCCGCGCCGTCCTCGATGCGAATATCGGCCAGTTCACCCAGCGGCACATGGGTGCCCGCAGGCGTGACCACTGGCATATCCGCGAGACGTTGCGGCGAATCGCGCCAGTCGACCAGGTAGCGCAGGTTGACCGGGAACCGCTCCAGTCCCTCAACGGTCTGGGTGACATTGGCACCGCCAATGCCGAATCGCACCAGTTCCTGAACGTCGGCGATGTTCATGCCGTGGCGGGCGGCGGCGACGCGGTCGATATCGAGCAGGATGTAGCGTCCGGACGCCGGCCGGTCGGCAAACGCACTGCGGGTGCCGGGCAGGTCGGTGACCGCGGCGGCGACCTGTTCGGCCACGTCCTGGATGACCGCCAGATCGGGACCGGATACGCCGATACCGATATCAGTGCGGATGCCGGTCTGGAGCATGTCGATGCGGGTCTGGATCGGAAACACCCAGGCGTTGGACAGACCCGGAATCTGAATCATGGCGTCCATCTCGGCGACCAGCTTTTGCGTGGTCATCCCCGCTCGCCACTCGCTTTTGGGCTTCAAGGTGATGAAGCTCTCGATCATGGTCAGCGGCGCCGGATCGGTGGCGGTCTCGGCGCGGCCGATCTTGCCCATCACGCGTTCGACTTCAGGCACCTGGGCGATGATGCGGTCGGTCTGCTGCAGGATTTCGCGCGCCTTGTCGGGTGAAAGCCCGGGCAGGGTGGTGGGCATGTACATCAGGCTGCCCTCGTCGAGTTCGGGCATGAACTCGGTACCGATACGGCTGGCTGGCCACAGCGTTGCTGCGGCCAGCACGGCGGTCAATGCCATTACCCACACCGGATGCTTGAGCGTGAACCCGAGCAGCGGTCGGTAGCCACGCCTGATGATCCGCGTGACCGGGTTGTGGTCCTCACTGCGGATCCGCCCGCGCACGAAGTAACCCATCAGCACCGGCACCAGCGTCACCGCCAGTCCGGCAGCGGCGGCCATGGCGTAGGTCTTGGTGAACGCCAGCGGCGCAAAAAGCCGGCCTTCCTGGGCCTCCAGCGCGAATACCGGCAGAAACGACAACGCCACGATCAGCAGCGTAAAGAAAATCGGTCGGCCCACTTCCAGAGTCGCATCGGCAATCGCGTTCCAGTGCTCGTCCGGCCCGGGCGGGTCGCGCTCGAAGCGACGGTGAACATTCTCGATCAGCACGATCGCCGCATCCACCATCACGCCGACGGAAATCGCGATGCCGCCCAGCGACATGATGTTGGCGTTGATGCCCTGAAAGTACATGACGATAAAGGCCACCATCACCCCCAGCGGCAGGGTCACCAGGACCACCAGGGACGAGCGCAGATGCCACAGGAACAACCCGACGATCAACACCACCACCAGGAATTCCAGCGCCAGCTTGTTCCACAGCGTGGCGATTGCCGCCGAGATCAGGCCGGAGCGGTCGTAGGTCTCGACGATCTCCACGCCCTCCGGCAGGCCGGGTCGCAATTCATCCAGGCGCTCGCGCACCAGGCGGATGGTCTCGCGGGCATTCTCACCGAAGCGCATGGCGACGATGCCGCCGACCACCTCGCCTTCGCCGTCCAGTTCGATAATCCCGCGGCGCGGTGCCGGGCCGCGGCGGACATCGGCGATGTCGGCAAGCAGGATCGGTGTGCCAGCGGCATTGCGGCCCACCGGGATCTGACGAAGGTCATCCAGTGTCTGGATGTAGCCGGTGGCACGGACCATGTACTCGGCCTCGGCCAGTTCCA
>CAZFYM010000092.1:0-11070 GCA_964523755.1 uncultured Wenzhouxiangella sp. | reverse complement strand
CGTGCAGCTTCGATCAGTCTCTTCATTATTTTCAGGAAGCCTCAAAGGCCCAGGACAATCGAGCATCAAGTTCGTTGGCACCAAAGCTCCCGTGAACCTTGTCATTGCAGCCAGGCCGATCGACCCTCGGCTTGCCAGCAGGTGACGCCACTTGCCGCCTGCCACCAAACCTGCCCCCTCTCGGCGATGGCTGAGGTTTATGCGTAATCAGGAAAGGTTATTTGTCTGCTCCACGCCAGCCATAAAAAAGCCCGCCGAGCGGCGGGCTTTTTCAATTCTTGATGGCTCGCTATCAGCTGGCGCGGCGGGTCAGCTTTTCCTTGATGCGGGCTGCCTTGCCTTCCAGATCGCGCAGGTAGAACAATTTGGCGCGACGGACTCTGCCGCGACGCTTGACATCGATCGAATCGATCAGCGGGCTGTAGGTCTGAAATACCCGCTCGACACCCGTGCCATGGGATATCTTGCGCACGGTAAATGCGGAATTGACACCACGATTGCGACGTGCAATAACCACACCTTCGAAGGCCTGAAGCCGCTGGCGGTCACCTTCACGAACCCAGATATTGACGACGATGGTATCGCCGGCAGAGAAATCCGGGATTTCTCGCTGGATTTGCTCATTGTTAATTTGATCGATGATGTTGCTCATGACTGCAGATTTCCGATAATTCCCGATGATTCATTTTCTGCCACGGCGACCGCGGCGACGCAAGCCGACAATATTAACCTTTTTTGCTGCCAATGTGGAGCCCCTGAGAGCAAAATTCTTCGGGAAACTCTTCCAGAGCCTGTCTATCATCTGGAGTCACAACATAAGACTGAAACAGGTCCGGTCGAAGCCGCCGGGTCCGATGCAATGCCTGGGCCCGGCGCCAGCGCCTGATCCGGGCGTGATCACCACTGACCAACACTTCCGGAACCGCGATATTGCGCCAGGTTTCCGGGCGAGTGAAGTGCGGACAATCCAGCAGACCATCAGCAAACGAATCCTCCTGGACCGAACACTCATGGCCGAGCACACCCGGTAACTGACGCACCACCGCATCGATCAAAACCGCAGCTGCTGGCTCTCCACCCGACAGCACGTAATCACCAATTGACCACTCTTCGTCTACCAGGCCTTCCAGCAGGCGTTGATCCACCCCTTCGTAGCGCCCACAGAGCAGGATCAGCCTTGGCCTGGCGGCCAGAGTCAGGACTACCTCCTGATCCAATACCCGACCCTGGGGACTGAGGTAGGCCACCGGGGCCGCTTGGCCAGCCACTCGGGCCGCCTCGATCGCCAGCGCCAGCGGCTCGGGTCGCATGACCATGCCAGGCCCGCCGCCGAACGGCCGATCATCGACGCTGCGATGGACATCACTGGTGAAATCACGCGGATTCCAGCAGGCCAGAGTCACGCGCCCGTCATTCAGTGCACGACCCGTCAACCCGAGTGACTTCAGATTCTCGATCCACTCCGGAAATAGCGTGATGACATCAATCCGGTTGAGCGTCATTCCTCAATCCAGGCCAATGGCCAGTCAACCCGAATCTGCTTTTCGTCGAGGTTGACCGACTTGACAACCTTGTCGGCGATAAAGGGAATCAGAACGACGGGATCATCATCAGCACGAATCTCGAGCACGTCATTGGCCCCGGTTTCCATCAGGCCGGTGACTTTTCCGAAGCAATGATCTTCAAGATTGCAGACTGTCAAACCCATCAGGTCAGACCAGTAATACTGGCCGCGCGGAGGCGGGGGCAAGGCGCTGCGAGGAACCCGAATACGGGCATTGACAAGTTTTTCGGCCTGCTCCGGTGCCGAGATACCCGTCAGACAAGCGACGAGCCGCGGCCCTTGTCGGCGCCAGCAAGCGACTTCCACGGGTTGGTTTTCATCACCGATGTACCAGGGCTGGTAGTCGAAAATCGCGTTGGGCGGCCGGGTATCGGAAAAAATCCGCACCCAGCCCTGAACGCCCCAAAGTCCGTTGATATGGCCAATAATGACCTGTTCAGCAGACTCCGGGCCGGTCATCAGGCGGCTGGCTGCTGGGCCTTGCGCGCTTCGTTGACCAGGTGACTGACACGATCGGACAGCTGCGCACCCTGCCCAACCCAGTGCTCAACCCGATCAGTATCCAGACGCAGGCGTTCTTCATTGCCGCGCGCGACCGGGTTGAAAAACCCGAGACGCTCAATATTGCGACCGTCGCGACGATTGCGGCTGTCCGTAACGATGATGTGGTAGAACGGCTGCTTCTTGGCACCGCCCCGGCTCAAACGAATCTTGACCATGTTCTCTCCATTAGTGGCAACTGACGCCTGCCATGACAGGCGCTGCCGAAATTGCTGAATCGGCAAACCGGTAATTATATCGTTGATGGTCGAATAATGGAAGAACTCCAACCCATCGGACAACAAATTTCTCAGCAATCTGGGCTGGGAACCAGACTCATTCGAGTGACGGCGTCGGTTTCGGCAACTAAATGATCACGCTCCGGCGCCAGATTAAGCACTTGACAGGTACCACAGTCGCGTCGGGACTATTCCAATTGCCGCACTTGCGCACCACCCGAGATCCAGCGCGGATCGTGGGCGGCTTCCACCTTGCCATTTGCCCGATCCCACATGACCGCGTGCATATTGCCCCAGGGTCGGGCGCGGACACTGACTTCGTGACCCAGCGCCTCCAGTACGGCGATTTCCTCATCGCTCAAGGCCTCACGCTCCAGGGAAATCTCGTCAGGCTGATACTGGTGATGGAACCGCGGCAGCGATACCCAGGACTCGGGACCGTTGCCGTCAACGAAGTCAAGAATACCCAGCAAAACCATGGTTATGATGCGTGATCCTCCCGGCGTACCCAACACCGCCGAGCGTTCGCTACCCCGAACAATTGTCGGGCTCATGGATGAGAGCATGCGCTTGCCTGGTTCGATGGAATTCGCCGCAAAGCCGATCAGGCCATAGGCATTGGGTTCGCCATCGGCCGCCGAGAAATCATCCATTTCGTTGTTCAACAACACGCCCGTTCCCGGCGGCGCGAAAGCCGAGCCATAGGGCAAATTGACCGTCAGAGTGGCCGAGACCATATTGCCTTCGGCATCCATCAACGAAAAATGCGTGGTGTTGTTGCTTTCGGCAACCAGCGATGGATCGGCAGCCAGGTTGGCCGATGGTGTGGCCCGGTCCATGCGGATTCCGGCGCGCAAGCCGGCCGCATAATGGGGGCTGAGCAGCATATCTATTGGAATATCGACAAAATCCGGATCACCCAGGTACAGGGCCCGATCACGGTAAGCCCGGCGCATGGCCTCGCTGAGCAAATGCACGCGCTCGACGCGAGTCATGGACGCAAGATCATACGGTTCGACAAGATTCAGGATCTGGGCGATGGCAATCCCGCCGGATGACGGAGGGGGCGCCGTGACCAGTTCGAAGCCTTTATAGCTGACCCGGATTGGATCGCGCTCCTTGACCTGGTAGGCGGCCAGATCCTCAAGACTCCAGATACCACCGGCCGCGCGCGTACCTTCGACCAGCCGCCGGGCGATTTCACCGCGGTAGAACCCGTCGTGGCCCAGCTCGGCCAAGCGCCTTAGTGTATTGGCAAGATCCGGTTGCCGGATCAGCATGCCCTGTTCAGGGACTTCGCCACCCGGCATGAAGATCGCGGCGGTTTCTGGCCATTGCAGCATGATATGTGCACGGAAATTCAACAATGCCTGGTACTTCTGATCGACTTCGTAACCGGACTCGGCCAGCTCAATGGCCGGTGCAAGCAATCCGGCCAGTGGCAGGCTGCCGTAGGTTTCGGCAATATGCACCCAGGCCGCCGGCGCGCCGGGAATACCAGCGGCCATTGGTCCATTGATCGCCAAATCACGCTGGACATTGCCGTCCGCATCCAGGTACATATCGGCATGGGCTGCGGCCGGCGCGGTTTCGCGCCCATCAACCATGGTCACCATGTCGTCGCTGGCCCGATTCAGCAACCAGAAACCGCCGCCGCCGGCACCGGAAGATGCCGGTTCAACGACCGCCAGGGCCGCCGAAACAGCCACCGCAGCATCGAAGGCATTGCCACCCTGCTCGATAATGCGAATACCGACTTCGGTCGCCAGTTGATGTGCCGTGGAGACGGCGATCTGGTTCGGTCGGGATTCCTGTGCCTGGGCAGAAAAAAGCCAGATAGAGGCCAGCGCGACAATCAGGCAGCTTGTTACTGATCGATAGTTAGGGCCCGCGCAACAATAACTTCCGAGTTTGCGCGCCCAGTGGTGCGTCGAATGCGGTTGCGACGACCGAGCGAAACCGCAGGCGTAGCCAGGCCTACGTTGAGGATTTCGCGACCAAGGAGCGGCCGCAGGCGGCGTGCCAATGGGATGCGAAAATCGGAAGTTATTGTTGCGCGGGTCCTTAGAAAGCATGGATATTGACTTTATGTAGTTGATGATCAAGCAAAGTGCTGACGCAAAGCTTCGGCAACCCTGGCATGCACGAAACCGGAAACATTACCCTGCAGTCGGGCCACTTCCTTGACCAGCGTAGAAGAAATAAAACTGAATTTTTCGTCCGGGGTCAGGAATACGGTTTCAACCGGCTTGACCAGATGGCGATTCATTGATGCCAGTTGAAACTCATACTCGAAATCCGAAACCGCGCGCAGGCCACGCAGAATGACCCCGGCCCCCCGATGCTGGACAAAATGAGCCAGCAGTTTATCGAAGCCCACCACTTCCACATTGTCCAGACAAGCCTCCGCAAGCACGCAACGGGCCAGATCAATCCGGTGTTCCAACTCGAAAGCCGGTTTCTTGTGGGGACTCTCGGCAATGGCAACAACCAGCAACTTGAACATGCGCGAGGCACGAACAATCAGATCGGTATGACCATTGGTCAGAGGATCGAAGGTTCCGGGATAAACAGCAATTCGGTAGTCAGGTGTCTGAGACATGAAACATGCGGGCTAGGTCCTGGGTTTGAGCGGATTATAACGTCTGGCCAAGCTCACGCTTCACGATAGCGCAAAAGGTTCATGGCGATCTGGCCGATCTGACGCTGCTTGAGACTTTCAAAACAATGCGCTATTCGCTCGGATTTCTCGCCATTCTGGCCAGCCATGCCCTCCCCGGCCCAATCCTCGCCGACGGCGGCCTCAACATACACCAGTGCCTGCTTGGCCAGCAGGTCTCGTTCAACCAGTGCCAGCAGTGCGCGCGACTGAAAACCCTGGCCATACGGCGGGTCGATAAAAACCAGTTTCATCGGCTCGCTGGGACGCTCCAGCCACTCAAACACATCCGCAGTTACCACTCTCACCTTATCGACCGAAGGCCAATCGATAATCTGATTCGAAATGTGCGCGGCAATCGCAGGTGACTTCTCAACCAGCGTGACCGCCGCGGCTCCTCGCGACGCGGCCTCCAGTCCCAGTGCGCCGGTACCGGCGAACAGGTCAAGGCAGCGCGCACCGGGCACCTGCGGACCCAACCAGTTGAATAGCGTTTCGCGCGCCCGATCACTGGTCGGGCGCAGTCCGGGCTGATCGAGCACGGCGAGTTTGCGGCCTCGCCACTGGCCGCTGATTATCCGAATCTTCCCTGTCATGGTGGTAGCATAACGCGCCGGCTGAGCAATCGGTTTTTCGGCTCGGCAAATTTCCAATTTCGACCCAAAGCCATCCAAAAATGTTTTCAATCTTTCGCCGCAAGAAATCCGGAACCGGAGTTGAATCGACCCAGATCAGACCGGCTGAGAAAAGTGGAGCCGATCCGCTGGAGCAACGTCTGGAACGCAGCCGGGCTAATCTGAATCCGCTGTTCAAGCTGATTCGGGGTGCCACGGCAGTCGACGAGAACCTGATCGAAGAAATCGAAACCACGCTGCTGACTGCGGACATGGGCATTGCGGCCACCACCCGAATTGTCGATCGACTGCGTGAGGCCATCAAACAAGGACTGATTTCCAGCCCCGAGGCCGTGCTGCCGGCTGTTCAGGCCGAGTTATACGACCTGATCGAACCCTGTGAGCAATTTCTCGCCGTCGATACCAGTCGCAAGCCTTTTGTTATTCTGATGGTCGGTGTCAACGGCGTCGGCAAGACCACCACCATCGGCAAACTGGCACGACGCTACCTGGACGAAGGCAAAAGCGTCATGCTGGCCGCCGGTGACACGTTCCGGGCGGCCGCTGTGGACCAACTCAAGGTTTGGGGCCAGCGCAACGATGTGCCAGTCGTCGCCCAGGGCAGCGGTGCCGACACGGCAGCGGTTATTTACGACGCGTTGCATTCGGCCAGTGCACGCAGCATCGACGTACTGATTGCCGATACCGCTGGTCGGCTGCATACCCAGGGGCATTTGATGGAAGAACTGGCCAAGGTTCGCCGGGTGATGCAGAAGATCGACCCGGATGCACCACATGAAACCATGCTGGTCGTTGACGCCGGCACCGGGCAGAACGCTTTGTCCCAGGCGCGCCAGTTCAATGAGGCCGTGCCTTTGACCGGGATCACCGTCACCAAGCTGGATGGCACCGCGCGCGGCGGCGTGTTGTTTGCGATAGCTCAGGAGCTGAAAATTCCCATTCGGTTTATTGGTGTTGGCGAGACGGCGGCTGACTTGAGGCCATTTGATGCAGGAACCTTTGTGCATGCCTTGCTGCCGGTGGGGGATGAATAAGGACTCGGTTTCCGGTTTCCGGTTTCCGGTTTCCGGGGGGGCTAAACCGGGCGCCTGGTGGCCGTGAACGGGGTGGGGTTTGGCGCAAGGCTTCTGGGTTGGTGGGAGAAGCATGGGCGGCATGATTTGCCTTGGCAGTTGGAGCGGACGGCTTATCGGGTTTGGGTGTCCGAGGTGATGTTGCAGCAGACTCAGGTTGCTACGGTGATTCCCTACTTCGTTCGGTTTGTCTCGCGTTTTCCGTCACTGAATGACCTGGCTGACGCCGAGCTGGATGCGGTATTGGCGTTGTGGTCGGGGCTGGGTTACTACGCGCGTGGTCGCAATCTGCACAAGACCGCACAACTCTGTCGCGATCAGTTTGGCGGTCAGTTGCCGGACGACCCCGAGCAGTTGGAAAGCCTTCCGGGAATCGGGCGTTCGACGGCCAATGCGATTGTCGCCCAGGCCTTCAATCGACGCGCCCCGATCCTGGACGGCAACGCCAAGCGGGTTGTTGCCCGTCATGCCGGAATCGCCGGCTGGCCCGGACAGACGCCAGTATTGCGCGAGCTCTGGCAAGCGGCTGACCAACGTACGCCGGATGATCGAGCCGCCGACTACACCCAGGCCATCATGGATCTTGGCGCATTGGTGTGTACGCGCAGCAAGCCCGCCTGCCCTGAATGTCCGGTGGCCGATGACTGTCGCGCCCGCCAGGACAACCGAATCGCCGAGCTGCCTGGAAAGAAGTCCGTCCGCGAGCGGCCGTTACGCGAAACAACGCTGCTGATTCTGGAAAACGAAGACGGTGAAATCCTGCTGCAGCGTCGACCGCCAACCGGCATCTGGGGCGGACTGTGGTCCATGCCGGAGACTCACAACATGGAAACGCCATCCCGGGCCGAAAAGCTGGATTCACCTGAACCACTGATTCACGACTTCTCCCACTTTCGACTGATTATCCGCTTCCAACGGCTTGGTCTTCTTCAAGTCGATGCCCAGATGGTTGCTGATAGCGACCAGACCCGGTGGTTCAGCCTGCCACAGGCACTGTCGAGCAGCCTCCCCCGGCCCATCCGAACCATTCTGCAATCTCTCCAGCCAAACCAAAAAAACAACCAACCCAAAGAACCAATCAAACCATACTGACGAGATCAATGATCTCGTCAGTTATTCAAATGATGCGCAGGGTTATTGCCTTCAATACCGCCCGGGTTCGATCCCGACATTCCAGCTTGGCCAGAATGTCCGAGACGTAGTTTTTGACCGTGCCTTCGGCCAGGTAAATCGTTCGTGCAATCTCGCGATTGGAATATCCACCCGCCAGCAGCCTGAGAATATCGACTTCGCGCGGACTGAATGTCTCGCCTGGCGGATTCTGATCGGCAAAGGTATAACGATCCCGTACGCGGGCCGTTGTTACCGGTTGCAGCAAGCCACGACCGGCAACCACTTCGCGAATCGCATGTTGAAGATCGTCGGGTGCAACATCCTTAAGCAGAAAGCCCTGGGCACCGGCCTCGACTGCCTTGAGCATCAAACTCTCTTCATCAAAGGTGGTCAGAAGCAAGACCGGGACGGTCAAGCCCTGTTCGCGCAGTCGCCGGGTCAGCGCGATGCCGTCCATGCCCGGCATTCGGATATCCGACACGATCAGGTCCACCACCGTTTCAGCCAGCCCCTCCAGCAGTGTCAGTCCCGAATCAGCCTCCAACACTACGTCGATGTCGGGAAAGCCGTCCAGCACCGCCTTTAGACCTTCACGAATCAGTGACTGATCGTCTGCCAGGCCAACACGTATCGATTGACTGTCGGTCATTATTGATCCCGATTGTGACTATGATTATGCTGGTGATTCCAGCGGCAGCTTAGCCCGAATGCGCAGGCCGCCTTGATCAGATGGGGTCAACTCCAGCGAACCCTCAAGGCTTTCCAGTCGTTCACGCATGCCATTGAGGCCCATGCCGTTCGTCAGTGGCCAGTCCACCTGACCGTTGTCGTCCAGCTCCAGCACCAGTTCATCTCCCTGCTGTCGCAGACTGAGCCAGGCATTCCGAGCCCGACCATGACGCACGGCATTGGTTAGCCCCTCGCGCACAACGCTAAGCAGCACATCGGCCTGCTCGACCCGCTCGACGCGTACCGCAGGTTCGATATCGACCTCAAGCCCAAGATTGGCCATCGGCATGACAAGCTGCCGGAACCCTTCCTCGATAGAAAGTCCGTCACTCTTGCGCAACTGGCTGACCACAGCGCGAAGATCATCGAGCAGTTCGGCGGCCAGTGCATCCGATTGAGTCAGCTCCCGACTGTGGCCCATTGCCGTTCGTGTGCGCAATGCACGCAGGTTCATGCGCAATGCCGTGAGCTTGTGCCCAGCCACATCGTGCAGCTCCCGTGACAGGCGCAGCCGCTCCTGATCACGGGCCGCTTCACTCAACAATGCCCGGGTTGACAAAAGCTGCGCATTGACCTGGACCAGTTCATCGGCCATCAGGCGAGAGGTTTCCGCATAGCGCAAGACCATGACGGCAAACAGCTGAAAAGCACCGTATGCAACTACTGTCGGTACGACCATGACCAGCGTCAGCTGCCAGCGCAACACCAGAATGGCTGCAAAAACCGAGTTGAGTGCCAGCAATGCCAGGCTCAATCCGCGTACTCCGAAACGATTGGCCAATGCTGAAGCGATCAGAATCAACAATATAGGGCTGATTCCGGAGCGGCCCAGGCTGATCAGCCCAAGCACAATAAACACCAGGATCAGCAGGATGACATCATCGTACGAAAACATATTCCCCGATGGCCTGTGATCTTCGCTGAGCAGATATAGCACCCAGGCGATCAGAAAAGTCAGCAGCAATACCTCGGCAGGCCAGCCCAGACCCTCGCCAGGAGCCGGCCCCAGGCCACTGACCGCAATCCATACCGCCAGCCACGCCAGGTAGGAGGCAAGCGCCAACGGGGTCACCAGTCGAGCCAGGCCGGTTTTTTCGATCATTGACATGGGAGCTTTATAGCCATTTAAACGGCAACCGCGCAAGTAGCAAACGGAAAGTCATGACTTTCGGCACCTCGTGATTTCTGACTTTCGGCACCTTACCGGCCGGCCAGGCCATTGCATGATGGACCCACTTCAGGCCAACCAATACCGAACGAGGAGCCATCCATGGACATAATCGAACTTCTTTCCGCTTTCGCCCTGCCGCATGCCCTGGTGGGAACGGTGGCACTGATCGCCTTCTGGTTCGCAGCCATCAGCCGCAAGGGCAGCCGGTGCCATATTCTGACTGGTCGAGTTCATCTGCTGGCCATGGCGGCCATCGTCATAACGGCGTTGCCGCTGACTTCGGCCATGTATCTCAAGGGCAGCCTGGTCTGGAGTGCCTTTCTGGGCTATCTGGTGATCCTGGTCAGTCACAACAGCCTGGTCGCTTGGCGGGCCATTCGGCTCAAGCGTGATTTTGCTCGCTTCAACAATCCAATCTACCGCATTGGTGCCGGTTTGACTGCGCTGGCCGGCCTGGCCATCGTGGCACTCGGAATCCAACATGGTGCTGTCATCCTGATTGCATTCGGAGGCGTCGGCCTGCTTGCGGTTCGCGATGCCTGGTCACTGATCCAGACCGGGCAGCCAACCGGCAACTGGTGGCTCAAGCAACACCTCGGAGCGATGATTGGAAATGGCATCGCTGTACACATCGCCTTTTTGCAAATCGGCCTGGGACGGGTCCTGCGCGGACTGGACATACATGCCGTCATTATGCTGGCCTGGATGCTACCGCTGGCAGTCGGCATTGCTGCCGGCTTCTGGATGTCGCGCAAATACATCAGAGAGCCTCGACAAGCCTGAGGTAAGATCAGAGCTTGATTTTTTTCAGCACTGAAGCCCTGTCATGAACCGTTCTGTTTACTGCACCTTTCTCAATCAGGAAGCCGAAGGGTTGGAGCGAAAGCCCCTGCCAGGCGACCTTGGTCAACGAATTTACGACAATATTTCAAAAATGGCCTGGCAGAAATGGCTGGCCCACCAGACCATGCTGATCAATGAAAAGCGCTTGAGCCCGATCGATCCTGAACATCGTGCCTATTTAATACAACAGGCCGAAGCCTTCTTGTTCGGAGGTGAGGTTGATAAGGCCGAGGGCTTTGTTCCGCCCGGTGACACCTGAAGCATGGATCATCGGGCTTATCAACCCAAGCTGTAACTTGTTGTTTTCCAGATATTGTTGGATTGAATATCCGGGAATTCCGGAAATTTCCTATCGCTTGAGGTTGACTTCAATCGGACAAACCGTTCTAATACTCGGCTTCGCGACGTCAGACGTCCGAACAGCGCTCAAATGGCCAGGTAGCTCAGTCGGTAGAGCAGCGGACTGAAAATCCGCGTGTCGGCAGTTCGATTCTGCCCCTGGCC
>CAZFYM010000091.1:0-11436 GCA_964523755.1 uncultured Wenzhouxiangella sp. | reverse complement strand
AATACGTGAGCCAAACACGAACCGAGAGCTTGCCCGCCGAAATCCAGACTCGCATAAAAGGAAATTCGGACATACCCGGTACGCACCTGGTTTCGGGTTTGCCGCTGGTTCTGATCAAGCCGCCGTCAAGTAGAGGCAATCTGATCGTATCCGATGCGCCGGTTTCGCTCGCCGACCTGGCAAGGACCATTGCTGAACTGATCGACCTGGAAGCAAGTTTCCCCGGCGATAATATGTTCGACATCGATGCTGAGGCGATACGAACACGGCGATACTTGCAATATCAATTCCGGGGCTGGCATGGCGATTTTTTGCCCGCCATGACCGAATACCTGGTCGATGGTTTCAGCTGGTCCGCAGGCAACTGGCAGGCCAGCGGCCGTGTGCTGACTTCACCCGTGGACACGGGTGAACGCGAAAGTTCAACCTTGAAGGTGGGTCAGGAGATCCGATTTGCGCCAGGATCCCCGTATTCCGATTTCCTGTTGGATGGCTGGAGCGCGCCGGATGCCAACGGATTGGTCTGGTCTCGTGCGGACAAGGCCAGCCTGGAGCTGGTGCTCGATGAGCCTGTGGTGGCAGGCCTGACAGCTCGATTTGACTTCCTGCCTTACACCGCGGGTGGCACCATTGACACGCCTCGCATCGAGATTTCCGTCAATGATGCCTTGTCGCATCAATGGGTTTCGGGTCGGCGTGGATGGCATGAGGTAACCCTCCCGGCCGAGATCGTCCAGAGTGCTGATTCCCTTCGCTTTGATTTTCATTTTCCGGATGCTGCGTCGCCCATGGAACTGGGTTTGAGCCAAGATTTTCGCCAGTTAGGCGTTGCGCTATACGGTATCCAGCTCAGACATGCTATTGATCAGAGTAGCGAATGAGTTTCGGAGCAAGCGTCCGTGAAAGGAAAGCCGGTCTATCTGTGCCTGCTTTTCAGGGCCAGGAAAATTCGCTCATCGTGTTCGTCGTCGCTAGGGTTGGAGTTTTTGGTATCCCCTACACGGCGACTTGCCACAATATTCCAGCCGGTCCGCTGAGCAAGGCGTACCAGCCCAGATTCGGAAAAAATCCAGTAATTCGTTGCGTCGTTGTTGCACTCATCCGGATCCAGCAAATAAGCGACCGGGGCATGTTCCAGGCAGACCCCTTGATTCGGGCTGAATCGTGCAATGCGTGTGCTAAGGAAGCAATAACTACAGGATAATGCAAGTTTTTCAAGGATATAGAATGGGTTTTTCAGGTGATACAGAATCCCGAGAAAGAACACTAGATCGTAGTTTCTCTGTGGCAGTTTGAACTGGCTGTCCAGATCGATTTCATGGATGGTGACTTGCTGGGCGCCCAGTCGATTTTTCAATGCCCTGGCGCCATCCAGGCCGTTCCAATTGGTGGCTGGCCAGTCGATAAGGTCCACTTCCAGCCCCATTGCTGCCAGGCTGAATCCAAGGTCGCCATCCGCTCCGCCGATATCCGCGATACGTCCTGATTTCAATAATGGCAGCCAGTTGTCCGGTAGCTCATGTATGAGATCACCTATGGCCCAGAAATTAGCGAGAATATCATAGCCATACCAGGTTTTGCCGGTAGCTGGCGGCCTGATCTTGGCCGCTTTTAGCGTTGGGATCCATGCGCTGACCCGATCCAAAAACTCACTGTAAGAATTCCAAGGCACCGTAGCCTGAGGTTCAGAAGGTGAATTCATTTCAATATCAGTTCGATGATGATCAACGCCAAATTGTCTCATATCAGTTTCGATTATGTTGATTTTCATAAGTGCGGGGGAGCGGTGGCGAATGATGGTTTTCTGGAATACAAAAAAACGAGCTCCGAAATGTGTCAGTAAGGTTACAATGCTGCGTTGGCGAGGTAGCGACGCATGGCAATAGTCGCCCATCAGCCTCGTCATTGAACTTCTGCTAGAGGAACACCCAATCAATGCCTAGCAAGCACGCTGTTGGATTGCCAGACACACCCAGTGTATGGTCTATATTCTTGATCGCCTTGTTTCCTTCTTCAGGCCTGTGTATTTTCGCACCCGGCACCATTTTCCTGAACAATGAAAATGAGTTTGACGCTGGTCTGAAAGCGTTACTTCCTGGTTTACTGGGCCTGTCGATTTTGATGGCGGTCGTGCTTACATCACTGGTGCTGTTGACAAGGTCATCCTTTCGCTTCCGGATAGTCGGAATGTTGTTTGTGCTTGGTATCTTGTTCTGGCTGCAAGGCGCATTCCTGGTGCCTGATTACGGTGAGCTGGACGGTCGCGGGATCAAATGGGGTTCAGTGGGTCTGCTGACCTCGCTGGACCTAGTTTTGTGGCTAGCAGCGCTGGTTCTGGCCTTTTTGCTTGCTCGTCCAGTAATGCGAGTTGCGGTCTTCGGTTCCGTAGTATTCATCGTTCTTCAATCCGCACCGTTACTTCTGGCGATCGGATCGTCTTCGACTGATGTTGATTCAGGGCCTGAAAGCGCAATCCCAGCCGAGCTCCTTCAATACTCACGTCATCAGAACATTGTTCATATCGTGTTCGATAATTTTCAAACCGATGTTTTTCTCGATCTGGTTCGGGAGCAGTCTTTCGAGGAGAATCTGGATGGTTTTATCGTGTTTCGCGACAACGCAGCCTCCGCCCCACAAACGTCGTTGGCTGTTCCCGCAATTTTCTCCGGTAAACAATACCTGGGCGATGAGCCGGCGGATGTTTACTACCAACAAGCCATTGAAGGCGGCTTTCATGTGGAGCTTCTTGAGCATGGGTTCGTTGTCAATTTGATTCCGCTACTGTCGATGCGTGCCGGGCCGGCAAGTCATTATTTTGAATTGCCACAAGTCTATTCCGGAGGCAATCGAGAACGAACAAAGCGAGAAATTGCCCAGCTTCTGGATTTATCCCTGTTCAGACAGCTCCCTCATCTTGCTCGCAAGTGGATTTACAACGACAACAATTGGCGAGTTTCTCAATTGGCTTACGATCCAGGCGAGGGCAAGGCATTTCAGCAACGGCAATTCTTTTCAGATTACATTGACGGGCTTTCGGCTTTCGTTGATCAGCCTGTCTTTCACTACGTTCACTTGTGGCCGCCACATCCTCCATTCACAACGACAGAGTCCGGGCGTTCTGCCGGAAAGGTTTTGCCCAACACACTGGAGAGCTACCGTAATGAAGCGCGGCCGATGGTTGCGTTGCTCATTAATCTCATTGACAAACTTAAAGCCGAGGGTATTTATGACGATACCTTTATCCTGTTCCATAGCGACCATGGCGGTGGGTTCGAGCCGGAGTTTATGCCGCGCCGATTACTCGGGTTGATGGCTTCCAAGCCCTTCGATGCTCGCGGCCCACTACAGGTCTCTGATAAACCAACGAGTGTGATTGACGTGGCCGCCACCGTGTTGGATCAGGCCGGGATCACTGAGCATTCCTTTTCCGGTCATTCTGTTCTTGACACTGTAGAGCTTGCGCGGACGCGCCAGTTTACCTTCGTTCATGAGGGAGAATTGTATCGGATAGATATTTCTGGAAGTGTTTACGATCCTGACTCTTATAGTTCTCCTGTCCGGCTCGAACGTGCCGAGCCGAAACGAGACTACCAATACGGAACTCTCGCGACGGTGGGCATGACCGGCAACGGCGGACGCTTCCTGGAATCGGGTTGGTCTAATCCGGCTGATCGACATGTCTGGAGTAATGCGCTCGAGGCGAGTTTGGTTTTGCATGTAGAACCAAGCGATGTCGATTTGACGTTATCGATTGATCTGATTCCGCATGCTCATGCGGAAAAATTGCCCGAGCAGCGCGTCCGGTTACTGATCAATGGCCAACCGATTACCGAATGGATCGGGCGTGAGCAGCGTATTCAGCGGCTGGAAGTTGAGGTTCCGCGAGAATTGACTGACCAGCCTGAAATGCGCATTACCTTTTCGCTGCCCGACGCAATCAGTCCGGCAGAGATCGGCACCGGTGGTGATCAGAGTCAACTGGGAGTCGCGTTGATCGGATTCCAGTTGGACCAGCAGGAATCGTCGGATGGACTGTGACGATCATCAATATCGACAACAGCAGAGACCAGCAATCATCATGCAATCAACAAACGACATCTCACTCGGTGGTTCCTTCCGGGATCCGGCCGGTTTCATGTTCAGACGAGAAGGAACGCTTTACCGTCAGATCAACACTGCGGGGCAGGCGACTTATGATGAGTTGATGAGATCGGGTCTTTATCAGGCCCTGGTCGACAAGGGCTGGTTGGTTGGTCATCAGGCAGTGGACGAGCCGGGCGTGACGGAACTGGATTGCTATTGCGTGATCAAGCCCGAACCGGTGCGATTCGTATCCTGGCCTTATGAGTGGTGCTTTGGTCAGCTCAAGGATGCGGCGCTCAGAACATTGGCTATTCAACTTGCCGCACTCGATCATGGCATGATCCTGAAAGATGCCTCGGCTTACAACATTCAGTATCACCAGGGTCGGCCGGTGTTGATTGATACCTTGTCGTTTGATTTCTATCGCGAAGGCCAGATCTGGGAGGGATATCGCCAGTTCTGCCAGCATTTTCTGGCCCCGCTGTGCCTGATGTCGCGGCGCGATATCCGCCTGGGTCAGTTGTCGCGTGTGCATATTGATGGAGTCCCGCTGGATCTGGCAAGCAAGCTGATGGGGCGTTCGAGCTGGTTCAGGCCCGGCATGCTGATGCATCTGCATTTGCACGCCCGGGTTCAGCAGGCTTATGCCGGGTCCGATGAACAGTCGGTTGGCAAGTCACCTAAAGCTCGTCCGCTGAGCAAGACCGGCCTGATCGGCATTGTCACTGGTCTGCGCAATCTGATTGCCAAGCTCGAATGGAAACCGGCCGGGACCGAATGGGCTGACTATTACCAGGCGACCAACTATTCCGATGATGCGTTTGTGGCCAAGCAGAAGCACATTGAAGCGTTTCTGGGCGAGATTCGACCGGCATCTGTCTGGGATTTGGGAGCCAACACCGGACACTTCAGTCGACTGGCGTCTAATCAGGGTATTCCGACCGTTGCGTTCGATATTGATCCAGCCGCAGTCGAGATCAATTACCGTCAGGCATGCAAAAGCTCCGAGCAGAATATCCTGCCGTTGGTGATGGATCTGACCAATCCGTCAGGTGCGATTGGCTGGAACAGCAGTGAACGTGATTCTCTGATTGGACGCGGTCCGGTTGATTGCGCGATGGCCCTGGCATTGATTCATCACCTGGCGATCTCCAATAACGTTCCGCTGGACAAGATCGCCGATTTCTTTGCCGGTATTTGTCGCAACCTGATCATTGAATTTGTGCCCAAATCCGACAGTCAAGTGCGTCGATTGCTCAGTTCGCGCAAGGACATTTTTGATCGCTACCATGTCGAAGGATTTGAAGCAGCATTTGAACCCACTTTTGAAATATGTGCGAAGCGCTCGGTCGAAGGCTCAGAGCGAACGCTGTACTGGTTGCGGGCTCGGACATAAAAAGGCGACTGCTTCGACGGTCCATGCTAAGATGCCGGCCTTTGACATAATTAGTTCATCTTGATTCTAGTGCCATAAGAATCAAGGTCTTGGAGGATGTTTCATGAAAATTATTCTGGTTGCTGGACTGATCTGTCTGGCACTGTCAACCAACGCTCAAGCGTATCTGGACCCGGGTAGCGGTAGCGCCATTCTTCAGGGGATCCTGGGAGCACTGGCTGCGATTGCGATCACGCTGAAACTTTACTGGCACCGGTTCTTGCGCCTGATCGGCCTGGGGAAGCCGCGGCAGACCGATGATGTGCGCTCTCCAGCCCAGGCAACACCCGAAGAAACCGACGACACCAAGTTCTAAACTTTCCAGTTCGTGAGACTTCGAGTCAGAAGTGGCTGTTCGGCTTGCAGGTGGCTGCTGGCTCTGGCCGCCTTGTGCGTAGGTCTCGGCGCTGCGGCCAGTCAGGGATCGGAATCTGGCGAAAGCCGGCTGAACTGGTCATCGGAGTCCGCAGCGATTGCCCAATGGGAAGTTCGCCCGTCGTCGGAAGGCGCGGCCTGGCAATCACTGGTCAGTTTTGATTCAACGGGCAATCCACTCAGCCGACACTTCGAGGTTGGACTGGGAAGCGCTAACTGGACTCCGGTAGCCGCAGACGACATTCACCCCCATTCGACCAGTCGGTCCTATGAAAGCGACGATGGAGACTGGCTCCTGCAGCTATCCATTGCGCCTTCTGCTCAGACGAATCGCTGGCTGCTGACTATTTCCCTGGAATCGCGTTCTGAAACCGTCAGGACAGATGAATCGCTGACTGTGCAGTTGGGTCCCGGGCTGGGGGAGGGGCCCATGGAAGGGATGGGGGTCGCAACCACACTCTATTCCTATGTCGATCCGGTGGCCCGTGTAGGCGGGTCGGTTTTTACACCGGATCTCGATTCCGAAGAACCTTGGACGTCGCTAGATCTGAGCGATTGGCAAGAAGGCGACTGGGTGGGGCTGAACAGCCGCTATTTTGCACTACTGATTGAATCTCGAGCCGGCACTGAACCGTCAGGCCTGAGCGTGGGTCTGGACGATACATATATCCCTGATGGTCCGCCAGCGCGTTATCTGCCCTGGTTGCGTCTGCATCTGCCGGTTCCCGAATTGACTGCGGATGAGCCTGTGACGTGGCAGTTCGACGTGTACGCCGGGCCGAAGTCGCTTGTCGGATTGCGAGCCGATGGTGACGATTCCTACTCCGAGTTGCTGTTTCACAGCCTGTGGAACTGGATGCGGGGGCTGGCACTGGGCTTGCTCTGGTTGCTGGAAGTGCTCTACGCCCTGATTCCGAGTTGGGGACTGGCAATCTGTCTGCTCGCCGTACTGGTTCGAGTGATGCTTCATCCGCTGGTGCGCTGGGCGCTGATCAGCCAGCAGCGCTTTGCCGATGTGCAGCGGGTTATCCAGCCACAAATTGTCCAGATCAAGCGGCAATACAAGGGCGAAGAGCAGAGCGAGCGTATCCTCGAACTCTATGAAAGCCGAGGGGTCAGCCCGCTGGCAGGCCTAAAGCCGTTGTTGATCGTATTGATCCAGGTGCCGATCTTCATTGCCATGTTTCATGTGCTCGGACAGGCCTATGAACTGCGCGATGCCTCGTTCTTGTGGATCGATTCTCTGGCCGAGCCGGATCAGTTGTTCAGGTTTGGCATCGATCTTCCGTTTTTCGGCGCCTGGTTCAATATCCTGCCAGTTCTGATGGCGGTGACGACTCTGCTGACCATCAAACTGTCGCCGGCGCCCGCCGCGACGGCGGCTGATCGTCGGCGCCAGAATCAGTTTCTCGGCGTTCTGGCGGTCGGATTCTTCTTGCTGTTTTACCCGTTCCCCTCCGGCATGGTGTTGTACTGGACGGTTGCCAACGTATTGCACATTGCACAGGCCCGGCTATTCCGTCGACGCGACAGTGAACAGATCGATCCGAAGTCGGAGACATCATGACAATGGTTGACCAGGATGCTTACTGGATGCGCCAGGCGCTGGAGCTGGCTTCGAAGGCAGAGCAGTGCGGTGAAGTACCGGTCGGAGCGCTGATTATTCAAAGTGATCAAGTGGTCGGTGCCGGGTTCAACACGCTGATCCAGGACCAGGATCCGACCGCTCATGCCGAAATGACAGCGCTGCGCATGGCCGCGCGTCAGGTCGGCAACTACCGTTTGCCCGGAACGACGCTCTATGTCACGCTCGAACCCTGCAGTATGTGTGCCGGGGCAATTGTCAATGCGCGAGTTCAGTGTGTCGTGTTTGGTGCGGCTGATCCCAGGACCGGGGCGGCCGGCTCGGTTTTCAATGTGCTCGATAACCCCGCACTGAATCATCGCTGCGAGGTCCGGGGCGGGGTTCTGGCCGATGAAGCGGGTGCCATGCTGCGGGCATTTTTCCGGCAACGTCGGTAAGGTTCATCTGGTGGGAAGGCATGACTATCGGCATATGCCGATTGTCGGTGTCGAGATGCTACCATGGTGAATTGATTTGACCACCCCCTACCCAGGTGATTGCATGAAACGTTTGTTATTGATTGTTTTTACAGCTTTTTTTGGGCTGACCCTTGTGGCATGCTCCGAGTCCGATGTGCCCGAGCCGCCGTCGGCTGCCGACACGGAACTGGCTGCCGATGCTGAAAGGTCTGTGCAAGAGTCTGAACCGGAACCCAATCCGTTGCTGACCGAAAGCCCCTATCCGCATGATTTTCCGCCGTTCGATCAGATTCGTGACGAGCATTTCCGACCGGCCATCGAGCAGGGCATGAGCGAGCATCTGGCCGAAATCGAGGCGATCGCGACTAATTCCGAGCCGGCCAGCTTTGAAAATACGATCATCGCCCTGGAACGAGCGGGGCAGACCTTGCAGTATGTCATGCGGGTATTTGGCAATCTGTCAGGGGCGAACACAAACGACAATCTTCAGGCGATTCAGCGGGAAATGTCGCCGAAGCTGGCAGCGCATCAGGATTCGATCAGCCTGAATCCAGAACTTTTTGCCCGGGTTGAGGCGCTGCATGCTCAGCGGGAAGAGCTGGATCTGGATGCGGAGTCTCTGCGTTTGCTGGAGCGGTACCACACCCAGTTTGTTCGGGCCGGTGCTCGTCTGACCGGGGAAGAGAAGGATGAGCTTCGGGCAATCAATTCGGAATTGGCCAAGCTCGGAACGGAATTCAGCCAGAAAGTGTTGGCCGAAGTGAATGACTCGGCAGTGGTCTTTGATCATGCTGAAGCGCTTGCTGGCCTGAGTGACTCGCGCATTCAGTCGGCTGCCACGCAAGCGGCTGATCGTGATCTGGAAGAGGGTCAGTATGTCATTACTCTGCTCAATACATCCGGGCAGCCACCACTGGCATCCCTGACTGATCGGGCGTCGCGCGAACGTATCCACACCGCTTCGCTGACGCGCGGAAGTCGCGGCAACGAGAATGATACGACCGCGATTGTCCGTCGGGTGGTCGAGCTGCGCACCCGCAAAGCCAACATGCTTGGCTACGACACACATGCCGATTACATTCTGGAAGAACAGACCGCAGGGTCGGTTGATCGGGTCAATGAAATGCTGTCCGGTCTGGCTCCGGTTGCTGTCGCCAGTGCTCGTCGTGAAGGTCAGGCGATTCAGGACAAGATCAATGAGACGGCTGATGAGCCCTTTGAACTAGCGTCCTGGGATTGGGCTTTTTACGCCGGTCAGGTCAAGCAGGACCGCTATGCCTTTGATGATTCCGAGGTGCGTCCGTATTTCGAAATGAACAACGTGCTGGTCAATGGCGTGTTCTATTCGGCCGAGAAGCTGTTCGGCATCACGTTCCGCGAACGTCCGGATCTACCGAAATACCATCCCGATACCACGGTGTGGGAAGTGTTCGAGGAAGACGGCTCGTCATTGGGTCTGTTTGTCACGGATTTCTATTCCCGCTCGAACAAGCGCGGTGGCGCCTGGATGAACTCCTACCGCATCAATTCCGGCTTGCTGGGTGGGTCGCCGGTGGTTGGCAATCATCTGAACGTGCCCAAGCCGCCCGAAGGCCAGCCCACGCTGTTGACCTGGGATGAAGTGACGACCATGTTCCATGAATTCGGGCATGCCGTCCACGGTCTGTTCTCGGATGTTTACTATCCAACCTTCGCCGCCACCAGTGTTCCGCGTGACTTTGTCGAGTATCCCTCACAGGTCTACGAAGTCTGGGCCTCCTGGCCGGAAGTGCTGGCCAACTATGCCACTAATCACGAGACCGGCGAGCCGATCCCGACCGAGCTGCTGGATAAAGTGATCGAGTCTGAAATCTTCAATGAAGGCTTCCGGACGACCGAGTATCTGGCTGCGGCCATCATTGATCAGGCCTGGCACCAGTTGAGTATCGATGATATTCCGGGTGCGGACGGAGTGATGGATTTTGAGGCCCAGGTGCTGGTGGATGCCGGCCTGGACTACGATCCCGTTCCACCTCGCTACCGGACGCCATACTTTTCGCACATGATGGGCGGTTACTCGGCTGGCTACTATTCCTACATCTGGTCCGAAGTTCTGGACGCTGACAGCGTGCTGTGGATCAAGGAGAACGGTGGTCTCGACCGCGAGACTGGTCAACACTACCGTGACACCATTCTGTCTACCGGCGGCAGCAAGGATGCCATGGAGTTGTATATGGATTTTGCCGGTCGCGAGCCGACCCTGGAACCGCTGCTTGAGCGGCGAGGGCTTTTGATTGAAGAATGAAAGGAGGCTCAAGGCTTGAGAATGTCATCCGCCGCCCTTCGGGGCGGCTTTTTTTGGCCTGGAAGGCAGAGGACAGAGGACCGGAAACCGTTACTTCTAAATTCCGTTGTCGGTCTCCATCAAGTCTTCGTTCTGGTAGCCGGGGTTGTTGACTCGGGTTGTGACCTTGTGGGCTCGCATCAAGTCGTCAGGGGGCGGGTGGATCAGCTTTTCCGCCTCCTCAGGCGGGCCGGTCAGCCAAGTGTCCCACTGTGAGCTTTTCAGCGTGACCGGGCAGCGATGGTGGCCGATGTCGGTCAGGAGCTGATTGGGGCCAGTGGTGACGATGGTGAATGATTCCAGCGTGTCGCCATCGGGCAGTGGAGAGCGTTCCCAAAGTCCGGCCATGACCAGGAAAGGTTCGCGGGCGGGGAGGATTCTCCAGGGTTGCTTGGGTTTGCTGCGCTGATCCCATTCGTAGAACCAGGAAAACGGGACCAGGCAGCGGCGGTTTTTCTGCCAGGCGCGGCGAAATGTCGGCTTCTTGCTCACGGTTTCGGAAAAGGCCTGGTCGGCTTCCGAGCGGCAGTTGGCGGTGGAAAACTTCGGCAGTTCACCCTTCAGCCATTCCGGTATCAGCGGCCAGACCAGACCAGCAGCCTCCCGGCCGATTTCACCCGATCGAATGATGGGCACCCGGGTCCAGTGGACTGTATCGCCGGATTTCCAGGAAGGTGCCAGGTTCAATACTCGAAGCCCGCCTTCCGGCGCTTGCCCCGTGAGATTGAAGTAGTCCCAAAGCCGCGACCAGTCGTAATCCAGTCCACCTCGTCCACACATGCGTCGAATTGTAGCGGAATGCTGGTAGAATTCGAACTGATTTCGTGCCGAGGTGGCGGAATTGGTAGACGCGCCAGGTTTAGGTCCTGGTGTCTTTATGGCGTGGAGGTTCGAGTCCTCTCCTCGGCACCAGGGTTTTACCTGATTACGCATAAACCTCAGCCATCGCGCAAGAGGGGGCAGGTTTGGTGGCGGGCGGCAAATGGCGTTACCTGCTGGCCAGCCGTGGATCGATCGGCCTGGCTGGAATGACACGGTTCACGGGAGCTTTGGTGCCAACGAACTTCATTGTCGATTGTCCGGGCCCGGGAGGCTTCCTGAAAATAATCAAGAGACTGGTCGAAGCTGCATGATCGTGCCGGGTTCCGCGACCCACGGCTTGCCATCAGGTAACGCC
>CAZFYM010000090.1:0-12004 GCA_964523755.1 uncultured Wenzhouxiangella sp. | reverse complement strand
AAGGGGAAAGGGGAAAGGGGAAAGGGGAAAGGGGCAGTTGGTCATCAGGTAGACTTTGGCGCTCACAAGAGGTATTCTCGTACTAACAAACTCGTACAAGCGCAGCACCTGGGTTTTATTAAGATTTCAATCCAACAAAAACGAGACTCCAGAATGGTTATGACCAGACCGGTGCCGACCAAGTCCGAATTGAAGCTTCTGCATCTGCTCTGGATGCAGGAAACGGCTACGGTGCGTGATATTCACAGCCAGATCGCGGAGGATTCCGGGGTCAGCTACACCACGGTGTTAAAGCAATTGCAGATCATGCATGACAAGGGGCTGGTCCGGCGAGAGACCAGCTCCAGAGCCCATCAATACACCGCCAACGTGGATCGCGAAGAAACCTGCAAAGGCATGCTGGCCGATTTTGTTCAACGCGTCTATCAGGGATCGGCTTCCGAGTTGGTCATCCAGGCGCTGGGTTTGTCGCGTCCTGCCAGCCGCGAGAAACTGGAAGAAATACAGCGGCTGATTGATGAAATGAAGAATCAACCCTCCCGGATATCAAAGTACTAGAGCCCCGCCAGATTTCGAGGAACCTGAGCTCATGATTGATTCTCCCCTGGTACAAACTCTCGGCCTGGTGCTGATTCATTTCCTCTGGCAAGGGCTGCTGATTGGCCTGCTTTACGGTGCTTTTCGACGGGTGCTGAAGAATCATTCGGCTGTCGCCCGGTACAACTGGGGTGTGATTTGCCTGATATTGCTGGCACTGGCGCCCTTGCTGACGTTCGTCTGGCTGTTTGGCAGTCCCGCCGCTTACACAGGCTCTGCCGATCTGGTAGTCAAGCCCTCAGGTTATACGGCTATTGCGATGCAACCGGAACCTGGCCTGTTCCGGTTTTCGCTGTTTCAGTTGCTGCCGTGGATTGTCGGTCTGTGGCTATGCGGGGTGGCCTTGATGAGTGCCCGGCTCGGCGCTGGGTGGTGGTACATTCGTCAATTGCGTAGTCGTGCGGATTACGCCGTTTCACCGGCACTTCGCCAGCAACTCGAACGACTCACCGGTCGCCTGAACATGACCGGCAGGATCGCCCTGGCCTATTCGAGCCAGATTGCTGGCCCGATGCTGGTCGGACTATACAGGCCGCTGATTCTGATGCCAGCCAGCCTGATAAACCGGCTGTCGGTACAACAACTGGAAATGGTTCTGGCTCATGAGTTGGCCCATTTTCAGCGCGCTGACCACCTGGTCAATTTTTTCCAGAACATCGTCGAAACCCTGCTTTTTTATCATCCGGTGGTGCGCTGGATATCCAATGAACTTCGGGCCGAACGCGAATTGATCAGTGACGAACAGGCAGCACGCTTGACCGGAGATCGCCTGGCCTATGCCGAAACCCTGCTGCAGCTTGAACGGGTACGCGGTGACCGGCTGGCGTTCAGCGTCGGCATGGCGGACCATCAACTGGTGACTCGTGTCAGGCACCTGCTGGCCCCGCAAACCCGACAGTCAGGTTCCGTTCTTTCAGGGATGACCGTGCTGACCATGGTGCTGGTCAGTACCTTGACCGCACTGGTGTCGACCGGTTTGCAGACGTTTTCAGCGCCTGATAGCCCGGCTTTTGTGCCGGTGAGCGAGTCGAGCGTGTTGAGTGGGGTGGTAGCGGATGATGTTGACCAGATCACTCAATCTGTCGGCAGCTCTGCGGAGCCGGCCGAGCCAGCCAGAGCAGATATGACCGGCCTGTCCCGGTCGCCAGTTGTTGCTCAGTCAACCACGAATATTGAGCAACCCGCCATTGAGCTTGCGCCGATTCGACCCGCAGCGAATATCGAATCTCCCCGGCCTTTGCCAATCGAATCGCCGGCCAGTATCGCTGATTTGCCGCTTGAAGCAGAACCGGTTGGCCAGTCGATGCCGTCCATCGAGAGTGAGCCGGACTGGGCCGGATCACAGATTGCGGATGCCGGACCAGAGCTGATGATGGCATCACTGGCAGTTCCCGCAAGGCCGGCTGAGATTCTGGGGGGTGACTTGCTGAACGGGCCGGTACCAAATTACCCGTTACTCGCGGTTCGGCGCAGCCGCGAAGGTCAAGTGGAGCTGGAACTGACCGTGAATCCGGATGGAACCGTGGGTGAGGTGGTGATTACCAAGGAAACGCCACGCGGCTATGGTTTCGCTGAGGCTGCAACGCAAGCAGTTCAGGACTGGCGTTTTGAGCCATTTACACGCAACGGCCGGGCCGTCAGACATCAAATCCAGACCGGTTTCGATTTTACCGATCCGCCGCCGTGCGAGCGAGTGACCGGCACCCGACTGGCACGTTGCTGAATCGGAAAGAGTGGCAGCCCGACCGGGTCAGCGCAACAACTGACCATTTTGACATTTGATTTATTTCCCGGGCCGCGTCAGTTCGCCAGATTGATCATCCACTCGTTGCCGGATGAGTTGCGGCGATGGCCGGATCAGACTCGAAGTGACGCTGGAATTCGGTCAGGCGCGGATGGCTGTCTAGTGAGATGCGCCGGCGAAACAATGCCCAGCTCAGGAAACACCCCAGACGAATCGTCCCGTCACCGGAAAAGTCGGTAGCGGTTTCAATGCGTCGCTCCAGCTCGGTCAGGATCTGTACGATCCGACGTTGCTGGCGCGCCAGATAGGCGCTGGTCCGGGGTGTCACGCCATCCTTTTCCAGCAAAAACAGGTTAATTGAACTGTCCATGGCGGTATTGACCAGCAGAAAAAGATCCAGGTCATGGATAGTCGGCAGAAAATCCTGCGCTGCCTGCTCACGCAGATGCCGCACAATGCTGGCCGAATCGGTCAGCATCAAATCACCGTCGCGCAAGTAAGGTACCCGACAGGCGGGTGACTGCTCGGCGCTTTGTTCATAGTCGGTCTCGACAAATTCACAAACCAGTCCACTTTGTGCCAGAGCGATCCGGCAGTGACGGACATAGGGCGAGGTATAACTTCCGTACAATTTCATCATCGTCGGCTTCAGACCACAGAAGGAATGCTCAAAGATACCTGTTTTTGCTGTTTTGTTCAGCATGTTGCACTGCATTGAGCCACCAATTTGTGACTAAAAGCACGTACCCGTTGCAGGTGAATTTGGTAGATTGCATGCAAGTGTCAATCCATAGAACAAAGACTAATTTGATGAACAGCGCAATGAAATGTGCCGCAATGCTTCTCCTTTGGGTAACCGGCTTGGTGCCGGTCATTGCGACTGCGAACCTGACCGCAGCCGAGCCCGGGGATCCGAATAAGATCACGGTCCCGCTGATAATCGAAAACGGTCGACCCCATGTCCAAGTCACGTTTGCCGGCCCGGACGCTAGCCCGAGAACGGCGCGTTTCCTGGTAGATACCGGCGGCGGCGCTTTTATTATTCCAGAGTCCGTGGCCGCGGCATCTGGACTTGGGTGGGGTGAAACCTTTCGGAGTGAAGGGCGGCAGTTCGCGCGGCCCGATTCGATACCTGACGCCCGCCTGGAGACGTTTGCCTTGCCTCTGGTTACAGACCGCGTGTTGATCGCGATTGGCGGACCACAGGGCGAAGAAGATCCCGTCGGCTTGTTGCCTGGACATATCCTGGCCAAGCATCACGTGATCCTTGATTTCCCTGGCCAAACACTGACCTTGGCCACGCCAGGCAGCGTGCGGCCACAAGGTGAACCCATGCCGATGCCGGTTTCCAGCCCCATGGGTTTTCCGCGCACTGAAATCGAAGTGGGTGGTGAGATCTATGGCATGCTGCTGGATACTGGCCCGCCGACCACGATCATTTCCCAGGTCGTGCTGGATAAATGGCATCAAGACCATCCAGACTGGCAGCGTTACGAGGGTGCCTGGGGTGAGGGAAAAGCGTTGGCCCGGGCAGGCGGTCAGGTTCTCGAAACAATGGTCATCGAAAACATTCAGTGGGGGCCCCAGGAAATCAAGAGTCTGACCGTGGCGTCCCAGCGCGAAGGCGTTTTCGAGGAGTGGATCAGTCCCATGATGACAGCGCCTGTCGTCGGAGCCCTCGGTAGCAATGTATTCAGGCACTTCCGGATCGAACTCGACTACCTCAACCAGACACTTTACGTGTCCAGGCCGCGGAACCCGGAACCTTGAAACCTCAGGTTTTTACCTATCCACCGAAAAACTCAAATCTACTCCGGTATCCCGTTCGCCACTGACCACGCGCACGCCCCAGCGCTGCGATAGCTCGTAGCGTCCTGACAGGACGTTGCCGGATTCGAACAAGCCGATGCCGTAGCTGACAAACAGTTTGGGCAGCAGGTAGAAGCCGAGGTTGACAGCACCCTGGCCACCGGCGTGGTCGAAGTCGGCACCGGTGACGACGTAGGCCAGGGCTTTTTCTTCGCTGGTGGGTGGGTTGGTAAACAGGCGAATTTCCGGGTTGCGGGCGTTGCCGGCGATGGACACGCCTGCCTGTTCGACCTGAGGGTCGCCGAAAATGTCACGGATGGCCTGGATATCCAGTCTTGGATTGTCGATCGGATGCCCGGTCAGAATGACTTCGCCATCGTTGATTTCCAGATTCTGGCCGTAGGCGCGGTAGGAGCCATCGGTGAGACTGATGACGCCGCGTCCGCGGGGCAGACTGTTGTTGCGCTCCCAAAGCAGTTCGAGATCGCCTCCCAATGCGGTTTGCAAGCCGACGACATTCAGACGGGCGTCATTACCCAGCTTGATACCCAGGCGGCCAGCAAGTCTGAGGTTGGAACGGACTTCCTCCTCGTCGGTTTCGCCCAGTACAACGATGTCAGCTGATGCGGTGACCCGGTTTTCACTGCCCGGCGGGATGCCGGCACGCAGCTGGTTGATGCTGATGTCGCCGTCTATGTTCATGTTTCCGCCGCGCCCTTGAAGGTTGATGCGTGGGCTGGCCTGAATCTTTAACCATTCCACATCGGCAAAGGAAAACTGCTCACCTTCGGCAGCCAGCGACCAGACCCAGCGATTGCCGTCGGGTCGCAGCTCTCCGTTGATATTCAGGTGACCTTCGCCCGAGACCATGCGACCGGTCAGCGAGCTCATGACGTTGCTGCCGTCGAGCGTCAATTCGATATTTTCAATGCTCAGGCCCAGCGGCGCATGAACCAGCGTGCCGTTGACCAGGCGAGCCTGGCCGTCGAGTTGTGGTGCATTCAGGCGGCCGCGGATGGACAGGTCGCCTTCCAGCCGGCCGCCGAGGTTGTCAAGCTCGGCCACCAGGCGATTGAAGACACCGATATCCGGCAGGTTGAGCCTGAGATCGCCATTGACCGTGGCATCGTTGGGCTGGTTGATGTCGTCCATGCCCACCGCGCCGCGCAGCAGGCTGTCACCTTCAAGTCGTGCTTCGACCTCGGCCAGCACACCGCGTCCGCTGGGTGTCAGATCCAGACGTACCGCGTCGATGCCGAGCAGTTTCTGGTCGCTGTCCAGAGGCCTTAATTCACCGGCACCGAGGCTCAGGTAACCGCCGAAGTCCTCGATCCCGTTGCCGGGAATCCATTCAGCCGAGAGTTCGCCGGACAAGGGAGTGGTCAGTTGAAAGGTCGGATTGATCGCCAGCAGTAAAAGATCCATGGGCACCTGGTCAATACTCAGGGTAGCGTTGGCCTGATCGGCAATGGCCAACTGGCTCAGGCACAGCTTGCCCTGGCCACCGGCTTCGACCAGGCAGGTCGGTTCGGCGCTAACCCGACTGGACCCGATTTGCATGATCAGGTCGTTGTCCAGGCGCCAGTCGCCGGCCACGGTGTTGGCCAGGTAAAAGCGATTCAGCCCACCATCCCAGACGGTGCCGCCACGCAGGCAGTCAGGAAGGCTGCCGCTGCCGCCCAGGTCCAGGCTGGCCCGCTGCCCGATCAGGTTGAGACGAAACTGATGCGCGCGGCAACTGCCATTGAGGGACAGTTCCAGTTCATCGATTCGTTCCCAGGGATTGAGATCCAGGTTGGACAGGGTCAGGTCGACATCGGCACGAGTGGGCTCGAGCCAGCGAATGTCGGCTTTAAGGTTCACCTGGTCGACGGTGATGTCAGCAAACCCGCCCGAGCGCATCTGTCCAGTCGCCATCACTCGGCCGTCGAATGGCTCAACCTGGCCTTCGGCCATCATCTCGCCGTAAAGGTCGGGCCACATCTGCCGCAGTGCGCCCGCTTCAAGCTGCCACTGCCACAAGCGGCCATCATCACTGACCAGTTCAAAGCGATTGTCTCCCAGGCTCAGGTTCAGGCGACCGGCTTCCGGTGCCTCGGCAACCAGTCGCACCCGTCCGCTGCCGGCCAGTGGCTGGCCGCGTAGCTGGCCAACCAGATCGGTGACGGTCAGGGTAATGTCGTCGAGCGTGTTCAAAACAATACTGATCCGAGCTGAAACCTCGCCGGGAAGCTGACGCACGAATCGACCGGGATCGACTGCCTCCAGAGCCACTTCCAGTCGACCGCCCAGCGTCGGCTCCCATTGAATATCGCCGTTGGCCTGAACCCGGCCGAGTTCGCCGGCATCCAGGTTCAGCGAAGCGATATTGGCATGCCGCTCGGACCCATGGATACTGGCATCGATTCGGGCCTGGGGCTGGTCGGGGACTTGCAGCAGCGTTTGCAGCTCGGCCTGCCAGTCGCTCAAGCGCCCGGTCAGGCGGATGTTGCCGTTTTCGCTGGACACCAGCGGTTCGGTCTGGTCGGTGACCGGCGGCCAGGCGAAGGCGTTCCAGGCTAGCTCCAGGCCCAGGTCGTCGTTGGCCGGGTCGTAACGACCGCTGCCGGATACCGTCAGTTCGCTGGGTGGGGCGTTCAGATTCAGCGATTCAAGAACCAGCATGTCGCCGTCGCTGGTCATGACCAACTCGCCGTTCAGGCGCGCCTGTTGCGGCCACTCCGGATACAGGCTGACCAGATCGAGCCGGTCCAGGGTCACGGCCAGTCGGGCGCGCAGCGGCTGTTCCCAATTCAATTCGCCGTTGGCCTGAATCTCACCGTCCAGAGTCTGGATGGTGAGCGAATTCAGGGTGGCCTGGGTCAGCGAGCCCTGCAGCCCGGCTTGAATCCGGTTGTCGGGCACATTCGGTCCGTTCAACACCAGCCCCAGGTCGAGCTGCCAGGCCCCGGCTGTGCCGGAGGCGTCCAGGCTTAAGTTGTTCACGGTAAAATCCAGGTCCGGCCAGTTGCTGAAGTCGCCGGTCAAACGGGCATCGACTGTCGGGTCGCTCATCCCATCGTGCAGGTGGATCGGCCCGCTCAGACTCACCGGTCCCGACGTTTCAAGCACGATGTTCAAATCATCAATGGTGCCATCAATGTCGGCGTTGATTCGGTGTTCCGGAATGGCTTCCAGCTGGGTCACGGCGGCCAGGTTTAGCCGGACCCTGTGGGGTGCACTGAGCTGCCATTCACCCCGGGCTTCCAGGCGGCCCTCGGCCAGTTCGGCTACCAGGTCGTCAAGGACCAGCCGGTCGTGGTAACTGCCGGCCAGGGCCAATCGGTCCAGTGTAACCAGTGCGGCTTCGCCCTCATGCGGATACAGTCGAAAATTAATGACCAGCAATTCGTTGACCTGTACCGGCAACGGACTGCTCAAATCGGGCAGGGAAAAGGGCAGGTCATCGACCGCGTCGGGATCGGGCGGCGGCAGATGCACATCCGCGTCGCTGACTCTGAGCCAGTCAACGGTAATCTTGGGGCCAGACAGCAAGGCGACCCGGGCGGCCAGTTCGACCTTGGCTATGCGTACCCTTGAACCAGCTTCGTCCAGTTGCACCCCACGCAACACAATGCCACCGACCAGGCCGCCTTCCAGGGATTGCCATTGCAACGAGGGTACGGCACCGGCGGCCTGGTTGAGTAGCCATTGGGCTCCGGAGCGGGTGGTTGTCAGCCACCACCAGCCGACCGCCAGCAAGCTGCCAAGCAGGCCCAGAATCAGTACTGTGATTATCAGCCAGCGTTTCATAGCAGTCGGGTACCAATGGTCAGATGCAATCGCCAGGGTTTGCCGGCGTCGTCCAGGGCCTGGGCCAGATCAACCTGGATGGGGCCGATCAGCGTATACCAGCGGAAGCCCACGCCCACGCCGCGCTTGAGCTTGACCCGATTGAAGTCGTTGAACGCGTTGCCGATATCAAAAAAGGAGGCCAGTGACCAGTCGTCGCCGACCCGATATTCGTATTCCAGCGAGCCGGTCAGAATGTGGTTGGCACCGTTGCGGTTGGTGCTCAGCGCTTCGTAGGCATAACCGCGGATGGTGCGGTCGCCGCCGGTCTTGAAGCGATAGCGCTCGGGCAATTCGGTGATGGTCAGAAGCAGGTTGCGTTCGTCAAGACTCAGATCAAAGGTTTGTGTATCAGCCTCGGTGTAACCGATTTCGCCACGCAGTAACAATTTATGTCGATCACCCAACAGCTGGTGCCAGCGCCCGCCCAGATAGGCCTGGGCAAAACTGACATCCGATCCGGCCGACGCACTGGCCGCGAGCAGTCGCGCTTCCAGAATCTGACCCTCGGCAAAAAAGCCGCTGCCGCGGACATTGGGCAAACGCCAGCTCACGCCCAGCGCCAGGGTGTTGGTCTCGGTTTCCAGAAAACGCTCCAGTTCCGGGTGTGCGGCCAGCAAGGCTTCATTTTCGGCACTGAAGCTGCGTTCGCGCAAGGCATTGAACGATTCATTCAGGGCCGAAAGGAACACGCGTTCCTGCACCGCAGCCAGACCCTCACGCCACAGGTATCGGTTCTGCAGTCGGCCGACGGTCAATTCGGCCTGCTCAAGCCGACCACTGAACGCGTCGAACACGGCTTCGCGCCGGTTTTCGTCATTGAAGCGGAAATTCTCCTGTTCGCGCCGCAAGACCAGTCCAGCGGTGAGGAAGTCACCAGGTTGATTGCCGCGGGGGTGTTGATAGCCAGAGCGAAACACAAATTCGCTGTCGTTCTGCTGGGCACCCAGGCCCAGATCGAGTCGGTTGCCGCGTGAGGACAGGTAGTGCCGGGTCCAGCCCAGTTGCAGTCTTGCGCCGGTGTCGGTACCGAAGCCGACGGTCGTCCGGTAGGAAGAGGGTTTGCGCTCGCGCAGGTCGTATTCCAGACTGACCTCGGCTTGCTCCTCATCGCGTTGCTCATCGACCACCACGCGTTCGAACAAGCCGGAACGGACCAACACCTCGCGCTGCTGGTCCAGGCGCTGGCTGGAATAGTGCTCGCCGGGTTCGATTACCGTCAGGCGGTCGATCAACCGGGGCGAGAACGGGATATCAGTCACCGAATAACCGGCAAAACGATAACGACGTTTGCTGTCGAAGCGGATAGTGATATTGGCCGTGGCGCGGTCCGAATCGACCTCGACCTGGCGTTTTATAAATTCGGCGTCGAAATAACCGAGTTGCTGGGCCAGGCGTTCCAGCTCGCGCCAGGCGGCGTCGTAGTCGGCGTGCAGCAGCGGGCTGTCGATGACCAGCGGCCAGTCATTCTTCCAGGCCAGCAGAGCCTCGTCGGTCGCGCCATCGCCTTCGATATCAATGCGTATCTCGGCAATCGTGACTTGCTGACCGGGTTGAATCTGGATGCTGGCCCGCCACAGTGACCCTTCCTTCGGTTCAATCAGGCGCACCTCGATGCGCGGGCGGTAGTAGCCAAAAGGCTGCAGCGCCTGGCGGATCTCCTCCCTGGCGTCGCCGGCAAGCTGGCGCAGCCGCCAGGCAGAGACCTCATCCAGGCGCTCGGCGGCAACCAGGCCCAGATGAGCACGCACATTGGTCAGCATGACCCCGCTCACGCCGTTAATCTCGGTTACAACGGTATCGGCCGCCAGCGGCAGCGACCAACAGAAAATGCCAACAATAAAAAGTCTACGAATCAACGACACACGATACCCAGTCTGAACCCAACTACTATGCTAACGGTTGGACCGGTTACTGTCGTGAAAGAATTCCTGATGGGAAAAGGAAAAGGGCAAAGGGGCGAAAGGGGAAGAGCACAAAATCCCGCAGTTTCCAACCCTCTTTCCTTCTCCCCATCTCAATCAAAGCTAACTGATATCGTATACCCGCGAGCATGGCTGAGGTTTATGCGTCATCAGGAAGAGATTTATCAGGACTTGCGATCGAGCTGGCGGTAGCCGATGGCTTCGGTCAGGTGGGGCATTTCGATGTGGTCGCTATTGTCGAGGTCGGCGATGGTTCGGGCCACGCGCAGTATTCGGTGATGAGCACGGGCAGACAGATTGAGGCGCTCGCAGGCCTGCTCCAGTAGACGCGCTGGCTTGGGTTCCAGTGCGCAGTGCTTACGCATGCCGGCGACTTCGATATGCGCATTGATCTGGCCGCGTTCGGCCTGGCGCTGGCGGGCAGCCATCACACGATCACGAACCGGTGTTGATGGTTCACCGGGTTCCTGGCCGTTCAGCGACTGGCGCGGCACTTCGACCTGCAGATCGATCCGGTCCAGCAGCGGTCCCGATACTCGATCGCGATAGCGCCGAATCTGGTCCGGTGAACAGGCGCAGCGTCCGGACGGGTCGCCCTGATAGCCGCAGGGGCAGGGGTTCATGGCGGCGATCAGTTGGAATCGGGCCGGAAATTCAGCCTGCAGCGCGGCCCGCGAAATCACGATTTTTCCGGATTCCAGTGGTTCACGCAGCACCTCAAGCACGTGGCGACTGTATTCGGGCAGTTCATCCAGAAACAAGACACCCGCGTGAGCCAGGGAAATCTCACCCGGCCGCGGCTTGGAGCCACCGCCGACCAGGGCGACGCCGGAAGCGGTGTGGTGGGGCGTTCGGAAGCGGCGTTGGCGCCAGTTTTGCGGATCCAGGCCCATTCCGGCGACCGAGGCGATGGCGGCGGCTTCCAATGCTTCGGCTTCGTCCATGGGCGGCAGAATGCCGGGCAGGCGCGAGGCCAACAAAGTCTTGCCGGTGCCGGGCGGACCGACGAACAGCAGGTTGTGGCCGCCGGCGGCGCAGATTTCCAGCGCTCGGCGGGCGCGGTGCTGGCCGATGACATCGGACAGGTCCGGGCCGGCGTTGATGTTCTGGCTGATGATTGTTCGTGCACGATCCAGGCTCTGTTGTTCATTGATCGCGGCAACCACCTCGGTCAGATGGTCTGCCAGGTAGACCTCTGCACCCTCGACCAGCCCGGCTTCGACGGCGTTGTCGCGCGGCACAATCAGTTTACGGCCGGCCTGGCGCGCGGCAATGACGGCCGGAAGGCAGCCCTTGATCCCGCGCAGGTCGCCGTTGAGCGAGAGCTCGCCGAGCAACTCCCATTGATCAAGTCGCTCGGCGTTGACCTGCTTTGATGCAGCCAGCACGCCCAGCGCAATCGGCAGATCGAAGCGCGCGCCTTCCTTGGGCAGGTCGGCCGGGGCCAGTGATACAGTGATTTTCCAGGAGGGGCGTTTGTAGCCCGAGTTATCCATGGCGGCACGCACACGGTCCTTGCTCTCGCGCACAGCCGTTTCCGGCAGACCGACGATACCAAAACCCGGCAGGCCCGGCCCGAGATGCACTTCCACCCGGATCTGGGGCGCATCAATACCCACCTGGGCGCGTGAATAAATGGTTGCCAGGGTCATTTGAATGACTCCGCGAAACGAGTGTTTTCACATTGTCGCGGGCAGGTGCCAGGAAAGGTATAGGAAAATCACCCGACCGGGCCTGGGAAAATCGCTCGCTGGCCAGATATCAGGCCACAAGCAGCCTGTCGGACTTGACTGATCGTAGCGAGGAACGCCGGTTGGAGTCAGATTTTTCGATCTTTTGAGGCGAAGAGCAGGATTCCGGGGGTTCCGGGACAGTGGGATTCCGGGACAGGATTCCGGGAGGACAGGATTCCGGGAGGACAGGATTCCGGGACGGATTCCGGGACGGATTCCGGGACAGGCATTGAAACGGATTCCGGGACAGGCATTGAAACGGGATTCCGGGACAGGGATTCCGGGACAGGGATTCCGGGACAGGGATTCCGGGACAGGCATTGAAATAGGAAATTTCGCAAAGGTCAGCGGGTAAATTTCCTATA
>CAZFYM010000089.1:12137-12342 GCA_964523755.1 uncultured Wenzhouxiangella sp. | reverse complement strand
ATGAAAAAACCTCCGCGAGGGAGGTCTTTTCATATCTGGCGCGCCCGACAGGATTGCTGCGCCCGCTTTGCGGGCTTGTCCTTCGGACTGAAGCTGACGCTTCAGCGAGCTCGCCTGCGGCTCGGTTCGAACCTTGAGCTTCAAATCCATATGGCGGGCCCGTCAGATATGAAAAAACCTCCGCGAGGGAGGTCTTTTCATATCT
>CAZFYM010000089.1:2857-12127 GCA_964523755.1 uncultured Wenzhouxiangella sp. | reverse complement strand
CGTGACCTCAGTCTTCGGAGGGCAGTACTCTATCCAGCTGAGCTACGGGCGCGTGGGGCGTCATTATAGCAGAATGGCGCGGTTTTTCCCGACACGAAACAGCAGCCTAACCCTATGAATTAATTGACTTCCCCCAACAATGCCTCTTGCATTCGGTCTGCTCGAATTCTGAATTCACCTGCATGAAGAACAACCCATTCCAGGCGCTAAAAACCGTTCCGTGCCCAAATCGTGCCCAATTCGTGCCTAAATTCTTTTTGTCAGGACAACAGAATGAGTCCTGTCCTGAAATTGGGACTGGGCCTCCCCTGATAAAACCATTGTCTGGTGTGTGGGAATTTTACACTGCAAGACGATCAAAGAGTTGAGCAGAAGTGATGATGTCGACAGGAAAACAAACATGTATACTTAATGAATGTTATTGTCGGCGGAACCAAAAACGTCAAGACACGTCGTCCGACTGAGCCGTGGACTCTGGCTTTGTCTAGTCTACGGGTGCGTTGGTATTGGTGCAGCTGGTGTCGTTGTTCCACTGCTGCCAACCACGCCGTTTCTTCTGCTGGCGCTCTATGCCGCTGGACGCTCATCACCACGCCTGCGATGGCGACTGCTCAGGCACCCGCGCTATGGTCCGCCATTACGTGCCTGGCAGCGTCATGGTGCGATACCAGTCCGGGCCAAGACCGTTGGCTGCGCGCTGATCGCGACCAGCTGGCTGACCTTGTGGCTGATGGGCTGCCCGCCGGCGCTTATGCTGGGCGTGAGCCTGTTGTTCCTTGCCGTTCTCAGTTTCATTCTGACCCGACCATCCACCAACCCCGCTGCCGGAACTTGCCAATGACCAGCAAATCAGTACATCCCATATGGGCTGCGCCGTTCCGCCCTTTTTTCATGCTGACCTCCGCCTACGCCATACTCGCCCTGCTCGGCTGGCTGGCCCAGCTAATGGGCTGGTTTACACCTGCCGGGGTGATCGATCCGATGCGCTGGCACGCCCATGAAATGATTCACGGCATAGTCGCTGCTGCGATCGCCGGCTTTTTGCTGACGGCCATGGCCACCTGGACCGGCCACCGCCTGCTCTCGGGGGCCGGCCTCAAAGCCCTGGTCGTTTTGTGGCTCCTGGGTCGCCTGGCCATGTGGTCCAGCGCCTGGCTCCCGGCCGCGCTGGTCAGCCTGCTCGACCTGGGTTTTCTGCTGGCAGTTGCCGGCTATGCCGGGCGGGTAATATGGCAGGCTGGCAATCACCGCAACCTGATGGTGGTCGGGGTGGTCGGCGCGTTATGGCTATGCAATCTGGCCTTCCATGTCGGCTGGCTGGCCGAGCAGCCCGAGCTGGTTCGGCAGGCCGAACTGGCTGGCATCGCCCTGATTGTGATGCTGCTGGTGATCATCGGCGGACGAATCACCCCGGCATTCACCCGCAACTGGCTGAGAATGAAAGGACTGTCGAACGAATCCGTTCGGTCGCTGCCCTGGTTGGAATGGTCCGGGCTGGTGTTGCTGCTGATGCTTGTGGGGCTGGCAGCAGCCGGCGCACCAGCGCTGGCGCTGGGCGCAGTCGCAGGCCTTGCAGGACTGTCTCAGCTGCTAAGGCTGGTCCTGTGGTCAGGCTGGCTGACCCGCACCGACCCCCTGATGTGGATACTGCATGCAGGCTATGCCTGGATTCCGCTGGGCTTGCTACTGATGGCGTGGTCACTGCTTGGTCCAGGACTGCAGGACACCGCCTGGCTGCACTCGCTCGGCGTTGGCGCCATGGCGGTGATGATCCTGGGTGTTATGACCCGGGTCGCATTGGGCCACAGCGGCAGGCCACTGGTGCTGCCGACCGGTGCGGTCTGGATCTACCTGTTAATCATGGGCAGCGCCCTGGTCCGTCTCCTGACCGGCCTGGAATGGCTGCCCTGGGCCAGCGGGCTGGGCCTGTCGGCGCTTGCGTGGATATGCGCTTTTGCTCTCTACCTGCTAATCTACTGGCCGATTCTCACCCGTCCGCGTAGCGACGGCAAAGCGGGTTGAACATAACAATATGCGCCTGAACCAGCAGACCGATCTCGCCTTCCGCGTCCTGACCCAGGTCGCCCTGTGTCCGGATCGACGGGTGACCATAGACGAGATCGCCGGCGCTTACCAGATATCACGCAGTCACCTGATGAAGATCGTGCATCAGCTCGCCCTCCACGGTTTCCTGCAAACCAAGCGCGGCGCCGGCGGCGGGATGGTGCTGGGGCGGCCAGTGGAGTCCATCAGCCTGGCCGAGGTGGTCGAGGCCATGGAGCCAGGTTTTGCTTTGGTCGAGTGTTTCCGGGCAGACAACCAGTGCGTAATCACCCCGACTTGCAGTCTCGCCGGCATCCTCGATCAGGCCCGGCAAGCGTTTATCGAGGTGCTGGCCGCCCACAGCCTGGCCGACCTGCTAGGTGAACGTCAGGCACCGGCGCTGAAGAAACTGCTCAAGCTGACCTGATCTTAATCAGGCAGGTCAAAGAACGCCTGGTCGCAGGCGGTGATCTGCGCGACCGGGGTCTCGAGGCGCCCCCCGTGATGATCGATCAGCGCAGCAGCACTCCACATCGCTGTGCGTCCCGCCAATGGAATGGGGTTGAGTCTATTGTTCGTTCAGACGAGGGATCAGCGAGACGAAGTTGCAGGGGCCGGTCCTGGAGTCCAGCTGCGGCCCGATGATCCGGTCCCAGGCGGTTCGACAGGCGCCGGTTGACCCCGGCAATCCGAAAACAAGCGTGGCATTCGCCGTACCGGCAAAGGCCCTTGACTGGATTGTCGAGGTACCGATTTCCTCCAGTGAGTAATAGCGAAACAGCTCACCGAAGCCCGGAATGTCGCGGACCAGCAACGGCTTGATCGCCTCGGGTGTGCTGTCCCGACCGGTAATGCCCGTTCCTCCGGTTATGAGGACACAGTCGGTGCTGTCATCGGCGATCCAGGCCGACACCGCCGCACGGAGCTTGAAAATATCATCTGGCAGCAACTGGCGATCAGCCAGACGGTGACCAGCGCTCTCCACTCGCTCAGCGAGGGTGTCACCGGACGTGTCGTTTTCTCGCGTTCTGGAATCAGAAACCGTCAGCACCGCAATATTCAACGGTTTGAAGGGGCGTTCGGTGTCACAGCCTTTTCGGGTCATGGGGGATAGGGTTTCAGGGAAAAAGGGGCCAAAGGGTTAAGGGGTCAAGAGGTTAAACGCGCAAGGAACAAGGAACGATACTTCGATTTGTGAGTCCCGAAAACTGGAAACCGATTTCTGTTTTCCTGAAACCTGAAATCTGAAACCTTCTCTTTCATCCCAACAACGCCTCAAAACTGAAGTAATCAACCGATTGTCCTTTAATCACCGCAGTTTCAGCCGGAATTCTGGCGAGGCCATCTGCCCAGGCGACCGAGCTCATCACGCCTGATCCCTGTTGGGGATAGCGCTCGAGCTTACCCTGGCGGATGCGAACCCGCAGGTACTCCTCCCGCTTTGCGGCCGGGACTTCGAAGTCCACAGGCAGCGGGATCGGGCTTGGGAAGCATTCTCCGCGCCCTTGCAGGCGGCGAATGAGCGGGGCGGCGAACAAGCAATAGGTGACAAACACCGAGACCGGATTGCCGGGCAGTCCAAGGAACGGAACCGCGCCGAGATCACCGAAGGCGACCGGTTTGCCAGGTTTGATGTTGATCTTCCAAAGATCCAGTCGACCCATGGTCTCCACTGCGGGCTTAACGTAGTCGGCCTCACCCACGCTGACCCCGCCGGAGGTCAGCACCAGGTCGGCCCGGGCTCGGGCATTTCCAAGCGCCTGGCACGTCAACTCAAGGGTATCAGGCACGTGCAAAACCGGTAGCAGTTCACAGCCCATGTGGGATAGCAGACCAACGAGCACCGTGTCATTACTGTTGTAGATCTGTCCTGCTTCAAGCGGCTGACCAGGCTCGACCAATTCATCTCCAGTGGAAAGCACCTGCACTCGCAGGCGGGCCTTTACGGGCACCTGGGCCAAGCCAATCGATGCCAGCAAGCCGAGGTGCTGGGGTTGCAGGCGGTTGCCGGCAGAAAACACCAGGGCATCGCGGGCAATGTCCTCGCCGGCCCGTCGGATGTTGGAGCCGGGCTTGGGTGGCTTCTCGATCACCACCCTGCCGTCGTCCTCGCGACAGTTCTCCTGCATGACCACGGTATCGGCACCATCGGGCAAGACCGCGCCGGTGAAAATGCGCGCGGCCGTCCCACGCTTCAGCGGTTCGGGGGCTAGCCCGGCCTGAATGCGCGCAGATAAGGGCAGCACGGCGTTCTCGCCGGACAGGTCAGTCATGCACAGCGCGTAACCGTCCATGGCGCTGTTGTCGGCCGGAGGCACATCGACTGGCGAGCGCACGGCCTCGGCCAGTACTCGGCCAAGGGCGTCTTTCAAGGGGACCTGTTCGGTCCGGCCACGTGGGCTGACAGCCTCCAGCATGCGCTCGCGCGCCGCGCGCACGTTCATCAAACCGTCTGGAGTGGGGCAGCAGTCATTCATGAGGAGTTTGCGAGGCTGCGAAGGCCCTCATTCCGCCAACATTTCGGAACTGAGCTGGACAAAGTCCCCACTGCGGTCGACAAACAGGAAGCGGTCCATGCCGCTGCCGATATGAATGACCCGGGCCATGTTCTTGAGCTGCTCGTCAACCTGCTCCGGCGGCGGAGGCTGGCCACCCCAGCCGGGCAGCACCGCGAGCATGATGAAAGTCCAGTCGGGCTGGCCAGCCTCGACCTCGGACCGAATCTGGTCGAAGCTCAGATCCGGAGAAACCTCGTGGGCCTTGACCATGATCGGTCGCAGCACACCTTCGCCCTCCAGGCTGATTTCCTGCCCATTGCTGCTCGCAGCCTTCATCGCATCGGAGCGCAAGACACAGGTCAACAACATTACCGGATCCTGCTCCCGGCAAGCCATCTCGATCAAATCATCAAAAGTCTCAATCATCAAGCACCTATTGCAGCGGCTAACCGCTGGGTGGGACTAACCGCTAAGACGCGAAGAGCGCAAAGGGTCGGGGAAATAGAAATTCTTCTTCGTGAACTTGGCACCTTTGCGGTTAGCGATATTCCATTACTGCACCAGCGGCGAGGTCGCGGCATCGAGGTCGAAACCTTCAATGGTGTGTTCGGCGGCCAGAATGCGGATGTACTGGCTGATCGCCTTTCTCCGGACGTGCTCGCGCAAGTAGTCGGCAATCTTTTCCCGACAGGATTCAAAAGTAACCGGCCTGCCCTCCTTGCGCTGGTGAATCAGCACGACGTGAAAACCGAATCGGGTCTCGACCGGGTAATCTGGTATCTCGCCAATCGGTAGCCGCGAGAGGGCTTTCTCGAACTCCGGCGCGGTCTGGCCGCGGGCGATCAGGCCGAGATGACCGCCGACGTCTTTCGACGGACAACTTGAAAAGTCGCGGGCCATCGACACGAAGCGATCCGGATGAGACTTGAGCTCAGCAGTCAGTCCCATGGCTTTCTTGCGCGCTTCGTCCCGGAGCTTTTCATCATCCTTCGGCGCCGGCACCAGAATATGCGAAACCTCGTGCTCATCGGATGTGCGCATCCGGTCCTGGTTCGACAGGTAATAGCGATGGCAGTCGGCCTCGGATGGCTCCGGCACATCAATCTCCTCTGCCATCAGGCGGCGGATCCGAGCCTCATTCTCACTCTCGCCTTCCTGCTGCGGCCCCGGCGTGATGCCCAGGCGATCGCATTCGGCCAGCAACAGCTCCCGAACGACCAGGGCCCGGGCGGCCCGCTTGCGCGCCTCGCCCAGGTTGGGCGCCGGATGGTACTGCACCTCACGCGCCACGTCCTCGATGGTAATTTCCCGCTCATTAACGCGAATCGGCGGCGGCGCGGCTACCTGAGATTGTTTGTCGGTTTCCATAAATCTGCACTCTAGTTTTAAAGGTAACTTTTCGGATGCAAGAAACAAGATTCAGGTTTTCTGCTATTTCTTGCAACTTGAGCCTTGAATCACTGCTGCCGCACAACCTGCAACCGGCGTCGGGTATAAGCCCACGGCCAGCTCCAGATATGAACCAGCCGGCTAAATGGGAAGGCAGTAAACATGATCAGGCCCAGGAAAATATGGAGCTTGTATATCCAGTGCACATCCAGGATGTACTCGTGGGCCCCGCTACGGAAGGTCACAATGTGCTGGGCCCAGTAGGCCAGCTGCTGCATCACGTAACCATCGAGATGATCAATCGATACAAACACGGTACTCATGCCGGTCACCAGCTGCAGCCACAGCAGAATGATGATGAAGGTATCCATACCCGCACTATTGGCCCGCACCCGTGGCACGAACAGACGACGCCACAGCAAGTAGGTCAGGCCGGCCAGGCAGAGCATTCCGAACAAACCGCCGGAAATGATGGCGAAGATCTGCTTGAAGCCCGGTGAGATTCCCAGTACGTCCTGATAGAACCAGGTTGGGGTCAGCAGTCCGACCAGGTGACCGAAGAACAGAAACAGAACGCCGACATGAAAAGCCACGCTGGCACTTCGGAACCAGGGCGTTTTTTCGGTCAACATCTGACTGGACATCGCCCGCCAGGTGTACTGGCCGCGCTCGAACCTGAGCAGCGAACCGAAAATAAAAACGGTTCCGGCAATGTAGGGAAAAACGCTGAAAATGAACTGATTGATATAGTATTCCATGACCTTACCTCCGACTGCCGGCCGCGCGCTGCGGTCCGTCCTGTTCATCGATAATGCGCACATCCAGCCCGTGGGCCCGGGCCTGTCCAGCGGAGCAACCTTCACCTGAGGGATCATGGTTGGCCATGAACGTCACCTGTTCCTCTTCCCAGATTTGATCCATGTTGACAATGGTCTGGTCAGGACCTTCCTTGCCCGCTGCTTCGCGCAACTCGCCAGCATTCTCAGGACTGCCGACCAGGGCCTCCAGCGCCTCGAACAGCACCGCGTAACCCGACTCTCTTTCGCGCAGACGCGCGCCCAGCAGCACCACGATGGCAATGGCATCACCGAGCAACTCCTCGGCTTCTTCCCTGGATCGGGTCGATAGGTATTCGAGTACCAACGGCAGGTAGTCCGGTAGTTCCCGGGCATCCAGCTCCAGGCCGCCCTGTCGATACAGCTCGAGCAGGTCAACCATAGCCTGGCCGCGATCGCGTGATTCCCCATGCACGTGTTCAAACAAGTGCAAGGACAAGGCGCGGCCTCGATCGAACAGTGCCACATAGTCTTCCTGGAGCTCTGTTAATGAACGCAAGGCCAGCCCTGCCATGAACTCATCGAGCTCGGTTCGCAGCGATTCGGACAATTCAGTTTCGCTTGCGATCACCTGACGCAATTCCCCAAGCGCCGGTTGAAGGTGATCATCCGGATAGACCATTAACCGTGACAGGACCCTAAGGCTCAACAGGTTCATGATTTCCTCCAGGATGTGTGCTCATGGGTTTCCGGCTCCTTGGTGTTACTGGCTTTCTCGACCCGGATCGGGAAAAACTTGCGACGAGTATTGGGCTTGCCACCGAACACATCGGCATCCGACCCGCCGGTGTGGTCACAGCCACTGCCAAAGGTAAAGCCGCAGCCGCCGCGCTCGGAGTAGCCGTCATAGATGGAATGAGCGTACTCACGCTTGTTGGTCGGAATGACAAAGCGATCCTCATAATCGGCAATGGCCATGTAGCGATACATGTCCTCGACCATGGCGACATTCATTCCGACCCGCTCCAGCAGTTCGGGCTTCTCAATGCCGTCAACGTGCCGAGCGCGCATGAAGGCGCGCATGGCCAGCATCCGCTCCAGACCCAGCACCACCGGCTCTTCCTGACCGGCAGTCAGCATATTGGCCAGGTAGCGAACAGGAATGCGCAGGCTTTCCACATCCGGAATTTCGCCGTTGATGCCAATCTTGCCCGCTTCGGCAGCCGACTGGATCGGTGACAGCGGCGGGCAGTACCAGACCATTGGCAAAGTGCGGTATTCCGGGTGCAGCGGGAAGGCGATCTTCCAGTCCACCGCCATTTTGTAGACCGGCGAGGCCTTGGCCGCTTCCAGCCAGTGATCGGGAATACCCTGGCGCCGGGCCTCGGCAATGATTTCCGGATCGTGCGGATCAAGAAAGATGTCGAGCTGAGCCTGGTAAAGGTCCTGCTCGTTGGGGGTGTTGGCCGCCTCGTGAATCCGGTCGGCATCGTAAAGCAGTACGCCAAGGTAGCGGATGCGCCCAACGCAGGTTTCGGAGCATACCGTGGGCTGCCCGATCTCGATACGCGGGTAGCAGAAGGTGCACTTTTCCGACTTACCGGACTTCCAGTTGTAGTAAATCTTCTTGTACGGGCAGCCCGATACGCACATTCGCCAGCCCCGGCATTTTTCCTGGTCGATCAGGACAATGCCGTCTTCCTCGCGTTTGTAAATCGCACCCGAGGGGCAGGAGGCTGCACAGGTCGGGTTGAGGCAGTGCTCGCACAAGCGGGGCAGATACATCATGAAGGTGTTCTCGAACTGGCCGTAGATTTCCTTCTGAATACCCTCGAAGTTATAGTCCTTGGAACGATGCTCAAACTCGGTGCCGAGAATTTCTTCCCAGTTCGGGCCCCAGACAATCTTCTTCATACGCTTGCCCGAGATCACCGAGACCGGACGAGCAGTCGGCATGGTCTTGGTATCACCGGCTGATTGCAGGTGGTGGTAATCGTAGTCCCAGGGCTCGTAATAGTCGTCGATGGACGGCATGTCCGGGTTGGCAAAGATGTTGGCCAGAATGCGCCAGCGCCCGCCCGCCTTGGGGACCAGGTTGCCTTTTGCGTCACGGATCCAGCCGCCGTTCCAGCGATCCTGGTTTTCCCACTCCTTCGGGTATCCGATACCGGGCTTGGTCTCGACGTTGTTGAACCAGGCGTAGTTGATGCCCTCGCGCGAGGTCCAGACGTTTTTGCAGGTCACCGAGCAGGTATGACAGCCGATGCACTTGTCCAGGTTCAGGACCTTGCCGATCTGCGCTCTGATTTTCATTAGTATGCCTCCACTCGCATGGCGTCCTCGACTTCGGAGCCATCCATCCAGTCAATTTTGCTCATCTTGCGAACGATGATGAACTCGTCACGATTCGAACCGACGGTGCCGTAATAGTTGAAGCCGTAGCTGTACTGGGCGTAACCGCCGATCATGTGGGTAGGCTTCAGAACGGCCCGGGTTACCGAGTTGTGAATGCCGCCGCGCATGCCGGTGATTTCGGAGCCCGGGGTATTCACGATTTTTTCCTG
>CAZFYM010000089.1:0-2847 GCA_964523755.1 uncultured Wenzhouxiangella sp. | reverse complement strand
CACGCTGGCTGACCACCGCGCGGGCGGTAATGGCACCGTTGATATTGAAGGCCTCGATCCAGTCGTTGTCGCGAATACCGGCTTTCGCTGCATCCTTCTCGCTCATCCAGATGATCGGTCCGCCACGCGAGAGCGTGAGCATGAGCAGGTTGTCGGTATAGGTGCTGTGGATGCCCCATTTCTGGTGCGGGGTGATGAAGTTGAGCACGATCTCCTCGTTGCCGTTGGAGCGCTTGCCGAGAATGGGCGTGATCGTCTTCAGATCCACCGGTGGCTTGTACACGCACAGCTGTTCGCCGAAGTCACGCATCCACTTGTGATCCTGGTAGAAATGCTGACGGCCAGTCAGGGTGCGCCAGGGGATCAGTTCATTGACGTTGGTCCAGCCGGCGTTGTAGCAGACCTTCTCCGACTCGATGCCAGACCAGATCGGCGAGGTGTAGATCTTGCGCGGCTGGGCGACGATATCGCGGAAGCGAATCTTTTCGCCCGCGTGACCGTCGACCAGATGGGTGTGCTTGCGGCCGGTGTTCTTTTCCAGCGACTGCCAGGCTTTCACCGCCACCTTGCCGTTGGTTTCCGGGGCCAGCATCAGAATGGTTTCGCAAGCATGAATAGCCGAGTCAATCCTGGGCCTCCCCTTGTTGACCCCCTCGTCCCGATGCCGTCCGTTCAGGTCACCGAGAGTCTCGACTTCCTCCGTGGTGTCCCAGCTCATGCCCTTGCCGCCATTACCGAGCTTGTCCATCAGCGGGCCAAGGGAGGTGAACTTGGCATAGGTCTCGGGGTAGTCACGTTCCACCGTGATGATCTGCGGCATGGTCTTGCCGGGAATCGCCTCGCACTCGCCCTTTTTCCAGTCCTTGACGTCCATCGCCTGGGCCAACTCGGCCGGGGTGTCGTGCAGCAGTGGCAGCAGAACTACATCGGTCTCTGTGCCCAGTTTGCCCTTTGCAAGGCGGGAGAAGTTGTGCGCAATACCCTTGTAGATTTCGAAATCCGAACGCGATTCCCAGGCCGGATCCACGGCCGCAGTCAGCGGGTGAATGAACGGATGCATGTCCGAGGTATTCATGTCGTCCTTCTCGTACCAGGTCGCGGTCGGCAGAACGATGTCGGAATACATACAGGTCGTCGACATGCGGAAATCCAGCGTAACCAGCAGATCGAGCTTACCGCGCGCGGCCTCGCGCCACTTGACTTCCTTCGGATACTTGTCGGTCTCGCCTCCCAGATCCTTGTTCTGGATGCCATTCTCGGTACCCAGCAGGTAGCGCAGGAAATACTCGTGACCCTTGCCCGACGAGCCCAGCAGGTTGGAGCGCCACACGAACAGGTTGCGCGGGAAGTTGACCGGGTTGTCCGGATCTTCGCAGGCAAACTCCAGTTCGCCGGACTTCAACTGCTCGACCACGTAGTCCTTGACCTCTTGGCCGGCCGCCTTGGCGTCCCGGGCCACGTCCAGCGGGTTGCGACCGAGCTGCGGCGCCGACGGCAGCCACCCCATGCGCTCGGCACGCACGTTGTAGTCGATCATCGAGGCTTCCCAGTCGCCGGCATCCGCCAGCGGTGAAATCACCTCGTTCATTTCCAGCGTTTCGTGCCGCCACTGGCTGGTGTGGTTGTAGAAAAACGAAGTCGAGTTCATGTGACGCGGCGGACGGTGCCAGTCCAACGCGAAGGCCAGTGGTGTCCAGCCCGACTGCGGACGCAGCTTCTCCTGGCCGACGTAGTGGGCCCAGCCACCACCGGAAACACCGACGCAACCGCACATCATCAACATCTTGATGACGCCGCGGTAATTCATGTCCATGTGGTACCAGTGATTCATTGCGGCACCGATGACGATCATCGATTTGCCCTGGGTCTTGTGGGCGTTCTCGGCAAACTGGCGAGCCACGGTGATGACCTTCTCGCGCGGCACGCCCGTGATCTTCTCCTGCCATGCTGGCGTGTAGGGCACATCATCGTCGAAGCTGGCCGCGACGTTTTCGCCTCCAAGGCCGCGATCGATGCCATAGTTGGCCACGGTCAGATCGAACACGGTGGCCACTCGGGCAATGCTGCCATCGGCCAGCTTGACCGTGCGCACCGGAACCCGCCGACGCTGGATCGCGTCATGATCGGTACGCGACCAGAACTCATTGCCACCGCCGCCAAAGTACGGGAAAGCGACATCAACGACCTCGTCTGAGGTTTCGATCTGGCTCAAGGCCAGCTTCGTATCATGACCCTCGGCATCCTTGGCTTCCAGATTCCAGGCCTTTTTCTCTTCGCCCCAGCGGAAGCCGATCGATCCCTTGGGAACGACGATCCGATTGCGTTCCTCGTCGAAGGCGAGGGTTTTCCATTCCGGGTTGTTGGTCTGACCCAGGTTGTTGGTCAGGTCGGACGCCCTGAGGTAGCGGCCAGGCGCCAATTCACCCTTGCGTTCTTCGAGCATCACCAGGTTCGGGAAATCGGTATATCGGCGCACGTAGTCATCGAAGTACTCACTATTGCCCTCGACATGCCATTCCTTGAGGATCACGTGACCAAAAGCCATGGCCAGCGCCGAATCCGTGCCCTGCTTGGGGTTGAGCCAGATATCGCCGAACTTGGAGGCCTCGGAGTAGTCTGGCGTCACCGTGACCGTCTTGGTGCCGCGGTAGCGCGCCTCGGTCATGAAGTGAGCATCGGGGGTACGCGTCTGCGGCACGTTCGAACCCCACATCATCAGAAAGGTGGAGTTGAACCAGTCGGCCGATTCGGGCACGTCGGTCTGTTCGCCCCAGGTCTGCGGACTGGCCGGCGGCAGATCGCAGTACCAGTCGTAGAAGCTCATGCAGGTGCCACCAATCAGCGACA
>CAZFYM010000088.1:8439-12449 GCA_964523755.1 uncultured Wenzhouxiangella sp. | reverse complement strand
AGACGCGACCGTACATGCGCGCCCGCGCGGGCCTTGCCCGGATATTGGCGGCGACGGGCCAGCCAGACGAGGCGGTCGAACATTACCGCGATATGTTGCGACTGAGTCCCGGCGATAACCAGGGCAATCGCTACAGCCTTATGCACCTGCTAATGGAGCAAGGACAGGACAAGGAAGCGGCCAACTTGCTCGACGAATATCCTGATGACTGCATGGCCGAGTGGGCCTATGGTCGGGATCTTTTGGCTTTTCGGCGCTACGGTGCCTCAGAAAAAGCGGATGCATTGTTGATCGCTGCACTGAAGCGCAATTCATCTGTTCCGGCGTATCTATTGGGCCGGCGGCGGATACCGAAGCCGTTGCCGGTAACGATCGGCCTGGGTGACAACAATGAAGCGATTGCTTACGCGGCTGACTACAAGGCAATCTGGAAACAGACACCCGGTTCGCTCGATTGGCTCAAGTCAAACCTTGGGACAAAAGCACCATGACTAATGATCAACCGATTCCGGTTGCCGTCGACGACCGTGAATGCCGCGCTGAAGTGCTGAGCGCACTGCGAGCCGATGCTCGTTTTACGGTGCAGGTAAGGCGCCTTGCCGCGCATTCATCTCAAGCCCATCACGATCCTGAGCCCGCTTTCTACTGCGGCCATTTCTTCAGGGCTAAGCATCGTCAATGGTCCTTCAACCATTCTAGTTCTATCCAGCGCGCGTGGCTGATCAGTGACGATTTGAGAATCTTGTTTGAGCCTGTCGCGCGCCTTGACTGTAATGCGGAAGCGTTTAAGTCCGTGGATAATCTTGGTTGTCATTGGCAGAATGACCACCATTGGCGTGATATCAGCATCAAGTTCCGGTGCCTGAACAACAACCGCTGGCCTGATTTTCCCGATTTCGCGTCCGCGGGGCGGGTTCAGGTTTGCCAGCCAGATTTCGCCCCGCCGCATCAATCCCACCATTTCTCGTTTGGATCGATGCCGGCTGCCCGCTCTTCTGCCTCGATTCGCGCCAGCCAATCATCAGCATCATCGAAGTCCTGCTGTATCCGGCGCATTTCCTCGGCATATTCGGGATCGGCATATGCCCGGCCCATCTCATCGGCATATTCCTTGATCAAGCGCTCTCGCCGCCGTTGCGTAAGATACTCGCCAACCGCTTCGCGCACCACATCGGAGCGATTGCGCCCGGCGAGCCGGGCTTCTTCTTCCAGGTCACGTTCGATTTCAGGTGGCAGGCGAACACTGATATTGGCCATGTGTAATCCGAAGCGTATTACAAAATGTAATCGAATCGTATTACACCGGCGAAGCAAGCGCAAGGGCCGCGACCGGGATAGCGGGCGATGAGCAGGCTTCGTTCAAATTGCGGGAGACCCCAATGACAGCACCGGAACCCGGACCGCAAGGCATTCAGAGCGAACTTCCGCTGCCGTTTCCAGAGCTTTCCGGCGATCTTCCGCTGCTGCCTGTGCGCATGGTCAACGAATATGAATACTGTCCGCGCCTTGCCTACCTGGAGTGGGTGCAGGGTGAATGGGCCGATTCGTCGGACACCGTGGACGGGCGTTATCAGCATCGTCGAGTGGACAAGAAAGGCGGGAAACTGCCCGAGCCAGACCAGGCAGATGATGATGAGAAGCTGCACGCTCGCTCCATCACCCTGTCTTCCAACCGCCTGGGCATCATCGCCAAGATCGACCTGATCGAGGCCGAAGGCAATGTCGTGGTGCCGGTCGAGTACAAACGTGGAAAACGACCCCACGTCGCGCGCGGTGCCTACCTGCCTGAATTGGTTCAGGTCTGCGCGCAAGGATTGATTCTTGCAGAACACGGCTACCAGTGCGACGAAGGAGCGCTGTATTTCACCGCCTCACGGGAGCGCGTAAAAGTCGTGTTCGATGAACAACTGCGACAACAAACCCTTTCGGCCATCAACGGTCTGCGCCTGGTAGCAGCCAGCGGCCGCATTCCACCACCGCTGGAAGACAGCCCGAAATGCCCGCGCTGCTCACTGGTCTCGATCTGTCTGCCCGATGAAGTCAACATGCTGCGCGGTCTGGATACGCCGCCAAGACCGCTGGCGGCGAGCGCGCCCAACTCGGTACCGCTTTACGTTCAGGCCAATGGTGCCAAGGTCGCGAAGAAGGGCGAAACGCTCTCGGTCTCGATCGAGGACAAGCCAGCCGCCAGCGCCCGCCTGATTGATGTATCGCAACTCGTGGTGCTGGGCAATGTCTACGTGACCACCCCGACGCTGCACGAACTCATGCGACGTCAGATCCCGGTCAGTTGGTATTCGTATGGCGGCTGGTTTCTTGGACATTCCATCGGCACCGGGCACAAGAACGTTGAGCTGCGGACCGCCCAGTACCAGGGCAGCTTCGACGATCAGGTCTGTCATCGGCTGGCGCGTGGCTGGGTACGCGCAAAGATACTGAACTGCCGCACGATACTTCGCCGCAATTGGCGTGGCGACAATAAACCCGACCATCTCGCCCGCCGCCTGCGTCAGTTTGCGGACAAGGCCAGCCGGGCCGAGAATCTCAACGAGTTACTCGGCTACGAAGGCACGGCCGCGGCAGACTATTTCGGTCACTTTTCCTCATTGATTAAATCCGACGGCGGCGACGAGTTCGCCTTCGATTTCAATGGTCGCAACCGGCGGCCCCCTGCCGACCCGGTCAACGCCCTATTGTCCTTTGCCTACGCCATGCTGACACGCCAGTGGACTGTCACACTGGCGGCCGTCGGCTTCGATCCCTATCGCGGCTTTTACCATCAGCCGCGCTACGGTCGCCCTGCCCTGGCACTGGACATGATGGAACCGTTCAGGCCACTGCTGGCCGATTCGGCCGTATTGACAGCAATCAACAACGGCGAGGTCCGTCCCAGCGACTTCATATCCGCCGCCGGCAGCGTCAACCTGTCCCCATCAGGCCGCAAACGCTTTATTGCCACCTTCGAGCGCCGATTAAACCAGAAGATCACCCATCCACTGTTTGGCTATCGCATCACCTACCAGCGCGTGCTGGAGATTCAGGCGCGATTGCTGGCACGCTACCTGATGGGGGAAATTCTCGAATACCCCAACCTGATGACCCGGTAATGAGCGAGCAACACCTTTATCTCGTCGCCTACGACATCACCGACCCGAAGCGCTGGCGAAGAATTTTCAGAGTCATGAAGGGCTACGGTGAATGGCTGCAGTATTCTGTGTTTCAGTGTCGGCTCGACAAGGTTCGCCACGCCGAACTGGTCGCAATGCTGGACGAAATCATTCATCATGAGGATGACCATGTCATCATCATGGACATTGGTTTGGCCGAAAAGGTCGAACCCAAGGTCATCAGCCTGGGCAAGTCCTTCAATGTCGTCGAGAAAGGACCGGTGATCGTCTGATTTTTGCCCAGGTTGAGCGAGCGCTGATTCGGTACAAAAAAGCCCGGCAGCGCTCGCGACCAATAAAGTTCATTAAAAATAGAGATTTAGCGATGCCTGAAGAACTCCGAGCTAACCTCCAGCAGCCCAACGCCGCCTTAAACCGGTCAGCCCTCGAAATCGACCACTGGATGTCTTACCATACAGGCACCGCAGCGCGGGCGGTTTTCCCCGGCATTCAGCCGGGGCCTCATTGAAGCACCGAAGCGCAGGCCTTGGAGCTTGTCAAGAAGCTTGTTTTCCCCGGCATTCAGCCGGGGCCTCATTGAAGCTCGCAGTAGCTCTATGGCTGTGTCAATTTCCATGAGCGGTTTTCCCCGGCATTCAGCCGGGGCCTCATTGAAGCAGGCTGGCCGGCTCCACGGTCACCGCTGAGCCGGTGCGTTTTCCCCGGCATTCAGCCGGGGCCTCATTGAAGCTCGATATTGCGCGGGTGCGTATCGTAACGCTTCGCCAGGTTTTCCCCGGCATTCAGCCGGGGCCTCATTGAAGCTGCTGATAACCTTTCTTGCCGTGACCGCCCAAATGGAACGTTTTCCCCGGCATTCAGCCGGGGCCTCATTGAAGCGCC
>CAZFYM010000088.1:0-8339 GCA_964523755.1 uncultured Wenzhouxiangella sp. | reverse complement strand
GTTTTCCCCGGCATTCAGCCGGGGCCTCATTGAAGCGCCGATGGCACGTGCTTTACTCCCACACCCAGCGGGTGTTTTCCCCGGCATTCAGCCGGGGCCTCATTGAAGCCACGGCCTGCCGGTAATAGCTTGTCTTGAGTTCAACCCGTTTTCCCCGGCATTCAGCCGGGGCCTCATTGAAGCCCCAACCAGGCGATATTGACGAACAGGTGTGGAGCGGTTTTCCCCGGCATTCAGCCGGGGCCTCATTGAAGCGACCGAAGAGACAGCTGAACGCATCGCCCGGTTGACCGGTTTTCCCCGGCATTCAGCCGGGGCCTCATTGAAGCTAGGCGCGTGGTGCTGTGCGCCATGCCATGCCCACGTTGTTTTCCCCGGCATTCAGCCGGGGCCTCATTGAAGCGCGACTCCATGATCAACGCATTAAAAAACGTTCAGGGTTTTCCCCGGCATTCAGCCGGGGCCTCATTGAAGCACCTCTATCGCGAGACGGGCAATATCGCTCACTTGTCGTTTTCCCCGGCATTCAGCCGGGGCCTCATTGAAGCTCGGCACAGATCAGTGAGCCGGAAGGGGTTCAGGATTGTTTTCCCCGGCATTCAGCCGGGGCCTCATTGAAGCCATCCATGGACAGTTTCAGCCGTTCGACCGAAGAGACGTTTTCCCCGGCATTCAGCCGGGGCCTCATTGAAGCGAACAACGCCGAATAGATGGCGACAAACTGACTCTCGTTTTCCCCGGCATTCAGCCGGGGCCTCATTGAAGCGTCCGCTCCACTTCGTCCGGGGTCATCAGGGCGAATGTTTTCCCCGGCATTCAGCCGGGGCCTCATTGAAGCCCGCATAACCGCGCTGGCACTATTCTTTGCCAGCATGTTTTCCCCGGCATTCAGCCGGGGCCTCATTGAAGCCTGCGATGCTTTAATCCCATCCTTCATACCGACCTGGATGTTTTCCCCGGCATTCCGCGAACTGAATCGTGCGCATCTCCAATTTGGTGCGACAGATCGGACCGCGCACCAGTCAGCGGCAGCATTGCGGGAGGAAAGGCTAGAACCCCTAAGTGGTATACGATTTAAGCGGAATTCAGTGAATGGCCGTATTCGCCTTATGACTTCTCGCCTGATAGAGATAGGAAAATCCCTTGAAACAGTGTAGGATTCTGATTCTGACTTGTGGATATCCCGATTTTCTGCCGCTTCTCCTTCCTTGGCGAGGTAATTGGTTTGTCGGTTTGTCCAGGTCAAAGGAGCATCGAAGCTTGTAACCTGTCTGGGAGCCGGTATCTTGAGCACCACATGGCAACAATTGGAGTCCCAGTTTGATCGCCTGATGCGCTTGCCCGAAGCCAGGCGTCAGAATCAGTTGCATGCACTTAAGCGCGAACGGCCTGGCCTGGCACGACAGCTCGAGGCCCTGTTTGCCGGAGCTGACCAGACTTTGGGCTTCTCTGCCAACACAGCATCCGAGGAACTGCTTGAGGCAATCCAACCCGGCCCCGGCAGCCTGCTCAAGGACTACCGGCTGATTAAAAAGCTGGGCCAGGGCGGCATGGGCGTGGTGTATCTGGCTCACCGGGAAACTGATTATGCGCAATCGGTGGCCATCAAACTGGGACGATACAGTCTTGACCCCGAAGCCTCGACCCGTTTTCAGCGCGAACGGCAGATCCTGGCCCAATTAAGTCATCCCAATATTGCCGGGTTGCTGGATGGAGGAACCACGCCTGGTCAGACGCCGTATCTGGTCATGGAGTATATCGAAGGCGAACAGATCGACCGTTATTGTCGACACCACTCGACCAGTCTGCTCCAAACGCTGTCGATGTTCCGGGATGTCTGCCTGGCGGTCGGTCATGCACATCAGCATCTTGTCATACATCGAGACATCAAACCGTCCAACATTCTGATTCAACGCGACGGAACACCGCGCCTGCTGGACTTTGGCATAGCCAAGATCATTGGCGCACAACCACCGGACCCGGAAACTCTGACTCAGGCCATGACACCTGCCTACGTGTCACCAGAACAACTTCATGGTAAACCGGTCGGCACCATGACGGACGTGTACGCCCTCGGCCTGCTGCTCTATGAACTATTGACTGGCCAGCGCGCACAGGATGTCTCGGCCGACAACCTGTCCAAATTGAACCGGGTAGTAACCGAGCAGGAGCCTACACCGCTTACGCATGCACTCAAACAGGCACCTGGCTCGATCACTCAGGCGGGACTTGAACTGACGAGGCAGCACCGCCACTGGCAGCGCGACCTGCAGAACATCCTGAAGCGGGCGCTTTGCAAAGAACCTTCCCGACGCTATGCGAGCGCGGCCGCCTTGACTGCAGATATCGATCATCTGCGGTCGGGAAACCCGGTCGAGGCCAGTGGTGATTCGCTGCTTTATCGTCTTGGCAAGCTGGCGCGCAAGTACCGGTACCGATTTGCTGCTTTTTCAGTAGCCACCGTCTCGCTGTTTATCCTGGCCATCGGATTGATGGTGCTCACTCTGATTGCCAACCAGGCTCGCGACAACGCACAACGTCGCCTGTCCCACAGTGAAGCACTGATCCAGTTTCTGCTGGGTGATCTACGTAGTCAGTTGGAGCCCAGCGTCAACCTTCAGGTGTTGGATTTGCTGGGCGAAACGGCCATGGTCTACTTTCAGTCGCTCGAACCGGCGGATCAGAGCGATGAATCCCTGGCACAGATGGCTCTGTCCCTGCGCCAGATTGGTGACATCCGTCTGTCTCAAGGCCGTTTCAGTGAAGGTCAGACGGCGTTTCGTCGCGCCATGGAGTTAACCCGCTCGTTGTACGAACGCAATCCAGGCCACAATCAACGGTTGTTTGATCTTGGCCAGAGTTACTTCTGGCTGGGCTTTACAGCTCACCGGCAAGGTGATTTTGACGCCGCCCGCGGCCCCTTCAGGCGCTATCTTGAAGTATCCAAGTCCCTCGTTGAACGAGAACCACGCCAGTTGCAATGGCTGCTTGAACTGTCCTATGCCTACAACAATCTGGGCACCCTGGACCAGATGACTGGGCAACTGGAAGATGCGCGCGAACAATTCAGGCGGTCACTCGAGATCAAGCGGCAACTGGTCCGGTCCGATCCCGCCAATCTCGAATGGAAAAATGAGTTGGCTGATACCCTGGCCTGGCTGGCCGACACCGAGGTGGCGCTGGGCGAGCTTCACTCTGCGTCAGATTATCAGCAGCAAAGATGGGATCTGGCAAACACTCTGGCCCGCGAGTTTCCCGGCCATCGTTATTTTCAACGGTCACTTGGGTACGCATCGCTGGCGCTGGCCAGACAACGCTTGACGCTGGGGCAGCCAGACGATGCTGAAGCATTGATCAAACAGTCCGTTGATTTGGCCGATAACCTTGCCGCCGTTGACCCACAGAATCTCCAGTGGCTCGAAGACGCCACCCGAGCGCGACTTGAGCTGGCCAGACTATTGATCCTGCAGCACCAGCAGGATGCTGCGCATCGCTGGCTGGCTGAGGCCCAGCAGATGGCAGAGCATCTGATCTCGATTCCGGAGCCAAAACCTGGCTGGGTGTTACAGCTGCACGCTCGTTCAGCCTATCTGAAGCTAATCGGGCTTGTACAAGCTACCCAATCCGACCGGGCAGCCAGCGAATTGGCTATCTTGCAGACTCGGCTTAACGAATTGAAGAAAATCCATCCCGATGATGCATACCTGGGAAAACTAGCTGCCCAAGTGAATCTCCTGGATGGTGATCTCAGTGCACAACAATGCATGAAGACCAGGGCCAACGAGTTGTGGCGCGCTGCACTGCAACCCCCTCAGCAAGTTGCCACGGTCCACCCGGACGAACTGGCCATTGAGGCCATCGCGCTGTCTCGACTGCAGCGGTATGCAGCCGCTGCAGAGCGCATCCGCCGACTGTCGGTTATAGGTTATGCCGAGCCCTGGTACACGCAGACTCTGGGTACCGACCCAGCATCTCATTGTGTGACGGAGAGCGCAACGGCCCGAATTCCACACAGCGCTGAACCGGACTAGCGCTGGTCATCCAGACCGAACCGGATCCCACCACAATCATAGGAGACTCAATATGAGCCCAACCAACACCATGCTTTGGACATTGACCGATATCACCCAGGACAAGGACGGTGCCAGCACCGCAGTCAGCAGCGTTTCTGTACTGGAAGATGGCAGTTTCAAACCCATTCCAACCCCGGCCAGGGACACGGTAATCGCTGACGGAAAGCAAACCGTCATCTACACGATCAGTGCACCAGGATGGGAATTCACGCCATGGCACGGCGACCAGAAAGCACCTGATGGCAAAGAGTCAGCCTATCCGGGCACGCCCCTGCTGATGTCGGAAAACGATCAAGTCACGGTAGTCAGTTGGTCGCCAACTACCATGATTCTTCAGGATATGAATACGGACCGATCCGTGTACCCTTTCTTCGCCAGCCTGGACAATCCCGACAAAATCGGATCGGAGGATGACTACTGGGACCCGCAAATCGTTAATGATGGCAGCGGAAGGGACTGAATACCCTAGCGCGACAGGCGCTGGTATAACCAGGCTTTTCCGACGCGCATCTTGCGTGTGACCGTTGGAACCGAGACCTTCGAAACTTCGGCGATTTCGGCGAAACTCAGGCCACTAAAAAAATGCAACTCCAGGATATAAGCTGTTTGTTCGTCGTGGGCCTGTAACTCGTCCAGTGCTGTATGCAGATCAAGCACTTCGGCGCTGGCGTGCCCGGCGGTGGCCGCCAGGCCACGCAGCGTAATCTGCTGCTGCACGCCGCCCCGCTTGACCCGCCTTTTGCTCCGTGCATGATCCACCAGGATCAGCCGGAGCTGGCGGGCGGCTATGGCTCTGAAGTGGGCCCGATCATTAATGCTCATGTCGCAATGACCGAGTTTCAGATAAAGCTCGTTGACCAGGGCGTCGGTCTCCAGGGTATGGCCCGCGTTCTCTTGATGCAGTCGGGCATGAGCCAGGGCGCGCATTTCCTGCAGTAGATGCGCCCAGAGTCGGTTGCGGGCGGACTCGTTGTATCTGCTGTCTCGAATCAGTCGGGTGGTAGTATTCGCCATCGTCGATTGCCTTCATTGCTGTTCTACAGATTCTTGCAGTGTCGACTTTCCGGCATTGAGCCGGAGTGACCCTGACATTATTGGGGTGACTCAAACTGGTTGGTCGCACTGTTGAATTCAACTGTCAAGTCGCTGACCTGCTGGCTGGCAAACGGCAGCGAGGTCAGTGACAGGGTGGATAGCGGTGCGACCGACGCCCGTGCCGGAGCGAAGTCCGAGGGCAGCACGATTGAACCGACCTGGACACCAGAAATTGCCGAGATGAGATAGTCGTTCTGTGACGCAAAATTCCCTTGTCCATTATTCAATAGGGATGTGCCGGTCACAGCGACCGTTTCCGGCGAGCTTGTCTGATCAACGGCAAATGACGACCCAAGGCCACCGGTGATTGTCGAACCATTGTGGTTGACAAGCTGAATAACAGATGGGCTGGCGCTGTTGCCTGTTTCCTTCAATTCACTGGACTGAAAGGTGTACAGTTTGCCGGCCGATGCTGATAACTGGCTGTTAATTGAAATGATCTCACCCTGCTTGAAGGAAGTCATCGAGATGTACACTGCCCCGGCATCGCTCCATTTGACCGTCTGACTGGATATCGGGTTCAGCAAACACGCTACCAGCAAGGGTGAAGGCTGGGTATCGGCCAGCAACACGATCTGATAACCCGCATCGGTCAGCATGGTCACACCGGTCGAATCGATCTTGATGGTCAGCGAGAGCATAAGGCGACATCTGTATTCAATGGGATGACTGAATAAAGCAATCCACCGGGAGATTGTCAGTCTCCCGATGGATCGGCCTGATTCGAGTGCTTATGCCATCTCGAAAGTGTTGGTAGTATCATTGAACTTGATGCTGGCCACCGTGTTGTCGGTATACGTCACCGTCAGTGCATTGCTGGCTACCGAACTGATCACCAGACCATTGTTGTTGTAGCTGGACAGATAGACCTGGATGGTTTCGATCGGTGTGAAAGTGCCCGTTTCGTTGAACAGAACCGAGGCAGCATTCAGTGGCGCCGCAGTGTTGTTTCCATTGACAACCGCACCCTGATACAGACCCGAAGTGATCATCTCGACACCACTGATGGTAATCGCCGAGTCCTGGTTCTCGACCACGTACTCGGTCGGCCCGGGGCCGGGTACGCCATTGGAGAACGATCCGTTTTCGAAGGTGTAGGAGTTGCCTCCAGAAGCGACTTTGGTCGATTGCGTGGCGATTGTAGCGCCGGCTTCGATATTGGTCGCCGAAGCGTAGACCGAATAGGTCTCTTCCCAGGTGATTGTGTTCGATTCCAGCGGTTCGAACAGCAACCAGGCGACATCTTCGCCGCTGCCGACGGATTTGACAATGGTCACTTTCTGACCGGAGGCATTGATCGCTGCAAGTCCGGCATCATCTACTGCAAGATTAAGTGTGTAAGTAGGCATCAGTACTTCTCCTTGGTGGTTGGCAAACCGCAACATTGCGGGATTGCATTAAGGGAAGCGACAGTCCGATGAATTTATGATCACCCTTATGCTGGACCGTCACAACGCCGGATGATCAGCAAGCTTGGAGCAAAACGCAGAGCGCCCTGACGCCATCAACCGATGGACTGCCAGGGCGCCAATGGGCGAACAGGGGCTTCGATCAAAAGATCTGAACCCAGCGAATGTCACCAGGGGGTGGAACCGGCCCCGCCACCGGATCGGAATGCCCAAAGATTTCAGTATGGCGCCAGATGGCGTTGCGTTCAGCCGCCAGGCGCACATTGGCCGCGAACTCGGCAATCTGATGGCCACAGGTCGAAATGTAGATGCGCGCCGGTGGCCCACCGTTCATGTTCGCCTGAATCAGCGCCAAGAAAGTCAATGCATCGATATCAATCGTGCCAGGAACGGCGTTGCCGATCTCGTTACCATTGCCATGAGCAAGGACCACGATCGTTGCGCCCGGTGGCATGTTCAGATTCATACCCTGAATCTGGGCCCAACTGTACTGAGTTACCGGGTTCCAGGCGTGATTCAGCGGGGTGTGGGTGATGTCCGCATCGGTGGACATATACAGTGCAAAGGTCATAACGTTTCTCCATGAGTAGGTGCATGATAGAAAGCGTCAGTTGATCTGATTAATGATCAGTGAAGTATTGGGGGGGGGCTAAACACGAAGACGTGAAAAGCGGAAAAAGCGGACCAACTGATACCTGGTACCGTCGAACACGCCGGTCAGTGACAATTTGAGAATCTTGTTTGAGGCTATCGCGCACATTGATTGCGATGCTGAAGCGCTTAAGTCCGTGGATTATCGGTCTCAATCCTTTTCAGTGAGTCGGTTACTTCGTCGAAATCCTGCTGTATCCGGTTTTGAGATAGTTTCTATGCCTTGCCATGGGCAAGTATCGCGCGGGCGAAGTCCTCGAAATCGCTCAGGTGGTCGGTGGCGATGGCATGCACGATGTCCCAATCGATCTCACGATAGCTGTGAATTGCGATGTTTCGGAATCCGACTGCCGCCTTCATGCGGGCGGCCAGCGATTCGGTTATCAATCCGACATCGGCGAGTCGATCAAAGCTCTGGCCCATGGTTGACGGCGGTGGTTGATCCGTTTCGACCAGCACGTGCGACGCAATGTCCACGCATAACTGTACTGCCCGGGTCAGGTTGACGCTGAGGATGTCCTGGGCATCAAGGTCGTGGCTCAGTGCGTTGGCACTTTGCGGCCGCTTCTGTCGAATGCGCTCCAGACTGCGGCGCAGTGACTCCAGCTTTTCATGGACTACCGTTGTATCCATGCCTTTCGCCGATCGGCCAGCAAACGTTCGCGATAAGGTAGAAAGTCGGCTTGATCGAACAGGTGGCGAGTGACCAGCTCGGCATAGCGGCGATTGTCACCGATCAGGCGCTTTCCGCCAGTCAGGATCTGCCCCAACAGAGGTTCCCCGACGGTTTTCAGATCGACCAGGTCGATTGCCCGTCCACAAACGCCGGCCAGTCCACGCATCAGGGCCATCTTGCGATCAGCATCCAGACACTGGTCGCCGGCTAGCGCGATATCCAGGTCGCTGCCCAACCGCGCATGACCTCTGGCCAGCGAGCCATAGACAATCGCCAGCCTGAGATCATCTTGTGCAGCAAGATAATCACTAATCCGCTTGAGTTCCGCCTGGGATTCCATGGCTTGAGTATAGCCTAAGCACCTTAGGGTCCGCCGGTTCGACTTAGTACCCCTGGGCATAAATACACACACGTTCAGAGCGTCTCCAAAGCGTC
>CAZFYM010000087.1:0-12596 GCA_964523755.1 uncultured Wenzhouxiangella sp. | reverse complement strand
CCGCACGCGCCGCCGATCAGCGACAGATAGCGGGAGCCGGCGGCATAGGACACCATCGACATGGCCGGAATCGGCGAGAAGCCGATGATCCGGTCCGGTCCGAACTTTTTGGCGGTGTAGACGTTGGCCGCCGCAATAATCTCGTTGACCTCCTCCCAGTTGGCGCGCACGAAGCCGCCCAGGCCGCGCCGCTGCTTGTAACTGTTGGCCTTGTCCGGATCCTCGACGATGGAAGCCCAGGCATCGACGGCATGCTCATGCTGCGTGCGAGCCTCGCGCCACAACTCGACCAGGCGACGCCTGACCATCGGGTACTTGACCCGGTTGGCCGAGTAGATGTACCAGGAAAAACTGGCCCCACGCGCGCAACCGCGCGGCTCGTGGTTGGGCAGGCCGGGCCGGGTCCGCGGATAGTCGGTCTGCTGGGTTTCCCAGGTCACCAGGCCGTTCTTGACGTAGATCTTCCAGGAGCAGGAACCGGTACAGTTCACGCCATGGGTGGAGCGCACAACCTTGTCATGCTGCCAGCGCTGGCGATAGCCATCCTCCCAGCGGCGTGACTCGTTGGTGGTGATGCCATGGCCGTCCGAGAATTCCTTTTTCTCGCGACGAAAGAAGGCCAATTGGTCCAGTAGATAGCTCATGGATTTCCTCCGGTAAGGCCCGGGTCAATTCGTCGGGCAGTGAAGCTTGAACGGTTGATCGTCATATCGATTTATGCTCAGGGATTCTTGATGTAGGCGTTGCGGCGCAGGTAGAACCACCAGTTCAGCACCAGGCACAGCGCGTAGAAGATGGCGAAGGCGTACATTGCATTCTCGGGCGTACCGCCGCGCACCTGGTCACCGATCACCATGGGTGCGATGAAGGACCCGTAAGCGCCAATCGCCGAGGTCCAGCCAAGCACCGGGCCTTTCAATTCCGGACTGAAGACCACGCCGATGGTGCGGAAGGTCGAGCCGTTACCGATGCCGGTTGCCGCGAAAATGATCACGAACAGGATGATGAAAGCCAGGAAGTATTGTTCCGGGTTGGGCGACTGGTAGGCCAGCATCATCACGTAGCCGACCGCAGCCGAGGCCACCACCATGGCAGCGGCGATGACCTGAGTCACCAGTGAGCCGCCCACCTTGTCGGAGATCCAGCCGCCAACCGGACGGATCAGGGCGCCGACGAAGGGGCCGATCCAGGCATAGGTCAGGGCGCTGGGCGCATTCGGATTGGCGACCCGCTCAATCACACCATTCACCTCGACACTGCTGTAGCCGAAGATCACCGTGATCGACAGCGGCAGGGCCATGGAGAAACCGATGAAAGAGCCGAATGTGAGAATGTAGAGAATCGTCATCGACCAGGTATGCTTGTCGCGGAAGATGACGAACTGGCGCTTCGAGTTCTCACCGATCTTGCCAGGCACCAGGCGCATGATCACCAGCGTGGCCACAATGATCAGCAACATGGCCAGCCAAGGGTTGAGCACGCCCAAGCCAACCGGTGCCGGCAAGTACAGGTAGAGGCCAATGCCGGCGGTCAGAAAACCGATCAGGTACAACCCCGTGATCCGTCCAAAGGCGGCCAGCGGATGGCCGGGCTCGGGCGTTATCGTGCGCAGATTATTCATGCCGAACCAGGCTGCCGCCACCACCGGCACCAGAATCAAGGTCCAGACGAATCCGGCATTTTGGATCCAGGTCGCCGTACCTGCCTCGATCCGTCCGATCAGCGTGCCACTGTCCTTGACGAGGGTCATCGGGTCACCGGCCAGGGCGCCGAAAATCCCGACCGTCATGACCGCCGGAATCAGGATCTGCATGGTGGTGACGCCAAAGTTGCCGAGTCCGGCGTTCATGCCCAGCGCCAGGCCCTGCTGGCTCTTGGGATAGAAAGTGCTGATATTGCTCATCGAGGCGGCAAAATTACCGCCGCCGATCCCGGAGAGAAAGGCCAGCAGGACAAATGTCCAGAACGGCGTGTCCTGGCTCTGCAGGGCGAAACCGGCACCGAGGGCCGGAATCAGCAGCATCGCACTGGTCAGAAAAATCGTGTTCCGACCGCCGGCGATCCGAATCATGAATGAGGCGGGGATGCGCAGTGTCGCCCCGGTCAGCCCAGCGATGGCAGTCAGGGTAAACAGCTGCTCGGGCTCGAATGGAAAACCCAGATTGAGCATCTGTACCGTGATGATGCCCCACATCAGCCAGATGGCAAACGCACAAAGAAGATTGGGAATGGATATCCAGAGATTGCGCGAAGATGCCTTTTGTCCCTGACTCTCCCAAAAAACCGGATCCTCCGGCCGCCAGTCCACGATGTCCTTGTTAATTCTCACCTGAAAGTCGCTCCTGTCGACAATTCGTCAAGCAGCATCGGCGAAAGCGATCGCCGCGAACCTGCTGGCCGCCACTTTACAGAACGGCTCTTCCCTCTGATTTGACACCCATCAAACAAGCAACAAAAATGCACTTTTAGCCTACCTATCCACTATTGACGGCTCACCAAACGCTTATGATTCTCATTCAGGAAAATCGCTACCGCCTATTTTATTCAAGGTTTCAAACCTGATACTTTTGACGCCTGTCAATTGACCAGCTTTTACTAGATGTTCAAATTAGCATACCGTAAGAATATTTAACAAAGGACACAATCATGGAAGCCATGCTTGCCTACGACCATTCGCGGAACTCCGCATTGATCATTGAGGGCACGAAGCGCCTGTTTGGCGACAGCAAGCCCAATATCACGCTGATAACCGTGGTCGAGGAACCGCGCAGTTCAACCGATGTGGAAGACCACCTGTTCCGATCCTCATACGATGAGCTGAAGGCAGGGGCCGAGTCGGCTGCGCGCGAACTAACGGCAGCCGGATTTCCGACCAGAGTGCTGATGGCAGAAGGTGACGCGCGCAAAATGATCCTCCGCGCAGCTCTGGAGAGGAAACCAGATGTGCTGGTCATTTCCCGTCACAGCCACAAATCGGAGGGCGGTTTCTTCTCGCGCAGTATCGACGCACTGGTCGAAGAGTTCGACCACATGACCTTTGGCTCGGTCAGTGCCTTTCTCGCCCGTCGCGTTCAGTGCCCACTGCTGATCATTCCGGCACCTTAATCATCCGTCCGAACCAGCGAAAACCAGATTCAAGGAACAAAACATGAGAATTAGTGACATTTTCAGGTTCAAGTCTCCGGAAATCCGGGCGCTGCACCTGACCTGGATTGCCTTTTTCATCAGTTTCTACGTCTGGTTCAACATGGCCCCTCTGGCCACCAGCATGCTGCGCAGCGTGGATTGGCTGACCAGCGACGACTTGAGGCTGTTCGCGATTGCCAACGTTGCCCTGACCATTCCGGCCCGCATCATCGTCGGCATGGCGCTGGACCGCTTCGGCCCCCGCCGGGTGTTTTCTGTATTGATGGTCCTGATGGCCATCCCGGCACTGGTCTTCGCCTTTGGCCAGACCCGTGAACAACTGTTCATTGCCCGACTGGTGCTCAGCTCCATCGGTGCCAGCTTCGTGGTCGGCATTCACATGGTCGCGCTCTGGTTCAAGCCCAAAAACATCGGCTTTGCCGAGGGGCTCTATGCCGGCTGGGGCAACTTCGGCTCGGCGGCTGCCGCCATGACCCTGCCGACCATCGCCCTGACGATGTTTGGCGGCGATAACGGTTGGCGCTACGCCATCGCGACCTCGGCCATCGTGATGGCGGCCTATGGGGTGTTTTACTGGTTTTCAATCACCGACGGCCCAAGTGCCGACACCCACCGCAAGCCACGCAAGGCCGCCGCGCTGGAGGTCAGTTCCTGGGGTGACCTGATCATGCTGATCATCTTCACCATTCCGTTGATCGGAATTCTTTCCATTCTGGTCTGGCGAGTACAGAACCTGGGTTACCTCGACGCGACAACGGCCATCTACATCTACATCGCCATTGCCGCGATCGTGATCTACCAGGTCGTTCAGATTCTGCGTGTGAATATTCCGATTCTGAAAAAAGGGGTACCGAAAGACGACCGCTACCCGTTCAAGAGCGTAGTCGCGCTCAATATCACCTACTTCGCGAACTTTGGTGCCGAGCTCGCCGTCGTTTCGATGCTGCCGATGTTCTTCGAGATGACATGGGGGTTGGGTGCCGCAGCGGCCGGCGCAATTGCCGCATCCTTCGCCTTCGTCAACCTGTTTGCCCGTCCCATGGGCGGCCTGGTTTCCGACCGTTTCGGCAACCGTCGATTCGTCATGCTTGCCTACATGTTCGGAATCGGAATCGGATTCATTCTAATGGGTCTGCTCGACAGCGACTGGCCACTGTTCATCGCCATAGTCTTTACCATCTTTTGCTCGTTCTTCGTTCAGGGAGCCGAGGGCGCAACCTTTGGTATTCTGCCATCGATCAAGCGTCGACTGACCGGGCAGATCTCCGGCATGGCAGGGGCTTACGGCAACGTCGGCGCGGTTTTCTACCTGTTCCTCTTTACTTTTGTGACACCCTCGCAATTCTTTTTCATCATCGCCGCCGGTGCATTCCTCAGCTGGCTGGTTTGCTTGGCCTGGCTGAAGGAGCCTGAAGGCGGATTCGATGACGAGTACGTGATTTCCTCCGTTGACGAAGCGATTGCTCTCGAGGCGCAACATCGCCGCGAAGCCGCCGCGGAACTGGCCATCCTGTTTGGTAACAGTCGCAGGGTGGAATTGATCGACCAGGGCAATAGCGTGCAGCTTACAGCCCGATTCGATAGTCTCGAAGATCTGCGCAACGCACTGGCAAACTTGCACAGCCCTGGAAAATCAACGACCTGAGCAGGCAAGGTGCGAATTCCCCAAGGCCGCACTGACTAACGATGTTGATAACGGGGAGAACCGGGGCAGGAATCTTTGACTCAGCAAAACCGGAGGCCACGCCGTTTTGACCCCGGTCAAAACTGGCATTGCAAGGAGGGCCTATAGTACGCTTCAAGCGTATTGACCGACAACGACTCCGAGCGTTGCCCCCTAAAGCCTTTTCAGGCCACGGTGGCTGCGCCGCTGCAGACGGGAAATCCCGTCCGGGCAGCCAGGGCGATCGCTGGAAACGGCCTCGCCTTCCGGCCTTGAAAAGGAGTGACAATGACACAGCTTCAAGACGGCTTCGGCCGCCGCTTTTCCTATCTCAGGCTGTCGGTCACCGACGTCTGCAATTTTCGCTGCGAGTACTGCCTGCCCAACGGCTACCAGGGCAATCCGCGCGGTTTCCTGGGCCTGGACGAAATTCGTCGCCTGGTGACCGCCTTTGCCGAACTCGGCACCTGGAAGATCCGCCTGACCGGTGGCGAGCCGACCGTGCGCAAGGATTTTCCTGATATTGTCCGCACCGTCCGCAGCGTGACCGGGGTGCGCCGGCTGGCCATGACCACCAACGCCTACCGCCTGGCAAGGGATGCGGCCGAGCTCAAGTCCGCCGGCATGGATGCGGTCAATATCAGCCTGGACGGCCTGGATGCCGAGCATTTCGAGCGAATCACCGGTGACCAGCGTTTCGACAAGGTCATGGCCGGCATCGACGCCGCCCTGGCCCAGGGTTTCGATGCGGTCAAGGTCAACACCGTGCTGCTCAAAGGCCTCAACGACGACCAGCTGCCGGCCTTCTTCGAGTTCGTGCGCGAACGGCCAGTCAGCGTGCGTTTTATCGAGCTGATGCGCACCGGCGATAACGGTGACTACTTCGAGCAGCGCCATGTCGGCGGTCAGTTGGTGCGTGACCAGCTGGATGCGGCAGGCTGGGCACCAATCGAGCGCGGCGAGGCCGACGGCCCGGCCGTGGAATACACGCATCCCGACCATACCGGCCGCATCGGCATCATCGCCCCTTATGCCCCCGGCTTCTGCGACACCTGCAACCGCCTCCGAGTCACCGCCCGCGGCGGCCTGCGCCTGTGCCTGTTCGGCAACGGCACCGGCAACCTCCGGCCATTTTTGCAGCACGACGAGCAGAAAGAAGAGCTCAAGGCCACCATCCTGACCGCCCTTTTCGGAAAACGCGTATCACACTTTCTGCATGATGGTGATTATGGCGATACGCCGCATCTGGCGATGACGGGGGGATAAAAGAGGGTTCAGGGTTCAGGTTTCAGGTTTCAGGAAAAATCTGATCGAAGCCCACCCTGAACCCGGAAACCTCGGAATCATTTATGAACGACGACAGACAACACTACAAAATGGTGGACGTGGGCGGGAAGGAAATCACCCGCCGCGTCGCCATTGCCACGGGCCGGATCGTGATGAGCCCGGAGACCTTTGTCATGGTGCGCGATGGGACCTTGCCCAAGGGCGACCCATTGCGGCTGGCCGAGGTGGCCGGGGTGCTGGCGGCGAAGAAGACGCCGGAGATCATTCCGCTGTGCCACCCGCTGGGCCTGGACCAGGTGCGGGTGGCCTTTCGCCTGGATGAATCAGACTCGGCGGTGACGGCGTTCTGCCAGGCCTCCACCTCGGCGCGCACCGGCGTGGAAATGGAGGCCTTGGCCGGGGTCAGCGGCGCGCTGCTCACAATATGGGACCTGGCCAAGCAGGTCCAGGCTGACCTGGCCATCGAAGGCGTGCGCCTGCTGCTGAAAACCGGCGGCAAGTCGGGCCGTTACGAACACCCGGAAGGCATCGGTGAATTGCCGGAGGGCTTTGGGCCGTGAATACTCAGGCGACGGTGAGAGGCTCGCCCTGGCGCGGGGATCTGGCCGGCGCCTTTGCCGATGGTGCGGTGCTGTTTCCGCTGCTGCTGGCGCTGGCCTGGCAGACTGGCGCCTCGGCGGCGATGATGCTGGCAACCACCGGGGCTGCCTATCTGGCCACCGGCTGGCTGTTCCGCTTGCCAATTCCGGTTCAGCCGCTCAAATCGCTGTCGATCATGGCCATTGCCGCCGGTGCAACCGCCCAGGAACTACAGCTGGCCGGGCTGTTGCTGGGCCTGATTTATTTCACAATCAGTTTCTTTCCGGTCAACCGCCTGGCCAATCGGATACCGCTGGTCCTGGTTCACGGCTTTCAGCTTGGCCTGGGCATCATGCTGATCCTGGCCGCCCTGCGCATGCTGGGGGCCACCCCGGCGGAACTGGGCGTGGTACTGGCCGCCGCCGTGGTTCTGGTGCTGGTCACCCGCATGACCCGCCTGCCGCTGCTGGGCGTGATTGCCGCCGGCGGACTGGTCTGGGGTTTGTGGCATGCGGTTCCCGCCGTTGCCAATGATCTCGAACAAGGCGTGCGGGCGACCATCGTGGCCCTGATGGTCTTGCCGCAGATCGCGCTGACCTTGACCAACTCCGTGCTCGGCACCCAGCGAGCCGCCCAGGATTACTATGGCGAGCGCGCCAACCGGGTGACCCCGCGGCGCCTGCTGCATTCGCTGGGTATCGGCAACCTGATCGCAGGCGGGCTGGGCGGCATGCCCTATTGCCATGGCTCCGGTGGCGTGACCGCGCATTATCGCGGCGGCAGCCGGACCTGGCGTTCGAATGCCATTATCGGTTCAACCCTCTTGGCCATGAGCGCAGCCCTGGTGCTCGGCGGCGGGGGCTTACCGGAATACCCGGTCATGCTCCAGGCCCTGCTGATCGGTGTCATCGGCTGGTTTCATTTCCAGCTGGCCGCGCCGAGCTGGCGCGCGAAAGACGCTCGTCTGGTGCTGCTGTTGATGGGCGTCACCGCACTGGTTTTTGCCAATATGTTGGCCGTTCTGGTAGCCGGCCTGGTGGCCCTCAGTCTGGCCGCATGGGCCGGTTATCGCTTCACCGGGCCGCAAGTCCCCGACTGCGACCCACCAACCCCCACGATTTCTCCAGAAAAGGTGTAACGGATGAGCACACAAACTGCCCCATCGACCGCTGAGTTGACCATGGTACCGGTACGGCTGTTCGGCGCCTTCCGCCAGTTCAGTCCGGAAAGCTCCGTCGAGATCAGGCTGGCGGCCGGTGCCCGCGTGGCCGACCTGCGGACCGGTTTCGCCGAACTCTTCGCCGGCAATGACAACGCCCTGGCACTGCTGAAAGCCTCGGCGTTTGCCACCGATCAGGCGGTGCTCGATGACAACGATCCCGTACCACTGGAACAGCCACTTTCGGTCCTGCCACCGGTCTGCGGAGGCTGACATGGGAATTCATGTCGAGGTCACCGACGCCGTACTCGACCCCGTGGCCGCCCTGGATCGCTGCTCGGCACCTGGTCACGGCGCAGCCGATCTGTTCGTCGGGCGTGTGCGCGACATCAACCAGGGCCGCCAGGTGCTGGGGGTCAGCTACGACCTTCACGCCGTGCTTTGCCGCAACGTGTTTGCCGAGATCTGTGCGGAAGCCCGGGAGCAGTGGGGCGATCAAATTCACCTGTGGTTGGCCCATCGGCAGGGCCGCCTGGACATTGGCGAGGCCAGCGTCATTGCCGCGGCCAGTTCGCGCCATCGCGACGAGTCATTCAAGGCCTGCCGTTACCTGGTCGAGCAAATGAAACACCGTGCGCCGATCTGGAAGCAGGAACATTACGCCGATGGCGACAGCGAGTGGGTGAAAGGACATGCGTTGTGCGGACACGGGTGACGGCCGTAGGTCTGTGCGTCAGTAGTCAGTGCATCAGTCAGGGGCCTTGCCAAGAGCTCACGGACACACGGACCACTGACCTGCAGAGTACTGACGCACAGGTGCATTGAAACGCAAGGGCTCAGAATGGCGCAACCATCACAAAAGTCCAACCCCAAGCTGACCGGCGTTGTGCTGGCCGGGGGGCAGTCTGTTCGGATGGGGCGTGACAAGGCCCATTTGGCCTGGGGGCATGGGCAAACTTTTCTGGAGCGAGCAATCGCGGTGCTTGAAGAGGCTGGATGTTCGCGGGTCATTGTCTCAGGCGATCGGCCCGGTCACGATCATGTGGCGGACCGCTGGCCGGACCGGGGGCCCTTGGGCGGCTTGTTGTCGGTGTTTCTGGCCCGGGAGGATCTGGCCGATCAATGGCTGATGGTGATTCCCGTGGACATGCCCCAGTTGGACACGGCCACCTTGTCACGGCTGATCGTGGCCGTGCAGGAACAGAAGAGCGGCGCGGTATTCGATTCCAGCCCCTTGCCGATGATGTTGGCCCCGGGAACCGACAGGCTGGCAGCGGCACGGTCGATTCTTTCCGGGAGCGGCCGGCATTCACTCCATCGCCTGGCCGAACAGCTTGGGCTGGTTTGCGTTCCGACCACGCCGGCGGATCGGTTGGAAAACGTCAATCGTCTGGAGGAATACCGTGAACTTTGCCGGTAATAGCTACCAGAACCGGCCACCGGCGCCGATCGCCACGGTGATCAGGCCAAGCACAAGGTTGATGGCAATCAATCGGCGGATCTGCCCGAGACGACGACCGGCCTCGGGCCAGTTCTCGGCGGCAATCGCCTGGCGCATGCGTCGATACGGGGCGAAGTAGATATGCGCGAAGATGCCCATCATGACAAGGCCCAGCAGCAACATGCTGTGGACATCGCCACCAACGCCGGCCATGCCGCCGTAGAAGCCGAAAATCAGCCAGAAACCGGTTCCCAGCAGCAACAATACGCTGAGCCACACCCACGGGAAAAAGCGCTGAAAACTTGCCTCCCAGAGACGGGTACGTTGCGGCGGCTCGAGCTGGCTGGCCGCGACTGGACGCATCGCCATGTAGGCAAAAAACATTCCACCGACCCAGACAGCAGCAGCCAGTCCGTGCAGCGCAACCAGTATGGCAGCAAGGTTTGCAGACATATTCAGGACAACTCCAGCGTGAAATCACAATCAAGATACCATCCCGGTCACTCATGAACGAACGCTACGCCAAGCAATTCATACTTCCCGAGGTCGGCACGGCCGGCCAGGAAAACATCAATCGCGCTCGGGTGCTCTGTGTGGGTGCCGGCGGCCTGGGCTGTGCCGTTTTGCCTTACCTGGCCGGCGCCGGGATCGGGCACATAACGATCATCGATCCGGACCGGGTCGATCGAACCAACCTGCAGCGCCAGGTCCTGTTCGGCGAATCCTCCATCGGCCACCCCAAGGTGGAAGCCGCGGCCCGACGGTTGCGCGATCTCAATCCGACCATCGAAATCGAGGGTATCGATGGGGCCCTGGACGCGGACAACGCACCGGCGCTGTTCCAGCGTCACGATCTGGTGATCGACGGCAGTGACAACTACGCGACCAAGTACCTCATTGCCGATGCCTCGGTGAAGTTCGGTGTGCCGCTGGTTTACGGTTCGGCCACCGGCATGGAGGCCATGGTTACGGTGTTTGCCCCGGGCCAGGGTCCGTGCCTGCGCTGTCTGTTTCCCGAAGCGCCCACCGGCTGGGTGCCCAACTGCGCCGAAGCCGGTGTGCTGGGACCGCTGGTCGGCGCTGCCGGCTGCATGCAGGCCGCCGAAGCATTGCAGATCCTGGCCGGTCAGCGCGCTATCGATGACGGACTGGTTGGCAGACTCTGGATGCTCGATGCGCGTGATGCACGGGTTCGAATGCTTGCGATCCAGCGTCGGGCCGACTGCTCGACCTGCTCCGGTCCACCCGAGGCCATCGAACTCCGGGGGCCACCACCTGCGCTGACCCGCCTGAGCCCGAACCAGGTAAGCGACGAAACCCGTCTGATCGACGTTCGCGAACCCGACGAGTATGCCGCCGGCCACATTCCCGGTGCGGTCAACCTGCCGCTGTCACGACTCCAGAACGGAGACTTCACCCCGCCGCCGCAAGGCCCGGCTGTGATCTACTGTGAAACCGGACAACGCTGCCAGCTGGCCGCACCCCTGCTGCGCGCCGTCGGTCTGAACCCGCTGTCGGTCCTGTCCAGCGGCGCCAGTGGATGGCCGGGCAAGCTCCAGCGCCCAGCCTGAGCCATTGGCCACTGGAAACCATGCATCATCAGAAGGACTCAAATCATGACCACACCAAAAGACTCACTTCCGGGAACCGCCGGCCGAATCGCCAACAGTCACCCCGCGGCCTGGGAAGCCTACAACCAGCTCGGCAAAGCCTGTACGCAGGCTGGTCCACTCAGCCCCCGCGAGATCCGTCTGGTCAAGCTCGCTCTGGCCATGGCTATCCAGTCCGAGGGCGCGGTGCACTCACATGCCCGCCGTGGCCGGGCGGAAGGCCTGAACGACGAGGACCTCAACCATGTCGCCCTGCTTGCCATCCCCACCATTGGCTTTCCGCGCGCGGCCGCCGCTTTCTCGTGGCTCGATGATGAGACAAACAAGGATGAAGCCAAGTGAACTCAACCATGAATGAACAAACCCGCCTGGAAGTTGAGGCTGCTGCATTTCGCGATCTGGTCGCACAGCTGCAAAAACGCGCCGATGTCCAGAATATCGACCTGATGAATCTGTCCGGATTCTGCCGCAATTGCCTGGCCAAATGGTATCGCGCAGAGGCCGAACGTCGAGGCGTGGCAATGGATTACGACACGGCCCGTGAAATCATTTACGGCATGCCCTACCCGGACTGGAAAGAACAGCATCAGCTTGAAGCAAGTGCAGAGCAGAAGGCCGAGTTTGGCGCACTGTCACCTGAGCAGCTAGCCGACACCAAAGGCGGCGCCTGAAACACCGCAACGCGATATGGCGATCAAGGTGCTGACAGGTTCGATGGTTTCAACGTTCCGGTTTTGATGAAATTCTCGATCTGGCGACACCAGGGTTCGATATCGAAGCCATGGCTGACCAGCCAGTCGGGATCGTAATAGGTATCGAGGTAGCGCTCGCCAGCATCACACAGCATGGCGACCACGCTGCCGCTTCGACCTTGCGCGCGCATGCGGTCGATCAACTCGAAGGCGGCGTAAACGCTTGTGCCGGTTGACCCACCGACCTTGCGACCGAGCAGGTTGACCAGGCAATGGATGGTGGCAAAACTGGCGGCATCGGGCACCTTGATCATGTGATCGATGACCTCGGGCGTGAACGAGGGCTCGACACGTGGTCGGCCGATACCCTCGATATTCGAGCTCCGGTCGGTGACCAGGTTCAAGTCACGCTGGTGGTAATACTGGAAAAACACCGAGTGATCCGGATCGGCCACGCACAGTCTTGTCTCGTGGCGTCGGAAGCGGACATAGCGGCCCAGGGTGGCCGAGGTGCCACCGGTTCCGGCCGTGACCACGATCCACTCAGGCACCGGATGACGTTCGCAGCTCATCTGGTCGAAGATGGACTGGGCGATATTGTTGTTGCCGCGCCAGTCGGTTACTCGTTCGGCGTAGGTGAACTGGTCCATGTAATGGCCACCGGTCGATCGAGCCAATTCGGTCGCCGCAGCGTAGATCTCATTGGGCGGGACGGGGTGGCATTGCCCACCGTAAAACTCGATCTCGGCGATCTTGCGCCGGGAAGTCTTCTCCGGAATCACGGCGACGAAGGGCAGGCCCAGCAAGCGGGCGAAATAGGCCTCGGAGACCGCGGTATTGCCGGATGAGGCTTCGATGATGGGCTTGCCCTCGGTGATCCAGCCGTTGCACAGGCCGTAGAGAAACAGCGAGCGGGCCAGGCGGTGCTTGAGGTTGCCGGTCGGATGGGTGGATTCATCCTTGAGGTACAGGTCTATATCGGTCAGGGCCGGCAGGTCGACCTGGATCAGGTGGGTGT
>CAZFYM010000086.1:0-12786 GCA_964523755.1 uncultured Wenzhouxiangella sp. | reverse complement strand
CAGGTGTTCACGTTGAACCGGATTGGGTGTTCACGATGGGCCGGAATACGCACCCCTAGCAAAAGCGAAATTCGCAATCGCATGAGCCAGACGAAAATCGGAAGCATCTAGCCCTCCTTCATATCCCGCATCTGAAATCGACTTGATCTCTAGAAGAAGACTATCAAGCTCATCTGCCTGCGTTACGGTTTGATTGAGGGCTGATGCGCAGCCTGCAAATTGGCCCATCGCAACGAGCATCGCGACGACAACCAGCATTCGAGCTTTAAGCCAAACCGTCCTCCTGAATCTCCTCAGTACCGAACTACACACCCAATCCCCGACCATCAGATATTAGCGGCGAAATCAGTCAAAAAACAGGTTCGACTGCTACAAACTCGCTTTTTTGCAAATGGGCAGGCCGTCGGGCGTCTTCCCCCGTCAACGATTAACTGTTGTCCTTGCGAGAATCGCCCCAATCCACGGGCCGCTGGCGTGCCACCAACGCTTTCCGTCTTGCAATCTTTCACTGCCTGATCTTCCACCGGCTTTGGCCGGCGGACTGGCTGCACTGTGTTGCTCTCCGAGGCAGTGGCTGCGTGAGCGCTAGATAGGGCAGTTGAGATCCTCAAGCGAATGTGCAAGTTTCCGTGATGGATAGGGTAGTGCTAAGCCTGCGGTCATGGCCGCTACATTTGCCACACCCTGCGCAGCAAAAAATTCAGCTGCAATGGAGATACGTACGGCCGGAGTAGAGCTTTCATCTCCGAATACTGCACAGGCTTCTGCCTTTGACGTTTCTGCGGCAGCTAGATTTGTGTAATAGGAGGAAACAGCACTCTGTTGACTTGTATAGTCGGCGATATCAGCCGCGTTTCCGACGCTGGGAATCAATGATTGTTCAAGTTGCGTCTGAAGCTCTTCTTGTGAATCGTCGAAGACATCAGCAAAGAACAGGAGAACCTCATTGGCTTTGCGCGTCTCGGTAACAGCTACAGAAACTGTCCATGGCCCGGTTCTGAGCTGTTGGTTTCCACCTGGTTCTGTACTTCTAGGTTGTAACGCCGAGGCCACATCCGGTGTTTTCGAAATGCTTGAAAACCAGTGGCTTTCATGTGGATGTGCGCTTCCTGCTTCGTTGCCGGTGCCGACTCCTGAGTCGGAGCCCGCATAAACTCGATATGTACTTTCGCTTGGCTGAAGCGAACCGAGCGCCAGAGACGCCCCAGTTGCGTCGGGGGAATTGGCTGCCTTACCTGGCGGATGGAAACTTACAGACACTAGAATTCCGTAGGCTTTGTTAGCTTTTCGTCCTGCCTTAAGAGGACTTCGATAGGAATAGAAGTTGGGTCGGACAGCAAGTGCAGAGCCATCTCTAGACTGCACTACTCGACCCTCAAAAATAAAGTCTGGCTCGGAAACAAGGAAAATTTCGGCTTCCATGAGCCTGTTGTCAACATCCGCACCAGAAATAGGCTCGGGTAAAAATTCTTTGGCCCTGATCCAATTGTTGGCATCATCGGAAAACCGGCCCTTAACAATCTGAATGCATGGCTGAAGTGACTGCAGATTGCGTGAAGCAGTTTCGATATAGGCATCCTCTTCACCAGCCCTACGCAAGGCTTTTCCCAGACGATTTAGGGTGTTTGAAATAACGGCCGCACCAAAAATTTCAGCCAAACCGAAGCTCTCTAGGCGAACTTGCCCATCATCGTAAATGCAGCTTCCGTGGAATGCTCGAACTTCAAGTGGGGCCTTCGTTTCTCCCGATGGGCTGTCTTGTCGCGAATCGCCGTTTGTCACGCATGCGGAAACCAATACCGATAGCATCACGCTGATTGGTGCTATTGCTCTATTCATCACACGTTCTCCTTAGTGTTTGGTCTCTCAAGTGCTCATAGATTGGCCTGTTTAGCTATCCATTTGCCTATATCGGGCGTTAGGATTGTTGCGCCATTCGCTAGCAACCCAACTCTGTTCCCAGCCGATGTTCCTTCAGTATGAATGGCTGCGATGCAGATCTCGTCTTGGTCTTTCCACCAAATGGGAGAGCCACTTTGGCCCATCGTCGCATCGATTCTGTGGAAGAGCCGATCTGCCTTTACTTCAGCTACTGATGAGGTGCCCTCAACCATGGTTCTTCCTCGGTGAGCGCCGTCTCCTGGAAAGCCAGTTAGTCTGTATTCCGTGTTGACGGGACCTAACCTCGTTCGATACCTTTTGCTTGCGCTACCCGGAAGCTTTGTGGGCAGTCTGAGTGCAGCAATGTCGACCCGATCTGTCAATTCATGCCTAAAACTGGGATGAACCCCGAACTCCCCTATTTCCATAGACACTCCATCAGAGCGCCCAAAGGAATAGCCGAACCACAGCCTAATAAATTGAGCCCGGTGGTCTGGCTCATCAGGATAGTGCTCCGCTGACTGCACAATATGGGCTGCGCTCAGCGCCACACCTGATGCGAAGTAGAATGCGGTCCCGGAAGCTCTATGGTTTCCCCTACTGTCGTATCCGTATAGAAGTGCGATGGCTAGATAGGGATCAGTTTCCAAGTCTTCAACTGGCCTACGGGAATCGCCATCTTCCCAGATCACATCTTTAGGAATGGCTATGTCAGGCTCACCCAACGAAATGTCCCGCATATAGTCCCGAAACGAGCAGGGTACACACGCATATGGATTCGGATCTGGTCCAGTCATAGTTGCTTGATCCCCATATCGTTCAAAAATGAATTCGGTCAATATAGTCATAGCCTGTCGATTAGGACGAGAATCTCTCACCTGCTTCAAAAATGGGGAATGCTTTTTGAACTGGATTTCTTTCATAGAGCCACTTTCAAGAATTCGTCTCTGATAAGCTCGGAAAATGCCAAATCGCGGACTACTCAGACGCCAGATGCGCCGGGCTTGGGCGGATACGATCCGCTCGGCTTACCTGGACCAGGTCATCAGTTCCGAACGAGCGCTCCAGGTGCACTTCACGGCCCGGCTCATGGATCTGTTCTGGGAAGACGGCGTCAAGCGTCGGGTCTTTGTCGAACCGAAGATGCAACTAGACACCGGCGCACGAGTACACCCGGATCTGCTGGTCTGCAATGCGAGAGCCATCATCGGTGTAGTCGAACTGAAGTACCAGCCGAAAATGCCACCGCGGTACGCGAAGGATTTCGCAACCTTCGAATCGCTGGCCGCCCACGGCGCCGAGATCGAAATTGACAATGAACGGTATCGGGGCCCAGACGGTGGTGGCGGCCGATACGCTTTGAGTACAGATCCGATGTACGTCTGGGCGGGTGTCTACCGGTCGCCGATCCAGGAAATCCCGACATGGTGGCCGAAGAACTTCGACATGGGGCAGCTTCTCGTACTCCACGCCGCGACCAAGGTCGATTCCGAACCGGAAGTCGTGTCCGTGAGCGGAAGCAGAACCACCAAGCTTTGAGTAGTGAATCGCTGGGGTTCTGGGACAGGCGTTGAAATATTCCGGGATTGAAAGGTGAGAACCTGGCCACGGCCGTACTCGACACTTGCTCGCAGTCCATTTTTTACCTGTTCAATAAGGAATTTCCTTGCAATCACCGCCTGCCGGCATCTCCATCGCCCAGGTAAGTCACTTCAAGCGCTGTAACTGAGCCAAACTCCGCCTCCCAACAAACCATGAATCCTGCAGAACAACACAGGACAGCCAATTAATCGCCAAGTAATCCAAAACTGAACTGAATTTTGCAGGTTTTTGGGGAAGCCACAGGCGATCAGTCTGTTTCAATCGGATTTTTCCTGACCGTGCGTTTTGCCAGCGCGAAATCCTGCCAATTTGCCAATTTCGGACATGCCAAGCCACCAGACGGTGCCTGGCGGATGGATCTGATCTAGGTGGGGCAAGGGACTATTCGATCTGCGACTTGAGAATCAACCACGCGCGTTCGCCGCTGACGCCTTTCATCCAGCGCTGGCCGAGGTCGGCCGCTTTGGCCATCAACGCCTCGGCCGACCCGATGGCGCGATAGTAGTGGCTTTCAGTGCCCTGAACCCGGTGCATCCATTGCTTGGGGTGGCGGGCCAGTGACCAAATGGCTTCTGGCGGTTGTTCAGAGTCCGCTTTCTTTTTGCCGTTGAGCTTGCCTCGCTTCATTGGATGAGCCTGCTCTCCGGTCCACTGGACCAGATCCAGATAGTCGGCCTCGGTCATGCCGAGTAGGGCATCGGCGTCGATTCCGGCGACGGGCTTGAGAGGTCGGCCGAGCAAATTCGATTGCGACAGTCCGGATTCCGAGCGCTCTTTCAGTCGGCACTGGACTGATGTGTGATCAGAATCTTCGAGAGTTTCAGACATGGTGGCTCTGACTGGATTCAAATCGACGTAGGCCATCGCAGATAGCACTGCTTGTTCTTCCAATAGTGCTTGACACTTGAACCGACCTTCCCAGAAGCGTCCAGAGCATCCATCCTCCTCATTGGCCCAACGCGCGATCGGTTCATTCAGGGCACGCATGAACCAACTGAGGCTGCCCAAACGTGAGCGGATCTCCTTCATGCGCTCTGGATCGCTGCGAAGCCCGAGGTGAATGTATTCTTTCTGCTCATCGCTTTGAGCGTCCCGAAGCGCTCCAGGAAAAACTGCCAGCCAGCGACGCGCGACTTCGTCATCGGACCAGGCCTGAGCTTCATCAGGATCGACAAAGAGGACGATATGCGCGTGATTGCTCATCACCGCGTAGGAATACACCGAAACTGCAAAAGAATCGGCCAGCAATCATCCGCCAATATCGGAGGGATTTAGCCCGTGTTGTACAAGCAATGGCCCCCACTGCTCGGGCATTTCCCCATAGTTCAATTCATACTGATCTACAGCTTTTCTATTGATTCCCTCAAACGAATTGATGAGGTTTGGAGGGGTTGGGTCAACAGGACCGTCGGACCACCCTGAGTAAGGCGGCGCGGAACTTCAATGTTGGTCAAAAATTCCTGATAGTAGCCAAGAAGTTCAAGATCATGGCGCAGTAGCCAATAGAGACCTTCATACTCCACGCCACTAAGATAAAGATTTTCAATGTTTTCCCACCAAGCAATCCAATCAGTATCTGCCCAACCTTCGGTCGCCAAAACAGGTTGTGTGTGGCGCTCTCTGTCGAGATTTAAATTATTTGCATGTGCTGTCAAATTCAGAACTGCCTAAAAAATTAGCGCTGAAATGATTTTTATACGCATTATTATCTCCCTAGGTTTGGTCATACCCCTTCAAAGGCTTTAACTAAATATAGGCTACACAAAAATAATGGCGTATATCAACGATTAGATGAGAAGCTTTTGCACACCACACGGTGGGCTCGGTTACGGAGTTGGAGGTTTTGTGGGAGTCTCCGGATTGGATTGCGTGACTAATCCAGCGCCTGATCGATGCGTGATCGGGCGTCTTCCAGGTGGATGCGGGTCATGCGGTCGGGGGGTGTTCGTTTGAGAACACGGTCGATATCCTCGCGCAGCAGAGTCAGTTGTTCTCGCAGCAGGGGGCGGATGTCGGACTGGCTGATGTGCAGGTCAGCGTTGAGCGGTGGGTCGTCGTTGCTGCCGACGCGCAGGTTGCCGGAAGCCGGGGGCTGCCAGGGGTTGGATTCGGCCTCGTGCAAGAGAAAGTGGGCTTGTTCGAGATAGGCTCGTTGCATGTTGCGGCGCCAGGTATCGATGGCGCTTCGGTCGTCCAGTTCGCGCCAGATCATGGCACGGGCATCGTCGAGCATTTCGGCGGGTCGGTAGCTGTCGTTGCCGAGAAAGGCTTCTTGTTCGATCATGCGGGCCAGGCGCGCGTGGTTGAGCAGGCGTTGCACGGCCAGTTCCTGGTAGGCGCGAATACGTTCGACCGCGCCGGCGTGTTCCAGTCGGCGGAGCATGTCCTTGTCCAGCGCCCAGTGCGGTGTCTGGAGCACATGCTGGTCGATAAAGGCCATGGCTTTTTTCTGGTAGTCGGCCGAGATTGCTGTATAGACCGGGCCTGCTTCACCGAAGCGCTTGTGGTGGGTCCATGATCCACCGATGGCGGCGGCGGCGTGTTCGGCATAGCGATTCCACTGGGTCAGATTCTGCAGGTAGTGGGTTTCGAGTTCGTAATAGTCATCGCCGTCGTCGAGAACCCAGTCGGTCAGTTGCCCGGTCGCGGTTCGGAGGTTGCGCATACCGTACTCGGCCGCGAGGATCGGATCGTCCGAGATACCCTCGGTCATGCGGTACGGATCCCACTCCACATCCATGCCGAACTGGGCTGTGGCGGAACGGAACCAGGGCTTGTCGGCGCGCTCGGTGATCCAGCGGTTGAGGGTTTCGAACTCGTCTTCGGGGGTGGCCGCATCCGGAATCGGGCGGTAGCCCCACATGATGGCGAATTCGTCCCACCGACCCACTCGACGTTCGGGCGGCACGCCGTCACCGGGTTGGGCGATGTAGTTGTAGCGGGTTCTGCCCACTGACGAGGCCGAATGACCCATTTCCGCGACGAATTCCGGTGATCGCAGCGACTCGACCGGATACACGAAATTGGCGCGCTGATTGTGCGGCAGACCCATGGCATGGGCCATTTCGTGCGACACCACATAGCGTAGTGCCTCGCCGAGGTCTTCGTCGGAGAGTTCATTGGTCTGGAAGCTCGGATTGGCGGTGGCAACCTGCGAGATCAGCCACCAGCGCAGGCGCTCGGCCAGGCCGTGGTACATGTTCATATGGCCGCGAATGACCTCGCCGGAACGGGGGTCGACCACATCACCGCCGGCGTTGGCCGAGCGCACCGGCGTGGCGACGTAGCGAATGACGTTGAAGCGGGCGTCGAGCAGGCTGAAATCCGGGTCTTCGTCTTCGGTCGGTGCGACCCGGACATCCAGCGCATTTTTAAAGCCGGCTTTGCGGAAGGCGTCGTCCCATTCCATGATGCCGGCCTTGAAATACGGGATCCATTTTTCCGGGGTGGCCGGATCGATGTACCAGACGATGGGTTTGATCGGCTCAACCAGTTCGCCACGTCGGAACGCGTCCATGTCACTTGGCTCCAGGCGGTAGCGGCGCAGGTATTGATAGGGACGCACACCCTGAAAATTACGCGAGTAATCGGTCTGGGTCATGGTGATGTAGGTCACCCGCTCATCGGCCAGGCGCGGCATCATTGGTTGTTCGGGCAGCAGAATCATCGAGTGGTTGATCTCGAATGAAAGCGTGCCACCGCGCGGGTTGGATGGTGGCTTGTCGGCGTCATAGGTACGCACGGCACGAATCTCGATATTTTCCGGAAATGCTCTTGCCCACTCCAGCCAGCTGCGGTCGGCGTCAAAGCGTTTGATGCCGAGATCAGAGCGCTGGTCTCGCGGGAACGAGAAGGAGGGGTGGTCGCCCAGATAGAGTTCGGTGACATCAATGATTGAGCTGCCGTCACGCTCGATCGCGATCGGGAAGCTGGCGATCACTGGCGCAAAGTTGGAATTGTGTACTGCCAGCGCCAGCGGTGAATCCTCATCGGCGGTATTGCTGTAGGATTGGGTGCGAAGATAGATGCGATTGTTCCGGCGTTCCCATTGCACGACCATGTTGGATGTCATGCGATCACCGCCACCGATGCGCAGGCCCTCCTGCGATTTGGCAAAGCGACTCATCACGGCCATATCGCGCCCGAGCATGGCGTCGGGGATTTCGAAGGCGATACGGGTTCTCGCTTGGCCATCGACCTGATCTTCGATGCGATAGACGTTGAACAATCCATCATCGACCTGGGCTGATTGCAGCGCCTGCTCGGTCAGAGTTTCGGCTGAAGCGGCAGCGCAGATCAACAGGGCGATGGCGGTCAGAAGGATCCGGAGGGAGTTCCAGGCGGTTGGCGAGATGAGCATGGGTTTTGGTTGTTCCGGGTTCGGGGCTGATGAACAGTATACGGGGTGATGGCGGCAAGTCGTAGGGTTGGCAGAACATGACCTGGCGTTCGGAGGTCGGGATTGGGGCTCGAAACGGGTGCGTTTGGCGTTGCAGGCTGGTATCTTGGCGACTGTCTCAGCCGAGGGGGTTTCATGAGGCGGTCGGCGTGCTGGAACTTGATGCGACGTCGGCCAGCACCGGCATCGGAAGTCTGGCTCTGGATGTAACAATCACCTCCCCGATAGAGGAGTTTATCAGTGAGACGGGTGCCGGACCGTGTGTCGCCAGCGGCACCAACCTGAGTTTCACCAATGATTGTGGCGCGGAGCTGACGCTGGGTGATGCTGAGTACAGTGTTGATTCGAGCGGTGCGGAGCCCGTGCTGACATTGTGGGGGAGCGTCGAGTTTCAGATCACCAGTCCGTTTCTGGCGCTTATAACTGTCGATCTTGAGGCAGAATTCGAGTTGGTTGAACCCCAGACGGATGATGATCCCGTGTTTGATGACCGATTTGAGATGTTCTAATCTGCGGCACTGGTCGTTCAGGTTGAAGTGGTGTCCCTGTGCAGGGTGATCCAGGTTGTGGGAGCGGCTCCGAATTGTTCCCGGAAACAGCGCGAAAAATGTGACAGGCTGGCAAAGCCGACGGCATAGGCGACTTCACTGACGTTGCCCCGGCCATGACGCAATAGCGTTGCGGCTTCGCGCAGGCGGATCGACCGGATAAAGACCGAGGGTGGTGGCAGGCCATGGTCGTGCATCAGGCGTTTGAGTTGACTGCGACTGACATGCATCGCTTGAGCCAGGGTCTGAACATTGAGGTTTTCGTCGTCCAGGCGGTCGAGAATAAGGCCTTCGACACGACCGGGAATGTCGTCTCGCTTCATCGCGGGCCGATCTAGAAGATTCTGATCTTGGACGTTCTGATCCTGGCGAACCCGATCCAGGCGTTCGGCCCGGATCTGCCCGCGCAGGCGACGGGCATACCCCAGCAGTCGACGAACCCGTGCAATCAGCAGTTCAGGGGCGAACGGCTTGGTGATGTAGTCGATGGCACCGGCACGCAGACCTTCGATTTCGTCGTCGAGCTCGGTGCGTGCGGTCAGCAGAATCACCGGAATACTGCTGGTGACAGGATCAGCGGCCAACCGCCGTGACAACGCCATACCATCCAGTCCCGGCATCATGATGTCGGAAACGATCAGGTCTGGCAGATCGCGGTGGGCCTTTGCCAGACCGGATTGGCCGTCTTGGGCTTCGATAACCCGATACTCGGGAGCCAGACAGTTGGCCACGAAGCGGCGCACTTCGGGCTGATCCTCGACCACCAGGATGGTGGTGCGCTGTTCGATCGGCAGGGTGGATGCTTTACTGGCATCGGCCAGGGCAGCCAATGTATCTAACGACACGACACTACCCGCTTGCCAGTGCTCGACGGTCAGCGGCAATACGAGGCTGAAAATGCAGCCGCCTTGCGAGGCATTCTCGACGCTGAGGTCGCCACCGTGCAGACGGGCCAGTTCACGGGCCAATGCCAGACCGATGCCCGATCCGACGCCTTCGTGCGCGGCGGTGTAGAAACGTTCGAAAACGCGGTCCAGACGATCTTGTGGAATGCCCGGGCCCTGGTCGGCAACGCGAATGATCACTCCCCCGGTGATACGTTCCAGAGCCAGTGTGATCAGGCTGTCTTGCGGGGCGTGGCGCAGGGCATTGCCGAGCAGGTTGGCGAGAATTTTGTCCAGAGCGTCGGCATCGAATAATGTCTGGCAACTGGCATCGGCCGGCGGTCCCTTGAGGCGAATGCGGCGCTGTTCGGCCATGGCGGAAAATCTGGCCAGAATGCTGCGGCAGTCGGCGATCAGATCACCCGGGGCGGTCTTCAGGGGGCGATGTCCGGCTTCCAGCCGTGACAGTGCCTGGATCTGATTGACCAGTTCGAGCAGGCGTTCTCCGTTGTCGCGAATGGCGCGCATCTGCTCGGCAGTCTGCTCGGGATCAAGTTCAGGCAGGCGCCGAATGACCTCGCTGGCCGGGCCGATAATCAGCGTCAGCGGCGTGCGCAATTCATGGCTGAGGTTGGTAAAAAAGCGCGATTTGGCCTGATCGAGTTCGCGTAGCCGATCTGCCTGGGAGGCCACTTTGGCCAGCGCATGGCGGGTGGTCTGCTGCTCTTCCTGCAGGTCGCGTGTGCGTTCGGCGACCTGGGCCTCGAGCCACCGGGCGCGACGGTAAAGCCTTCGAACACGCCAACGGTAGGATGAGAAAATCAACCCGATCAGAATCAGGGCCAGCGCCGGTAAAAACCCTTTTTGTTCGTGGAACCGCGGGGCAATCGAGACCGACAGCCGGGCAGGGGCATCGCTCCAGACGCCGTCAGCGCTGCGCGCCATGACCTCGAATTGGAAGTCGCCGGCGGGCAGGTTGGTGTAGATGGCTTCGCGCCGATTGTTGGCATCGTGCCAGGAATCTTCGAACCCGGCCAGTCGATAGCGAAAGCTCGCTCGCTCGACGTGGTCGAACAAGGCAGCGGTATACGTCACGGACAAATTGCGCTGGTGTTTCTCCAGCCTGATCGCGGCGGGTTGCGGAAAAAGGGGATCAGTGCCGGCCCGGGCAAGCTCGATGACCGGTCGCGGAATGGCGGGATTGCGATCAATCCGGTCGGTGTCGATGCGAATCAATCCACCCTGGCCGGGCAGCCAGAGCGTGCCATTCGGCAGCATGAGACCGGCCTGATGAACCCCGCCGTTACCCTCCCGGTTGGCCAGCCCGGCGGCTTCGGTATAGCCCACTACCGGCAAGGTTTGTCCGGGCTCGAAGTTGTACTGATTCAGGGCTTCGCGTTCAACCCAGAAAATCCCCCGATTACTGTTCATCCATAATCGGCCGCGCCGGTCTTCGCCGATGTAGTGAATAATGTGGTCCCACAATCCCTGTTCCGGCCCATAGCGGCGCTGATCGATAATTTGGCCGCTAGTGTCGATTGACAGGCGCAATAAGCCCTGACCTTCGGTGCCAGCCCAAACGACACCAGCCTCGTCCTCGTACAGGCTGCGAATCAGGGGGCTGGCGATTTCACCGGCGACTCTTCGGAGATGACCGTTCCGCCACAGATAAAGCCCGTCGGCATAGCTACTAAACCAGATGCTTCCGTCCGGCCGTTCCCGGCCGACCCGTACGTTTGCCGGTGAGTTTTCAACCCGCTGCGTCCGGCCGTCGCGATAGTGATAGAGACCGGCGTCACCGCCGATCCAGATTGTGCCGGTGGCATCCTGCATCAGCAAGTACACCTTGTGCACCTGAGGGGTCACAGGCGCGTTCGATGCGGTCAATTCGTCGGGAAGCCCGGTTTGATCGCAGGTATTGCCGGACGGGATTCGACACAGTGATACGCCACCGATCCACAGATGGCCATCGCGATCCTCAAGAATGGTCCAGATAACCTGTTCCGGGCCATACATGCCATCGATCGGGAATTGGCGGGCCGATCCGTCGATCAGTTCGATCAGGCCGGTTCCGATGCCGGCGGTCCAGAGCCGTTCGGGCGATGATGGTGAGGCCATGACCGTATACAGATTGGCATTGGCGAGCAGCGGCTGCTGCCGGAATACGTCGCCGATGCGCTGGCGCAGGTTGATGACGCCTTCCCGCTCGGTCGCCAGCCAGAGACTCCCATTGGCGGCAATTGCCAGATCGTTGATTGGCGCGGGGATGGACAACACCGGCTTTTCATCAAGGTACAGCGTGTTGCCATGGGCCTGCCAGACCTGGCCGAGGGCATCGGCATGGACCGGCCTGGGCAATGCGCTGGTTCGATCTATCCGCGGGGCCACGACCCGCACGCTGTCGCTGGCGATCTCGTAGAGTGTCTTGCCCGCCCGTACCCAGAGACGTTCACCGGCCGCGTGCAGCCGAGTGCCGGGCATCATGGCTCGATCCTCGTTACTCCACTGCCGCAGCAACTGCGTGCCGGCCTGATCAAACCGATACAGGCCGGTGTTGTCGACGATCCAGACGGCCTGTGCGTGTTCAACAACAGCCAGAACAGGTTCGTAATCTCCCGGCTTGAAAGCGATCGGTGAAAGCCGTCCGTCGTGACAGTGGAGCAGGCCGGCTGCATCAGTTGCCAGCACTGCGCCGCCGTCAGTCAATGGGGCCAGATCATTGACCCTGATGGGGCGATCGAAAGGGCAGATTGAGGCCAGACGGCCCTGCCGGGCAACAAAAATACCTCGTTCCGTTGCCAGCCAAAGCCTGTCGTGAATATCGAGGCGGTGGGCCATGACGGCACCGGGATCGATACCAAGCGGCATGACATGGCCGTTCTCGACTCGGCCGAGCTGACCGGTTTCGGCAAACAACCACAGCACACCGTCGCCATCCACGGTCAGGTCGATCAAGCGATTGGAGGGCAACCCCGGATGGGTATCGCTACGATAAACGCTGATCTTCAGACCGTCGTAACGGACCAACCCGTCCCGGGTCGCGATCCAGAGAAAACCCTGTGGCCCGAAACGCACGGCGGTCGCACTGTTGACCGGCAATCCGTCGGCCAATTGCAGCGTGTCGGCAATGAAGTCCGGATGCAGTTCGGCCGCCCGGGCCAATGCCAGCCCCAGCACGCCAATCAGGGCTGGCGTGATTCGATTCCTCAGGACATCAATAAATTTGGGCAACATGGCTGGCATCCAGCATAGCCGCGATCGATAGCGTTCACCATCCCGTTTGGCCCGGTCGCTGGTTTAAGGAACCTCTGAATAAGTCTACGCGGGCGCGACGGCGCCTTTGCGGGAGTCTCCGGCTTGGCTTGGGCGAACGTGGTTTGGTCATTCCAAAAGAGCGAGCCCAAACGAGGCGGAGGCCCCGCAATGGCCCGTCCCGTAAGGGTTTCGCCGGAGAAGCCGCATCTCGCACGTT
>CAZFYM010000085.1:0-12998 GCA_964523755.1 uncultured Wenzhouxiangella sp. | reverse complement strand
TGATCATTCAGCGAAGGGAAACAGCTTCTATCTGGCCCGCTTGCTGGCAGCCCGCCTTGTCATTGCCGGAGCACTGATCGTGATCGGCTGTGCTGCCGGCTGGTACCTGGCCGACTGGCTGGATCGCAGCCAGATGAAGTCTGATCTGGCCAGGGCTACCGAGCGCACCCTGCTTCGCCTGGATGCCATCGTTGGCGAGGCCAGCCAGGTGTTTTCCGACCTGGAGAACAGCCCCTACGAACATTGCAGCGAGCCCTTGCTGCTGGAGATGCGGACTCGCTTGTTCGAGGCCCGTTTCATGCGTGACATTGGCGGCGTCCGCGGCTATTCGCTGTACTGCAGCACGGCCCTGGGGCAGCTCGACAATCCCTATCACAGCACACCACCGGACCTGCTCCTGGCCAATGGAATCGGGGTCAGGACCGATCGCCGCGTACTGGCCTCGGAGCGCATGCGCACGATGGTAGTCGAAACCAATCGCTTCAACGCGCTGATCGACTCGCGCCAGGTCAGCGATCTGACCACCTCGATCGCCGACAGCGATATTTTCATTGGCATCGCCGGAGGCGACCCGACCCAGTGGCTCGCCTTTGACGAATCGGCACGTTCCGCGGCTTTGGCCTCTGAACCCTTCCTGGCCGCCGACCAATGCAGCCCGATCACCGGGCTGTGCGCCCGCCTCACTCGTCCAGTACGACTGACCGGTATCGGCAACGCGCCAACCCACTTTGTCGTTGGCTCGTTGGGCGGAGCGCTGGGGTTGACCCTGTTTCTGGCCGGTGCCGGCCTGAACCGCAATCGTCAGCGACCTGAGCGCGAACTCGCCCGCGCACTGCAGGCCGGTCAGATTCACGCGCGCTACCAGCCCATTGTCAATCTGCCCGATGGCAGCCTGGCGGGCTTTGAAGCGCTGGCCCGATGGCGTCTGCCGAATGGCCGCCATATTTCGCCGGAATCGTTTATTGACCTGGCCGAGCGTTGCGGTCTGATCAACCAGGTCAGCAGCCTGATGATCGAACAGATTGGCAAAGATCTGGGCGACTGGCTCAGCCGCCGGCCAGCCCAGCGATTGGCGATCAATATCGCACCCTCCGAGCTCAGCGATCCAGATCTGATCGACCACATCGCCCGGCATCTAATCGATCGCGGTGTCCGGCCCGGGCAGATCATTCTGGATGCATCAACTGCGGCCCATCATGATGAGCATTGCCCTGCAACTCCTGGTCCTGTTGACTTTTGTTCGGACAGTGCTACGGAAATCCCAGGAAACCTCTTCTCCGTGCGCTTGATTCGCGCGGAAACTCGATTTCAGGCTCCACATCAGCCAGCGGTTCAAGTACAGCCAGTGTACTCGGGCATCCAGACCTGCGTGTGCCAGGACGCGCCATTGTCCGCGGAGTGAAGCAGGAAGTCGACCTGATCCGGGTGCGCGCGATGTGTACCTTCGAGGGCGACAAGCAGCACTCCATCATCGCGGTGGCAAAAATCCCAGCTGGTGCCGGGTAGCGCCATCACGGTGTGGATGTCTTCTGCTTGTGTCCGATCCAGAACCAGCAGTGTTTCATTGTAGTCGATGGCCAGTGCGCGGCCGTTGCCGACCGCGAGGAAGTACTTGATTTCGTGATTGAGCCCAACGCGGTGCCAGCCCAGGCCGCGATCATAGCTGACCAAGTAGCGACGCGGATCGTCCTCCTCGTCGTCCTCATGGTAGGTCGCCAGCATCCACACGGAGCCGTCGGCAGCGAACCACTGTTCGTCCGGCAGCTCGCCCTCGGCGAACGGAACGCGCGCTGCATTACGCACCTGAAGCACGCCTTCGTCCAGCGAAGCCTGCCAGACTCGCCCTTGCCCGTCGACGCGCACACAACCGCTATCGCACTGCCAGTCCATCCCCGACTCGCTGGCCTCACTGAGCTGCCAGGTCTGTCCACCATCCATACTCCCCACGATAGTCTTGCCCGTCGCCCAGATCCGGCTGTCGCGCACGTGAATCGCGCCCACATCGCCGGACGGCCACACGCGTTCTGGCGGCGTGTCGGCAGCATGCATCAACCACAGCGAGGACTCACCGTGCAGTAGCCCACCGGCCGGAACGACGGTCAGGTGCCAGAGCGTCTCGGGGGCGTCGATCACATTCCACACCGATCCATCGCGCAGGAACAGTCGACCGTCCCAGACCGCGATCTCGGTGCCATCGGCAAGTCGACTACGCGGAGCGCGATCGGAAACGCCACCAGCCAAAGTCTGCCAGCGTGCTCCGCGATCCTGGGTCAGCGCGATACCGGTGTGACTGAACCACCAGACCCGATCACTGTGATCATCTACCAACAGGCCGGGATAGTGGCGGTGTCGGGCTGGATCGGCGATCGGCCAGTGCCGGCCGACAAACACGGCGTCATCCGGATCGACAGCAGCCAGAAAACCCGCGTCAATGTCGTCGGCAATCGCACGCAACGCGGCATTGCGCTGGAACTCGGGGACATCGCCACAGTAAGTCACTGATTCCAGCAGCAAGGCGACAGCTTCGAAACTGCACTGTTTGTACCAGCGTCCATCGCGATGCTCGAACACATAACTACCGCCAGCGATTGTGCCACTAATCCGGACAACCGCCAGCCTGGGCGCGAACTGATCGTCCATCAACAAGCCTTCAAGACAATGGTCATCGTCGTTCCAACTGCCGCGATCAGGCAGCAGCGTCCAACTCTCACCGTCGTCGATGCTGAGAAACGCCTCACAATAGGCCACCACGACAAACCGCGACAGATCCGCGGCACCGACCAGTGCATCGACATTGAGTGAAGTCGAGTCGGCCCTGGAAACAAGCGCGCGTAACACGGGCGCAATGTCGCGTTGCTGCCAGGTTACGCCATTGTCTCTGGACCGGTGCAGGCGGCCGCGATCGTCCAGCGCAACCACGTTGGTGCCATCGCTGTCAGACACGATAGCGATGATCCGCGCCGATACCGCGAGGCTCCAGGTGCGGCCCGAGTTTGTGCTACGGTGAATCCCCAGGTTGTCAGAGACCAGAATCACGTTTCCATGAACCACTCCGGCAAGCGCTTGCCACGGCCATGCACGAGTCGATGTCTCCGATGCCAGCAGTGTCAACGCGCCTTCCGGCGGCCACGTGCGTTCAAGGCCCAAAAAGCTCCCTGAGTTCGGGCCGCAACCGGCAAGCAGAACCGCGCACCAGCATCCCGTCATCCATTGCCATGATCGTGGCATCCCATCACTCCCCATACCTCACAATCCAACATCAAAGCCCCACGGCTGATCCATGGCCTGATCCCTGGACCAGCCAGACAACCCCTGATCTACGCATCGAGAATGGGCGCAAAGCCTCCGTAGATCATGCGTTTGCCATCCAGCGGCATGTCCATTTTCATCTCGGGGTCTTCCATCAACTTCTTCATGCCGGCGTCGCGAACTTCCTTTGACGGCCACTCGATCCAGGAGAACACGACGACTTCGCCTTCCTCGGCCTTCACCGCCCGCCGGAAATCGGTGACCTTGCCATCCGGAATATCATCACCCCAGCATTCAACCACTCGTAACGCACCGTACTTCTTGAAAATCGGCGCTGCCTTTTGAGCCACTACCAGATAGGCCGCCTTGTTGGCAGCCGGCACGGCCAGTACAAATCCATCAATGTAATTCATATCCATTTCTCCGCTAGCCTGATAAATCGGGACTCAGCCTTGCTGCAGCGTTTCTCTGCGCGAACGTCGCCCTGCGGCTGCCCTGCAGCGGCGCGCCACAGGAGCGCTGAATGCCAATCTATCAGATTTAAGGACCATTAGCCCGATCGACACCCCCCTTTCCCCTGAAGAATTCAAAGTGCCGGTTCGTTGCGAGGTGGATCAGCGGTTGGACATTCCAGTCCAGCCGGAATGCTCAGGCGGGCCAAGTCATAGCCACCCTGGCCAAATTGCTCCAGTTCAGAGTGGTATTCGATCCTGCCCGTTCGGCAGCCAAGGGAAAGGTGAATTTCGCCCCATGGAAACAGTTCCAGTTCGGACCTGTCAAACGCCGAACCGAAGCGCGGGCCGCGCGTGGCAATAGCATCCGGAAATACGATGTCATCCCCCTGAGCGCGGCCCTGTGCCTGGATCCAAAACTGTTCACCGCGCTCGTTGTAGGTAAACCAGGTGATCAGTGCCTGGGCATCATCCAGCCATTGCAGCGTGAATCCCTGGCCATTGCGTTCGGGGGAAAACCACGAACCGGTCTGCATTGCGCGCCGGTCGGAGATCGCGCTGGCGCGTGGCTGGCAGTCCAGCAGCATGGACCGGCTCAGGCGCAACAGCGGAAGTTCCAGAGTTTGTCCGAAGGCATCGAAGCTGTAGCGGCCTTGATCACAACTGGTAAATTCAAACGAGGCGCTGCCTGCAACCTCCATGACCAGATCGGCGGGATCGAAGCCGGGACCAAACACCGGCCCGGAAGTCACCAACAGTTCCGGGAATTCAATGCGCAAACCATTGATTCCTCCCTCGCCCAGCAGCCAGCGCTGGTTTCCCGCCTCGTCATAGGTAAACCAGTAGCCAATAGCACGGTTGGCATCCAGGATTTCAATCTGCCAGCCTTCGCCACTGCGTTCGGGGTCGAACCAGAGGGCGGTCTGGCCGGGTTGCAGCAGGCGGTTATCGGAAACACGCAAGACGCCAATGTTGGTGCCTGAAAGCCACATCCCGCCGGCCGCGGCCGGGCGTAGGCGAGCTCCCTGGATCAGGCCCGGAGCGTTGATGCGATCAACCACTTTTGGTTCGTTGGGGTTCTGGATGTCGAGCAGGACCACGTCACGGGTGTCTCCTACCCACAGCCGCGGACCATCGAGACCTATAGTGTTGACCAGAGCACCCTCGTCCCCGTTCCAGTGGCCCAGCAGCGTCGGCGTTGCAGCACCAGCCAACTTGTAAATGAACACGCCCTCGAATAGACATCCGACGGCAGCAAGACCGCTTCGGACATCCAGATCAACCGGCCCCGAACAAGGGCTGACGGAAGTCAAAAACTCGGGAATCCCCTGGCTGTCCGGCCTGAACAGCATCAGGCCTTCGCCGTTGCCAATCGTGCCCTGGTCCAGGACATACAATAGCCCTTCTCGATATTGCACCCGCATGCCCTTGCTCAGTGTCAGGGCACTGGTAATCCGTGGCGCGGCGGGGTCGGTCAAATCGATGCTGATCAGCGCCGGCGGGGAGTTGCCGGTGGTGGAGCTGACCGCCCAGGCGTACTTGCCGTCGATGGCAACCGAGGTGGCGAACTCGAACGCCACGAATGAAATTGGCTCCGGCGGTTCGGCCTCGCCAAGGCGCATCACATGCACGCCCTGCGACCAGTCCGCCACCAGCAGCAGTTCTCCATCACTGGCGATATCTATGGCGACGGGGAAATCGACTACCGGAGCCAACAAATCCAGCCGGGTATGGTCGCGCGCCGCCAGCGCAGGATTGACCCGGGTGACGCCAGCGTGGGTGTCCAGCAGATGAAGCACCCCACCGGATTCCACGGTTGCATGAACGTCGACGCTGCCAGGCAAAACCAACCGGTCACTTTCAAACGGGGCCGCAGTATCAGTCAGATCAATCAGACGCGCGCTGCCGTCCACCGCCACGTGCAAGGCTTGTCGACCGCCGTCGATGACTTCGATGCGGCTGAAGCGCAATCCGGTGCCAAACAGGTCGGAGGAAGTTTCACCTAGAAGCACCGGTGCCGATGGATCAGCCAGACTCCAGATCTCAAGCACCGGATTGTCGCTGGATATTCGAGGTAGCAACAGCAGTTCGCCAAGGCCCGCAGCGGTGAAAGCGGCCGTATCTGGCAACACCGCAAGCAGTTGCAGCTCCAGGTCGTTGATGCTGAACAATGCAACTTCAGCACCCACAATCGCCAGTGTGTCACCATCCACATGAGCATCCAATCCGCCCGGTACTGACAGGCCCGGACCTGACACCGGCTGTGCAGGGTCGCTGACATCAACAATGAACAAGCTGAAATTGCCAAGAAAGTTCACTCCCCACACCACAATCCGTGCTTCGTCGATGGCATGGATGCCGGCATCGAACAGACCAACGGTGGTCGCGTCGGCACCGATCAGTTCCGGATCGCCAGGTCCGGAAATGTCGAAGCTCAACAGACCGAATTCCGTATCAACCAGAAAGAGCGTTGAACCATGAACTGCCATGGCTGCAGGGCTGCTGAATTGGTCATCGCTGTACTCAAACAAGCTCTCCGTTTGCAGGTTTCCATTCTCGCCAACGCGCAAGATCGCGATGGCGTCGGAATTCGATGAATCAAAGCCCGAAACGACAGCAAACAGGCGAGCACCCTGCATAGCCAGGCCGGTCACCATGCCCTCGAACGGGGCGCTGGTACCTGCCAACATCAGCTTGCCCTCGGCGTTGATGGCCAAAGTATGAATGCGCATCCCCTGGGCGATGAAAATATGCCCATTCTGATCTTCCACGACGTCGCCAAGACGCCCGCCGGCCTGAAGATCCAGCCGAATTCCGGCACTGACCGGCAAGGCGAAAAGCAACAACAGCGCGAGAAAGGATGCTGCAAACAGAGGCCGAAAAGCGATGAAAAAGGGAACGAGCCTGCTCAGGTTCATGGGGAAATCACTCTCGTGGCGAAAGGAATGGAAAGAAGCTGTTGAGTTCAGAATTGCGAATCCAATGTCCGAGACCGGGGATTGGCCCAGAACATTTCAAGCCTGATTCAAATACATCAATGACCGCTCTATGCCAGCTCTTTTAATGGTCGCATTTCGGGACAGACAATGGCCATAACTGCCAGACTGGAGCTGTGAGATGCGCAATGCTGCGTCGATATGATCGGCAATCAACGCCTTCAAGCACTCTCAACGAAGAGTTGACGTCCGGAAAATACGCACCCAGAAGAAACGGCTAGGCCGCTCCCTGCAGGAGTGACCTGGGTACAATCCTCTGATAATTCACCCTGGAATGGTCTGGCCGAGTGTCGCACCAATCAATGGAAGTAGCCGGTCAAGAACTTCCTGCAAGAGCAACGGGTTAGCGTCGATCGCCTTTTTGGCCTTGCGCTCGCGCCAGTCCAGCGTAGCAGTGCCCGTCGGACAGGAGAATCAATGCGAACGATTCAGCGGGAACACATATTCCCGACTGGGTCGCCGAAGAAATCTTGGATCTGGTGATTTTACAGATCCAGGGCGAAGATCATGGCACGACTGACCTCCCGCATGCGCTCGGCTGGCAGTTGGGTCACAAGTTTGCCCAGTTTTGCTTTGCTCACTGTCTGCAAGTGATCACAATTGATTGCACAGGGTTTCGGCACGCCGTCTTCCGGGCCCAGGCGCACCTCTGAAGGAATGTCGCGAAAGCTCGGTGTCATCGCCTGTCCTCAGGGACTGGAAAAAAGCAACGTGCGATTCCAGCTCAGCCAGCCGCTGATCAGGTGACAGACTGGCAAACCAACGAACCAGCGAGGGATCATGCCCGATTTCGGATCGGGTTTCAGGGCGCGCTTCTTTCATTACTCAAGTGTAGCTAATCCAAAGAGTCTGCGCTGAAAAAAAGGGGACTTGATCGCTGGAAATCCATTTGGCTTCGGGTGCGTTACAATCGCCGCACTATGCGCGATCTGGATAGACTGGCCATGGTGGGTCATAGCTGCTTTTGTGGTTGCCACTCTCATCAACGGTGTGAGTACTTGGCGGGGTACACTAGTCGATATGAGAGGAATTGTCTCCCAGTGGAAAGACGATAAAGGGTTTGGATTCATCCAGCCTGACAACGGTTCTGAAAAGCTATTTTTCCACGTTTCTGATGTCAAGACCAAGGTTCGCAGACCTCAAGTCGGCGATGTCGTGATCTATTTATCAACGCGGGATTCACAACAAAGACTAAAAGCAACTGGTGTCGTGATTGAAGGAGTCTCCCAAGACCCCCGATCAGCGCTCAATAGTAAAACTTCTCAGGTAGTGGGTCCGAAGCGCGATCTGTTTGATTACGCCTCAATACTGGTTATTCTGGCTTCTGTTGCTGCTGCAGGATTTGAGTTCTATAAGTCGAATGATCCGGCAAGCTCGTGGCCGTTTATCATTCCCGCGGTGCTCGCATTTTTGATCTTGAATCGTCAGAAGAAGCCAAAAGAGAAATGGTTCAATTGCGCCGGATGCCGAAAGGTAGCAGAGCATGATACGCGCACTATTCGGGCCTGGAACAACGGCTTCACCCGGTTTTTCTGTAGGACCTGCCATCATCAGTGGCTGCAAAACAACCCCCAACAACCAGACACTTCTAGTCAAGGCCAAGGCAGCGGCTGTCTGGGTAGCTTGGCATTCATGATCTTGATTCCAACGGCTTCTGGCATCGCCTTTTACCACTGGTTTGGATAATCATCCTTCAGCCGTATTCAGTGGACAGCACTTTCATCCCTATCTTGTAAAGGCACATCTCGCTGCGAGGCACTTATCCACTCAGCCTCAGTCGTCAGAATTTCCTTCTGACACCACTGTTTAGGTCTCGGCACAGTGCACATATCCTACTGTTTCACTTGCATTTCAAGCTCTCTTACTATATATTACAACAGTACTCTAGGAGAGCCGCACCATGTCTCATTCAGCCCCCTGTGCCACCACTCTGCCCGGCCCGCAATTGCGTGAACTCGAAGACCAAATCACGGAGCTGGCTGCTCATATTCATGCTGCGAATTACCGGCTGCTTTCGCTGATTCGGGAGTTTGACGAGGCGGCTGGATGGTCTGGGCCGGGTTTGCGGTCTTGTGCGCACTGGCTGAATTGGAAATGCGGCATCAGTCTGGGCGCGGCGCGTGAGAAGGTTCGGGTTGCGCATGCGCTGGTTGAGCTGCCGAAGGTCAGTAATGCGTTTTCCAGTGGGCGGGTCAGTTATTCGAAGGTTCGGGCGCTGACACGGGTGGCGACGGCTGAGAATGAGGATTTTCTTCTGAGGATTGCCCTTTCCGGTACGGCTTCTCACGTTGAGCTTGCCGTTCGGCAGTTTCGGGGTACCAAGCGTGCCCAGGCGCTGGAGGATGAAAATGAGCGTTACCAGCAGCGCAGGGTGGTCTGGCGGCTTGATGATGACGGTACCTATGTCCTGTCTGCGCGTCTGAATCCCGAGCAAGGAGAACGCGTTCGCCTGGCGATTGAATCGGCCATGGAGGAAATCGAAGTCGAGCAGGAAAACGTTTCCGCGGAAACGTCCGGCGAGCCGAACATGGACCGTCCGAAACCCGATCCAGCCGAGCAACGCCGTGCCGATGCCCTGGAACGCCTAGCCGATTGTTTTCTTGATGGAAGAAATTTCGGAGCAAGCCACGGCGGCGAACGCTGCACCCTGCACGTCCACACCGATATCGACACCCTGCAGGACGATGGCGTTGGCGCAGAATCCAATCTGGAAAACGCCAGAAACGTTTCCGCGGAAACGTCCCGCCGACTGGCCTGCGACTGCGCCACGGTTCATTGGCTGGAGGACAGCGATGGAAACACGCTGAATATCGGCCGCAAGAGCCGCACTATTCCCCCAACCATCCGCCGCGCCCTCAACCGCCGAGACCAGGGCTGTCGCTTCCCCGGCTGCACGGCTCACAAGTACACCGACGCCCACCATATCCACCACTGGGCCGACGGCGGCGAAACCAGGCTCGACAACCTCGTCACCCTCTGCCGCCACCATCACCGCGCCATTCACGAAGGTGGCTTTTCCGTACAGATGAAGTCCAACGGCCAAACCCAATTCCGCGATCCCAACGGCAGAATCCTGCCAGATGCTCCCGAAATACGTTACCGCGGAAACGTTTTTGCCCTGATCAACCAAAATCGCCGAAACGGCGTCGAGGTTTCCGCGGAAACGTGTATTCCCGACTGGGGCGGGGAAAGAATGGATGGGGATATGGTGGTTGGGGCTTTAATGGCACTCGACAATTGATGTAGCGCGCCTCTAGAGAGTCTCGGTACAAACTCTCAGGTGTTTGCGACTGGGCCGGGTTGCGGAGTGGTCGGAAAGCATACTATTATTGTTCTCAGATACGCTACGAATGAAGCTCTGATGAGAACATCCGCTGATGTCTGACAGACCCATCGATCTCATGTTTTCCGCCTACCGCCGCCATGTGCTGGGGTTGCTCTTGTTGCGTCCGAATGACAATCTTCACGTCCGCGAAATCGCGCGGCTGACCGGCGTGCCTCCTGGTTCGCTCCATCGGGAGCTGCGCAGCCTTGCCGAATCCGGTTTGCTATTACGTGAGTCAGCCGGCAATCAGGTGCATTATCGTGCCAACCGACACTGTCCAATCTATCCTGAGCTGGCCGAGATTTTCCGCAAGACCGCCGGTCTGGCCGATTTGCTGCGCGAAGCCCTGGCCCCAATGTCCGCGCTGATCCGCAGCGCATTTCTATTTGGATCCATCGCTCGTCAGGCGGAGTCCAACGATAGTGATGTGGATCTTTTTGTCATTGGCAAGGTGTCATTCACCGACATTGTAACGGCGGTATCTCCGCTTCAGGAACGTCTGGGCCGTGAAATTAACCCGGTAGTCATGATGCCGGAGCAGTTTCGGGCTGCGCGCGAATGCGGTGAACGGTTTGTCACGCGAGTTCTCGCCGAGCCCCGACTTGACTTGATAGGAAATGCCGATGACGTTGGATAATCTTGTGAAAATCGGGCGACTCAAAACTCACCCGGCCGATGCTGATGAGATAAGCAACCTGCTGGCCGCAGCCAAACGCAATCTAGCAGATTCGCGTGCCGAGAATATCAGCATCGAGAACCGCTTCGATGCCGCTTACAAGAGCATCATGCAGTGTGCACTTGCTACCTTGATCGCAAGTGGCTATCGTCCAGATACAAAAGTTCCGGGACACCACCAAACGATCATTCAGTCCTTGCCAAAGACCATCGGAATGGATGGTGTGCGAGTGGCGGTGCTGGATGCTCTGAGAAACAAGCGCAACCAGTCGGACTATACCGGCAAGGAAATCGATACCGCATCGCTGGCAACATGTATCGACGAAGGAGAACAGCTCTTGCGGGAAGTCGAAACCTGGCTGGATTCCAACCGCCCAGAACTCCGCCGGTAGAATCCAGGAGAGAATTTGGGACAGGCATTGAAGTAATTCGGATTCATCTTCATTCCGTTGATGAACAACTGGCGGGCACAGCCCAGCTGGTTTAGGGGTTCCGCTCCTCAAAGTACAAGCGATTGGATTGACTATGGAACTAAGGCTAGTTGAGTATCAAGACCTGAATGCAAGGCAGAAGGAAATTTACAACTTCCAGAAGGTTTCTGCGGAGCTTGCTGATTTTGGTTTTAATTGCATAAAGCTAGCGGATGATTGGCAGGGGGCTGACTTCCTGGCTTACCATAAGGATGGGTTGGAAACCCTCAAGATACAATTAAAACCTCGAGTCTACGTTGCTGAGAAGTATTGCTACAAGGAGCTTTATGTAGCGTTCCCAATAATTGGTATCTGGCACCTTATCGAGCATGACGAGCTTCTAGAGTTGGTGGGGAAACACACCGTATGGCTCAATTCTGACGCTTGGAAAAACACACAGGCCTATTCGTCAGGTTCACCCAATCGCGAGCTAAGGGCAGCACTTAGTAAGTATGCGTTGGCAAGATCGGCTCTTGAGCGGAAATGATGCAACAATAGGGCCGGGTTTTATTGAAAAGCACGGGCGAGAATTTGAATACTGAGAATCATTCCCAGACGGCGGCGTTTATTTGGTCGGTGGCGGATTTGTTGCGGGGGGATTTCAAGCAGTCGCAGTATGGGCGGATCATTCTGCCGTTTACGTTGCTGCGGCGGTTGGAGTGTGTGCTGGAGCCAACCAAATCTGCGGTTCTGGCTGCGGCGAAGGAGCATCGGGCGAAGTCTGATGCGGTTCGGGAGAAGTTGCTGTTGCGGGCGGCTGATCAGCCGTTTTTCAATGCCTCGCCGCTGACGTTGGGCTCTCTGTCTGATACTCAGACGGGGGATGATCTGATGAGCTATGTGCAGGCCTTCAGTCAGGATGCCCGGGAGATTTTCGAGCATTTCGAATTCGAGGGCTTTGTCCAGCAGCTCAGTGCCAACAACCTGCTCTACCAGGCGGTTCAGCGCTTTGCATCGATGGATCTGAGTCCGCAGCGGCTCTCGAACTTCGGCATGGGCCTGGTGTTCGAGGAATTGATCCGCAAGTTCGCCGAAAGCTCGAATGAGACGGCGGGTGAGCATTTCACGCCGCGCGACGTGGTCCATCTGACGACCTCGCTGGTGCTCACCGGCCAGGACGATAAGCTAAAGCCCAACCGCATCGTCACCATTTACGATCCGACCGCGGGAACCGGCGGCTTTCTCTCCGAAAGTGACGAGTACATTCAGCAGGTCAGCCAGAAAGTGACCGTCTCCTTGCATGGTCAGGAGCTCAACCCCGAGTCCTACGCCATCTGCAAGGCCGATATGCTGATCAAGGGCCAGGCGGTTGAGCAGATCAAGCTTGGCAATACGCTGTCCGATGACCAGCTTGCCGGCGAGCACTTCGATTTCATGCTCTCCAATCCGCCGTTTGGTGTGGAATGGAAGAAGGTTCAGAAGCAGGTCACCGACGAGCACAAGCACAAGGGCTTCGATGGCCGATTCGGCCCCGGCCTGCCCCGGGTCTCTGACGGCTCGCTGCTGTTTCTGATGCACCTGGTCAGCAAGATGCGCGCCCGGCCGAAAGGCGGCTCCAGAATCGGCATCATCCTCAATGGCTCGCCGCTGTTTACCGGCGGCGCCGGCAGTGGCGAGTCGGAGATTCGTCGCTACCTGCTGCAGCACGACCTGGTCGAGGCCATCATCGGCCTGCCCAATGACCTGTTCTACAACACCGGCATCGCGACCTACATCTGGATCCTTTCCAACGACAAGTCAGCCAGGCGACGCGGCAAGGTGCAGCTCATCAACGCTACCGACCGGGCCAGCAAGATGCGCAAGTCACTGGGCAGCAAGCGCCAGTTTGTTT
>CAZFYM010000084.1:0-13435 GCA_964523755.1 uncultured Wenzhouxiangella sp. | reverse complement strand
CAGTGCGCCGGCGGCATGTCATCGACGGGTGCCAATTGCTGGATTTGGCCAGCGGCTACAAGTACGAGCGGCCCTACGGCGACGGCATGGATGTAAAAGATATTCGGGATGGCGCTTCCCTGCCACGATTTTTCGCTGCGATCGGAAACAGCCCCCAGCCCGCAAAAGCAAAACTTCAGCTATTGCGGTGGCTGATATTTCAGGTGTTGCTGGGCAACACCGATGCCCACGCCAAAAACCTGTCATTCATCATGACCCCGGCAGGCCCCGTGCAGGCACCCGCCTACGATCTCACCTGCACCGCCCTGTACCAGTCCCATGTCAGCCAGACGTTCGCAATGGCCGTGGGAGACGCCTTCAATACCACCGAACTGTCAGCCTACGAATGGGCACAGTTCTGCATTGCCACCGACACCAATCCGACTCAAGTCGCCAAGGAAATCCAGCGCAGCGCAAAACTGATTCGCAAAAACCTGCCAGCGGTGCAGGAAACGGCCATCACTGCCAGCGCAGCCCCCGAGATCATCGATCAAATCAGCCAGATCGTGGAAAAACAATGCCAACACCAACTCAACCTGGCCCCCCACATCCGCGAAATGACAACCATCTGAACCTCCGACCTCCGACCTCCGACCTCCTTCGCCGCTTCGCCCCTTCGCCCTTGCTCCTCGAACAACGTGACCCCCAACACAGCATCAACCCAAACTTCAATGCTAAAATCATGAATTAGTTGACAAACTTCCACGAATCCCGACGAATGGCATGACACGCGCAAAACAAATCCGGGTCCTCCTGCTGCTGATGCTGCTGACTCCGCTGGTCTATGCCTTCAGCCTCCCGTCCGACCCGGCTCCCAAATGGGATCGCACCAAGATCATCGCCATCTACCCTTACAACAGCGATGGCAGCGAAGCGGTCGCCGACTACATCGCCTCGCTGCAAGCCGCTGATTTTCAAGCAATCGAAAACTACCTTCAAGGCCAGGCACGGGCGTATTCCTTACCCTTGCGCAAACCGTTCGAAGTCAGATTGGGTAATCCGATTACGTCAGCACCACCAATGCCTGAAGCTCGGGCCACTGGCATGGATCGACTCGCCTGGGCCCTGAAACTGCGCTGGTGGCACTGGCGGCTGGACACACAGGAGCTAAAACCCGATATCGTGGCAGTCGTACGCTTCCGGGACGGCAACTTCGGTCCAACGCGACTTCACTCGATCGGCATGCCCAAGCCTCGACTGGCGCTGGTCAACCTGATTGCCGATACTGAATATCAGTCGCAGAACCTGGTAACACTGACTCATGAGCTGATGCATACCGTAGGTGCCAATGATCATTACGATGGTCCAACCGGCTTTCCCGCTTGGCCCGAGGGCTTTGCGCAGCCGGATCAGGAACCCCTGTATCCTCAGGTACTTGCCGAACTGATGGCCGGAAGAATCCCGCTCAACCATGAAATCGCTCGCGAAGCCAGAACTTTGAATGAAACCGTGATCGGCGATCGTACTGCGATAGACATCGGATGGACCACCCCATGAGCTCATCGAAAAGAAACAAGAAATGTGGTTGGACTACGCTCAAATGCCAATCAGCCTGGACGTTGAGTTAGTATTTGCAATGGCCTTTCGCTCTACAGGGCCACTAATGATCACTGAAAGCGTTAGTGATTCTCCTTGGATTCTCTGGATAATCAGATCATGAAAGATCCTTCGACTATCTCATTCATTATCCCGGCCAAGAATGAAGATGCTTCAATTGTTCAGGTAGTCAGTCAGATACGGGCGATGTACTCGACGTCAGAAATAATGGTTGTTGATGATGGATCAGAGGACCGAACGCGGGAGTTGGCCCAAGCTGCTGGCGCCCGGGTAGTATCCCATCCGGAAAGCCTAGGCAATGGAGCAGCTATCAAAGCTGGAGCCCGAGCAGCGACGGGCGAAATTTTTGTATTTCTTGATGCTGACGGTCAACACAAACCGGAAGACATCCCACGCCTCCTCGCCGCACTGGAAGAGGGCCATGAAATGGCCATTGGTGCTCGATCTACTGGTTCACATGCCAATGTTGCCCGACTCTATGCAAATGGCTCATACAACGTCATTGCAAGCGCTGTCAGCGGACGAAAAATCAAAGATCTGACTTCTGGCTTCAGAGCAGTCAAAGCAGAACTCTTCCGAAAGTTTCTATACCTTTTGCCCAATGGATTTTCTTATCCAACCACGATAACAATGGCCTTTATGCGCTGTGGTCATTCAGTTAAGTTTGTCGACATCGAGGCCAGAAAGCGAGTGGGTAAAAGCCACATCAAACCGCTTAGGGACGGCTTGAGATTTCTCTTGATTATTTTCAAAATCGCGACACTTTATTCGCCATTGAAGTTATTTCTACCGATCAGCGCAGCTTTTTTTACTGCTGGATGCGGTTACTATATCTACACTTTCATTGAGTTTGGCCGCTTCACCAACATGAGTCTGCTACTGTTCAGTGCTTCAGTAATTGTATTTTTAATCGGAATGATATCTGAACAGATCACTGCCTTGATGTTTCGCGATAGCTAGCGCGACTTCTCCAAGCAATAAGCAAGCCGAAGGACCACGCTAGCAAGGTAAACACAACATCTGCCAAGAGAGTCAATACACGTAGAAATGCGGCTATCCCTAGCGATGCCGAGTACGACAAAGCTACAGCAAGTATTGCGGCAAGGACCACTTCTCGTACGCCCAATCCAGCCGGCGCAAAAATTGCCATAATACCCACTGAATTTGCCAAAGCCAATGCTGCAATAACCCCACCCACACCCAACAACATCGCACTATCGGATGCCATTGACGCAATCAAGGGATACAGCGCAAGCCCCAACAGGATGTGAATGGTGCAATATCCAGCATAGATCAATATCCACAATGAGGTGTCACGCCGTCGAAACTTCACACTGAAAAGTCTGCAGGCAATCAATAGTCCGCAAAATCCAGCTAATGTGATTCCGCAGGCCACCAGTATTTGAGCTGGAAGCAAGTTAATGGAATGCATATTTTTCTGGAGCCAGCTCCACAAGGAATGATCCCAATAAACGGCCTCTAAAATTACACTCCAGGGCAAAAATGCGACCCCGACACCGATTCCGGACAACACAAATAAACCTTGCTCAACGAGCACTGAGTGACTCAAGCTGCGAACTTTGGTGCCATGTTCACCAGCTATAGAAATCTTAGCCAACAAAATCCCCGCCTTCCCCGGAAGATATCGCCCACCCCAGGCGAGCCCCTGAACTTGCAGTGCCCTGGATATCGGCAGCACAACACCAAAGGAAAGCCGAAGACTACACCACCATAGGATACCAAGCCCAACAGGCAACAGCAGCCAGCACAAAAAAAATAGCCAGCTTTGCCATTGAATCCATAAACTGGGCGGCATATCGGAAAGCACATCGGCATTTATAAGTATCCATCCGAGCCAAATAACCACCACCAGCATGAATCCCAAGCGAGACCATTTAAGCCAGTTGTTCGCTTTATCAGAGTTCATTTCGGCCGCAATAGCAAAATGGTCCAAGGCACAGGTGTTGCTTTGGCTTCCACATGGAAGCAAGTGGCGACCTCCTTAATCAACTGTTTAGTCGACCAGTGCTGAATATGACCCGGTGTGTTCCCAAAATCACCAAGGTACTTCCCACGAACACAATTGAGCATGCGCCAGACTGGTTCACGAGGTGTTGAGAGCAGGAGGTAGTCGCTGGAAACTCGCTGCAGCTCAACCAAGGCAGCCTGTGGATCCTCAAGATGTTCGAGAACCTCGAGCATAATGACACAATCGAAGGCTTTGTCCCCATGCGCCAGCCCCAGAACGGATTCCTGGATAAACGGAATTCCAGGATTCAAATATGCAGCTTTCCGAAGCAGTGAACCGGACAAGTCTGTAGCCATAAAATTTGCTTCAGGCTTCCACCGCGCAATCCTTTGCGTTGAGTAGCCTGGACCACACCCAACCTCGAGAATGTTGGCCCCCGGCCGAATTCTGGGTTCAAGCAATTCCCGGCCAGCCTGAAAAAACCGATCAATCAGCCACCGTCCAATTCGACCGCTGCTTTCGTATTTGCCTAGAAACTGTGCATCATCCTTAACTTGAGTCATCACATTGACTTCTCTTTTGCCCAAAGGAAAGTTTACCCGTAACGGCCTGACTAGAATGCACTCTTTGACGCTTCCGTGCCTAAGTTTTAAAGAAAGCGGGAGCGAACAACCGTACATAGATTACTGGAAAGTCCATAATCATGGTCGAGTGTCGAGCACTACAGCTAAACGGCACCCGTGGATGATTCATTGCCATTGCAGGGATCACTCACTGACGGTAGACTCGCTGCCTTCGAAGCATTGGCGGTCACAGACCTGTTCTTCAAATGGTACAAATGGAGATCTTATACGAATGAAAGCATCGTTCGCTAGCGACATCAAGGGCCATGGCCTGTTTGGCCCGGTTGCGGCACTAGCACTACTGCTAGTGGTGGTGGCCTGGGCGTACAGCTTGGCCTTCTCCGGAAGCTGGCATTATGACGATGAGCCCAACCTGGCCGGCCTGTCAGAAGTGACAGATCAGCTGACAGCTCTGGATTTCACCCTGGCGGGGAAAGCAGGACCAACCGGTAGACCGCTGTCACTCGCAACCTTTGCTCTTCAGGCAGATTATTGGCCCGAGAGCCCCAGACCGTTCCTGAAAGTTAACGCCGCCATTCACCTTGTAAACACCGCCCTGGTCTTTTTGCTCGCATTCCTGTTGGCCACTGTCTTGCAACCTGGCAGCAAACGGGCAGCCTGGTGTGGAGTTTTCGTCGCTGCAGCTTGGGGCCTGAGCCCTTTTCTCGCCAGCAGCTCGCTGATGGTCATTCAAAGGATGACTGTGCTTTCCGGCACGTTCGTCCTACTGGGCCTTGTCCTGTACATCATCGGCCGACTAGTTTTCCAATCCAACCCTCGCCAGGGCTTGGCAATCATAGTGACGGCTGTGCTGGGTGGGACCCTGCTGGCCACCCTGAGCAAAGAGAACGGAAGCTTGCTGCCTGTTTTTGCTCTGGTAATTGAATGGTTGCTCCTGCGCGACCGGCTACGTGACCCCAACCGGAAATGGTACCGCTGGTCACAGGTAACGACTATCGTCCCTTCCTTGGCCGTTCTCGCCTTTCTTGTTCAGCGTTCGATTACGCAATCCGGATATGAATTAAGAGCCTTCACGATGGGGGAGCGATTGCTCACTCAACCCCGTGCTCTCTGGGATTACGTGTTCAATCTGATGTTGCCACGACAATCGGCGGTCACACCATTCACGGATAATTTCGCGCTATCAACTGGATGGTTTTCGCCCGCAAGCACTGTAATTGCGGCGATCACGCTTGTAATCGTCGTCTTTTTCGCCTGGAGAATCCGCCGTTTCTCACCAATCCCACTTTTTGGAGTGAGTTGGTTCCTAGCTGGTCATTTGCTGGAATCCACCGTGATTTCTCTGGAGATGTACTTCGCGCATCGTAACTATCTCCCGGCCATCGGTATATTTTTTGCACTTGGCTATGGACTGGTTTTTAGCAATATTCTTAGCATTTATCGAGGGATGGCAATAGGCGGCGCTATTTTTTACCTGGTGCTGATGTCCATAATACTTGCCGACACCACCCGCTTATGGGGTTCCCCGGCTCTTGCTGCTGAGGTTTGGTACCTGAATGATGAGGACTCAGTTAGGGCTGCACAATTCCTGTCAAGAATTTATGTCAGTGAAAACGATCTCATGGCGGCTGACAAGGTGATTCAAAAAACTCGGGAACTAAACCCCGATAATCCGTGGCTTGCGTTGCGCAGCCTCACCTTCTGTCATGTGGAAGAGGATGAGTATTTGCGACGCATTGAAGATGCAACCGGAATACTACGGAACGCCCGAGTCATAACCTTCGTGGATGCTACCGCGCTTCATTATTTGGTTGTCCAGCGCCTGGAAACCGATGCCTGCCCTTGGATGACCAGGGCGCAATTCCTGCCACTCCTCCAGGCCGCCCAGGAGGATTTACCTGAACGATCCGTATCGTATACCCGGCATCGCTTGGCCTACACTGAAGCCTGGTTTCACTTAACTACAGCCAATGTACCAGAAGCCATATCAAGCTATCTTAGCGCACTAGATATCTATAGGCACCCAGAAACCGTGGTGCTGATTGCCCACCTGCTGTTAGAAGGCGGACAAGATGCCAAAGCGATTGAATTTCTTAGGCAGGAACTTGACCAGCCGCCGGAATCGCCAATAGCTGCAGCGCTTTGGACGCGGCGAATTGGCGACTATCTACAAGCACTAAAAACGCACGAACGCACGCACTAACCCGAAATGGCGCAGAACTTGCATAAGTTCCTGCATCTGTCGTCAAAGGTCATCTCCATGAAAATCAGGGATTCCGAGGGATTTACCCTAATCGAATTGATGATTGTGATCGCAATCCTGGCCATCCTGATGGCAATTGCCATTCCAGCATACCAAGACTACACCATCAGAACGCAGGTTACAGAAGGGATGAACTTGGCCAACGGTGCCAAGGCCGCAGTCTGGGATTATTGGTCGGATACAGGTACGCTACCGGCGAACAACACCGAAGCCGGACTGCCAACGCCGACCTCCATCGTAGGTGAATATGTTAGCTCGGTGGAAATCACCAACGGTTTGATCACCGCACTTTTTGATACCGGCATGGAAAATACGGCAATCACGGGCCGAACTCTGGTGCTGGAACCCTTGCCCAGCATCGACGCAACAATGCAGTGGAGTTGCGATACAGGCACCGTTGAAGCACGCTTTCTTCCCGCTAGGTGCCGGTGAACACACCGAGGCAAAAGACTCGCACAGTGACAGATTCGGTCCTGAAGTGACGAATTTCGTCACTCGAAGCATCGGACAGGATAGGATAGTCTCAATAAAGTTCCAGCACATTCGAGGTTCCAATCAAGAATTTGTATTGCATCATCGACATGCTAGTTTGGCACGGATCGTGCATTTCATTGCTTAAGGGAGTATAGATTCCCGGGCGGCAGCGCCAAATTGGCAATTTAAACCACGCGTTTTTAAAACGCACTTGAAGGAGTTAACAACATGAACAATATTCGCAAGCAATCCGGCTTTACTTTGATCGAACTGATGATCGTAATCGCCATTCTGGCAATTTTGATGGCAATCGCAATCCCGGCCTACCAGGATTACACCATTCGCTCGCAGGTTTCGGAAGGCATGAACTTGGCTGGTGGCGTTCGCACGGCCGTTGCCGAATTCTGGACAGACCGCGGGACTTTCCCAGCTGACAATACCGAAGCAGGCGTTGCAGCGGCGGGTTCAATCGTGGGCAGTTACGTTACCGGCACTCAAGTAGCGAACGGCATCATTACTGTGACCTTTGGCGGTGATGCAAATACCGCTATTGCGGGTAATACGCTTGTTCTTGATCCCTCCGCCACTGCAACCGCTGATGGCAGCGTTCAGTGGGAATGTGACGGTGGCACTGTCATTCCGAAGTATCTGCCGGCTCGTTGCCGTCCGTAAGCGTAATCGTGTAGCAGCAAGTAAAAATCCCCGCAAATGCGGGGATTTTTATTTTTCAGCGGAAAAACTCCTGATCCGCTGTAGAATCCCTGCGCCATACCTTCGATAGCCTGTGCATAGCTGGGCTCCACCAGCACGATTTTTTTTGCATTATCCATGCCGTAGCGCTAGCATCATGGCATCTGCAGTAAAAGGATGAGTATGTACGCGCAATCCACACCTACCATGCGCCTGTCCAATCTGGGACGCAAATTAGTCGAAAACGGCCTGATGACCGAGGAACAGGCGGTTGACGCCATGGCGAAGGCGGCTGAGAAGGGCCGGACGTTCACCAGCCATCTGGTTCGCGAAAAATTGATTGAACCTGTGGGATTTGCCCATGTGGCCGCTGAGGACTTCGGCATGCCTTTGATCGATCTGTCAACGATGGATCTGAAGCATGCGCCGACCGATGTCGTCAAGGAAGACCTGCTGCGCAAGCACCTGATTCTACCCCTGACCAAACGCGGAAAACGACTCTACGTCGCCTCGGCCGACCCCGGCAACAAGGCTGGCACGGACGAAATTGCCTTTTCAACCGGCTATACGATTGAAACCATCCTCGCCCCTTATAATGCCATTGATGGCGCCATTGACCGGGCCATGGCAGGCTCGAGCCAGGCTTTCAGCGAGCTGACCGAAGACCAGGACGACCTGGACAATCTGCGCTTTGACGCAGGCGAAGACGACGCCGACAAGGATGCTGCCGCCGATGCCAGTGGCGCGGACGACGCACCGGTTGTGCGCTTTGTCAACAAGGTGCTGGTCGATGCCATTCGCAAGGGAGCCTCGGATATTCACTTCGAGCCTTACGAGGAAGACTATCGGGTGCGCTTTCGGATCGATGGGGTGCTGGCCACCCAGGTGCGCCCGCCCAAACGCATGGCACCCCGGTTGGCTGCCCGGGTCAAGGTCATGTCCAGCCTGGATATCGCCGAGCGTCGCGTGCCGCAGGATGGGCGTATCAAGCTGAATCTGTCCAAGGGCCAGGCTTTCGACTTTCGTGTATCGACCTGCCCAACCCTGTGGGGCGAGAAGATCGTGATGCGTCTGCTGGACGGTGCCGGTGCCTTTCTCGGACCCGAGAAACTCGGCTTCGAACCCAAGCAGCAGGAAGATTATCTTGCGGCCATCAATAAACCCTACGGCATGGTGCTGGTTACCGGGCCAACCGGCTCCGGCAAGACCGTCACGCTCTACACCGCACTGGGCATTCTGAACAGTGAGGGTACCAATATTTCCACGGTCGAGGATCCGGTTGAAATTCGCATGCAAGGCGTCAACCAGGTCCAGCAGAACGTCAAACAAGGCCTGACTTTTGCCGCTGCCCTGCGCTCGTTTCTGCGTCAGGATCCCGATATCATCATGGTCGGGGAAATTCGTGACCTGGAAACAGCCGAAATCGCCATCAAGGCGGCACAGACTGGTCACCTAGTGCTCTCGACCCTGCATACCAACGACGCACCGCAATCCATTGCCCGCCTGGCCAATATGGGTGTGCCGACCTACAACATCGTCTCCACCGTACACCTGGTACTGGCCCAGCGCCTGGGCAGAACCCTGCACAAGTGCAGGAAAATCGAGGAAGTGCCCGAGGAAGCGTTGCGCAAGATCGGGTTTACCGAAGAAGAAATCGCCGAAGGCATCACAATCTACCAGGCCAACGGCTGCGATCAGTGCAACGCAGGCTTCAAGGGCCGCTCCGGCGTATTCCAGGTGATGCCGATCACCGAAGCCATGGAAGAAATCATCCTCAAGGGCGGCAGCGCTCTGGAACTGGGGCGGCAGGCAGAAATCGAGGGCATTATCGACTTGCGACGGGCAGCACTGAACAAGGTCAAAAAGGGCATGCTGAGCCTCGCGGAAATGAATCGGGTAACAAAAGATTAGCAAAACCAAAGGCTTACGTTTTACAGCTAACCATTTATGGAAGATCGGGATCTGTAATCCCCAATGTCGCAAGCAGCCTTCAAGCGATTTGCCCATCGTTCATTCTTTCCTCTGCGCACTTTGCGTCTTTGCGCCTTTGCGTGAGGCTTTTGATCACGTTGCGGCTTGCAATTGGGGCAGTTTGCGCACAGAATCACGGTTTTAGAGCCCCTTTTCGAAGTAAGATAAGAGCTATTCGGGGACCGGTATAGAGCAGGAGAGGCGCTTCAATGGCGACAACCAAGCAAGAACTCGAGACCTATCTGTGGGAAGGCAAGGACAAGCGCGGCAAGAAGCTCAAGGGCGAAAAGACCGGGCGTAATGAGACGCTGATCAAGGCAGAGCTTCGTCAGCAGGGCATTCTGCCGTCGCGAGTCAAGAAGAAACCAAAAGCACTCTTCGGTGGCAGCGGCCGGCGAATCAACGCGCGCGACATCGCTACGTTCACGCGCCAACTTGCTACCATGCTAACTTCAGGGATCCCCCTTGTTCAGTCGTTCTCGATCATCAACCAGGCGACGGAAAACCCGCGCATGAAAAAGTTGATCAAGGCCATTCAAACCGACGTCGAATCCGGTGCAACACTGGCCGAGGCGCTGGCCAAACACCCGGTCTACTTTGATGATTTATATGTCAATCTTGTCGAATCTGGCGAAAGCGCCGGAGTCCTGGACCAGGTGCTGGACTCCATCGCCAACTACAAGGAGCGCATCGAGTCCATCAAGGGCAAGGTCAAAAAAGCGATGTTCTATCCGGCTACCGTGGTAGCCGTTGCCATTGCTGTTACCGCCATTTTGCTAATTGTTGTCATTCCCCAGTTTGAGGACATCTTCAAGAGTTTCGGTGCTGACCTACCAGCATTTACCCGCATGGTAATCAACGCGTCGGAGTTCATGCAAGCCAATTTTCTTTGGGTCGCAATTCTTTTTGGCGGTGGAATCTACGGTCTGATTCAACTCAAAAAGCGAAACAAGAACTTCGCTCATCTTCTTGATCGAATAGCACTCAAAATCCCCATCATCGGTCCGGTCCTGGTGAAATCGGCGTTGGCACGCTTTTCCAGCACCTTGGCAACCACGTTTGCTGCCGGTGTGCCACTGGTAGATGCACTGAAAACCGTCGCAGGTGCCACAGGCAATGTGGTCTACGAAGAAGCCGTTCTCAAGATTCGTGATGATGTTGCAACCGGGCACCAGATGCAGCTTGCCATGCAACAGACCGGTCTATTCCCGCCCATGCTGGTGCAGATGACCGCCATTGGTGAAGAAGCCGGCTCGCTGGACGCGATGCTCAACAAGGTTGCGACTATTTACGAAGAAGAGGTTAACAACACCGTTGATGCCCTTTCCAGCCTTCTCGAGCCGATCATCATTATCTTTATCGGGGTTGTTGTCGGCGGCATGGTGGTTGCCATGTACCTGCCAATCTTCCAAATGGCAGCGGTGATGTAAAGAAAACAACGGGTTCCGGGTTCAGGTTTCCGGGTTCCGGGTTTCGGGAAATGCGTAGGTCGGGGCGATGTCCCCGACGGTCGGTGCTGAATTCGTCGCCAATCAGCGAGTTTGTGGCACACCAGTCAAAATAAAGGATTCCGAGTTTTGACGTATTTTGAGTACTTGGATGCCCTGCATCCGGCGGTTCTTGGGGCCGCCGTTTTTGTTTTCGGGCTGCTGGTCGGCTCATTTCTGAATGTTGTCATCCTGCGCCTGCCGGCGCGCTTGATGCACGACTGGCGCTGTCAGTGCCGGGAATTGCTGGAAGTTGAGGGCGATTCGACGGAAAGTGAGCCGCCAGGGCTGGTCGCCAATCGCTCATTTTGTCCGAAGTGCAAGCAACAGATTGCCTGGTACGACAATATTCCGGTGATCAGTTGGCTGATTTTGCGCGCGCGCTGTCGTCGTTGCGACCAGCGAATCTCAATTCGCTATCCGCTGGTGGAACTGATCACGGCTGTTGCTTCGGTCATCGTGGTTCATTCCTTCGGGCCGACACCGGAGGCACTGGCTGCTCTGGTACTGGCCTGGTCACTGATTGCCGCCACCGGTATCGACTTCGACCATCAACTACTCCCGGATCAGATCACCCTGCCCCTGCTCTGGCTGGGCCTGTGCCTGAATCTCTGGCTGGGCTTGTTCGCCAGCCTCGAGGAAGCCGTCATGGGCGCGATTGCCGGCTACGGCGTTCTCTGGGGTGTATTCCACCTGTTCAAGCTGATTACCGGCAAGGAAGGCATGGGTTATGGCGATTTCAAACTCCTGGCCGCGCTGGGCGCCTGGCTGGGCTGGTGGATGCTGCCGGTCATCATCCTGCTGGCATCCTTTGTCGGGGCCATCGTCGGCATCATCCTGATTATTGCTGCCCGCCACGGCAAAGACGTCCCGATCGCCTTTGGACCCTATCTGGCAGCCGCCGGGTTTGTTGCTCTGCTTTACGGGGACCGGATTGTGGATTTTTGGTTGTATCTTTGAATAGAAAGCTCAAGGCGAAAGGTTCAAGGGGCTAGGTTCAAGACATTGATTTTCTTGGACTTGAGAGTTAGAAATCTGGGCATTTGGTGGCAACTTAGGGGTGTGACCGTCGGCCGCACGCACGGGCGTTCTCCTGGCAGGCACTTCGTCCTTCGGCAAAGCGCACCTGCCCTCTGAACTGTACACGCGGACATTCTTCAGGCCGGCGCTTCTCGCCTTCGGCAAACCGCACCCGCCTTCCGAATTGCGCTGGACCGACTCGCCTTGCGCACCGAAAAATTATTGAATATTCTGACCTAATGGATAGATCGACGAATTCTCAAAGTGAGCAGCGGCAACGTAAGCTGACGGAGAAGGCTTTGAGTTATCTGAACTCTGCCCGTCGTAGTGCAAGTTTGAGCGATCAGGTTGCCATGGAACTCGCCCTGGAAGCGCAGCGCGCGGTCAGGAAGTGATCGACCTACCCGCGCTTGTGCGGCAGTCAGGCATCCTCCGGCGTGGCAATCTTGAATCCCATTCCCTGGACGGTGTGGAGCAGTTTGTGCTTGAAGGGGCGGTCGATACCCTTGCGCAGGTTGTACATGTGGGAGCGCAGGGTGTCGGAATCGGGGAGGAGATCGCCCCAGAGTTCGTTTTCGATCTGCTCGCGGCTGACCAGGCGGGGGGATTCGCGCATCAGCACCTTGAGAATGCGAACCGAGGTCGGCGACAGGTTGACGCGTTGGCCGTCGCGTTCGACGCGCATGGTGCGAGGATCGAAGACCAGATCGCCGACTCGCATGGCACCGTCGGACATTTCACCTCTTGCCCGGCGCACCAATGCCCGGATGCGGGCGGCCAGTTCTTCCATTTCGAAGGGCTTGACCAGATAATCATCAGCCCCGGCATCGAAACCGGCTACTTTGTCGCTCAACTGATCGCGGGCAGTCAACATCAGAATCGGCGTACCATCACCGCGCTCACGCAGTCGCTGGCAGACCCGAATGCCGTCGATCTTGGGCAACATCAAGTCAAGAATAATCGCGTCGTAAGGGTTTTCCTCCAGTAAATTCAACGCGATAGCACCGTCTGCCGCATAATCCATGGAAAAACCCAGAGACTCAAGATAATCCCCAATACTGGCCGCTAGGTCGTCGTGATCCTCCACCAGCAAAATGGTGGCATTACCTTCTGATTCGCTCATTGTCGTACTCCTTCACATTTGTGAGGGAATTCTAATCACGGAATGTCAACGCCGGATGAACGAGCGCTTGTTTTAGTAGGTGATATTGTTTGGTTGGTTTGGTTGGTGGTGAGGCATTTCGCAAAGGCTGACTTTTGGCGATATACTGAAACAAGATTCGAGCGAGCAGTCCCCTATGGCAAAGTCAGTTACCGAAATTCAAAAAGAAATTCAGGAACTTGGGCCGATTGAGAAGCGTGAATTACTTGGACTGCTAGT
>CAZFYM010000083.1:7790-13636 GCA_964523755.1 uncultured Wenzhouxiangella sp. | reverse complement strand
GAAAACATCATGGTAACAGCTGCTCGATCAATGCCAATCAACCTTGTGAGCGGCAGGCCGTCACTCAACGATTAGCTTGATATCCGAAACCTCGTTGGCCAGTAGGATAAACTCCTCGGGGCTGTGGCGATGCAGCTCATTCTCTATCAAGGGCCGGAATCCAATGAACACTGAGGAGTCGAGCGAAAAGAATTCTATTGTTGAGGCCTGGCGGGACCGGGGCGAACTGGAGTCGCTGGGTGGGCTTGACTGTTTTGTCATCGACCGGCCCGGTGATGAGACTCGGGCACCGGTACTGTGGCTGCACGGTTTTCCATCCAGTTCGCTGGATTGGCACCGGGTCATCGATCGTGCCGGAAGACGGCGGATGCTGCTGATCGACCTGCCCGGGTTCGGGTTCTCTGCCAAGCCGCGCGCTGGCTACAGTTATTCGCTGGTCGACCAGGCCGACCGGGTGTTGATGATGCTGATCCGACGCGGCATCGATCGTATTGCGCTGGTCGCCCACGATATGGGTACCAGCCTGGCTTGCGAACTGCTGGCCCGGCGCGAGGCCGGCCTGCTGCCAGTAGCCATCGAATCGCTGGTACTGACCAATGGCAGCGTGTATATCGATCAGGCACGGCTGACTCCGTCGCAGAAACTGCTGCGCTCGCCTTTGGCGCGTTTCTACACGCGGGTGGCATCGTGGTGGCTGTTTCATTGGCAGATCGGCAAGATCACCGGACCTGCGATCCCCGAATCCGAACTGGCTGCCATGTGGGCATTGATGCGTTGTAATGATGGCATCAATGCGCTGCTGCCAACGATTGGCTACATTGACGAACGCTATCGCTTCTACCACCGCTGGACCGGTCCGCTGGAGCGGCTGGACATCCCGACGCTGGTACTGTGGGGTCGCCGCGATCCGGTTGCCGTAGCCGCCATCGGTCAGCGGCTGGCCGACGCCATTCCCGGCGCGCGGCTGACCTGGCTGGAAAAACTGGGTCATTTCCCGATGCTGGAAGACCCGGACAGCTTTGCTAACGCTATCACCGCGTTTATTGACCCGGCGCGAGACCCTACCGACAGGCATCGCTAAGACAACAGGCGAACGGTGCCTGCCGCTCCATTGACTTCGACCTGCTGACCGTCTTGAAGCTTGTCTACCACTCGATCAATGCCGACGACGCAGGGCTTGCCGTATTCGCGTGCGACTACGGCTCCGTGTTGCAGAACGCCTCCGACTTCGAGCACGATGGCGGCTGCATTCACAAACAGTGGTGTCCAGCCGGGGTCGGTCGTGTAGGCCACAAGGACATCGCCCTTCTCCACCGTCTTTTCGTAGGGAGAATGAAGTACCTTGACCGGCCCTGTCACTATGCCGGAAGAAACCGGCATGCCGGTCAGTAAGCCCGGCTCCATTCTGGCCTCAGGCGGGCGCAGGATTCGGCCGCGAGAGTCGATCACGGCCGGAAATGACCTGACTTGTGATCGCAGCTTGTTGTGAAAACGGATTCTCTCCTCGGCAATCTTGCGCAAATCCAGACTGGCATCAGAATCGGCCGCTTTCAGATCGTCAAACGCCAGCGCGAAAACCTCTTCCGGCAAACCAAGACGACCTTCCTGACTCAGACGCCTGCCAGCCGCCAGGGTGCGTTTGCGAACTGCGTAGTTATATAAAACGATCAGGTGCTTGGGGGTATCGCGCGTTCCGGCAAAGCGTTCATTAAGTTGGTAGATTCGGCGCAATAGTCGGCGGCGCACTGGTCCCAGAAGCCCCTTCAGCTCTTCGTATGCACTTTGTCGATCCTTGTTCTGGCGCTGGTGCGCGGCCCGCGGATCATAACGCTGGTCATCGACGCCCATGAAAGATAGCTGGCGTAGTGCCAGCCGCGGATCGTCGGCGTACCGGGGGCTGGCCAGATCCATTTCGAGCGGTCCACGCCAACCAAAATCGGTAAGGAACTCATTCCAGGCTGTGAGAAAATCATCCGGCACCTGACCGCAATGGATTCGTTCGACCAGCCGGTCCAGATCGCGGAAGTCTGAAGGTTTTAGTTTCTGGGCCATGCGATACATCGCCATGCCCATTTCTACCACGACATTGCCCGGTGTACCCAACCTGAGTCGGGCGGTCAAGGCTCTCAACTTCGCGTTGTTCCGACCGATCATGAAGTCTGGTGAAACTTGACCGGCCACGAGCACGGGCATCAGCACATCGAACATCTCATCGGCCATGCGGGCCTCAAACCGGTTGCGGAACTCGTCGAGCGCAAGTTCGCTGTCAAGATGCTGGCGCAGTTGTGCTTCGAATGTCTTGACTCTTTGTTGATAGGACCGGTACATACGTTCCGGGGCCACGAGGGCGCGGATCAAGTTCCAGAAGAAACCGCGCAGACGCCACAGCGCCCGGGGAATGATCCAGACAAGCCGAAAACTCAACCAGGTCGGACGTTGGGACGCTCGATAAAATCCGGCGTCAACCCCGGCCAGTGTCCGTGCCATCAGCGCATCGGTCGGAGCGGCACTTTTGGCCAGCAGTCGGGGGCTTGCCAGCCACAGCACACTGGAGTAATTGATATACATTCTCCCGCCGGCAAAGAACATCAGCCCATCTTCGGGAGATGGGTTGCGGTTGATCGGGCCGACCCAGGACTCAAGTATCTCCAGGAACATGCTCTTCAGGCTGTCCAGGCCCAGCGGCGAGATCGGTGCATTGGTGGTCAGGCCTTTTGACAAGGCCACGTCGGCATAAAGTCGCCGTCGCTCGCCTGGTCGGGTCATCATCTCGGGCGGAAGCGGCACGAAGCGGGTAATTGGGCGCGCCTGCAGAACATGTAGCTCGTCCCCGGCGTAGGCCCATTCGATATCGACCGGCACGCTATACAAATCCTCGATACGACAGATCATGCCGGTCAGTTCGCCGACCTGGGTGTCGGTCAGGGTGCGATCTTCACCACGGTGAGCCGTTCGTTCGACGGTACCCTGGTCAGCATCAAGCCAGACCGAAGCCTGCTTGGTGCCCAGCGTCATCTCCTTTATTTGTAGTTCGACTTTGTCGACGACATAGTGATCCGGTGAGACCTGGCCATCGACCACCGAGGATCCCAGTCCCCAGTTTGCCGCGATAACGGCTTCATCGTAGTCGTTGTTTACCGGATTCAGTGAGAACCCGACACCGGCCATATCGCTGTCAATCTGAACCTGCACAATCACGGCGATTCGTGGTGACCACAGATCGAAGCCATGCTCCGTCTTGTAGCTCAACACGCGCACATCAAAGGTCGACGCGAAGCAGTGGCGAACCGCCTCCTCCAGGTCCTCAGGACGAACACCCAATCGCGTTTCGTATCCGCCGGCAAATGAGGCTGATGCCATATCCTCCTCAGGTGAAGATGACCGGACTGCGAAGCGAAGGTCTGTACCCCGGATGGCGAGTTCTTTACGTACCGTCGTCAACGCGTCAAGCTGCAACGCTGAGATTGGAAGCATCCGTGCTCGTTCTTTCAGCAATACGCAAAGCGAAGACCACTCTTCCTCGGGTGCCTTGGTGAGTTGCAACCAGGACGTCGACGACTTGATGGACTCGAACCAGGGAGCAAAAAAGCCGGTTGTGAGCACAACACCGGGCGGGACCGGAAAACCGGCTTCGATCATCCGGATCAACGAAATAGCTTTACCCCCGACGTCAGAGCAGGACACCTGTTCTGTACCGGGAAACCGGGCGATCAAGGGGCCCAGATCGCCGCTATTTGGCGAAGGGATGTTCTTCGACGAAGTCCCGGATGAGGTTTTCATGGTTTTCCCCAACGCAGGTTTTCCTTACGACACGCGAGATCGCACATGGACTGACTTCACACCTGGCAATTCTTGACGGGTCAGAGTAGGCCATAATACAGGGATTCCACCAACCTTCATCAGGAGAAACTTTATGCGGAAGACGACATTGAGGTCAATATCATGGTTGATTGCCCTCCTCCTGTTGGGGTGCCTCGCCGTGCCTATTGCGGGTCTGGCTCAAACGGTTGGCTCGCAAACTTCCGACACGACGGCATTGAAGATTCAGGGGCGTTCACTGGATGCCAAGTTTATTGGCAGCGGCGTGGGCGAATTGAATGTGCAGATCACCGAGGTGGCCACCGGCCGCGTGCTCGATCATGGCCGAATTACCGGACCGACCGGGGATACCGATTCGATGATGATCGAGGGTCAAACGCGCGGGCACACGCCTTCGGCTCCTGGCGCGGCAAGCTGGACGGCAAGACTGGAGATCGACCGGCCGACCCGGGTGCGAGTGGCGGTAACCGGGCCGCTTGGTGTTGACGACAGCATCCAGCAGCAGAACACCACGCTGTGGATGCTGCCGGGCGTCGACCGGGTGGACCCGCCGCTGATCCTCCAGCTGCCCGGGCTGATCGTCGATATCATCGAAATTGATTCAAACGCAGACGAAAGTATCGAGCTCACGGCCAATGTCACCATGCTTTGCGGCTGCCCGATCACGGCCGGTGGGCTGTGGCGAGCCGATGATTTTGTCGTGCTTGCCAGCGTTTATCAGGGTGAAGCGAAGCTGACTGAAACGGCGCTGGAATTTACCGGCACTACCAACCAGTTCGCCGGCCGACTGGATCGCCCCGAGTCCGGCGCGTACACGCTCTACGTCAGTGCCCACCAGCGCTCGACGGCCAACACCGGCGTACAGCAGCGACCGCTCGAACTACCATAAGCGCACTCAGCAAATCATTCCTATTCGGTCACCGGCATCAAGGTCAATTCGACCCGTCGGTTGGCCGCCCGTCCAGCTTCGCTATCATTGCTGGCAATTGGGTGGTCGGGACCATATCCGTAGGTCGCAACGCGAACCGGCACAACACCTTGGGTGATCAGGTAGCGTCCGACGGACTCGGCCCGCCGACGGGACAGGTCCATGTTGTATTCCCGGCGACCGATCGAGTCAGTGTGACCGTCGATGACCAGCACGGTCTGGTCAAACTCTCCCAGTACCAGGGCAACCGAGTCGAGCACATCGTGAAACTCCGGCATCAGGTCGGAGCGGTCGAAACCAAAGGTGATATTGCCCGGCATGTTGAGAATAATGTCGTTGCCGCGGCGGGTTACACTGACGCCCGTGCCGCGCAACTGCTCGCGCAGCGCCCGTTCCTGGCGATCCATATAGTTGCCGATTGCCGCACCGCTCAAGGCACCAACCCCGGCACCGATGGCAGCGCGTTTGAGGCGGTCGCCGCCGGAGATGGCCCCGATAACGGCACCAATCCCGGCACCGATGGCAGCGCCCTGCCCGGTTCGGGTCGAACGCTCTTCGCCGGTCCAGGGATCCGAGGTGGTGGCACAGGCTGCCAGCAACATTGCGGAACTGATCGCCAGTAAGGTTTGTTTCAGCGTTATTGGTATATACATCATCGATTTCTGCTTTGATTGGTGATTGTCATGTCAGCAGTCTGGCGCAAGCGTTGTTAACGAAGCCTGAACCTGTCCCTATCCAGGCTTTTCTTTGCGCGCCTTTGCGCCTTTGCGTGAGGCTTTTTTGTCTTTAGGAAGTCGGGTTGTAGATAGTGCTTCCAGAGCGGGCGTATTGAGTGAGGACCTCGGCGGCTTGTTCTCTGAGCAGGCCGGTGGTGACTGCAATACCGCGGGCGGCCAGTTTGTCTTCCCAGGCGTCGGGACGGTCGCCTTCGTCGAAGCCGGCGGCTTCGGCATCGGCCTTGGTGGCACCGCACAGCACAGAACTGACCCCGGACCAGGGAATCGCACCCAGGCACATGGCGCAAGGCTCGCAGGAGGTCACCAGTTCGATTTCGCCACGACCGGCATCGGCCAGGTTCCAGTTGGCCAGTACCTGCTGG
>CAZFYM010000083.1:0-7780 GCA_964523755.1 uncultured Wenzhouxiangella sp. | reverse complement strand
GCTGGGCCAGACTCAGTGCGACTACTTCGGCGTGCGCCGATGAACAGCTGGCCGGTTCAACCCGATTGACGCCCAGGGCGATCACCGCGCCGCTTGTGCGCTCGACAACCACTGCACCAAACGGCCCTCCGGTGCCTTCGCTGAGGTTGTGACGGGACAGACTGATCGCCACTGTCATGCGCTGTTCCGGGGTTTTCAATTCCGGCGGAAGACTGGCGGCAAAAGCACTTGTCCACAACGGCAAATCAATTCGGATGCTGTCTAGACTGGTCATCAGGCCAGCCGTTGCCGGACGGCCTCGAACAAGCTGATACCAGCGGCCACCGATACGTTCAGGCTTTCCGTCGCACCGCGCATGGGAATGCACGCCAGTTGGTCGCAGCGTTCCCGGGTCAGGCGCCGCAGGCCGTGTTCCTCGCCGCCCAGCACCAGCGCCAGCGGGCCGGTCAAGTCGGTCGCAAACAAGCTGTTGTCGCTCTCGCCGGCCAGGCCGATACTGCGCACGCCATGATCACCCAGCCGAACCAGCGTTCGTGCCAGGTTGGTGACCACGGCCAGGGAAATCAGTTCGGCCGCTCCGGCGGCAGCCCGGCGAGCGGCTGGTGTCAGGCCGGTTGCCCGGTCCTTGGGAGTCACGACGGCGATGGCTCCGGCGGCAACTGCCGAGCGCAGACAGGCTCCCAGGTTGTGCGGGTCCTGGACGCCATCCAGGACCAGCACCAGGGGATCTCGATTAGCCGATTCAATCAGTTCGATCAAATCATGTTCATTGATCGGCTCACGTGCCTGGAATTCGGCGATCACGCCTTGGTGGCGTTCGCCATTGGCGCGCCGGTCCAGCGCACGTTCATCGGCCCACTCCACCGACACACCGGCTTTTTTAAGCTGTTCGGCCAGCGCGTCAAGACGCTTGCCGGAGCGCTTGATCCAGACTCGCACAATGCGTTCGGGCGAGGTATCTGCCAGGCCGCTGACCGCATTGATCCCCATCACCAGCTCGCGTTTCATTCGTCGTTATCGTCCAGCGCCAGGTCGATTTTACGCTCGTCCAGGTTAACCGCGGCCACCTTGACGCGCACACGATCGGCCAAGGAAAAGCGGCGGCCGTGACGCTTGCCGGTCAGGCTGTGATTGACCGGGTCGAAGGTGTAGTAGTCATTGGGCATGGCGGTGACATGAACCAGGCCGCTGACGCCGAACTGGGTCAATTCGACAAACAGGCCAAAGCTGGTCACACCGGTCACGATGCCATCAAAACTATCACCAATATGACGTTGCATGAACTGGCTTTTGAGCCGCTCGTCGACGTCCCGTGAGGCCTCCTCCGCCCGCCGCTCGGTCCAGGAACTGTGGCGACCGAGCTCGGCCATGCGCTTTTCCGAATAGGCAAATTTATCCGGGGCCTGCCGTCGGGCCAGATGCTTGATCGCACGATGCAGCAATAAATCCGGATAGCGTCGGATGGGCGAGGTGAAATGAGCATAGTGGCTGAGCGCCAGGCCAAAGTGGCCTACATTCTCGGTCTGGTAAACCGCCATGCTCATGCTGCGCAACAGCACCGCATTGACCAGGCGTTCATTGTCCTTTCCCGCCACCTTGGCCTGCAAGGACGCATACTGTGCCGGCTCAGGGGTTTCGGACCAGGTCACCTTCAGGCCCTGGGCACGCAGAAACGATTCCAGCCCTTCGAGCTTGTCGGCTGGCGGTGGTTCGTGGGCGCGATACAGCATCGGCAGCTTGCCCTTGGCGACGAACTTTGCCGCTTCCACATTGGCCAGAATCATGCATTCTTCGATCAGGCGATGAGCATCGTGGCGAGTCCTCAGGAGGATATCGGCGACCCGGCCATCGGCATCAAACTGGAAATATACATCGGTGGAATCGAAATCCAGTGCGCCGCGGCTGGCGCGCCGGCGGGAAAGGACCCGGTAGACATCGTAAAGGGCGACCAGGTTGGCTTTCACGGACGCAAACTTTTCATTCAATGCCGGGTCGCCACCCACCATCATGCGCTGGACCTGATCGTAGGTCAGGCGCGCATGCGAATGCATGACCGCCTCATAAAACCGGCTGGACTTGACCTTGCCTTTGTCATCCAGTCTGAGATCGCAGACCGTGCATAGACGATCCTCATCTGGCCTCAATGAACACAAGCCATTCGACAAGGCTTCAGGCAACATTGGAATGACCCGGTCAGGGAAGTAGACCGAGGTGCCGCGCAGCCGCGCTTGTTCATCCAGCACGTCGCCGGGCTGAACATACTCGGCGACATCGGCAATGGCAACGATCAACTTGAAGCCGTCGCCATCAGCCTCGGCCCAGACAGCATCATCAAAATCGCGCGCGTCGGCACCATCAATGGTGACCAGGGGCAGTTCGCGGAGGTCTTTACGGTTTTTGGCCAGCTCCTGGTCGATCTGATCACCAAACGCGTCAGCCGCCGCCAGAACCGGCTCGGGAAATTCATAGGTCAGATCGTGGCTGAAAATGGCAATATCAGTGGCAATGCCCGGTTCATCAGCATGACCCAGTACGGCCGTGATTTCACCGACCGCGCCACGCTCCATGGTCGGCGGCTTGTCGATGCGGGCAACCACGATCTGGCCCGGCTTGGCGTCACCGATCCGCTCTAATGGGATCAGTACATCCTGGGTCAGGCGCGGATCATCGGGCACCACCATCGCGACACCGGATTCGAGCAGCAAACGCCCGACGACTTGCCGATGCGCCCGTTCGACCACTTCTACCACGCCGCCCTCGCGCCGACCCCGGCGATCGATTCCGGTAATGGCCGCAAGCACGGTATCGCCATTGAAAACCTGGCGCATTTGCTTTGGTGACAGATACAGATCCTCACCCCCTTCGTCCGGCACCAGAAACCCAAAGCCGTCCGGATGAGCACTGATTCGGCCACGCACCAGGTCCATATCCTCAGCCAGACCATAGGCCGCCCGTCGGTTACGAACCACCTCGCCCGCTGCAATCAGGCGATTGAGCACCGGTTTGAGATAAGCATCGGATTGATCCTTGTCCAGACCCAGAATGTCCGACAAGCGTCGGCGAGTCTGTGGTCTCCCTGCATCGCGCAACAATTCGCGCACCTTGTTGTCATCGATTGCCTGTTCGGGCCGCTTGCTCATTGAACGAAATCGTCAGTTGTAAGTCCGAACGCATTGTAAGCGGTTCCGCTTGACCTTGTGGGTAATGGCCGGATAATGACCACCTGATGAAAAGCTACATTGACGGAATGTCCCGACTTACCCAACCGATCAGCAAGACGCGTCTTTCGACCCTGACAGCACTGGCCGTTGTTGCCCTCAGCGGCTGTACCATGCTGGAACAGCGGCCAACCCAAACTTCGTCAGTGGAACAGCCCCCCCCCGTACCACCGTACTATCTTCGTGCCCGAATTGACGATCCCTTCGAGCAGATTGACCAGGCAATCGCCCGGGTCGGAGAATCCTGGCGGCTGCGGCAATCGGTTGACGCTGAGTCCGAGGCCGCGGCAGACCTGTGGCGACGAATAGTGGAGCGGTTCTCGATTGCCTCCTGCCCGGCTGACAGCCGCGCCGAGCAATGGGCCTTCTGGTTCGGACAACGTCATGAGTACCTTGAGCGCGTCACCAATCGTGCCCAACCCTGGCTGCATGACATCGCCAATGAACTTGAGGTCCGTGACCTGCCTGGCGAGCTCGCCCTGCTGCCAATCGTTGAAAGCGCCTATGATACTTTTGCCTACTCGCACGGCCAGGCTTCCGGAGCCTGGCAGTTTGTTGCCCCGACGGCCCGAGAGTACGGTCTGGAAATCAACGATTTCTACGACGGCAGGCGCGACCTGTATGCCGCCACACGTGCGGCACTGGACTATCTTGAAACTCTGAACAATCGCTTTGGTGGTAACTGGAATCTGACTCTGGCCGCCTACAACGGTGGCCAGGGTCGAGTCAGTCGGGCATTGCAGCGCAATCGCGCCCGACAGCGCCCGACGGTCTGGCATGAACTGCCCCTGCCTCGCGAAACGCTGGCCTATGTACCGAAACTGCATGGCCTGGGTTGCCTGTTTCGCGAGCCGGAACGCTATGGCTGGACGCGTCCGCATTGGCCCGACCAGCCACAGATTGCGCGAGTGGAACTGCCGGGACCGATTGATGTGGTAGTGCTTTCAGCCCTGGCCGAGCTGGATCTGACCGAGATCGTCGCGCTCAATGCGGGTCTCAGCAAACATTTGACCTCACCCTCAGGACCGCATCATCTGATCGTTCCCATTCATGAGCTGGAACGCGTCCAGGATATTCTCCCGGAGCTGGGTCAGCATGAGATGGTGGTATGGCGAGAAATCACCGTCCGGCGTGGCGATACCTTGTCGGGACTGGCCATGCGCCACGACACCAGTGTGCGAGCCTTGCGCGAGGCCAACAATCTGTCAGGTGATCACCTGACCATAGGCCAGACCCTGAGACTGCCGACCGGAGGCGTTGCACCGGAGAGTTCACCGTTTGCCGACCGTTACCAGGAATTGGCCGCGCTGCAACGGCGGCTGTTGCCGACCCGCCGATTCCGGCATATCGTCCGGCCCGGCGAAAGTCTTTGGGTGATCGCGCGCAAATATTCGGTCAGCGTTGCCGATATCCAGCAATGGAATGGATTGGGTGGTTCTTCCATGATTCGGCCCGGACAGCGCCTGGCGATTCAGATGGACGGTCCGGCGAGTGAGGTCCAGAGCATCTCCTATACCGTACGCAGCGGGGATTCGTTGTGGCTCATTGCCCGCCGTCACCAGGTCAGCCTGAACGATTTGATGCGCTGGAACGGATTGAGTTCGTCCAGCATACTGCGGCCTGGCCAGACTCTGACGATACGACGAGGAAGTGATGCCTGAATTGGCACCAATAACACGGATGTTTCTGCTGTTAATCGGACTGATCACCGGCCAGGGGCTGGCTTCAGAATCGGGTCAGGTCAGGCTCAACGGTGCCATCGTTCAGGGCGGACTGGTGTTTGGCCAGGCCCCTCCGGGTGCGACAGTACGGCTTGATGATCAAAGCCTGATGCTGTCTCCCGAGGGCCATTTCGTATTTGGTTTCACCCGCGACGAGACCACCAGCCGAACATTGACGGTTCAACTGTCCAACGGCGAACGCTGGCAGCGCGAACTGACACCTCAAGTACGCCAGTTCAATATCGAACGGGTCGATGGCCTGGAACCTGCGCATGTGACGCCGCCACCGGAAACCTATGAACGCATTCGCCGTGATGCTGCACTGACACGCCAGGCGCGTGAACGCCGGGATGCCCGCGCCGACTGGACCGATGGCTGGATCTGGCCCGCGCGTGGCCGGATTTCCGGGGTCTACGGCAGCCAGCGAATTCTCAACGGCCAGCCAGGCAATCCACACTGGGGCCTGGACATTGCCGCGCCGACTGGCACGCCGGTGGTGGCCCCGGCCGCCGGCATGATCACCCTGGCCGAACCTGACCTGTATTTTTCCGGCGGCACTTTGTTCATTGATCACGGGCATGGCCTGGTCTCGGCCTTTTTGCATTTGAGCGAGATCCTGGTTGAAGTCGGACAACGGGTGGAGCAGGGTCAGGAAGTCGCACGCATCGGAGCGACTGGCCGGGCAACCGGCCCGCATCTGGACTGGCGGATCAATGTGGGTAGCGTGCGAGTAGACCCGCGCCTGTTGCTCGACGACAGCCAGCTTGACGACAGCGACCCGAACCCTTGATTCTTCACTGCATCAACCGCTGTGGTTTGGCCATGCTGATCAGCCTGGGCGTGGCCGCCTGTACCACGAGCCCCGAGCGCAAACCTGGACCGAGCGTTAACGATCCGGTGCTGGAGCAACTCGCTGCCACCCTGCCCGGTGACTACGCTACCAGTGCTGTCGACGCCAATAACATGCTGCTACTGACCGTTACTACCGCGCCGCTGATCCGCCAGGACCCGTTGGTTTTCTACCTGACCCAGCAACAGTCCGGCCAGCCAAATCGGCGCTTTGCACTGGCGTTGCGCCGAGCCGAGCTGCCCGGTGCCTACGAGGGATTCTTCGCCCCGCTAGACGCCAGTGATCGGCCTGTTCGGCGTTGCGACATTGATGTCACCCTTCGAAGCAGCGGCCTGAGTGCCGTGACCGATCCCCAGACCTGCCAATTCGGACAGGGCGATGCAGCGCTGGGCTTGATCAAGGAATTTGCGTTTGACGGCAACCAGTTGGTTATCGCGGATCGGCTGGTTGCCGCCAGCACGGCAACCGCAGGGGCAGCAACAATCATCCAGGATCAGATTCACAGCTTCCATCGAATTGTCCGTTTTACCGGCTGGGCAGGCATCAAAGAGGGTGAAAGCTGGCGTCTGACCCGTTCCATTGAACTGGACAGCGCCAATGGGCAGAGTGAGCCGCTTGATGCCGCTGGTATGGCGCTGGGCTTTGTTGTCACACTCAGCCGACAGCGACTGGATCAGATGGATACACCGATTTTACGCTTAAGCGTTTTTGACCCGGATAGCGGCAAAACCATAGCTCAAAGCTGGGCCGATCCGGATGCCCGGGCCATCGGCATCGCGCTGCCCGACCTGCAGATCGGACTGACGAGAGTCGAATAAGGCCCGACGTGACCGACGGGCCTTATTCGACCCAGGCCCTGGGATGGCCGTCAATTGGCTGGTAACCGTCCTTCAGCCCCTTGGTGACGATACTGACCGCATTGTGCGGATGCAGACTTTCAAAGTGCGAGCAGCGAGCCCAGAAATCGACCACCCGATCCTCACTGTCCAGAGCCGTTTGCACGCGGCGGGCTGCATCCTCGCAGAACATCAGATTCTGACCGTTGAGCAACGCAAAGGCCTGCTCGTCCTCGCGCTTGACCACCGATTGCACCGGTGTCTTCAGGGCATTCTCGATGACGTCGATCATTTCGACGAAGGGGAAAGCTTCGAAGCTGGGCGACAGGTGCAGCCGAATATCGGCGGCACTGCGCTGGCTGTGAGGTGTGGCGACGATGCCCTGCTCGGAGCCCAGCCAATCGATCACCGCCTCGGAAGACAGGGCTTCGTTTGCCGGAAAGTCCTTGCGGAACTGGTCCTGGATCAGTTGTCTGGCCAATGCGGCAGAACACGGGCAGGTGCTGGAATAGATGACCTGGTAAGCCATTTCCAAGGCAAAGGCCTTGCCTTCCAGGCTGGCGATCAGGCTGATGGGATAGCGTTTCCAGCCGGTATTGTCGCTGACCAGCGACGGGCGACGCACCAGGTAGTCGAAATCCAGACGCACCATCGCGCGGGTGCTCAGGTCCTCATGCGAGGCCAGGAACTCGCGCAGCAGCCGGCGCAGCGCCAGCGGCGACAGCGTCTGCTCGCCCAGAATGCGATCCAGGTGCAGGTATAGCCGGGACATGTGAATACCACGCTTGTCGGCCTTGTCCAGATCGACGAAGGCGCTGACCCGGGCACTGGTCTGAATCTGCTTGCCGTTGCCACCATCCAGCAGTACCGGCATTTCGATATGGTTCATGCCGACCCAGTCCAGCTTGCCGGCAACCTGTGCCTTGGCATGGCTGGCAATATCGGGCATTGCAGCAAGTTTGGTTGTTTTGCTCATGAGGACTAGGAGGTCTCCGCTGTCGGTTGTCAGATTCGCCACTGGACGAGCGTGTATTAAAGCCCTCGGCGATAAAGAAAACGTGAGCAGCCAGATGACAGGATCGACCGGTTAGACCACGGCCAACCGTTTAAATTGGTCGGAGCGGGGAGATTCGAACTCCCGACCCCCACAACCCC
>CAZFYM010000082.1:0-13755 GCA_964523755.1 uncultured Wenzhouxiangella sp. | reverse complement strand
CCTGACGCGTGACATAAAGGCTATTCTGGAGCTTCTTCAATCCACATCCCCCTCGTCAAACAGACCTTCCACGTAACTTGCGCTTTTGTCCTTACCTAATAGTCGCGGATTGCACAAATCATACAATGAGCATGAAAGGCACTTTTTTTCGTACTTTGCCTTTGGTGTTTCGCCGCTTGAGAGTAGTTGGCGGACTCGTTCTATCACCGCTAGGGTCTCATCCCTGAGCTGTTCGGTTATCTCCACCTCTTCCCGGTGCCGGGTTTGCCAATACCAGAGTGCGCCCGCATGGACGGGCCTCCCTGTCATTTCCTCCAGGCACAAAGCCTGGGCACACAACTGAACTTTGTCCCAGTTGTCCGTTTTGGGTTTGCCGCGTTTGTATTCGACAGGTTTCATGTCGTCGGTTGAGAGCTCGACCTCAACGAGATCCAGCTTACCGGTCAAACCCAGCTTGTCGGCGCTCACCAGCACCCCGCGTTCGTAACGGGTGCCCTTGCGAGTTTCCGGATCCCCCTTGTCAACCCGCTGGTGAAGCACCTGCCCCTGAGCTGTTAGCCAGTTTTCCGCCCAGGCCTGCTCGTTGTGTATCAAGGCGCATTGGCGAGGGCAGAAGGCGTAATGCTGGAGGGCTGACAGGGGGATCAGCCTTTGGTCTGGCATACTAAAAACCGTCGATGACTTCCGGCTCCAGTCCTTCTAAAGCACTCAGCAAAGAATCGTTAAGCGCCGACGTATCCAGCGGCAATCCCTGCTCGATATGCGCCCGCAGAGTGTTATGCACCTTGGCGGAGGAGTATTGTCCCGCCTTCGAATTGTGTTGCCACCAGATCACTTTCTTTACTGCCATGCTGCCTTCCGGCCTGGCGGAAGAAGCATCCCCTTCAAACATCTTGGGCAAAACATCTTTAATCACTTTGGCATCATCGTCGCTAAAGCCAGTGCGTTCAGCTAGCTGCGGAGACATGGCACCGAAGGTCACATAAATGGCACTATCTACACGATGCTTCATACCCATCGTATCCGAACTTCTTTTCCCACCATCTCCTTCCCCGCTGACGCTCTTGGTGATCTGGGTGCTGGTGATGCTGACGGGCTCCAAGCTGAATGCAGAATGAATCGATACTGGACCACGAATAGGAATAGAGCAGCCATCTCCTTTTTTATCTCCTTTGTACGCAAATATTTGCCCAAAGGCTCTTACGTCGAACCATTTGGAGCACGCCTTGGTTATGGTTTCATTTGTAGGGGTTTTCTTGGAGTTAAAAGCGTCCTTTCCCAAACCATGCTCATTTGAAAAAGCTCTGTTCTGTAGGCTGGGCATATCATCAGATTTTTTTTCATCTGACTGGACAAAAATAGAATGGCCTGAATTCTGCAAACGGTCACGAATCTTACGCTTCAAGCACACATCGGAAATCTCACCATAGCCTTCATAGTCGGTACGCGGGCGATTGCCGTTTAGCGGATCACCATTCGGGTTGGCGTTTTTCACGGAAAAAATAATCGCAAAATCAATTTTGTTGTTCAGACTCATGGTCAAATTCCTTTTGGTGCGTCATCTAGGGTTGTTTGGGTGTTGTCAGTGGACTGTTCATCTTTTTTTCTGCGTAGCGCCATGCGCTGGCAATGGAAACCGAGCAGGTATTCGCCGGTAAGGGCCTTGTCATTGACAAATTCATCGCCATTAAACAGGGACATGATTTCATCCAAGTCTCTTTTACGGTTTTCGATAAAGCCACGGCGACTGACTTGCAGTTGCTGCATATAGGGCTGCAATTGGTTGTTGATGATTTTCCAGGTAGAAAACGGGCGATCCGAAAATCGCTGCATCAGTCTGTCTGCGGTTGTACCTCTGTTTACGTCGGCAATGCGCAAGGCTAGCTCTTCTATATTTCCGGCCACTGCCAATAATCGGCCATAGAGGTAATCCCTAGATCTGTTTTCGGCATCTAATGACATGGCATAAGTTCTCCTTTTTTTCGGATCTGGTTGACGTTCCGGGTGATGAAATCCGCGATACAGGGCACAGGCAACGCCTACGTTACGTTCCCATTCCCAGCGCTCGCCATTATTGGGATTGCTAGCCCGGCTTACCGTTAGTCTGATCAAATCGATGGGAAGCGGCTTGCCTTCCAGAATGCAAGGTAGCAACCGTTCATAAAGGCTCTTCTTCAGCGTTTCATTGCTTTTTACGACGTCGCCATAAGCTGCTTGCAAGATGTTCCAAGGCGAAGGTGCACTGACAAGCCAACGGACCTCCTTTTTTGGCTTCTTCCCTTCAGTTACTATTTCTTTACTTATCCGCTGTTGCCAAGCAAAGTGCGCATGCCATCTTTCAATAGCTTGCACATAGTCCATAGCCATAAAGTCGCGGTAATAGATAATAGCCATTCGCCCCGGAGTGGCGGAATCCAGCGCCATAATCACAATGCTTTCATCGTCCTTGAGGCGAGCTATCTGGCCATTGAAGTATCCCGCCATATAGCTTTTCAGTGCCCGACCGAAGCGCTGGCCCAAGTCGGTAGTCAAGTCTTGCCTGGGTTCCAGGCTCGGTGCGTCTGCAATATCTGTTTCATCACCATAATCGCCCAGATCCCACGCTGCCGTTTCCTCTAAAAGAGAGGGAATCGATTCGCCAGATACCGCCCAGGCTACAACGACCTGATCGCCATTTTTTATGCCCTGCCTGTTGATTAGCCAACGTAGCGCGTTATGGGCCTTTTGAGTCACCTCAAAGGCTACATTGGCAACCTGATCGCCGTCAATAAAGCGTCCACGGTAAGTGAAACCTGAACTATCATTCGCCGATACCAGTTTGGCCTTATCGCCCGTATGACGTATCTTGGCGGGATGGTTAGAAGCTGCGGGCCGTTGTAGCCCTGATACATAGCATAGAATTTGACTACCGGAATTCTCGGCATCGAACGCCATCCAACTCCGTTGTAAGCTCTCGTCTTTCCATGTGTCAGAGATTGGCTCCCCCTTACTTTCTACTGTCCAACACACTAAAGCGTTGCCCTGATCTAGTTTGCCTTCCTCTTTAGGTAACACTTTGAACAATGCTGGAGCAGGTTGTTCTTTAGCTTCTTCCTCAGGCCAAGAGGTCATCAATCGATTTTCAGCGTCTACGAAGCAAACCTTCGCATTGATTAGATCCTGTATGACACTGCGTTTTCCCACATACTTGCGCACGGCGTTCGCTTTGGAGTGACGATATTCCGATTGACACCAAGATTGAAGTTGCACCAGGTAGCTATCAAAATAGTTTTTCTTTTTACCACCAAATATGCCATAGTCGGCAGCCACGTATTGCAACTTATCAGCCAATGGGTGCGCTGCTTCGCCACTGCTTCGACCGGCAGATTTCTCTGTTGCAGGCAATACAACCTGCGTTTTTTCCAGTACCGTGGCCTTTTTAAAATTACCATTGTCATCAATGCAGATATTAATATGCGCGTTTTGCAAAGTGTGACTGATGGGCATGAGCTTTTGATCTTCAGGCAAGTCAAGATCCATCCCTTGCTCATAGGTTTCATAAAGTTTTTGCATCCAACTCATAACCTTCCCTCCTCGGTCTCAGCGTCCAGCAGGTTTTCACCTAGGGAAAAATCCTTGGCCTGCATCGGACGCACGAAGCGGCGGGTGTCACATTGATCTGGCCGGGGAAAGGCTAACTCGCCCTTTATCATAGTGGCGCGCCAGAAGCGGCTATGAAGTTCATCCCTGCCCGCTTCGTCAGGATAGTCAAAGCCATGAAACATCAAGCCGAAGCTCAGCTCGTCTATGTCGTCGTAGGCTCCAGGGCCTTCGCCATAGTCGCAGGGCTCTACATAGCCCTGGCAGTCGCGCACCCCAAGGAAAATATCCTGGCGTCCGCCTTTTTCCAGCATCCGCTTGGCTATGGCAAAGTGTTTGCCGTCGATACGATCCTGAGCCAGCTCCGGCCGGTGCATATTCCACTCGAAATGGGCCTCCACCTGGTACTCCACCTCATGCAGGAACGTGTAAATGGATAACTCGCTTTTCTTCATTTTCGTTGCATTCCACACCAGGGGCTTGGTGCCCTTGGTCTGGGTGCGGATTGGCTTGATCACCCTAACTTTATCCACATGCCAAACAATGGTCGGCTTCCAGTAGATGGATTTCAGCACACCCTTAATGGCCTCGTAGGTCGGCACCTGATAGGAACATTTCTCCCCTCCCACCTTGGTGATGGGGTCGGTAAACAGGGCGTAGCGGCCCCATAGTTTAAAACTGATGCTGTTTTGCATTGCTATCTTCCCTAAACACCTAAAAATGGTTGTTGGCTTACGAGTTCGGTACTGAGCCCAAACGCCTTGCTGTAATACTGATCTTTCAGGTAATAAATCCCGTGTTCCGGCTGGATTTCCTGCACTGCCTCCGCTTTCAGTAACTTCTGCCAGACATTGGGAAAAACATTGACGCTGAATTTCTGTGCCTTTCTAAGCAGTTCGTAATAGCGATGTGGATCGAACTCTTTAGCCACGGCACAAAGTTCATTGACTAAGTCGACACCGCCATCATGACGGATAATCACCGACTGAGTCGGTGCATCTATGGCCTTGAACTGCCGGCCAGCTTCCATAAAGGCCTGCCTGAGCAGCGGCAATTTGGTTGGCTTAGGATCAGCATAATCACGTTTCGGATCTTTGCAGTAACAATTCGGATTATTGCTTAGCAAGTTCAGCAGGTTTTCATCCCTGTTGAGGCTTTTACTGGCCAGCGGGTAGATCATGTCGTCTGACCTGTCGAAAAAGTAATAGCGGAAATACTGCTCAATGGCGTCGGGAGCGACCAGATCGACAAAGCCTTCGGATAACACCCGCTCGGCTTTTTCTTTGCCCACTTTGATATCCTTGAGAATATCTACCGTTTCCTGATCCGGGTTGAGCACATATACCTGACCTTTTATCAGCTTTCCCACGGCATCCATTAGTTTGCCGTTGCGGTTGCAGCGGCCCGCGGCTTGCGCGATAGAATCCAGTCCAGCCAAAAAGCGGAACACACAGGCAAAGTCCACATCGACGCCAGCCTCTATCAACTGAGTCGAGATACAGAGCACAGGCAAACTATTGTCCAAGCGCCCCCTTATTTTCTCCAACAAGGCTTTACGGTGTGCCGGATATTGATTGGTGCTGAGATGGAAAATCTGCCCGTCATCCACGCATTCTGAACACCGCTGATAGAGCTCCTGCGCCCAGGCTTTGGTATTGACTATGACCAGACAGCTATTAGTCCGCCTGAACTTATCAAGCACCAAGTCTGTGATTTCACCGGCGAGCCAGCCACCGGATTTACAGAGGTTATGTACTTCCACCCGTTTTAGATCGACAAAATGCCGTTCAAAATCCCCTGCCAATTCATTCTCAGGCGGAATTGTCAGTTGACCCTTTTCCGGGCGTTTTAGTTCATTCAACAACGGCTGGGTGGCAGTGCAGAGTACGGCTGTGGTATCGCAATGCCGAGTCAGGAAGTTCAACGCGTTGCAAAACAAATGCACGCAGTTGATCGGCAGTGTTTGGATTTCATCGAATATCAACACACTCTTGGCAAGTTGGTGCAGCCGTCTGACCCCCTTGGTTCCGCCACTAAATAGGGTTTCGAGCAATTGCACCGAGGTGGTCAACACTATGGGGGCATCCCAGTTCTCTGAAACCAGCTTGCTTTGCCAGCTTTGCTGCTCCGGCTCCAGATTGGAGTGGTGCTCCAGCACCCAAGGGTGTAAATCGTATTCGGACTCTACGACGTCTCTTACGGCTTGAGCATTTTGCTCAATGATCGAAGTATAAGGGATGATATAGATAATGCGCTCAAGTCCATGCGCCCTGGCATGGTGCAAGGCATAGCGCAGGCTGGCGTAAGTCTTACCGCCGCCTGTCGGTACCGTCAGGGTATAAATCCCCTGCGGCTGGCTGGCCTTGGTTTTACAATTATCGGAAATTTCACGACGCAAGTGATCGACATAATTGCGGGGTGAGAGTCCTGCGAGAAAGCTTTCCAGCCGATCAATGGCAATACCCCATGGCACTGGGCCATTTTTGCTCAAGCGTTCTTCAAGTCTAAGTGGATCTTCAAATTCAGCACTGTTTAACCTGTCAGCATCTATCAGGCAGCTAAATAAAAAGCGGGTGACAAAACCCAGGTTGAAATAGCCGATGCTATCCAGGGGTTCCGGCCGCTTGGGGAAAACGACAATTTGTTTAATAGCCGCAAACATTTCCTTAACCAGATCAATCCCAGCCAGCGGCCCTACAGCATCCAGGACTTCCTTGTCGGCCGCTGCCTGGCATTCCCGTAGATGCACCTTTTCTTCCGCTTTGGCCATCCGCTTACTGAAAACCGGTTCATCATTCTTATTGAAACAGTCGATCAAGCCACTATGGTGGGAGGCAATACACAGAGCCAGGATCTGCCCGCATAGTTCCCCCTGCCCATGCTTGGTCGCCAACGGGCTCAGCATTTGCCACACCAGTTGGGCTCCCGCAGTGGAATGATCTATCTTCCCTTTGAGCTTTCCAGCCTCGACATAACCATCATCATCTTGATCAAAATCCCCTGTGGCGGACTTGATGTAAGCCTGAAATTCCTGGCTGTACTTTCCGAAATCATGAAGTAAGCCCAGAAGTGCTCCGGCATTAGGCAGACCAATCTTCCGAGCTAACTCAGCGGCGATCTCTCCTACTTCACTCAGATGGCTTCGCAACGATTGACGCTCACCGTCCGATTTCCTTTTGTGGGCAATGAAATATAACTGGTCCAAATCACTCTCCCTTACGCTGCGATAGCACCTACTCACTCAACCATTTAAAGTGACGTGTCTCAAAAACCGAACCCCTGTTAAGGCATCAGCACATCCCTGCTGTTCGTTTAATTCTCTCCACCAATTCCCCTCGCAGCCCCCAAACCTAAGCACCCCCATCTTCTCCCAATACCGCAACATCCAGTGAATGGTACGGCAACGGATGAAATGCACTTTCGCTGCCCGCCTTGCCCCAACGCCGAAACACTACGCAAATGTTCTTCCAGAAAATGAGGCTCATCCCAAGTTCCGTCTAAATACTGTTTGGCATGTGCGATGTATTTCTCTGGCACAACATTGTCTCCTTATTAGAGCTTTATCCCTGCGTGAGCAATCCTTTGACGGCCACATCATGAATCATAGTCCGAATGCTCCGCCCAACCTCGTCTCTGCTGGCATAGCCAAGCGCTCGATTCAGCAAATGGTATGTGCTACCCATAGCTAGCTGCTTGCTGCGCGAATATATGAAAGCGCATCGACGGTAGGCGCAAAGGGGTGGGTGGTGTCTGCGCTTTCCGAGACTCATAAAGAGATTTCCAGCACAACCCGTTTCCATGGATTATCATCGACTGCCAGGCTTGCGATGCGGGCGTAAAGTATCTGCCCACGATCGGCCACCTGTGCCACGGCATGATTCTGGCGGGCCGGAATGTAGCCGAGTCTTTGACCGCGCCAGTCCACTCGGACAGCCCGCGTATCGTAGGGATTGTTGGGCTCGCGAATCAGTTGCAGGGATTGTCCTTCCAGCGGGCGCTCGCCTTCGTGATACTGGAATCCGGCCAGGGGAGACTGTTGAATGACCAACTGGGCCGGACTGGCTCGTCCAGGCGAAGCGACCAGGCCAAGGGCGGGCAGCAGGCTGAGTCGTTGCAACAGTTGTCGTCGATTCATCTTGCCCCCTTGCTGACCTTTTGGCGACCAGATTGGTGTGTGAGCGTTCAAGACTATCAGGTGACCGGATCATTTTCTGATCCGGGCAGTGCGTATTGCGTCTGAATTGCTTTTGAATAAATGGCAGCCGTTAGTTGCAAGCGATGAAAGAGCTGGTTTCGCAGGCTGTCGGGGGCCAGGACTTCCACGTCGGGGCCGTAGCGCAGAATATCCATCAGCAGTTCGGTCGGGTCGTCGAAGGGCAGGGTCAGTTCATATCGACCATCGGCGAGCCAGCGGCTGGTCTGATCCGGATGCCAGTGCTCTTCTGCCAGCCAGCGGGCACGCTCTGCGCTGAAACGCAAGACGGCGCGATGTTGGCCGGGACCGGAGAAAATCCCGTAGGCGGCGGTGGCTTCACGCAAGACGTGGTCGTCGACTTCTCGGGCCGGGCTGCTCAGGGAATGGATAGGGCCTATTCGCTCAAGGGCGAAGATGCGCATGGCTCGTCGGCTGTGACACCAGGCTTCGAGGTACCAGTTGTTGCGGTAATGGGTCAGGCGTTGAGGGGAGATTGTGCGACTTGAGTGCTGGTCGCTGCTGCGGGCGTGATATTGAATGTCCAGTTGCTTGCGTCGAATCAAGGCGGTGCAGAGTTGGCGGAAGCGGTGCTTGTCAATGCTGCGGTGGCCGGTGGTCAGAATGCGTACTCGGCGGGCCAGGCTGGGGTGTCCGGCGTGGCGATGCGCCAGAATTCCGAGAATTCGATTCTGCAGCGGCCGAATTTCATCGGTCAGCACCCCGGGTTCGACTTGGTCGAGCAGGTGGTGAGCGGTCAGCAGGGCGCGAAGCTCGGAGGCATTGAACCAAAGCCCCGGCAGTTCGAAGGTCTCTTGTGGGTCAGCATGATCAAGCAAGTAGCCAGTGCCACGAACCGCCTTGATCGGCGCGCCGAATTCGTCGCGCAGTTTCTGAATGGTTCGCTTGACGGTGGGTTCGGAACACTCCAGGCGCTCGGTGAGCGACGCCAGAGAGATCGGTGTCCGACGCTGTTTCAGAATACGGTAGAGATCATAAATCCGGTCGAACTTGTTCACGAGCCACTCCCGGCGATCACACCGCGAGCTTATCACTCTTTGGCGAGAATATGGAAGTTCCCGAATCGATGGTCGCTCGGGCGGGATATCTACCTGGCTGATTCAGGCTGAATCTGAGGTATTCGGTGGCAAGACTGTCACGATATTGTGAGTTTATGGCAAACCGGTTGAAAACTGGACCAGCAGCGGGGCCAGCCACAATGGCCCGCCTAATCGAGACATTTTCTCGAGTATGTTTCAGTGATGCTGTCACTCGAAGGCAGGGCTCATTTGTTCGATTTCAGAGCGCTGGATTCCGGCTCAGATTGCACTTTTGGACGCCCCCGTGTGGCACGCGCCTCCAGTTCGGCGTCCTGAAGCTTTCGCCCCAGGTCGTCATCGCGGGCGATGCCGGCCAGGTCACCTTCCAGGCGCAGTGCCTGCAGGACGCGTGCGTAAATACCGAAGGCGACGACCGGATCACCCCTTTTCGACTTTCAGCAGGGTTTGGCGGGTAATGCCGGCGCGCTCAGCCACCAGGGCTGCGCTGTGTCTGCGTCGAAGCCGTGCAGCTCGAATGTTTTGGCCGATGCCCGTCAGCAAGCGCTTGACGCGTGGGACCAGGTCGTGGGACCAGGTTGGGTGTGGTTCTCGCCATAATGCACGATATCTTACACAAAAATAGGGATTAATGTTCAAGATATTTAACATCTAATGACCGGAATCACCGGTGCTTGCGAGTGGCCGGGTTGTTGTCTGTCAGTCCGGATCTGACTGGTAGGGTTAGTCGAACCAGTTTTCGATGATAAGGCCCGGAACGCGATCGAAGTGACGGATGTTTCGCGTCACCATCACCAAACCATGGACACGAGCGGTGGCGGCGATCATGGTGTCCACGATACCGATTTCCTGTCCCTCTCGCTGAAGCTGGGCCGACAGTGTTCCGGCTCCAAGGCTGACCGCTTCGGATATCGGCAGCCATCGCACCAGCGGCAGAATCTGTTCGGAGATTCGGTGCCAGAGCGCTTCGGGATCGTCACGCAAGAATGCGCCTCGCCGTAGCTCAAAGCGCGTCAGTTCCGACGCAAACAGTGCGTTAGCTGGCTGCTCAAGGATTCGGCCAATCACGTTCGGATTGGGCCTCGGTCGAACGATCTCGCTGAGAATGTTGGTGTCGAGCAAGCGCATCAGGCGAAAGGGTCGTGCGGTATTTCATTGCGGCTTGCCGCTCGCATTGTTTCAAGATCCTGAAAAAATGCCTGGTCGTCAATTCCTTCGGGGTTGGTGATGCTGCCGTCAGGGTGAAAACGCAGGTGGTTTCGGAGTTTTTCGAGTCGGCTCGCTTGTGAATCTGCCGTGGTCTGCTCCAGTCCACGGCGAATCAGCTCTTCGACGGTATCTTTAAGCTTGCGATCACTGACAGCGGCGCGAACCTTGAGCTGCCGCATCAGCTCGTCCGGAAGTTCCAGGGTCGTTTTCATGGCCACAACCATATTTATGGGTTTATGGAATTATACCTGAAAGCCCGGATGCCCGCACCATCACCACGCTAAACAATTGGTGGTCTTGGCTGGTGCTTGGCCAGGCAGCTCTACGCCCCAGCCCGGCCGTCTGATTCGAAGGGTTGACGGCTTCGCCGGACCAGGCCATGCTCTTTCGATTGATTACGGGATTTGTCCGATCAATTCGATGATGCGCGAGGTCAGCGACTGGATTGGGCCGCCTTCAATACCACCGTTTGAGTCATTGGCCAGGGCGATAACCACCCAGGGCCGGACTTCACCGCTTTTCTGCAACAGCCAGGCATGGGTGAGCACATGATTGCCGGTAGCGCCGGAGGTCAGGCTGCCGCCCTTGTACCAGACCCGTTGCCACTCGTTGCGAATACCGGGTTGCGCGACTTGATAGCCCAAAGCCTGGTCGACCACCTCGAAACCGGCGCTGTTGCGCGGCAGGTTGTTGAGTCCGGCGAAGGTCCGACAGATATCGGTGGCGGTGGCCCGCCAGGTGCCGGTGGACAACAGGCTTTCGTGGAAAAAGGGGAAATTGATCGGATGCGATGGGCCTTGCGGGATGATCTGGTCGACCAAAAACTGTTCGCGAAAGGCCAGGTTGCCATTGACGTAGGACTGGGCGGTGGCCAGGTTGAAGCGGGTAAAGACATGAAATTGTTCGGAGATATTCAAAAACGGCAACAGCAGATTGGGCTGGCTGAGGCCAAAGTCAGTGAGCTGGTTGGCGACGGCGCTGCGTCCGACCAGTTCGTGCAGATGATCGGTGCTGGTGTTGTCGCTGAACGACAGCATCAGGATGGCCATTTCGCGCACGCTGAACGGCGTGCCCAGCGGCTCGTTGTTGATGATGCCACCGGCGGCCATCTTGGCAGCCGTCAGAGAAATGCTGTCTTCCGGGGAGCTCAGTCCGTTGTTGATTCGTTCGGCCAGGGCAGCCAGGATCCACATCTTGAAAATCGAACCCAGCGCGCGCGGTGTTTGCGCTGAGCGTTCGATCACCGGCTGACACTGCCCGAAACTGTTGATACGTCCGACAAACAGGCTGTTACTGGCCGACAGACTAATGTACTGGTCGGCCGCCTCGGTCAGGGTCAGGGTTTGGTCGGCAGGAAACTGGACCGAACCGGAAAAGTTGGTGACAGTGAAAAAGCTGACCAGCTGGCTGCCGCTGAACTGTGCCCTGAGGTTGATAAAACCGAATGGTGCGCCCGCTGCATCACCCTCAATCACGACAGTCGCGTTGGTCGGGCTGACGCCGAGGATGTCTATGATGCGCGCATTGGGCCAGGCTGGTCGAAGCACGTTATTGAAAAAATTGACCATGCCGGGTTGATCGAACCCGGTTGTGAAGCGCGTCTGAACTTCGGCCAGGGTTGTGGTTTCGGTGGCATCCAACTCGTCGATGATCCATGCCAGTTGGTCGGTGACCGGGTGCGACGGCAGGACAAATTCGCCATCGATCAAGGGAAACAGCGGCTCGATGACTTCACTGAAACGAGAATGGAATATCTCATCGGTCGGATCGCCTGCCGACAGCGACGAGAAGACCAGCAGCCCGGCTGCCAGAACGGCGGTGAATTCAAGGGGGCGATTGCTTTCCTGAACCCGCATGACGAAACTCCTCGTAGTTGATGCGGTTATGAAAGGAACGCGCAATCGATACCTGAACTGGTCCACCTATTCTGAACTTGGGGCGTAAATCTGGCGATCGTTGGGAAAGTGGAGGTTTTCAAGCGCGGGTTTTTTCCGCTTACAGTTGTCTCAGCTTTTCAACCTGGGCCGACAGCTCGACCACTTTGCCCTGATGCTCGGCCAGACGTGCGCGCTCTTTTTCGACTACCTCGGTCGGCGCATTTTGCACAAAGCGTTCGTTGGCCAGTTTCTTTTCGGTGTTTTGCAGGCCGATTTGTTCGCGTTCGAGCTGCTTTTCCAGACGCGCGAGTTCTTCGGCGATGTCGACCACACCGGCCAGTGGAATCAGCAGGCGCAAGTTGCCGGCCAGGGCCACGGCGGCACCGTCGGCCGGGTCGTTGTCGCCGCTGATTTCGCCGGCTTCGTCGCCAATACGTTCGATCGATTCCAGCCGGGCCAGGCGCTGGATCAGCTCGCCAAATCTTGCCAGGCGTTCGTGGTCGTCGGCATGGCCTTGCTGAACTTTCAGCGGCAGCGGCTTGCCGGGGGCGAGGTTTAACTCGGTTCGGGCTGAACGAATGGCCGAGATCACGCTTTTCAGCCATTCGGTGTCGGCTTCGGCGGCCTCGTCGAAGGCACCGGCTACCGGCCAGGCGGCGGTCATGATGGACTGGCCCTGGGCACCGGCCGGCACCCGGACTCGCTGCCAGATTTCTTCGGTGACAAACGGGATAAACGGGTGGAGCAGGCGCAGCGTGGTTTCCAGTACCGTGGCCAGGGTGTGGCGCGTTGCCTGGGCCACCTCCGGATTGGCGGCTTGTGCCTCGGCGAACAGGGCCGGCTTGGACAGTTCCAGGTACCAGTCGCAGAACTCGTGCCAGACAAATTCATAAAGTGCCTTGGCGGCCAGGTCGAAGCGGTAGCCGGCCAGCGATTGATCGACTTCGGCAATGGTTCGGTTAAGACGCGAGACGATCCAGCGCGAGGGTGCATCCAGGGCCGCCGGATTGAGTTCCGGCAGCGGCTCGTCGCCGACGTTCATCAGGGTAAAGCGGGCGGCATTCCAGAGTTTGTTGAGGAAATTCCGGTAGCCCTCGCAGCGGCTGAGATCAAATTTAATGTCGCGACCGTGGCCGGCCAGCGCGGCGAAGGTGAAGCGCAAGGCATCGGCCCCGAACGAGGGTATACCGTCCGGAAATTCACCGCGGGTGTGTTTTTCGATCGATTGTTTCATCTGCGGCTGCATCAGACCGGCGGTGCGTTTGTTGACCAGATCATCGAGTTCGATGCCGTCGATCAGATCGATCGGGTCGAGTACATTGCCCTTGGATTTGGACATCTTCTGGCCGTCGCGGTCGCGGATCAGGCCGGTGATATAGACCTGTTCGAACGGCACCTTGCCAGTGAAATGCCCGGTCATCATGACCATGCGCGCGACCCAGAAGAAGATGATATCGAAGCCGGTTATCAGGACTGAGCTGGGCAGATAGCGATCAAAGCCTTCGCTTTGCATCCGTTCCGGGTCCGGCCAGCCGAGGGTGGAATGGGCCCAGAGTGCCGAGGAGAACCAGGTTTCGAGGACGTCATTATCCTGGCTGAGTGGCACGTCGTCCGACAGGCCTTGTTGCTGCCTGACTTCCGCCTCGTTGCGCCCGACATAAATCCTGCCATCCGGGTCATACCAGGCCGGAATGCGATGGCCCCACCATAATTGGCGCGAAATACACCAATCCTGCAGGTTTTCCATCCAGTGGCGGTAGGTGTTGATCCAGTTGGATGGCACGAACTCGATCCGGCCGGATTCGAACGCCTTCAGACCGATCTCGCCCAGCTTGTCCAT
>CAZFYM010000081.1:0-13987 GCA_964523755.1 uncultured Wenzhouxiangella sp. | reverse complement strand
AAAAGGGACTGATGCTGCTGGCCCGGCTGCGTTCGCGTCTGGGTGAAACGCTGTCGGCCTGCGAATTCATGCCACGTCTGGCAGTGGATCTTGTGTTGCAACATTTGCCGGATGCGCGCGACCCGCTGGATCAGCAACATGCCTGGTACGTTCTTGTTCAGTGCGACTCTGCTATCGAGGGCGACTGGCTGGACGTGGCCGCGCTGGATTGTTTGTCCGACGCCAGGGACGAAGGACTGATTGCCGATGCCGTGGTTGCCGACAGCCAGGCCCGAGCGCGCGGGTTATGGCAACTACGCGAAGCCATTTCGCCGGCGCAACAAGTTGGCGGTGTCAGCCTGAAGCACGATATTTCCGTTCCGGTCGGGCGCATTCCGGACTTTATCGCCCAGGCCTTGCCGGCTCTGGAGCAGGTAGTGCCCGATGTTCGTCCCTGCATCTTCGGGCACCTGGGCGACGGTAATCTGCACTTCAATCTGACCCAGCCAGAGACGATGGGCGCCGCTGAATTTCGTGCGCTTGAACCGACTTGCAACCGCGTTGTTTTCGACCTGGTGCGCCAGTTCCACGGCTCCATTGCGGCCGAGCATGGCGTCGGTCTGCTGCGGCGCGGGGAGTTGGCTGACGGGCAGCGTCTGAAGGTCGAGTTGATGACCCGGATCAAGCAGGCGCTGGACCCGGATAATTTATTCAATCCGGGCAAAGTCATCTGATTGACCGTTCGTTCGGATCGTTGCAGCGCGGGTTCTGAATTTTCTGGTCCGCCACAGGGAGGTTGAATTTGGTGCCATCGGCAGAGTGTCGCTACGATATCCGGATCAATAGGCCCTGGAAAACGCTATGCATGTTGTCGTAATTGGTGCCGGGGTTGTGGGATCGACCACCGCGCTTGCCTTGGTTGAGCGCGGGCTGGATGTCACGCTGGTGGAGCGCCATGCCGAAGCGGCAGCCGAAACCAGTCATGCCAACGGCGGTTGCGTTACGCCCGGCCATGCCGAACCGTGGAATTCGCCGGGTGTGGGTGGTCGGTTGCTGACCCGTTCGGGCCAGGTAGAACCTTTCAGAATCCATGCGCACGCCTTGCCCGGCCTGATCGGTTGGGGTATCAAGTTTCTGCTCAATTCGCGTCATTCACGCTATTACCGAAATGCCCGCGATGCCACCCGGCTGGCGGTGTACTCAGGTCTGTGCCTGCGCGCGCTGCGCGAACGGCATGAGCTGCGTTATCACCAGTACACCGACGGCTCGCTGGAACTGTATTTCGACCCCGCTGAATTTGACCATGCGCTGGATCTTCGTCGCCAGATCGGTGATCCGGGGGTGACGATTCGCCAACTCACAGTCGATCAGGTCGTCGCCATGGAGCCGACGCTGGCACCGATCGCCCACCGCCTGGTCGGCGGCATGATGATGCCGCTGCATGAATCCGGTGATGCCTGCGAGTTTTCGGCCGAGATGACGCGGCACGCTGAATCAATGGGGGCAATTTTGCGTTTCGGCAGCGAGGTCCGGTCTATTGATATTCATGCCGGGCAGGTCCGCACGCTCACCTTGGACACGGGCGTGCTGGAAGCCGACGCCGTGGTCCTGGCGGCCGGTTGCACCAGTCGCGCGCTGGCCCGACCGCTGGGTATCAAGCTGCCAATCTACCCGGTCAAGGGCTATTCAGCGACGCTGGAACTGGAAAGCCCCGAGCTGGCGCCGACCATCCCGATACTGGACCTGGAACAACGCATTGTCAGTGCCCGTTTCGGCAATCGCCTGCGTCTGGCGGGATTAGCCGACTTCGACGGCTACAACCGCGAACTTCGTGCCGACCGCCTGGGGCTGCTCCTGGAATCGGCCTGCACCCTGTTGCCGCGGCTGGCCGACGAGATTCGCTCAGGGTCCGCCGAGACCTGGGCCGGGCTCAGGCCCATGACACCCACGGGAGTACCCATTCTTGGCCCGACCCGGATCCAGGGACTGTATCTGAACACCGGTCACGGCTCCATGGGCTGGACGCAGGCCGCTGGCTCAGCCGAAATCCTGGCCGACCTCGTGACGGGAAAGCCACCGGCTATCGATATGCCCAGGGGTACTTAGGCGTAGTCAGCCGCCGACTCGCTGATCGTCTCGGGTCGGCTGTGATCACGCAGCCAGTCAGCCAGGGCTTGCTCGCTGAGTTCGCCGGCGGCCAGGGCCGTGAATACCGGGTAAAGGTCGGCGTCTTCAGCGACCAGCAGGTAACCGTTGAGCTCCAGAAAAAGTTCGCACAGCACTGCCGCAGTACGCTTGTTGCCATCGACGAATGGATGATTTCTCGCTACGCCAAAAGCGTAGGCGGCGGCCAGCGAAGGCAGATCGAGTGATTGATTGCCATAGGCGAACTTCTGCTGCGGGCGAGCCATCGCCGACTCGAGCATGCCCTGATCCCGCACGCCTCCCGGGCCACCATGTTCGGCGAGCTGACGCTCGTGCACTCGCTCGGCCAGCTCAATCGACAACCAGATGGGTTCGTTCATGACCTACTCCCCCAGCTTTCTGAGCAGATTGCGCCGCCGCCGCATGATCTTCTCAGCCACATCCATCTGCCGGGCAAACTCGGCATTAAATGGGCTCAGCACAATCCCGTCCGGCGTCTCATGCACCATCAACTCATCACCACGACTGACCCGCAGCTTCTCCAGCAACTCCTTGGGCAGAATCACCCCGGTCGAATTGCCAATCGCCGTTACCTTCAGTTTCCTGCTCATTGCCGCGCTCCATGATTGAATTCGGTCAGTATAACAAATGTATTACCTTAAAAAACCCATGCCGTTCCATCCCGACATGACCTCTAGCCCATGCACCGATCGATAAAAAAACCTAAAGTGGTGTGCAATATCTGACCCTCATCCATCCGGGAGTACCGCGCATGCTGGTTATTGAAAATCTGAGCAAGACCTATGGCAACGGGGTCAAGGCCCTGGATGATGTCAGCCTGACCATTCCGGCCGGGATGTTTGGCCTGCTTGGACCCAATGGTGCCGGCAAGTCGACGCTGATGCGCACGATTGCCACACTGCAGCCCGCTGACAGCGGCCGTATTCATTTCGAACGAATCGATGTCAGCGCTGACCCGGACCGGATCCGCGCGATGCTCGGGTACCTGCCGCAGGACTTTAACGTCTACCCTCGTATCAATGCCGAGGATCTGCTGGATCACATCGCGTTGCTCAAAGGGATTGATGATCGAAAGCAGCGCCGTCAGGCTGTCCAGGCCTTGCTTGTCCAAACCAACCTTCACGACCACCGCAAAAAGGCCGTGGCCAGTTACTCCGGCGGCATGCGCCAGCGCTTCGGAATTGCTCAGGCCTTGCTGGGTGATCCAAAACTGTTGATTGTCGATGAGCCGACCGCTGGCCTGGACCCGGAAGAACGCAACCGCTTTCACAACCTGCTGGCCGAAATCGGTGAAGAAAAGGCCGTGATCCTGTCGACTCATATTGTTGATGATGTGGCCGACCTGTGCCCCCGGATGGCGGTTATTGCTGATGGCCGTATTCAGCTTCAAGGGGCACCAGCCGAGTTGATCAGTGAGTTGCAGGGACGGATCTGGCGCAAGACAGTCGGCCGTGACGAACTCGATACGGTCCGTGATCAATTTCCGGTGATTTCGACCCGCTTGCAGACCGGCCGGACCGTGTTGCATGTGCTGGCTGACCAGGCACCTGACGACAGTTTCGAGGCTATCGCGCCTGATCTGGAAGATGTCTATTTCTCTACTCTGTATCAACACAAACGCGCCGCTTGAGACGAGGTTACCAATATGTTCTTCAAGCTAGCCCGATTCGAGTGGCGCTATTTACGCCGATTGCCGTCGTTCTACATCACGACACTGATTTTCTTCCTGCTGACCTTTCTGGCCACAACGGTCGATCAGATCCAGATTGGCGGGGCAGGAGGCAATATCCTGGCCAATGGTGCCCAGAGCATCGCCATCACTCAGTTGATCATGAGCCTGTTCGCGATGTTCCTGGTGGCCAACTTTATCGGCAATACCGCTATCCGCGACTGGTCGAGCCAGATGGACGGGATTTTGTTCAGCACGCCGATCAAGCCGCTGGCTTATCTGTGGGGACGTTTTGCCGGATCATTCCTGGTGGTCGCGGTGGTTTTTATCGGGGTGCCCGTGGCCATCTGGCTGGGCAGCCTGATGCCCTGGGTGGATGGCGAGAAGTTTGGTCCAACGGTACTCAGGTTCTACTTGTGGCCCTATATCATGCTGGTGCTGCCGTCACTGCTGTTCTGTGCGGCGCTGTTTTATGCGCTGGCGGTAGCAACTCGCTCGATGATGGCGATGTATCTGGGCGTAGTTGGCTTTTTCATTCTCTACCTCAGCGCCCAGGGACTGCTCAGCGATCCGCAGTACCGCGATATCGCTGCCCTGGTTGATCCGTTCGGCCTGGGTGCCTACGCCGGAGCAACTCGCTACTGGACGACCTTTGAGAAAAACTCGCTCATTCCGGCCATGGAAGGCGCGCTGCTGGCCAACCGATTGCTCTGGCTGGGCCTGACCGCCGCCATTGTCGGCCTGACACACTGGCGCATCGACTTGCGCCGCGAACAGCGCAGCCGTGACAAAGCGGTCAAGGCTGAGGCTTTGCCGCCGATGATCCCGTCGGCCGCCAGGACCGTGGCCAATCGGTCGCCGGGTGTCGCCACCAACCTGGCAAGGCTGTGGCTGCGCAGCCGTTTTGAGGTACGCCAGATCATCAAGTCCATGCCATTCATCATCCTGCTGTTGCTGACCGTTTTTCAGTTCAGCAGTATCCTGCTGAATGATCCCAACAGTTTCTATGGTACCGATGCCTGGCCGCTGACCCGTTACATGGTCAGCTACATCGAGATGTCCTTCAGTCTGATCCTGCTGATCATCGTCGCTTACTACACGGCCGAAGTCGTCTGGCGTGAGCGTCAGTCGGGTATGGGTGACATCATCGACAGCCTGCCAACACCGAACTGGGTGCTGTTTGTCTCAAAGTTGATCGGACTGTACGTGGTGATATTTGCCCTGCTGTTGCTGGGCACGGTGTTTGCGCTGCTCTACCAGGTTGCGCAAGGCCATGTGGTCTTCGAACCGGGCCAGTACGTGGTCCGTCTGGCAGCTTTCACGGCCCTGCCGATTATGCTGGCGGCCATACTGGCTGTGTTGCTGCAAACGCTCAGCCCGAACAAGTTTGTCGGTATCGGATTGTTCGTGCTCTACATCATCAGCTCGCTGGTGCTCTATAACCTGGGCCTGGAACACAACGCGTTCAATTTCGGTGCCGCGCCGGTTTTGACCTATTCCGATATCAACGGTTACGGGCCTTATGCCCAGACCCAGTTCTGGTACATGCTCTACTGGACCGGCCTGACTCTGGTCTTTGCGGCTTTGAGCTACGGTTTGTGGCGGCGCGGTCCGGAAACCGCGCTGCGTCACCGTTTCAGCCAGCTTGCCAGCCGTCTGGGTACTCCCGGCAAGAGCCTGATCGCGGTCGGTCTGCTGGTATTTGTCGCCACAGGTAGCTGGATTATCTGGAGCACCACTGTGCTCAACGAGGCGACAAGCAGCAAGGCCCAGCGCGACCGACAGGCAGCTTACGAAAAAGACTATCGCGAGTTTGCCGATCTGCTGCTGCCCGTGATTTCGGCGGTTGATCTGGCCGTAGATATCTATCCCGAACAGCGCCGGATTGAAGCGCGCGGTCACTACCGGCTCGAAAACCGTGGCAGTCAGCCGATCGAGCGAGTCCTGGTCATGATGCCGAATCATGTGTCAGCGGCCAGTTCGGCCAGCCTGGAGGTGGAGCAGGGTCACGCGGGCGGGCGTGACCCGGACAACGGTGCAACCTGGGTGGATTTTGATCCGCCGCTACAACCCGGCCAGACGCGCAGAATGGGTTTTGAGGTCAAACGTATCAATCAGGGCTTCAATGACCGCAGCCCGGATTTGCAAGTGGTGCGCAACGGTACCTTTATCAATAATTTCGCTTTGTTGCCCCAACTGGGATACCAGACACGCTTCGAGCTCAGTGATCGCCACGAGCGGCGCAAGCGTGACCTGCCGCCACCGCGCCGGGCTTTTGACCTGGACGACGACAGCCAGTACGGCAATAACTACATCACGCCGGGTACGGATTTCATCGACTTCGAGGTGGTGATTTCGACCAGCGCCGACCAGTTCGCCCTGGCACCGGGTTACCTGCAACGCGAATGGGAAGACAACGGCCGACGTTATTTCCACTACGCCATGGATGCACCAATTCTCAATTTCTTCAACATCATGTCGGCGAATATGGCGGTGACCACGGATGAGCACGACGGCGTTGCCATCGAAATCCATCATCATCCCGACCATGCTTTCAACGTCGAGCGTATGATCGAGGCGGTCAATCATTCCCTGGACTACTTCAGTCGCGAGTTTGGCCCCTACCAGCATCGCCAGGCCCGGATCATCGAGTTCCCCGGCTACAGCCGCTTTGCCCAGGCCTTTCCCAACACCATTCCCTACTCGGAAGACATCGGCTTTATCGCCGACTTGCGCGATCCGGATGATATTGACTATGTCTACTACGTCACCGCCCACGAAATGGCGCACCAGTGGTGGGCCCATCAATTGATCGGGGCCAATGTTCAGGGTGCCGAAGTACTGTCGGAATCGCTGTCTCAGTATTCAGCGCTGATGGTACTGGAAGAAAACTACGGCCCGGCGCATCTGCGTCGGTTTCTCAAGTACGAACTGGACAGCTACCTGCGTGGACGCGGCGGTGAGGCGCTGGAAGAACAACCCCTGATGCGCACGGAAAGCCAGGCCTACATCCACTATCGAAAGGGCTCACTGGTGATGTATGCCCTGCGCGACCGACTGGGTGAGGCAGCGGTCAACCGGGCCCTGGCCGGCTTGCTGGCCGAATACCGCTTTCGCAGCGATGTTTATCCGACCACGCGCCATCTGATCGCCGCCTTGCGCGCCGAAGCCGGTCCGGATGACCAGCAATTTATTACCGACCTGTTCGAGCGCATCATTCTGTTCGAACTCAAAACCGAATCGTCACAAGTCACCGAGCTCGACAACGGCCGATTCGAGGTTGAACTGGTTATCAATGCACGCAAGCTCGAAGCCGATGGAAAGGGCGAGGAAACCGAACAGCCACTTGACGATATGTTCGATATCGGTCTGTTCACCAACCACCCGGATGACATGCAAGGTGATGACGATGTCCTCTATTTCCAACGCCACCGCCTGGTCTCGGGCGAAAACACCATTCGCATCATCCTGGATGAGCAACCCGGCTACGGTGGGGTCGATCCCTACGTCAAAATGATCAACCGCTTTTCAAACGACAACGTAATTCGGATGTAGACATATCCTGACTCAGAGATCCCCGAGTGGATTCTTCCAGGAAACGCCGGGAAAGCGGGCGAAGTCGGCATCGGAGCTGATCACGGTTGCCCGAGCCAACGAACCCGGCTCTCCGTCCTCAAGCTCGAAGCCGATGATCGAAGGCTGTTGCTATTACCCTGGTAATGTGGAAAACTTCAATCATGACTATCGCGACGTCAAAACTGACCAAACAGGGGCAGATCTCCGTGCCTGCCGAGGTTCGGCGCAAGTTGGGGCTGGGGCCGGGCTCGGTACTCGAATGGGTGGAAGAAGACGGTAAACTGCAGGTACGGCGAGCGACGCGGTACTCATCAACGCAGATTCATGAGGCGCTGTTTTCAACACCACCGTCCAGGCACAGTCCGGATGACATGAAAGCGGGTATTCGCAAACTGATGCGCACTCGGCATGCGCGCGATTGACACCAACGTCCTGGTCCGCCTGCTCACGCGTGACGACCCTCAACAAGCCGCTGCTGCCGACCAATTTGTCGCAGACGGCGGCTGGGTTTCGCTGCTTGCGCTTGCCGAAACCCTATGGGTGCTTGAGTCTGTCTATGACGTCAAGCGGCCAGGTATTGGTCTGGCAGTGGAAATGCTGCTGGCACACGAGCACCTGGTCATGCAGGATTCCAACGTCGTCGGAGCTGCCCTTGAACGCTTCAGAGACAAGCCGGCAATTTGTTTTTCAGACTGCCTGTTGCTGGAAACGGCACGCAAAGCCGGACACCTGCCACTGGGTACATTTGATCGCCATTTGAGCAAGCATCCGGGTGCCCAGCGGGTTTTTGATTAAATTTGTCAGGCGGTCGGTATTTCCATCAGAACTCACCGTCGGCCGGCTCCATGATGGGTCCGGCGCCGGCGCGGATTTTGGCGTCCAGGGCCAGGGTGTCGGGGAGCATGCGGGTGAAGAAGAAGCGGGCGGTGTCGATTTTGGATTGGTAGAAGGCTTTGCGGCCTTCGCCACTGTTCAGCTTGGTCCGGGCGATGACGGCCATGCGGGCCCACATGAAGGCCATGGCGGTCAGGGCGAACTGGCGCAGGTAGTCGCTGGAGGCGGCACCGGCTTCGAGCGGGTTTTTGCTCATGTGCTGGTAGACCCAGGCGGTGGTTTCCTGCAGCCGCTGGGTGGCTTCGGCCAGTGGCTGGACAAACTCGGCCGCGCTTTCGTTGCCCTGTTGTTCGGCGAGAAATGCCTGAACCGGTTCGAAAAAGCTTTTCAGGGTTTCGCCGTTGTTGGCAATCAGTTTGCGCCCGACCAGGTCCAGGGCCTGGACACCGTTGGTGCCTTCGTAGATCTGGGTGATGCGAACATCGCGCACAAACTGCTCGACCCCGGTGTCAGTGACATAGCCGGCCCCGCCGTGGACCTGCATGCCCAGGTTGGCCACGTCCGAGCCGATATCGGTGAACCAGGCCTTGATGATCGGGGTCATCAGGGCAACCCAGTAGCCGGCTTTCCGGCGAACCGCTTCGTCGGCATGATGCTGTTCCAGTTCGAGTTGCACGCCGGTGTAAAGGCCCAGAGCGCGGGCGCCTTCGATCGAGGCCTTGCCGATCATCAACATGCGGCGCACATCGGGATGTACCAGAATGGGATCGGCCGGTTTGTCCGGATATTTCGCACCATCCAGGCTGCGGCCCTGCAAGCGCTCGCGGGCAAAGTGAACGGCGGCCTGATACGCGGCCACGGCCATGCCCAGACCCTGGATGCCGGTGACCAGGCGGGCGGCGTTCATCATCGTGAACATTGCCGCCAGGCCTTTGTTTTCCTCACCGATCAGATAGCCGACGGCATTTTCGTAGACCATTTCGCAGGTGGCCGAGGCCTTGATGCCCATCTTCTTTTCGATGCTGGCGCACTTGACGCCGTTGCGCTCACCCAGAGAACCGTCGTCGTTGACCAGAAATTTCGGCACGATAAACAGGCTGATGCCGCGGGTGCCGGCCGGGGCATCGGGTGTCCGGGCCAGTACCAGGTGGATGATGTTGTCGACCATGTTGTGCTCGCCGGCGGAAATCCAGATCTTGGTGCCGGAAACCCGGTAGCTGTCGTCATTGCCAGGTACAGCCCGGCTGCGAATCAGCCCGAGATCGGTGCCGCATTGCGGCTCGGTCAGGTTCATGGTGCCGCTCCACTGGCCGCTGATCATTTTTGGCAGGTAGGTCTGCTTCTGCTCGTCGGTACCGTAGGCGTGAATGACTTCATAGGCTCCCAGGGTCAATCCGGGGTACGCCGCAAACGAGGCGTTGGCCGCGTTCTTCATTTCCGATACCGCCAGGCCAAGAAAGCTTGGCAGGCCCTGTCCGCCGTATTCGGGATCGGCAATCAGCCCGCCCCAGCCGTTCTCGCTGAACTGACGATAGGCCTCGCCGAATCCCGCCGGCATGGTGACGGTATTGTCGGATTCATTGAACCGGCAGCCGATCCGGTCACCCACTTCATTGAGCGGTTGCAACACTTCTTCGGCCATGCGCGACGCCTCTTCGAGCACCGAATCAATCAGATCCGGTGTGACCTCGGCCATGCTCGGAAGGTCGCGGCAGGGCTCAAGGTCGAGAAACTCGTTGTAGAGAAAGCGGAAGTCTTCCAGCGGGGCTTTGTAGTGCGGCATGTTGTTTGAGCTCTGGTGAAAACCAGAGCCTACCATACGGATGCGTATGTGGTGTGCCTGGCGGCACGCCTTTTTGCTTTTATGCGCCTGGCGGCGCTGGTTCTTTAAGTCAAAGTCAAAGGCGTTTCGCTCAGACACACGCTCCCTTGTTTCCGCCCGGCCCTGCGATACTCGGCACCATCAAGGGCAACAAACCCTTTCGGGCCATCGCTGCGCTCGGCCGGTCAAAGTCCCTTTCAACGAGTGTCACCGCGTAGTGCCTGGACTTGGTCCTGAAGATCGCCGGCCCGGGCTTGGTCGGGCGGGATTGGTTCGCCGACATGCAGTTCGATCCGGCGACGGAATCCGCGCGGCAGCTTGAAGAACGCCCGGCCGCCGGAGCGACTGAACAGGCTTTTCCACAAGCCACGTAGTGCCATTGGGTAGACCGGAACCGGACTCCGCTCGATGATCCATTCGATGCCGGGTTTGAAATCGTGGATCTGGCCGTCCGGAGTCAGTGCGCCTTCCGGGAAAATGCACACGATCTGGCCATTGGCCAGTTCTTCGGCAACCCGGTCCATGGCGTTGTCCAGCATGGCCGGGTCTTCTTTCTTCGACGCCACGGGGATGGCTCTGGCGGTGCGAAAGATAAAGCTCAAGACTGGAATCCTGAAAATCTTGTGGTACATGACAAAGCGGATCGGGACAGGACAGCTTCCGCCAATGATCAGGGCATCGATGTAGGAAACATGATTGCACACCAGCACGGCCGGGCCTTGTTCGGGCAGGCCCTGACGATTGATCACGCGCACTCGGTAGAGTGTGTGAATCAGTATCCAGACCAGGAAGCGCATCAGGAATTCCGGCACCTGGTTGTAGATATACAGCGCGACCACCACGTTCAGCAGTGCGACCACCAGAAAGGATTCGGCAATGCTCAGTCCGGCAACGCCGAGCATCATTGCTCCCGCAACGGCTGCCACGACCATGGCCAAAGCGTTGATGATGTTGTTGCCGGCAATGATGCGCGACAGGTGGGACTTGCGACTGCGTTGCTGGATCAGGGCATATAGCGGGACGATGTAGAAGCCGCCAAACAGCGACAACCCGAAAATATCCACGATCACCCGCCAGGCCCAGGCCTCGCTCAGAAAGGCCATCGGGCCGATCAGGCCTGGACCGGTCAGGGCGTCAGCAGGTACGGCGAAATACAGATCGATAGCAAACAGGCTCAGTCCGATCGAGCCGAACGGGACCAGGCCGATTTCGACCTTCTGCCCGGCCATGCGATCGCATAACAGTGAACCGATGCCAATACCGATGGAGAAGGTGGCCAGCAGCAGGGTGCCGACCAGTTCATTGCCGCCCAGGATCAGATGGGTGTAGTTGGGAAACTGAGTCAGGTAAAAGGCACCGAAAAACCAGAACCAGGAAATGCCGATGATGGACAAGAAAACTGATCGTTCGGCGCGCATAAAGCCGACGATATTGATGGTCTCGGTAAACAGGTTCCAGTTGATTCTAAGGCTCGGGTCAACGGCCGGCGTCCAGGGGATCGCTCGGGCGATCAGATACCCGGCAACGGCGACCAGCATGGCCGCGCCAGCCACCCACCACGCGCCGGAGTCACCGATGGCGATCAGCAGTCCGCCGCCGATGGTGCCAAGCAGGATGGCAACGAAAGTCCCCATTTCCACCAGGCCATTGCCGGCTACCAGTTCCTGTTCATGCAAATGCTGAGGCAGCAGGCCGTACTTGACCGGTCCGAAAAAGGCGGACTGGGTGCCGAGCAGAAACAGCACGGTCAGCAGCAGCCAGACATTGCCCAGCACCAGGGCGACGGCAGCCAGTCCCATGATGACAATCTCGAGCAGCTTGATGATGCGAATCAGTCGGCTTTTCTCCAGCTTGTCGGCGATCTGTCCGGCCGTGGCCGAAAACAGAAAAAACGGCAGTACGAACAGCCCGGCAGCCAGGTTGATCAGAATATTGCTGTCCATTCCGCCGGCCAGCTGCGACCCGGAATAAGCGATCAGCAAAATCAGCGCGTTCTTGAATAAATTGTCATTGAACGCTCCAGAGAACTGGGTCCAGAAAAACGGCCCAAAGCGGCGCTGCCTGAGCAGACTGAGTGGGCGATCCGGCGTCATATGTTCATTATTCCGGGAAATCTTCCTTCCAGTGATCGATCTGGATCATCAGGTCTTCCCTGGCGCCGTCGTCGAGGAAGGAGGCCTTGACCGCATTGCGGGCCAGTTGCTCGATGTCCTGCAGCGACAGGTCAAGGGCGGCGGTGGTTTCCTCGAAGTTTTGCCCCACGTAGCCGCCGAAGTAGGCCGGGTCGTCGGAGTTGATGGTGACGCACAAGCCGGCGTCAAGCAGTTTTTTAAGGTTGTGGTGCTTGAGATCGTCGAAGACGCACAACTTGATGTTCGACAGCGGGCAAACCGTCAGGGGGATCTGCTCCTTTTGCAGCCGGCGGACCAGCAGCGGGTTTTCCAGGCAGCGTACGCCGTGGTCGATGCGCTTGACCTTGAGCAGGTCCAGCGCTTGTTCGATGTATTCCGGTGGACCTTCTTCGCCGGCGTGGGCAACGGTCAGAAAGCCCTCGGCACGGGCCCGGTCAAATACTGCCTGGAATTTCTCCGGCGGGTGACCCTGCTCGGAAGAATCCAGGCCGACGCCAATGATCTTCTCTTTCCACGGCAGGGCCTGTTCCAGTGTTTGCATGGCCGCTTCGGCGCTGAGATGGCGCAAAAAGCACAGAATCAGGTGCGAGCTGATGCCGAGTTGCTCGCGGCCATCGGCCAAGGCACGACTGATGCCTTCAATCACGGTATCAAAAGCTACCCCGCGGTCGGTATGGGTTTGCGGGTCGAAGAAGATTTCGGTATGGCGGACCTTGTCGGCCCGGCAGTGTTCGAGATAGGCCCAGGTCATGTCGTAAAAATCCTGCTCCTTGAGCAGCACCTGGGCACCGGCATAATAGATATCGAGAAACGACTGCAGGTCGGAAAAATCGTAGGCGGCGCGCACCTCGTCTATGCTTGAATAGGGCAGCTTGATGCCGTTGCGTTCGGCCAGCGCAAACATCAGCTCCGGTTCCAGCGAACCTTCGATATGCAGGTGCAGCTCAACTTTGGGCAGGGCCTTGATGGCCTGTTGCATAACAGGGATCCTTTTTAAGTACCGGCCCATTCTACTGAGACCAGACCCGGTCCGTTCAAAGAAAAATGAACCGGTTTCGGTACGCTATTCGCAGGGGAAGATTCTCGCTTGGACAAACAAAGTGCTGGATTGATCCGGTATTGCCCTGATTGATGCTTGATGATACGACCTGCTGAACGACTGGTCGATGCGCTGAGCGAGCTTGAAGCCAGTTTCCGAGAACATCAAGGGCGCATCAAGCCGACCATCGCTGACATACTCGACGGCGGACACCTCCTGTTGATGACGCGCGCCGGGCCGCTGGATGTGCTGGGTTTCATTGGCGATCATCAGCGCTTTGAAGATCTGTTGGACGCCACCTCCGAAATTCACATGGCCACTGGCACCCTGCGGTTGCTGAATCTGGACGAGCTTATCAAGCAGAAGAAACGCATGGGCCGCCCGAAAGACCGCGCGGCTGCTGGATTGCTTGAAGCAGTCAGGAAAAACCGTTGAAGCTGGGCGGTTGAGATTTGTTGAGATTTCCGGGGTCTCGGCGACTTCCCCAATGCTCAGTCCGCCAAAGTATTGCAACTTGATAATGCGGGCCTGGCGTTCAGACATGGTCTCGAGCTGGTTGATCGCCGGATCCAGATAGTAAGTAATAGTTGATGCCCCGCCAGCCCTGCGTTTGGCTTCGGCTGGTGGCAGGCGAATGGCCGCGTGCGAATATCAGAACCTGCAAAAGCGCTACCGCAACATCCTGACCCGTGGCCAGAAAGAGCTGCCGCCCATTCCGCCTCGGCACAATGGCAAGCGTGGCCGAATGGGCGGCAGCTCTTTCTGGCCAC
>CAZFYM010000080.1:0-14220 GCA_964523755.1 uncultured Wenzhouxiangella sp. | reverse complement strand
TGGGCTTTTCCGATCCCGCTGAACGTGTGTGTATTTATGCCCAGGGGTACTTAGGTCATGGCAGCGAGCAGGGCCTGATGCCTTTGGGACCGTTCAAGGTCGGGGTCCTGCCGTACCTCGATCTGTTCAATGGATTGAACGACAGTTTGCGGAAACGCATGGAAACGGGCACCGGCGACGACCAAATCACGATACCAGGTCCACGGCCGGGCGGTTTCTGCGCGCCAGTGGCTGGGGGTCAGGTAGGTCAGTGCAGGTCGTTGTTTGCCGTCGACGATGACATCCATCCAGAAACTGTCGTAGCCGCGTCCGGCGCCTTCGAATCGATCCAGAATCGAGTACTGCTTTTGATCCAGCTCGAACAGCGCACCCCAGGCCTCGACATCGCTGCCGGGGGCGGCGCGCAGGTTGGCCTTGGCCGAGCCGTCTGAACCGCGCTTGTCGAATACCAGTTTCCAGCCAGGCAGGCGGACTTTTCCGACACATTCAACCGGGCCAACGCGCTCGATCAGGCGGTTGGGGTGGAGATTGGAGCCGTAGGTCAGGTACAACAATGGGTTCAGGGTTCAGGGGTTCCGATCTTCTGTCTTCCGACAAATGGTCAGCATTCAAACTAAACCCGTGGGGCGGAACAGTCGATCGTGGAGATTGAGGGCGTAGCGGTCGGTCATGCCGGCGACGTAGTCGAGTACCTGGGTCAGGGTGTCGGCTTCGACGCTGCGATAGCTGTCGGGAATTTCTTCCGGGTGGGCCAGGAGGTGTTCGACGATCTGATGGATGACACCGCGGGCGCGCTGGTTCTGGGCTTCGGACTCAGGGCGCAGGTAAACGCGTTCGAACATGAACTCGCGAAACTGCTTCATGGCCAGCAGGATATCGGCATCCATGGCCACCCGGCCGCGTTTGCATGATTCGCTGATCACCCCTTCGATCATGGTGTTGATCCAGCTCCGTCCCTCGATCGGGCCCAGGCGCTCGACGATGTCGGGTGGCAAGTCGCGGTGCGTGATCACTCCGGCGCGCAAGGCATCCTGCAAATCATGGTTCAGATAGGCGATGCGATCAGCAAAGCGGCAGGCCCAGCCTTCGGGTGTATGCGGCGGCGGCTTGACTCGCCAGGTATGGGCGCGAATGCCGTCGAGCACTTCCCAGCTCAGATTGCAGGGTTCAAGCACTTCAAATATTCGAACACCTTGCTCGGAGTGCAGCCATTCACCGCCCTCGACATATTCAGACAAAGCGGCTTCACCGGTGTGTCCGAACGGCGTGTGACCGCAGTCGTGGGCCAGGCAGATGGCCTCGGTCAGCACTTCGTTCACGCCCAGGGCCACGGCCAGTGCTCGGGCCACCTGGGTCACCTGCAGGGTGTGGCTCATGCGGGTGACGAAATGATCACCTTCGGGATTGATGAAAACCTGGGTCTTGTGCTTGAGACGCCTGAAGGCTTTTGAGTGCAGCACCCGGTCACGGTCGCGCTCGAACTCGGTGCGATAGGGATCAGGATCTTCCGGGCGGGTTCGTCCACGCGACTCGGTCGAGCGGGTGGCCAGTGACGACAGCAGCGATTCGCGCTGCTCGCGCTGCTGCCGGGTGACCGGCGTCAAACTGGCTTTTTCAATGATTGCGCTCATGCTTGCAGTTTACAGGGCCTGTTTGACGGCAGCATCAAATCCCACCAGAATCCTGCCGCCTGACTCGATCACCGGGCGCTTGATCAAAGTAGGTTGCTGGGCCAGCAAGGAGGCAGCCGTGTTCTCGTCCATAGCCCGGGCGCGCTCATCTTCATCCAGCCCGCGCCAGGTTGTCGAACGGCGATTGACCAGCGTCTCGGTACCCACCGCGGCCAGCCAGCGATCAATCGTATCGGCGTCGATTCCATCCTCGCGAAGGTCGTGCCAGGCAGGCGCCCTGCCCTGCTCGTCCAGCCATTTGCGCGCCTTGCGACAGCTATCGCAGCTTTTTATTCCATACAGTTTCATGGCGTTATGGTAGCGCAGGATTACACCAGAGGAATCAGTCGTTTTCTCGCGTCTGCTCGAGACGCTGGCGCGCCGCCTCGGCAAAATGATGATCCGGACCGAGAATGGATTCGGCCATTGTTGCGGCACGCTGCAGCGTGGCCAGAGCTTCGGGTCGTTCAGCCGCAATTTGGGCCTGTCCGAGGTATCCCAACGGCTGGATCAGATCATAGTGCGAAGGGCCACGAGTCGATTCGATCCCGGCAACTCCCGATTGCAGCACTTCCAGACCCTCGGAGACTTGTCCGGCCAGGACCATCGCATGGCCACGGTCGGCAGTCGCACGATGTGCCTGCAATTGCATACTGACCCCGCCAAGGGCTTGGTAGGCCATTTGAGCCTGTTGCAGTGCCTCGATGGCGGCTTCAAAATGCGCCTGATCACGCCGGGCCCGACCCAGGTATCGCAGGGCATGGGCGTGCGTGACAGGGGCGGCACCGGTCGATGAAACCACCCGATTGAGAAGCTGCTCGGCTTCGGCAGGTTCCTGCTGACCGAGCAAGAACAGACTCTTGGAAAACAACGCGCTGGCAACCGGATCGCTATCGGGGCCGAACAGCTCTTCGCGAAGGGAAATGGCGCGATCAAACATCGGCCCGGCCTCGCCGCCGCGACCGACGCGATCCAGCAGACTGGCCAGGGTCAGCAGCGAGGCGCTCAATTCCACGTCTGATTCAGTCTCCGAGCTCTCCAGCGCCTGTATTACGGTGCGCAGCTCGCGCTCGGCCAGGGCGTAGTCACCAAGGTCAATGGAAAACACGGCCAGAGCATGCCGATGTCCAATGGTTTCGGGATGCCCCGGACCCAGCCGGCGCGCTACCCGGGCGAGCAATTCCTGCTGCCGGGCCACCGCCTCGGCATAGTCCTGATTGTGTCGTAGTGCTCCGGCCAGCGTGCTAAAGGCGCGATCGGCCAGATCATCGTTGCCTTGCGCCTGATACAGATCTACAGCGCGGCGCAACGGGGACTGAGCCTCCGCCCTTGCATCCAGGGCGTAGAGACTCTGGCCGACAATCCAGTAGGCATCGGCCAGTGCCGACCTGTCGTTTGTTTCCAGGGGTTCGAGCCGGCTGATCGCGATGCGTGCCAACTGAAGCGCCTGTTCATTTTCGGCCCGATTCATGTGCACTTCGGCCAGGTGTCGAAGCACCAGCCCCTGCAACAAGGGATCCTCGCTCAGTTCGGTCTGGGCCTGCTGGCTGCCGGCGGTCAGCAGCGCTTCGATTGACTCGACCGGCTGACCCTGGCGTGGATCGCCCGCTCGGAAAAGATCGGTCATGAACGTCAGGGTTCGTCGCGCACGGGCCGACTCGGCCTCAGCACGCTCCGCCTGCTCACGCGCCCGCTCGGCTTCCCGTACCGCAAGCCCGGCCTGCCAGGCGGCCAGCACCAGACCGACAAGCAGGGCAGCAATGACGGCAGTCACGGCAGCAAGCCCCCAGCGGTGACGAAACACAAATCGGCTGGTTCGATACTTGATTGATAGACGGCGGGCTCGAACCGGCAAACGAGCGCGATGGCGAGCGAGATCCTCGGCCAGTGCTTCGACCGAGGCATAGCGCTGTTCAGGGCGCTTGGCCATGGCTTGAGTCACAATCGCATCAAGGTCACCGCGCAGCTGACGAGCCGACAGACCCGGCCCGCGCCTGGCCGCATTCTCCCTCATCGATGGGCGGACCGGCTCTTGATCGCAAATGGCTGCGGTCAACTCCTCGGTCGTCTGACCCGCTCGCCGGAATGGGTGCTCACCGGTCAGCAACTCATACAGCATCACCCCCAAAGCATGAATATCCGTCGCCACACTGATCGGCTCGCCGCGCAGTTGTTCAGGCGCGGCGTAGACCCGGGTCATGATCCGCAGTCCGGCCATGGTTTCAGCCCCGTCTTCGGCGTCGGCGTCCATCAGCTTGGCGATACCGAAGTCAAGCAGCTTGACCGAGCCATTGTCGGTGACCAGGACATTGGCGGGTTTGAGGTCTCGATGGACAATCAGCCGGGCATGGGCAAACTGGACCGCTCGACAAACCTGTTCCATCAGTTCGATCCGATCGTCCAGATCGAGCTTCTGCCTGCGGCACCAATCCGTGATCGTGACGCCCTGAATGCGCTCCATGGCAAACCAGGGGCGTCCGTCCGGCAGCATGCCGCCATCCATCAGACGCGAGATGCCCGGATGATCGAGCGAGGCAAGAATGCGGCGTTCGGCTTCAAACCGGCGAATAATGGTGTCGGAGTCCATGCCGCGTTTGACCAGCTTGATTGCGACATGCTGTTCGAAATCGCCTTCATCACGCTGGCCTGCATAAACCACACCCAGACCGCCACGCCCGATCTCGCCGGTCAGTCTGAAGGGGCCGGCGTATTCCGGCATCGCGCGCGCTTCGTCGTGGCGCAGCAGTTCAGCCACCTGTCCCGTATCGATTCCATGGAGAAAGGCCCCTGCCCGGCCGTGGGCGGCCAGCAGCGAGGCCACTTCGGCCGCCAGGTCGGGATCCTGGTCGGCAAGCCGACGAAGCTGCGACTCCCGATCACGGGCGTCCAGCCCGATCAGCCGGTCAAAAGCGTCACTCAGCGAGTCGCTGTGAATTGTCATTGCTCAGCCCCCCGGATGAGTCCTCACCCAGTTCCCGGTACAACCAGGCCCTGGCCAGTTCCCAGTCGCGAACCACGGTACGCCGGGCCACGTCGAGCACTTCGGCGGTCTCGTCGATGCTCAGGCCGCCGAAAAACCGGCATTCCACGACACGGGCCGGGCGCGGCAGCTGCCGGGTCAGCTTCTCCAGGCACCGGTCCAGCCCAATCAGGTCGGCGGCGAACCCGTCGACCGACAGTCGATCCTCCTCCAGTGTGAGATTGCGCTGGCCGGCGCCGCGCTTCTCGCTCTGGCGTCGCCGCGCGGCATCCACCAGCACCTGACGCATGGCACGGGCAGCGGCTCCGAAAAAATAGCCGCGATGTCGACTGGCAACCTGGCGACCATCGATCAGCTTGAGATAGGCTTCGTGAATCAGCGCGGTGGTGTCGAGCGTGTGCGCCCGCCAGGCCCCGGCGAGTTGGTGGCGGGCCATCCCTCTCAGTTCCGCATAAACGTGCGCGAACACCGCGTCGAGCGCTGGCTGAGACCCGGTGTCCGCCGAGCTGATCAACAGATCGGTCAGCGAATCCGGGGAGTGGGCTTGGTCCGACGCCGTTTCTGGCATGGCTGCAGTGACCGCTTGGGTTCCAGCCAAAGACTACGCCCCGGGGACTGTCGAAGCAAGCCACGTCACTGCTCAAAGCGGTCGGCAAAGAGACCATCGACCACGGCTGGCACACAGTTGGACAGTTCGGATGTATTGCCGAACAGGTCAGTCGCGGTGGCCGTGATCTGCCGGCCTGCCACGTTCAGGCCCTCGGGAATGGCCAGGCTTGCGTCGATCGCAACCGTTGCCTGGGTATTGTCCGGCGCCGAGATGATCACATTGACATCGCCGAGAAAATCCTGGGCCGGGCCTGTACCACCGGGATCACAACTGGAACTGGCAAACAACTGTATGCGGTAGACCGACGTGAACCCACCAGTATTGCTGCAACTGGCCAGTACACCCTCGATAGCGATCTCGTCGCCGTCAATGCTGGCTGCTGCCAATACCGGCCGGTTCTGGCCGCGATTGGCGAGCAGATCGGCCGATGCCGCACAATCATTGTCGTTGGTATCCAGGCCGAATGACCCCAGATCGATTTCGATCTCTGAGGCTACCGACCCGTTCAGCGACAGCGAATTGCTCAAGATGCGATTGCGTTGGCCTGACAGAATCCGGATGGCATGCTGGGTGCTGTAGCGGATCAGGTTTGGCCGCCCCTCCGGCCCGGCAACCCCGATGGAATTGTTGCTGGCATCGCTATCTATTAGGATACCCTTGCGATTGGTTGGAACCGGCGGACACGGCGGCAGCGGTGGAACACCACACAAGAAGATGCCTTCACGTCGGCCTCCGATCCGGTTGCCGGCAATCAGGTTGGAAGTGGACCCTTCACCGGTAAGAACGATACCGTCGAGGGTCTGACCCGAAATCAGGTTATCCAGGATCTGGTTGTCCTCGCTGTGGATCAGTCGTATTCCGTCGAGGTTGCCAACCGCTTCGGTGCCTGCCGGATTGGTGCCGATGTAATTGTTGATGATCTGGTGATCATGACTGGCCGTACCGATCACCTGGATGGCCGCCAATGACGACCCGCTCAGGGTATTCCGGTTGGCCGGCGAACTGCCGCCAATCAGCGCATTGCTGGCCGAGTTCATCAGCCGGATGTTTTCGCTGCTGACCGCCAATGTCGTCCCGTGAAAGGCCCCGCCAAACTGATTGCCCTGAATCTGGTGACCACTGCCGCCCTGCAGAAATATCGCCGCCTCACCCAGCAAACCTCCACCGTCGTCGTAACCGCCAAAGCCGATACCACGCACGGTCAGCTTTGCCGAGCTGTTCGGCGGTACTCGCAGTGCAAAGGGCACATCGACCAATTGCGAAGCAATCAGGCCGATGCACAAGACGCCGTTGTTACCGTGCTCGAAATTGTTGAACGATGCTCCGCTCTGACTGTAGCCGTTGATGATCACGCTTTCGGTGATATCCGGCAGCGGCTCGGCCAGGGTGATAAAGCGCGGGCAACCGCCGGGAATATCGAATTGCACCAGGTTCAACCCGGGATTGGCATTGGCCTGGTTGAGAATATCCCGAAGTGTGCCGGTGCCACTGCTGGCCGAACTGGTCACGGTCAGCACGAACGGACCGGGCGGGACTACGCTGGATTCAAAGGCACCGCGGTCCACGGTGCCGCCGATCACGCGGGTTGCGCCGGTGATATCCGTTGCCGGCAGACCACCCGGAACCGAATCGGTGCCCGAATTGATGGCAGGGGAGTTCGGCTCGATCGGCCGGTAGTTCGCATCGAGCAGCGGGTTCTGGATCAGGTTGTTGCCGGAACCGGGAAACAACCCGCCACCGTCCGATGTATTCAGTTGATCGAAGATGTTGTTCAACGCCACGGGCGTGGCCTCATCCAGAAGCACTTTGTCGATCACATTGTTGGACAAACGATTCAGACCGAGCCCATGAGTTATGCAAGGCCCTACAGGGACTCCCTGTTGGTTCACTGCGAGCCCCGTGCCCAATGAATCACGGATGGTGTTGTTGATCAACTGATAGGTCATCGATTCCCGACATTCAATTTCAATGCCAGTATCCTGACTGTTGACGATCAGATTGTTTTCCAGGCGAACGCTGTGACAGGGAGTAGCAAACAGCGACCGTCCCTGGTTGCCGTCGAAAATGGTGCGACGAAAAGTGAACTTCACTCCGCTTGCATTGCATTCCGGACCGCCACCCATTCGGAACGAGTGGCTATTGACAAAGCGAAGACCATCCAGCGTGATCGAAGCGTAGGAATGAAACCACCAACTGGATCCGCCATTGCCCTCGCCATTGATGGTGGTTGCCGCCGGATCCAGCGAACGATTCGTACAATCACTATTCCAGCCACCGCTGATGGTCAGATTGTGGGGGTAGATCAATTCCAGGACGCCGGGCGACGCGCCCCCGGGCATCGAGTAGCTGCCTTGCTGGATCCGGATGTCATTGGATTGACCATTGATCTGGGACACGCTCAGCGCCAACTGCAGTTCGGACTCGGTATCGACGCAGAACTGTGCCGCATAAGCCGCGCCCGATGGCACAAACAACAGGCTCACCACAAGTGCTCCGAATGAAAGAGCGGTTTTAAGGCGGCTCATGATTCGAACCTGTCGGAAAAGATCGTGGCGTGCGACTCGAAGGCACCGATATCAATCGACTCATCGTTGCTTCGCGGCAGGCCACGGTAGTCGAAACTTCCTGTTGACCAGGCCGAGATCAGGCCAGGTTCTAGTCCTCCGTCGAACAATTCGCTTTCCGGATGGGGAACACCGCTAAAGCACAGCAACCCTGTGCAAGGCTCATAGAGCGGCACAACACTGATATTTCCAGCCTCACTGGTGGGCGCTTGATTGAACACCGAATTCTCGAAATTGTTGTTTCTGAGAGAAAACGTGCTCGACAACCCGGAGACCCGCAAATCCAGCCCTTGATTGCCCCACAAATTGTTGTTGATCACGTACTTGGATGGCACCGAGCCACTGATCAAAATACCCCCTGTCGAATCCGACTCTGTAGCCTCAACCAGATTATTGACAACGGTGTTATTGACAAACGTCGTGCGAGCACCGAACAACTGGTCAATACCTCCGTTGAGCAACAATTCGGCTGCTCCGTAGTTGAATCGCGCGCGATTCAGAAAAAAAAGATTGTTGACCGCATGCACCTGGCCCAGATCCGAACCGGTGATGCCAATTGATAACCCTCCTCCCCATCGTGCTTCATTGTTAAAAAACCGGTTGCGCTCAAGACGAATCGACCCGGAGAAGTCGACCTCGGCCCGAATCCAGAGTCCGGCACCACGGCCGGGGTCCGGGACAAATCCGTTCTGAAAGGCAATTCGGCTGATTTGAAGATTGCCGCCGTCCTGCATTTTGACTTCGAGAACGCGATCGCTCAATTGGCCGTTGAGCGTGGTATTGGGTGATCCTTCGAGCTGCTGGCCGCAGGGGTTGTCGAAGAACTCGCTCCAGCCACCCGAAATGGTCAGGTCGAAGTTCTCAGTCGACTCAGCGGAGTAGCGAAACCCGCCATTGATGGTGGAATAAGTGCCGGAAGCAATGCGAATTTCGTCATGCTCGTCATTGCCCTCGGCGGCCGCCAACGCAAACTCCAGCCCGTCGCTGGAGGTGACGCAAATGACGGCAGCATCGACTGGGCCCGACATCAGCAGAACAAGGCTTATGCCCGAAATAATCCTGGATTTTGTGTACACCGAACCGGTTCCTTTTCGAATCACCTGCCTTGAACGTGCGAATTCGATCGGAAAACCGGGCCATCGCAATTTTGCCCTTGCGCGTCCCATCGCGCGGGCTCACCTGCATGGCCAAAAAGGCGATAATGGCACGAGAAATGCGTTGCAATGAGGCATCTGCAGTCGATCAAGCCGTTGCCAATCTCGACGTCATATGAACCCGCAAAGCCCATGAAAGCCTTTCAAATCCAGGAGTAGAGTCAGAACGTGGTAATTCGGCCTTGTCTGGTGCTGTTGGGAATCGGATTGGCGTTTGGGGCAGTGGCCACAGCACCGTTGGACATCACGGATCTGACACCGCCCAATTTCGAGGTATTCGAGGTCAAGGACGGCCTGTCCGACGAGATCTACTCGACGGTCGGGGTGGATCCAGAGGGCTTTGTCTGGGCCGGTTCGGCCTCCGGCCTTTACCGGTTTGACGGCTATCGCTGGGAACATCGTGAAGTCGACGGCGCCGAGAGCCTGGTTCGCGACATGCTGACGGACCCGGATGGTCGACTTTGGGCAGTTTTTGAACGTGAAGGCCTGGTTTCCAACAATGGGCAAGGCTGGACGAAGCTTGGTGATTCAGAATTCTCACAGCGGTTCTCCAGCACAGTCGACGCCCGGGGTCAAACGACCCACTGGGTGTTGCAAGAGCATGGGGCACGCCGTCTCGAGGGCAGCATCTGGAGGGATGCGCCATCGATCGCAGCACTTGGGCCAGGACGAAATGTAGCCGTGGCGCGGACCGAAAGGCTGCTCGGTGGTCCGCGACTCTGGCTGGTCCGATCCCAGGACGGCCTGTGGCATCGGCCCGCCGACGACCCGGATGCGACCTGGCAACGCCTGGACGTCGGCGATTTCAATTCCGCACTGTTTACCGATCTGGTGGTCAGCGAGAACGGCGGCCAGGAAGAGCTCTGGATTCTAGGCTATGGCAGCGGCATCCTGCGCCTGAGCGAAGACGGACACCGCCAGCGCTGGCGATGGGCAGACGGAGATCTGCCGTCTGAAGCGATCTACTCTGGCGTGGTCACCTACGATGTCGATCGTGTCCGATCGCTGTGGCTGGCATCAAGAGGCGGCCTGATCCGGTTCCACGGTGAACAGATCAGGGTCTATGACCGCAGCGATGGCCTGCCCTCCAACGCCGTCCGCGGAATCAAGCTTCAAGCTGATCTCGATGGCACGGACGTGCTGTGGCTGGCTACGGAGGGCGGGATGGCCCGCGCCCGCCTGTCGCCCAGTGCCTGGCGCATCGTGTCACGACTGGGTGCTTCCGAGAACGGAGTTTTCGGTGTCATCATCGAACCCAATGGACGCGATGGTGAGCGCCTGATGATCGGCAGTGCCCGCGAAGGCATTGCCGTGCTTGATAACGGCCGCTGGCAACAGTACGGCATACAAAGCGGTGACCTGCCATCGAACGCCATCAGAGCGCTTTGGCGGCTTGCGGGACCGGACGGCTCGGTGGTCCGGTTGGCAGCACTCGATCAGGGCGGTTTGTTTCGGATCCGTGACGATCTCACCTTCGAACCCATCCAGATCGACTGGCCCGAGTCACGCAGTCGGGGTGCATCGGCGGCAACACTGCGCTCAACCCCCAACGGCAGCGAAAGCTGGATTGGAACGCTGGACTCGGCCATTTATCGCCTGGTTGGTGACTCACTGGAACGAGTTCACCCGGCCCAACCCAATGGCGGCCGGATCTATGGTCTGACCGAGCACACCTCGGCTGAGGGTCAGGCCTGGGTCTGGGCGGCGACGGATCGCGGCCTGGCGCGCATCGACGAACAACAGTTCACGTTGATCGATTCATCGGCTCAGGTGGCCGACTCCGGATATCGGGGCGTTGTTGTCATTGAGCGAGAAGGCCGTTCCGAACTGTGGGCCAGCAGCGTTCGGCACGGTATTGTGCGAATGGATATCAGTGATCCTCTGGCTCCCTTTCTGATCGAAGACGACAACATTCCGGCCCCACCCGACCCGACCGTTTACAGTGTGCTGCCAGACAGCCGGGGCCGCATTTACGTTTGTACCAACAACGGTGTCCAGCTACTCGAACCCACCTGGGACGGCGATTACCGAGAGCGGGTTTTCCGGCGTCGCGACGGGCTGGTACACGATGAGTGCAACAGCAATTCGCAAGTCGTGGACCGGCAGGATCGCTACTGGGTCGGAACCTTGGCGGGCTTGAGTGTCTTCGATCCTGGCCTCGAATTCGAGACCAGTGGCACGCATGCTGGTTCACTTCATCTTACCGAGCTTCGACTCGATGGCAATCTCCTCCAAAGCGAGCCGATAGATGGTCTGACCGTGCCTGCTGGAACCCGCGAGATGCAGGTTCGTTTTTCCCTGTTGAGCAATCAACGCGAAGCGGACAATCGTTATCGTGCCCGACTGCTTGGTTACGAAAACGCAGGTGGCGAATGGTCAGCGCAACCCCATCGAACCTGGGGTGAACTGCCGCCGGGGGAATATCAACTTCGAATCGAAGCTCGAAACCACGCCGGGCTCAACGCCGCCCCGGTGGAAATGGCGGTGACAGTCAAGCCTCAATGGCACCAGTGGTCGCTGGTTCGGGCCGGGCTGATCCTGCTAGCCACCAGCCTGCTGCTGGGCGCGTTCGCGCTCTATAACCGGCAACTGCACCAGCGCAAGCAGATCCTTGAACATACCGTCGCACAGCGAACAGCCGAACTCAATACAGCCAATCAACGCCTGACCGAGCTGTCTTACAAGGATCCGCTGACCGACCTGGCCAATCGGCGACGGCTGGATGACGCAGCCAGAGCCGTTCTGGAGCAAGCTCGCCGCCAGCACCGCTGGGTAAGTCTTGTGCTGCTCGACATTGACGAATTCAAGGGCTTTAACGACCGGTTTGGTCACCTGGCCGGTGACGCAGCTCTGCAATGGGTCGCCCGGCGCCTCAGGGAGTCCATTCGACCCGGAGACCTCATCGCTCGTTTTGGTGGCGAAGAATTTGCCTGCCTGTTGCCAGATACTGATCAAGAGCAAGCCACAACCATCGCCGAACGAATGCGGGTACTGATTGAGCTGGAATCACAAAACGACCTTGCTGATCGCTTCATGGGCCTGAGCATCAGTGCCGGAGTCGTCTCGCTCATACCGGAAACAGAACAACTTGAAGACCTGATTCGAGCCGCTGACGCCGAATTGTACCGAGCGAAAAGCGAGGGCCGAAATCGCGTGTGTGCGCCCGGGCAGGCTGATTGAGAAATCACACCTAATCAACAGCAAGTTTCCCTGGGGAAGCAATCCGGCCGCCGGTTCGCGGATGGTCCGGACCCAGTTGTTCCAGAAACAGCGTGTCAGACCGGTCGCGCCACAAGTTCGCTTCGCTGTCATCACCGGCAACGGTCAGCAAATGAGCATGCAACAGCGCGGCCTCGGCATATACGATCGAGTTGTCACGATCCTGCGACTCAAGCCTGCGTAGCGCTCGTTCAGACTGTTCCCGTCCGGATTGGGTGAATCCGGCACGAGCCATCAGCACAGCGTTGCCAATCTCGAGCAGTTCGATATGCGGCACCTGGAACTTGCTGTCCTGATCCGACAGTTCCCGGGCTCTTTGATAGACCAGCCGTGCATCTTCATCCAGCCCGGACTCGAGCAACACCTGACCAAGCCAGATGCCGAAACCGACTTCTGTTCGCACGTGACCCCGCTGTCGGGCGATGGTCACGGCACGTTCAAACAGTTCGCGTGCCTCGACAAGGCTGCCCTGCTCGCGTCGCAATCGGCCCAGATACCCGAGGATAACCGCTGTCGGGCCGCTCTCTGGCCCCAGCTTTCGATTGGCAATATCCAATCCCGTCGTCAACGTCTGCTCGGCTGACTCAAGCCGACCTTGCATCAATTGAGCAAACCCCAGACCGAGATACACGTTCGCCATCCTCGGATGATCCGGGCCGGACGCTGCGATCAGGTGCTCTGCTGCACCTTGATAATAGCGCTCGGCTTGCGAATACTGTTCAAGATATATAGCGTTGCCGCCAAGATTGTTATAGATGGACGCCAGACCCGGATCCTCTGGTCCGACCATAGCATTTCGCACCCGCAATGACTCCGTATAAGTCTGGAAGGCCTCTTCGAATTTGCCCTGTCCCTGCAGCGAACTGGCCAGCGCATCGAGCAGCCTTGGCCTGAGCAGCGGAGGTGCGGATTTGGTTAAGCCGTTCGCGAGCCCCAGGGCCTCTCGCGCCGCATGCTCGGCACGCTGGACCTGACCCTGACGGTTGCCTATCCTGGCGATCAAGTAGAGTCCTTCGGCCAGCAGCCATGGCTCGGAACTGGCCATGTTTCGAAGCTGCATCACACCAGCCTCCGCCAACTCCAGTGCCCGATCAAGATCACCGAGCGATACCAATCCCTCCGCGATTACAATGCGCAACTCCGCCTGCAGCGCAGGTGTGGAGGCCAGTTCGTTCTCCACTCGCCGGGCCGCCTGACGCAACAACTCAACCGCCTGTAATTCGGCTCCCTGATCGGCAACACCAGGATTGGACTGGCGCAGCAACGAGGTTGCCGACACATTGGAGCTTTCGAGGCGGACTGTGCTGCGCGACTGGATGATCGCAAAAGCCTGGCTCTTTTCGGCCGCGAATTCATCAACCGTAATAGTCGACTCGTCCAGGCTGGTATGGATATTACCTTCCCCTCCACGCTTGATTCGATTGCGTCGTCTGGCGGCATCGACCAGTATCTGGCGCATGGCGCGGGCCGCTGCACCGAAAAAATAGGCGCGTCCTTTCTGGTAACGCGGGAAGCATCAACCAGCTTCAGGTAGGCCTCGTGAACCAGACCTGTCGTATCCAGCGTGTGTTGACCCCAAGGTCCAGCCATCTGTCGACGGGCAATCTGTCGCAGTTCACCATAGACACGCTTGAAAAGCTCATCAAACGCGTCCCGGTTATCCGCAGGGTTCTGATCGAGCAGCTCCGTGATCTCGCCGCGAACAGGCGTGGTCATGAAAGAAATCTCCGGGCAGCGGCAATGAACACACTGCAAAGCTACCCTGCTCAATCCTTCAGCGCAAGTCACGGATGAGAAATCCGGACCCTCAATCCGCTTCGAATCGATCAGAAAACATCCGCTCGTAGCTCTCGTAGGCACCGATATCCACGGTTCCTTCGTTAATGCGCACGTTCCCTCTCAAATCGAGAGGGGCCAACGTCCAGAAGGGCGAAATAATGCCGGGATGGATGCCGGAATTGACCAGCGGCGAAGAGGCGACGGGGACCCAGCGGAAGCAAAGAACGCAGGGTTCCCATTCTGG
>CAZFYM010000079.1:0-14411 GCA_964523755.1 uncultured Wenzhouxiangella sp. | reverse complement strand
CAAAGCTCCCGTGAACCTTGTCATTCCAGCAATGCCGATCGACCCTCGGCTTGCCAGCAGGTGACGCCACTTGCCGCCTGCCACCAAACCTGCCCCCTCTCGGCGATGGCTGAGGTTTATGCGTAATCAGGTAAGGGTTTGTTGCCCTTAGAAAGACACTCAGCGCTGGCAGACGTTAAACTGACACCGTATTGAACGGTTACGGAGCCAATCTGATGCCAATCCGAATTCCTCTTTCTGTGCTGCTGCTGTTCACAAGCTCACTGACCTGGGCCGATATAACTGTATTCGACAATGTGCGATTGGTCGATCCCGCTTCAGGTACGGTTTCCGAGGCGGTTTCGCTAGGGGTGCAGCACGGGGTGATCATCGATCTGTCTGAGGCCGATTCGATTGATCGGCGCATCGACACCGGTGGTTTTCTGATGCCCGGACTGGCCGAAATGCACGCCCATGTGCCGCCGCTCAGAAACCCGCAGCAGTTGCATGATGTACTGCAACTGTTCCTGGCGCACGGAATTACCACGATTCGCGGGATGCTGGGCGAGGCCGGTCACCTGACACTTCGCCAGCAGCTGGCCAATGGGGAGGTGATCGGCCCGCGTCTGCTGACCGCCGGGCCATCGTTCAACGGCAATTCGGTCAGCTCGGTCGAGCAGGCTGCGGGCATGGTTCGTGCTCAGGCGGAAGCCGGCTACGATCTGCTCAAACTTCATCCGGGACTGTGGCCGGAAGTCTATGACCAAATTGTTGCAACGGCCGGGGCGGTCGGGATTGATTATTCCGGTCACATATCCGTGGCCGTTGGCCTTGAGCGGGTGCTGGCCTCCCGCCAGGGCACGATTGATCACCTGGATGCCTATGCCCAGGCACTGGTGCCCGAATCGCATGATCTGTATGGCACCGATCCGGGTTTTTTCGGCATCAACCTGGTCGATGGCATGGATGCCAGCCGCATCGAGGAATTAGCCCGACGAACAGCGGCGGCCGGGATCGCCAACGTGCCAACCCAGACCCTGATGGAAAACATCTTTATCGGCGATATCGATGCGTTGATGGCTCGACCCGCCATGCGCTATATCGATGCAAGCACCCGGGCCCGCTGGCAGGAGACGGTTGAGCGGCTGCGGCCGTCCCATTCACCTGCGCAACGCGAACGCTTTATCGAACTGAGACGTCAGTTGATCAGAGCGCTGAATCAGGCCGGTGCCCGCATTCTGCTCGGAGCCGACGCGCCCCAGATACTGAACATCCCTGGCGATTCGACTCATCACGAAATGGCGCTGTATGTCGCGGCCGGACTGAGCCCGGCCGAAGCATTGGCTAGCGGAACGGTCAACGTGGCCGAGTATCTGCATCAAACAGGCTACGGCTGTCTGCGGCCCGGTTGCGTCGCCGATCTGGTTTTACTGGAGGCCAATCCACTGGATAATATCCACCATACTCGCCGCATTCTGGGTGTCATGCGAGCCGGACAGTGGTTCAATCGGGCAAGCCTTGACTCCATGCTCAATGAGATCGCCGAGCGCGCAACAGGTCAGGATTGAGACCGTGGCCTGCAATCCGCCCTGGACACAGCGCTGGCTGAGCTACAACAGGCGGTTGAATCCGCGCGATTTTTCCACTATCGAGCTGGTGGTTGTCCACGCCACCGAATTGCCGGACATGGCGATGGCACGCGAGTATGCCGAGCGTATTCACTATCCCGAGTCCGGCACCGGCAACAGCGGGCATTTCTACATCGACCGGAACGGTTCGATCGAACAATGGGTCGCACTGGACCGGGTCGCCCACCATGTGACCGGCCACAACGCCGAATCGGTCGGCATCGAGCTGGTCAACCGCGGACGTTATCCGGACTGGTATGACAGCCGGCATCAGACCTGGCCGGAGCCGGCCAGCGAAGCCCAGATCACGGCGCTGATCGATCTGCTGAATCAATTGACAAACACCCTGCCCGCACTGAAGATCATCGCCGGCCATGATCAGCTCGATCAACGCGAGGTTCCGGCCAGCGACAATCCGAACATCAAGGTCCAGCGCAAACTCGACCCCGGCCCGGATTTTCCCTGGCAGCGGATTTTGAGCAGCACCCGTCTCAGACGCTTGGAGTCGTTGTCGGAAAATGATTCCTGAGCAAGGAAAAGGGTGAGAGGGTGAGAGGGTCAGAGGGTCAGAGGGTGAGAGGTAAGACGGCGCCCTTTACTTCTCCCCTTCTCCCCTTCTCCCCTTCTCCCCTTCTCCCCTTCTCCCCTTCTCCCCTTAGCCCTTTAACCCTGCTCCCTCTGCGCCTCTGCATGCTCTGCGAGAGATCGCTTTCCCAATTCGATTTATCTTGACGAATTGCTATTTTGAAGGCTTTGGCCTCAGGGCGGCTTTGACGATTTCTTCGACGTCGGGGCTGAGGCCTTTCTTGTCGGCGATGGTCTTGAGTTCGGCCTGCATTTTTTCAGCACGCGGAGCGTCGTAGGCACGCCAGCGGTTGAACACGGTGGACAGGCGGGCGGCGACCTGGGGATTGAGATCGTCGAGTCTGGCAATGGCCTGACCAAGCAAGCTGTAGCCACTACCGTCGGCACGATGAAAGCCCAGGGGATTGTGCAGACCAAACGTACCTAGTACAGCACGCACCTTGTTCGGGTTTTTCAGACTGAAGGCCGGATGGCGCATCAATGTTTCGATCGTCTTGACCGCGTCAGATCCGGGCGCGCTGGCCTGGACGGCAAACCACTTGTCCATGACCAGCGGGTCTTTCAGATAGCGGCTTTCAAATTGCTCCAGTGCCACTCCAGCCTCGCTGTCGCCGGCATGAACCAGGCAGCGCAGTGCGGCCATGCGGTCGGTCATATTGTCGGCACGGGCAAATTGTTCACGGGCCAACGCCAGATGCTCCGGTGCACCGGTCATTGTCAGCACACTCAAGGCCGAGTTTTTCAGACTGCGGCGGGCCACGGCCTTGCCGTCTCCGGACCAGGGAGTGCTGTCGATCAGGCGTCGATAAACATCCTGCAAGCGCGCATCGAGTTCACTGACCAGCCTGGTCAGCAAGCCCTGACGTGCGGCATGGATAACATCAACATCGACCAGATTGCGCCGCTGGGCCAGCTCCGTTTCACTGGGCAGGACCAACAACTCGGCGGCCAGCGCCGGGTCCAGGTCGGTATCATCAAGGATAGCCGACCAGGCCCGGACCAGCAGATTAACCTTGTCCGGAAGCGTGCCATTCGTCTTGATCGCTTTATCCAGAATCCGTTCGGCCAGCCGGCGGCAGGCCTGCCAGCGATTGAACGGGTCAGGGTCATAGCCGGCCAGCCGGGCCAGATCCTCAGCCGACCAATCGAAATCCAGGTTGACCGGTGCGGAAAAGTCGCGCAGCAGAGAGGGTAATGCATCTTCTGGCAGATCACGAAAACGAAACTCGGAATCCACATTGGTCAGGACCAACAGGCGAGTGTGCTGGCCGGCTTCGGTCTCGCCGACCGGGGTGACCGCTAACGGCTGGTTGTCGCGGTCGAGAAAACCGACTTTGACTGGAATCATCAGCGGCCCGCGCTGGTGATTGTCGGAATGCTCGGGCAGCGACTGTCGAAAACGCAAAATGTATTCCTGGCGGGCCGGGTCGTAGTCGGTGCGCACTGCGACGCTCGGCGTGCCCACCTGGGCGTACCAGCGGGCAAACTGGGTCAGGTCATGATCGTTGGCGTCGGCCATGGCGGCGAGGAAGTCATCGCAGGTCACAGCCTGCCCGTCATGGCGCTCAAAATACAGATCCAGACCACGCCGAAAGCCCTCTGGTCCGAGCAGCGTCTGGTACATCCGCACGACTTCAGCACCCTTCTCGTAAACCGTGGCGGTATAGAAGTTGTTAATCTCAACGTAGCGTTCGGGCCGGACCGAATGGGCCATGGGCCCGGCATCCTCAGGAAACTGACGAGCCATCAGGTCGGCAACATCGCGGATCCGCTTGACCGGGCGGGAACGCAGATCGGCGGTAAATTCCTGGTCACGGAAAACTGTCAGCCCTTCTTTCAGGGTCAACTGAAACCAGTCGCGGCAGGTGACCCGGTTGCCGGTCCAGTTGTGAAAGTACTCGTGCCCGATGACCGCTTCGACCGCCTCGAAATCCGCATCGGTCGCGGTCTCGGAATCGGCCAGCACATAGCGCGCGTTAAAGATATTGAGACTTTTATTCTCCATCGCACCCATATTGAAATCATGGGTGGCAATGATGTGGTAGACATCCAGATCGTACTCCAGACCCCAGCGTTGTTCGTCCCAGATCATGGCTTGCTTGAGACTGGCCATGGCGTGATCGAGACGATGAAGATTTTCCGGCTCGGAGTAGATCTTGAGCGCCACCTCGCGCCCGCTGGCCGTGGTGAAGGTATCGGTCAATGAGGCCAGATTGCCGGCGACCAGAGCAAACAGGTAGCTTGGCTTTGGAAACGGGTCGTCCCAGACCGAATAGTGGCGGCCATGGGCCAACTCACCCTCCTCGACCTGATTGCCGTTGGACAGCAGCAACGGAAAGCGATTCCGGTCAGCCTCAAGCCGAACCCGGAAGGCACTCATGACATCCGGCCGGTCGGGAAACCAGGTGATCTTGCGAAAGCCTTCGGCCTCACACTGGGTCAGCAAGGTATTGCCTGAGGCATACAGTCCTTCCAGCGCAGTATTGCGGTCCGGCCGGATTTCGACCTCCGTGGTGATGCGCGCCTGATCCGGTACCTGGCCGATCACCATGGACTCGCCGTCCAGGTGCTTCTGGCGCTCACCCACCGGTTTTCCATCGATTGCCACAGAGCGGGTTTTCAGGTCCACACCATGTAGCCGCAACGGCACACGAGGGTCGCTCGCCACGGGATTACGGCGCACGTCCAGATGCGCGACGACCCGTGTCCGCTCGGTCGCCAGATCCAGAGTCAGATCAACATGATCGACCAGCCAAGCCGGGGGCTGATAATCACCGCGAAGAATGGGCCGGCGCGCCTGATCACCTCGTGCTGCCATAACAACTCCTGAAGAAACTGCGATAAAAACAAGCAAGCTGACCTGTCGAACCGCTATGATAAAAAAATGCCTGTCAGCAAACTGAAACCGGAGGACGTCCGCGCTGCTCACGAACGCATAGTTCATGCCATTCGTCGCACCGCCGTGCTGAATGCACCAGAGATCAATGAAATGCTGGGTCTTGAACTGTTTTTCAAGTGCGAACAGCTTCAGTACACCGGTTCATTCAAGTTGCGCGGGGCAACCCTTGCGGTCAGCCTGCTGCCGGACGACTGTCCCGGTGTTGCCACGCACTCATCGGGCAACCATGGTGCAGCCCTGGCCCGAGCCGCGCGCGACCGGGGCCTGGTAGCCCATGTTGTCATGCCTGACAATGCGGTCGGCTTCAAGGTCGATGCCGTCCGCCGCTACGGTGGCAAGGTCCACTTTTGCCAGCCGACGCAACAAGCACGCGAGGCGGGTCTGGCAGACTGGGTGAACCAGGGCTTCGAGGCAGTGCCACCGTATGATGATGACCGCATCATAGCCGGTCAGGGAACCTGCGCGCTGGAGCTGCTGGAACAGGTGGAGAACCTGGACCTGATCATTGCCCCGGTCGGCGGCGGCGGACTGCTGGCCGGCACAGCCCTGGCGCGGATGGCCCATTCGCATGCCATCGAAGTCTACGGTGCCGAGCCGCTCGGTGCAGATGACACCGCCCGCTCGCTCAAAGCCGGACAGCGCGTCAATGACCATCACCCGGATACGATTGCCGACGGCTTGCGCGCACTGGTTGGCTTGCGCAATCTTGGCATCATCAAGGACCAGGTGCGGGAAGTCATCACCGTGTCCGAATCCCGTATTGTCGATGCCATGGAACTGATCTGGTCCGGGCTCAAGCAGGTGGTCGAGCCGTCCGGTGCCGTTGCGCTGGCGGCGGTGATGGACCGAGCTGGGGAATGGCGTGGCAAGCGCGTCGGTATCATTCTGTCCGGCGGCAATCTGGATATCGCCGGACTGTTGGAGCACTGGCGATGAAACTCTGGATTCTGCGCCATGCCCGGGCCGAGGCCCACAGCCCGACCGGTCGCGACCGCGATCGCGAGCTCAGCCAGCGCGGTATTTCAGCCTGCCGGTTTCTGAATCAATGGCTGAACGATTCGGGGCTGGATCTGCCGGCGACCGCACGGGTCTCGCCGGCCCGGCGCACCCGCCAGACGGCTGATCGGGTGCTGGCCAACTTGCCGGTGGAGATCGAACTGGATGAAGTACTGTGGTTGGCCTCGACTGACGACTTGCTGGATCAGGTCAAACTGGCGCAAGACCGCTCGGCCGACCTGATGCTGATCGGTCACAATCCCGGGCTGGAAGATCTGATTGCCCGGCTGGGAGCGGCGCTGCCGGTACCCGGCCTGAAGCCGGGCACACTGGTGATTCTGGATCTGACCGGACCGGGTCCAGCCCGGATCATTCAACGGGTTTTGCCGAGAGAATCCTGATAGACCTGGGCCAGTGTCTCAATGCCGGTCTGGTCGTCGCCTGAAAAGCGGTGGGTAATCGGGCTGTCGATATCCAGTACCCCGATTACCTGACCATCGACCACTATAGGCACGACGATTTCCGAGCGTGAATTGACGTCGCAGGCGATATGGCCCTCAAACGCAGACACGTCGGCCACTCGTTGCGTCGTACGCGTCGCCGCTGCCGTTCCGCACACGCCCTTGCCCATCTCGATGCGCACACAGGCCGGCTGCCCCTGAAACGGACCAACGATCAGTTCATTGCCTTCAAGAAAGTAAAACCCCGCCCAGTTGACATCGGGCAAGCCGTGATAGATCAAGGCGCTCAGATTGGCCGCGTTGGCAATGCGATGGGACTGGCCGGCGAGCAGGCCGCGTGCTTGCTGGATCAGGTCGGGATAGGGGGAAGGCATAAGGAAGGCTCAAGGTTCAAGGAATCAGGGATTGTCGGGTGATTTTGTGAATACTAGCAGACGGTTGTTGGCGGGGAGACTGAGATCGGCGGTTTGTTGCAGACCGCAAGACTCGGCAAGGCGTCGGATTTCGGTGGCGTCGCGGATTCCCATATTCGGATCGCGGGCTTTGAGAGACTGATCAAAGGCGGCGTTGCTGTCGGCGGTATGGACACCCTGGTCGTGGAACGGGCCGTAGCAGATCAGTTGGCCGCCAGCGCGCAGCAGCGCGGCCGAGTGCTTGAGCAGCTCCGGGGTCAGTGCGAATGGCATGATGTGCAGGGTATTGGCAGTGTAGACCGCATCGAATGGCCCTGCCGGCCAATCGTCTTGCGCAACGTCCAGTTCACGCACTTCGATCTGGCGATCATTGGCCTCACGAGCCACTCGCGCTCGCAATCCAACCAGATTTTCGGCACGATCCGTGGCCAGCCAGTCCAGACCAGGAAGACATTCAGTGAAATAGACCGCGTGCTGGCCGGTGCCGGCACCGATTTCCAGCACCCGGGCGGTCACTGGCAAAAGACTCGCCAGGGCCTCGGCAATCGGGGTCTTGTTGCGTTCGCAGGCTTCGGAAAACGGCAGGTTCACGTTATTTCCAGCTGTGACAGTAGTCGACGCAGGATAGCAATATTTTCTTCCATGGCGGCGCGTTGCCGATGTTTTCCGCCAATCACCCGTGCCTTGCCGGCAACATGAACCGAATCAAGCATGCCCGGTTGTTCGGCGTAAATCAGGGTATCCAGCGCGCTGTCGGGATCAAGGCCCTGGAGCAAGGGATGGTCTGAATTCAGCACCACGAAATCCGCACGACGGCCGGGTTTCAACTCACCGGCCGGCTGGGCCAGCGCCTGGGCCCCGTCGCGAGCTGCCTGTTGCCACAGCGCCCCGCCGGTATGCCCACCAGCAGCCGGAGCGAGCACGTTGCGCTGATGTGACAGCAGACGCTGGCTCCATTCCAGCAGGCGCAGTTCCGCGGCGGCCGAGGTCACCAGGTTGCTATCCGAACCCACGGCCAGGCGACCGCCCAGATCCAGCCAGCGGCGCGCCGGGAAAATACCGTCGCCCAGATCAGCCTCGGTGGTCGGACAGATGCCGGCCACCAGGCCCGCCGCTGCCATCAAACCCAGCTCGACGTCACTGGCGTGGGTGGCATGAATCAGGCACCAGTGTTGATCCGGAGATACCTGATCAAACAGCCATTCGATGGGACGTCGGCCCGTCGCTTGCTGGCAGGCTGTCACCTCGGCTGGCTGCTCGGCAATATGCAAATGCACCGGCATCTCAGGCAAGGCGGCAAACACATCCGACAGTTCATGCAACTCAACGGCACGCGGCGAATGCGGTGCCATACCGATCACCCGATCATGGTCAGCGGCGGTCAGAGCCAGAAGCTTATTTACCAGCGCCACAAAGACATCGGCTTCCAGGGTAAAGGCTTGCTGCTGCTGTGACGGCTGTGCTCGTCCGAAGCCGCCGTAGCGATACCAGACCGGCAGCAGGGTCAGAGCGCAGCCGGCTGAGCGGGCCGCGTCAAGCAAGGCCTGGCTGGTTGCAATCGGCGGGGCCTGGTCAAGGTGATGGGCATAATGAAATTCGCCGATACTGGTGTAGCCGCCCTCAAGCAGCTCCATATACAGAAAGCTGGCCAGGTCGCCCAGTTCGCCGGGGCCGAGCAGACCGATCGCGCGGTACATCTGTTCGCGCCAGGACCAGAAACTGCTTTCTCCCTGCAGACGCCGCCCGGTCAGCCCGGCGATCAGTCGCTGATGAGCGTGGGAGTGCACATTGCACATGCCCGGAATGATCGGGCCGGCCAGCGAGATGACACCCGAGTCAGCCGGAGTCATCGGATCGATCGACCGGATATAACCTGCCGCATCGATCTTCAGCACTTGATTGGCCTGCCAGCCGTGCGGCGTCAATAGCCATGGGCAGGAGTACATCATCGTCATGGTTGCGGATGCCAATGCTGTAACCGGTTGACCAACTTGCCCAGCAGATCGATCAGTGGGCCTGCCCGTTCTGCATCCCAGTGCCGTGGTGAGTCTTCGTTCATGTAGCTTTGCTGGGCGATCTCCAGCTGCAAGGCATGAATGCCCTGTTCCGGCTGGCCGTAGTGACGGGTAATAAAGCCGCCTTTGAAGCGACCATTGAGCACATGATTGAAGCGGCTGTCCTGAGCGAGCAAGTCGACCACTGAACGGGATAAATCAGACGCACAGCTTTTGCCATCAAAGGTGCCCAGATTGAGGTCCGGCAGGACCCCTTCAAACAAGCGGGGGACCTGGCTGGCGATGGAATGGGCATCCAGCAACACGGCATAGCCATGGCACTGACGAAGTTGATCCAGCGTTGCACGGATTTTATCGTGATAGGGTTGCCAGAATCGGCGCACCCGTGCCGCTTTTTCAGCCTCGTCCGGTTCAAGACCTGGCGAGTACAGTGCCTGCCCGGCGAACGATTCCAATGGCACCAACCCCGTACCCGGACCGGCGTAAAGCGCCTGATCATCAGCCGGACGATTGAGATCGATGACATAGCGCGAATAGCTGGCCTTGATCAGACCCACTCCCTGCCCCGCCGCACATTCAACCAGCCGGTCCACGTGCCAGTCGGTATCGATCAGGGCACAGCCGGTTTCGGTCATCCGGTCGCCCTGGTCATCAGTCAGGCGCAAACCGGCATGGGGAACACTGATCAGCAGGGGCGAGTCAGGCGCTGTGTATTCATAGATCATGATCACCATGATAAAACCAAAGAACCCGGCAATTGCCGGGTACTTTGGTCAAACCTTGCGTACGACTTGATTGCAGGTCACCACACAGCCCTGCGAGTTGCTGGCCAGAGCCATCGCATCGACTTCACAGGATACCTGCTTGCCGATTTCATCAAGGAGGCGGCGGGCAACCGACTGGCGGCGGCGAAATACCCAGGGTGAGCACATCGATACCAACAACCGTCAGCAAACCCTCGGGTGTTCCACTCGTGGTCGTAAAGGTACAGGTTCCCGTCCTTGGGAAAGTTCCGCCATCCGTGCCACAACCGGCCATGCCGACCAGAACACTGGCCGTCGTCTGGCCATTGGCATCGGTGACACCCGGGGGTACCTGCAGTTGGAGAATGCCCTCACCGGCCTCGCATTCACCGGTCAGCTGAGCACCCGAAATGGGTGAACCGGAACCATCCAGCAATGTCAACTGAATCTGTCGCGTGAACGTGGACAGAATCACATCATTGATCAAGGATGGATTGACCAGCAGAACGGCCGCACCCGGCGGCACGACCAGAACTTCGGCAGTCGCCTCGTCGAAACTGAAGGTAATTGTGACGTCATCACCCTCCGGCGGGATGCCGCTGACGTTGACAACCGTATTGACACAGCCGGCACCGTCGGTACCCGTGGCATTGCCGGTGGTGGTGATCATTGGTGAACCGTCCAGCGTGCCATTGGCCGCACCTTCGGTGATGGCACCGGTGATGAATGCACCCTCGACCGGTGATTGCAAGCCATCGGTCAGACAAAGCCTGACAACAACGTCGGTATTCGCAGTAATCGTGCCCGGTGTAGCAGTCAACAGCAGCGGAGCAACGCCAGGGAAGCGCGTAGACTCGACATCGGCCACCGTTTTGTTGCCAGCGGGCTCTACCCGCACACCTTGCGACCACAACACCAGCGGGCGACCCACCGAGTTGATCGGATAGGTCATCTGAACCGACCCGCGCCCGAAGTCACCCAGGACCACGGTCTGATCGATGTTGCCAACCCGGGATCGACCGATGACCCATGGAATCACAAAGCCGTCATCGACCGGAGCACCAGTCGGGTTGTTGGGGTTAAAGGGCTGAGTCACATTGAGGCTGGCATCATCAATGACATTGCTGACAAAGCGAACCGCCTCATGTTCGCGGTTACCCGGAACCTGTTTGCCAAACAGCGCGACCGTGTCGCCGGGTTCAACCGCTTCGTCGACGGCGGCCGGATCATCCAGGAAGCCTTCAATCGGGTCAAACACGCTGAACAGGGTACCGCCTTCCTGCGGATTGCCGTCCGGTCCCGAGAACACGAACATGCGCGGCAAGCCCGGCACCATCGGATCATCGATCTTGCCGAAATTGACCGTGGCACCCGGGAAAACCGGATTACCGACCCGGTCCGTGCCCTGCACCGTCACGGTCAACGAGTAGGTACCATCGGGGTCGGATGGAATCAGTGCACCGGTAACCGGATCAACTCCGAGTTCGAATGAGGTGTTGATGCCATTGACCGTCGGGTTGACCAGAATGGCATTCAGAATCGGGCTGACCAGTTCGAGTGCAAACAGACGACCGTCGCCCACTTCAACACTGGTTTCGGACTGAAGCGGATCGGTGATGCCCTGATCGACATTGTTATCGGCCCGGTCCACGGTGGCAATGATGCGATGGGTACCGATCTCGCTGCCAGCATTCAGGGAAAAATTCGCAATACCGTTGACCGTTCGAACCGAGATATCCGTTCCGTTGACCGAACCGTCGGCCCCGGTGCCGCTTAACCGCGCACCACTGCCAGCCGGTGCTTCAAGCTGCAGCCGGACGTTGTTCCAGCTCACGCCGTCGGCTTGCGGATTGGGGACGAAATTGCCACCGGAATCGCGCACGATAAGCTGAATGTTCTTGGTGCTGGCACCACCGGCACCCTGCACATAGACGGGTTGCGTATCGACGCTGAAATCAAGCTGAGCCGGCAGGAAGTCGGCGGCACCATCTTCGATCGTGATCACAAACTCGGTCGAAAACTGCTCGCCGGTGTTAGCGTCAACCAGGCTGACCGAGACGGTGACCGGCCCGGGCTGGTCGAACGAATGTACAAAAATGGCTGAAATGCCTGCCGTCATATCGACCGGGCCACTACCCAGAAGCACTTCGAATTCGTTGATATCATCGGTTTCCGGATCATCGAGGGTCGAGAAAGCCGCGCGCGTGACAGGCGCAATGGCTACTCCAATTTCACCATCAACCGGAGTACCGGGCTGGCCATTGGCACCCACATAACGGATGGTCAACTCATTGATAAATGGCGAACCAAAAAAGATCGGTACGCCCTGATTGTTGGTTGGCAAGGTGTTCGAACCCAGAATGGTCAGGCGTTGATTATCGGCAGTACCAGGCTCGACCGAAATCTGCAAGTTGGCCGACAAGGTATTGCCGCTGGCCGGGTCGGTGGCAGAGGCACTCAGGGTCACGGTACCGGTCTGCTCGCCCGCCGTGAACCAGAACTGGGCCAGGCCGGCAGACGTTGTGGATGTGGCTGTGCTGCCGGTTTCGTCTGGCGAGTCAATCGGGGAAACCACGCCACGCGATGCACTGCTGGAGGTCAATGTCACCGAGGTACCGTTGGCGACCGGTGTGCCATTGGCCGAGCGCATGCGCACGTTAATCTGGGTGGTAAAAGGGCTGTCAGGGTCCGGGGCAAAATTCTGCGGGTTGACCGTCACCGAACTGGACGCGGCATTGATGGTCAGGCTGGCTGTGCCACCGCCACCAAAACTGTTGTTTGAACTGCCGCCACCACAGGCTGCCAGGGCCAGTGAGGCGGTCAGTATTCCAAGTAGTTGAATCGCTTTCATTGTAGTTTTCCCGATTGAATGGTGTTGATCCATCATGATGCTGTTTGTCCCGGTCCGTTTTTAGTCAAGTATCACGCGTTCATCGAGAATCGATGGCGTGACAAAAATCAATAGTTCGCGCTTTTGTTCGTCGTTTCCGCGACGGCGGAAAAGATGGCCCAAAACGGGCACATCGCCCAATACTGGGACTTTGGAGGTCTGAAAATTGCGCTCTTCCTGGAAGATGCCACCCAAAACGACGGTCTGGCCATTCTCAACCAGCACTTTGGTCGCCAGTTCCCTGGTATCAATGGACGGCACGGTGCCACCACGACCGGTCTGGAAAATTTCGCCAACCGTATCCTGCTTGACTGACAGATCAAGCTGAACCCGGTTATCCGGCGTAATCAAGGGCGTGACACGAAGTTCCAGAACCGCTTCCTGGAACTGGACTGATGTTGCACCGGCACTGGTCGCCTCTTCAAATGGAATTTCGACCCCCTGCTTGATAAACGCCTCGGCCTGGTTGGCCGTGATGACACGCGGGGTGGAAATCACTTCACCATTACCTTCGCTTTCCAGGGCGCTCAGCTCCAGGTCCAGCAGATAGTCGGCGGCCAGGATGCTGAAACCGAAGCGACCGGCCGGGCTGGTGACCGGCAGATTGACGTTCAGCCGATCATTCAATGAGGGTGTATCAATGCCGGACCCCGCCGAACCCGGCAGAGTCGTCGGCAGGCTGGAGCCCGTACCCGAGCGGCGATTGATAATCGCCAGATTATTCATCTGATCCAGGGCAGTCGAACTGCCAGAGGTCGAGAAAACGTTGCCACGACCATCTTCACGCGAAGCAGATACCCCGAATCGAACACCTAACTCGTAATTGAAGTCGTGCCGCGCAATCACGATCCGCGATTCAATCAGCACCTGACGCACCGGTCGGTCCAGCTCAGCCACCAGCGCGCGCACTTCATCAATCCGCTCGATGGTGTCGGAAATCAACAGGGTGTTGGTCCGCTGATCTACCGAGACCGAACCGCGTCCGGACAGCAGGCCCTGCTCTTCGTTCGATGAAGCTGACTGGATCAGGGCGGCCAGCTCAGTAGCACTGGCATAACTAACTGAAATCATGGCAGTACGCAACGGCTCCAGGGTCTGGCGATCTGCCCGTGCCCGAAGAATCTGCTGCTCACGCTGGGCAATCTCGGCCGTTGGGGCAATCCAGATGACGTTGCCGGACCGGCGCATATCGAGATTCTTGGTTTCCAGCACGATATCCAGGGCCTGATCCCACGGCACATTGGTCAATCGCAAGGTCAACGAACCACTGACCGAATCAGACACGACAATGTTCAGATCCGAAACATCGGCAATCAACTGCAGAACCGAACGGACCTGAATATCCTGAAAGTTCAGCGTAATTCGGCTGCCCTCATACTCGCGCTCTTCAAAGAAGCGCAAATCCTGGTCTCGCACCGGCTCGACTTCTGGCCGCCTGATTTCAATGACCAGGCGATCACCGGTCTGGTAGGCCATATGCTGATAGGCACCATTGATGTCGAGCTGCAGACGCACATTATCGCCGCGTTGCTCAGGCGTGATGAATTGAACCGGGGTTGCAAAGTCAGCCACATCCAGACGCTGGTAGAGGCGGTCCGGCAATCGGGTGCCGAACAGGTCGACGCGCAGGCCATTGGCGCGCTCGTTGACTGTCATATTCACACCGGGCCGATTGAGATCAATCAGGACCCGGCTTTCACCGTTATCACCACGTCGAAAATCAATTCCGGCGACCTCGAATCTGCCGGCCGTGCCGGCCGAGCGACCCGCGCTGGAAGTCGGCACGGCAGACGATGCGGCTA
>CAZFYM010000078.1:0-14826 GCA_964523755.1 uncultured Wenzhouxiangella sp. | reverse complement strand
GCACCCGACACCCCCTGATGCAGCAGACTGAGAGCTTCGAGGGCGGGCAAACCTACCCCCTCTTGCGCGATGGCTGAGGTTTATGCGTAATCAGGAAACCTTAAGGGCCCGAATATCAAAAAACTGAAAGGTTTAGTCTCCTGATCATCGACTGCAAAGCGTTTTTTATTTTCCTCTGCGTCTCTGCGTGCTCTGCGAGAAATACTATCTTTTGATCTTTCTTTGTGGCATTGCGAGAACATAAGGTTTTATTTCTCGCGGCTGGCGAAGTGTTTGAAGGTGGCTTTGGGGAATTCGACGCGGATTTCGGTGCCAGCACCCAGTTCACTGTCGGCATGCAAATTCCAGCCGAAGCGATCGCACAGGCGTCGAACAATTGCCAGACCCAGGCCATAACCTTCATTGCTGCGGTCGTGGCCCCGGTAGAAGGGTTCGAACATGCGCTCCAGATCAGACCCGCTCATACCACAGCCGGTATCCTTGACGGAAACCCCGGTATGATCGACATAGACATCAACCCTGCCCGCCTCGGTATACGTCATGGCATTGCGCAGCAGGTTTGTGAACACTATCGCCAACACCCGTTCCGGCGCATTGATCTCCAAAAGACCGGCCGACTTGATCCCGACTTCCACTTTGTCGCGCGGCACCGCACGCTGTACCTGCTCCAGGATATCGGCAACAAGGTCATTCAGAACCACTGCCGACCAGGAAAGTTTGGACTCCGACTCGCGAGCAAGAATGAGCAAAGTCTCGACCAGGGCTTCCATATCCCGCACCGTTCGCGCCATGCGCTCGATGGTCCGTTGTCGCTTTTCCGGATCATCAAATTTGGCCAGCAGTTCCAGATTCGCCTTGATCACGGCCAAGGGAGTGCGTAGCTCGTGACTGGCGTTGCGCGTGAAGTTGCGCTCGCGCAGGATAAAGGCTTCCATGCGATCAATAAACTGATTGAAGGCATTGACCAGGGTCACCACCTCCGAATCAGCCGTATCGCCATAGGATTCAGGGCAGAATTTTTCGAATTCTCCGGAACGGAAGTCGTAGTTCCGAACGGCCTCGGCCAATTTGACAATGGTCGAAACAGCTCTTCTCGACATGACATAGCCGATCCATGTCAACAGATAGATCAGTAACAATACGGCTGTCAGTGGCGCGATGCCGAAATAGAAAGCCAGCGAAGATACCTGCACCTCATCGAAAACCAGGTAGAGTCGATCCGCTCCGTGATCCGAGATATGTACGACTGGTCGTGAATCTTCCGACTCGACCACGCGCTGAAAGCCGACAGGCAGATCAAGCAACCATCCCGGCACGCCACCGTAATTACTCTGTCGAGCCATGTAGCCTCGCAGGTTATTGGTGTTGGGCAAGGGGAAGTTGCGATCTTTCTTATAGTGTTCCCAAAAGTGCTCGGCCTCGCCATTGAGCGCTTCTTTGACCAGTACCTGTTCGACCACCAGCGCTGCGCCGTAAACACCCAGGATCGTAGCCATGCTGATGGCCAGTACCTGCAGAATGAATACCCGCACCAGCTTGGTATTCAGCCCTCCTCTCAGTATGCGGTTCAGATAAGACACAAACAATCAGCGGCGACGAAAACGGTAGTGTGCCACCAACCAGACATTGCCGTCATCGAAGCCGAACAATTCTTCGCAAGCCATAAAGAATATGCGCCAGCGCTGCAGCCAGACGTCTGATTCCTCGCCGTAGATTTCGCGCATGACCTGGCGTGCCTGATCGTGCCGGCGATCGACATTCTCCAGCCACGCCCGTGAGGTCCTGGCGTAGTGCATTCCCGAATACAGCTTGCGATCCTCCAGCGCCAGATCATCCTGAAAATGCAGCAAGGTATCAGCCGCCGGCATCAAACCACCGGTAAAGAAGTAGCGGCCCATCCAGTTGCCATCACCTTCGGATTCAAACGGATAGGCAAGATAGCGATGGCAGAAAATATGCACAAACAGCCTGCCATCTGGTTTCAGCCAGCCGGCGATTCGCTTGAGCAGCTCACGATAGTTTCGCACATGCTCGAACATTTCCACCGAGACAACCCGGTCAAAGCGCTCATCCAGCGACAGCTGGTTGACATCGCAGGTAATCACCTTGATGTTGTGCAGGCCCAGCTCAAGCGCGCGTGATTCGATAAACAGACGCTGGGATGCCGAGTTGCTGACTGCCGTGATCTGACTGTTGGGGTACTGACTGGCCATCCACAAGGTCAGTGATCCCCAGCCACAGCCCAGCTCCAGAATGCGCTGGCCATCAGCCACTTCAGCCTGCTCACAACTGGCTTCCAGCATCGCTTCTTCGGCTTGATCCAGTGACTCGATACCGGGTGAGAACAGCGCGCTGGAATACTTCAAGCGCGCTCCCAGGGCCAGTTGATAGAAGGCTGCGGGCACTTCGTAATGCTGTGCGTTGGCTGCCTCGGTTTCGATGGCAATGGCCGATCCCGCCAGCTCGTTCATCAAAGCCTGGGTTCGCTCGGCTCGGCGCTCGGGATGGCGATTGGGATGACGATCGAATTCGTCGCTGAGTCGGCGCTTGAGCAGTTGCCGTATGCCCTGGCGAATCAGCCAGTCCGGCACCAGTCCTTTTTCAGCCAGATCGATAGGTTTCATCAGGTTTCAGCTCCGGGGCTGGAATCAGATTGAGTCAATGGCGAGACGGACTTGTTATCCAGCGGTGAACGGGACGAGGTCAACCAGAACAAAAATGGCAACAGCAAGGCCCAACTCGAGCCCACCGCCAGAATGACTTGCCAGGCCGGTGCCAGCCACTCGACCGCGCCGAAGCGCGCTCCGGCAAAGTAGGACATGGGCGATCCGATGCCACCCAGAATGCCGATCAGGAACAGTCGGTTCTTGAAGGCGCTCATGGAATGATTGATCACCAGTGCCAGTGCCACCCATAGCAACATGATCCATAACGGTGCCACACTCTCCCAGGGCCAGGGACTGGCATAGGCCAGCAAACCGGCTTGAATCCAGAGTGAGTCGAGTAACAGACCGATTGCCAGGCAGATACCCAGCACCGGCAAGTCCATACCATGCCGGTTGGCACTGTGAAGTTGCCAGGCCGCGAGCGCCCCGACGACGACCAGGCCGATCCAGAGCGTCTCGTAGGCGGCACCGATAACGCAGGCAGGCCAGCTCAACTGAAACAGGCCTTGATTGATCCAGAATGCGCGGTTCATGGTTGAAGGATCATCGACCTGCCGTCAAGCCGGTATTTTCTGCTGAACGAAAACCGGGACCGGCAAGCAGCAGATGCACATCACTGATGGCACGCTCGCGAAATGCGCCTTCACAATAGGCCAGATAGTAGCGCCAGCGACGCCGGAATGTCTCGTCAAAGCCCATTTGGGCAATATCGTCCCAGGAAGCCTCAAAGCGCTCGCGCCAGGTCTTGAGGGTAAGCGCATAACTGCCCCCGAAATCGACCAATTCCAGCAGACCCAGGCGAGTCGCTCGAGCCATCGACGCAGTAATAGTACTGACTGATGGAATGAAGCTGCCGGGAAAAATGTAACGCTTGATAAAATCGACGCTCTTGATTGCCGCCTGATAACGGAAGTCCTCGATGGTAATGGCCTGTAACAGTGCCAGCCCATTCGGCTGAAGCAATTCGTCAATCCGGCCCAGGTAAGTGTCCAGGTAGTTATGCCCGACCGCTTCAATCATCTCGATCGATACGATCTTGTCGTAGCGTCCCTCCAGATCCCGATAGTCTTGCATCAACAGTTCAATCCGATCTTCCAGTCCGGCCTGTCGCACTGCAGACTTTGCGTACTCGAACTGTTCTTTCGAAATGGTCGTGGTTGTCACCCGGCAGCCAAAATGAGCAGCCGCATGGATGGCCAGCCCACCCCAGCCGGTGCCGATCTCAAGCAAATGGTCGGATGGCTTGAGATCGAGCCGCCGGCAGATCCGGTCGAGCTTGTTGACCTGAGCCTGATCCAGGTTATCGTCCGGACTGAGATAAAGTGCGCTTGAGTACATCATGCGATGGTCCAGCCAGGTCGCGAAGAACGGATTGCCCAGGTCGTAATGCGCGGCAATATTCCGGCGACTGCCCTGGAGACTGTTGCGATTGAAGCGGTGCCAGAGCGACAGCAGCAAGCCAGTCAATCGGGCTCCACCCTGCTCCACGGCATCGAGCGCAGCGCGATTTCTCGCCAGCACCTGGACCACCTTGACCAGATCCGGGCTATCCCATAAACCTGCCATATAGGCCTCGGCGGCACCCACACTGCCACCGGTTGCCATCATGCGCCAGAACCTGGCATCGTGTATCCGCACCTCGGCTGACAATCCATCGTCTCTGCCAATAACCAACTCACCCAGGCCATCCCGAATAACGAGCTGCCCATGGGTGACGACCTGCAGGCGTTCACAAACGCGTTCACGCAGCCATCGATCCATTCGACCGAAACCGGATGGAGCCAACTGCCGTGCCCCCTGCTCACATACCTGACTCATGTCGAGCTCGCCGACTTGTCCGGATGCGAATGAAACGGCGTTCGTTTTAGCCATAATCGAAAAGCCTGCCAGTAGATTGCGGAAACCACTTTCAGTGTCACCATGGGAAATTTCAATGGGTAGACCAGCATGGCCTGATCGCTGAGCGGAGCCAGCTTCAGGGACATGCCAGCACGAAAACAGTTTGCATCGGACCCGGTCAGAAACATGTGAACAGCAATATCCTGATCGGTCAGTTTGAAACGCCAGTCATACTTCATGTCCATGGGTAAAAACGGGGACACGTGAAAGGCTTTGTCGAACCGAAAGCGATAATTCGGGCCAAGCTGATCCCGACAATCCAGGACATAAGCATGACGTTCGTCCCAGGGGGTGTTATGGACTTCGGCCACGATGGCGACCAGACTGCCGTCAGTCTCACAAAAGTAGAAAGTCACCGGATTGAAACACACACCCCACTGGCGCAGGTGAGCCAGCATGCGGATTCGCCCTTGCGGACGAAACCCCAGGGACTGCTGGACGCGATTGATCACCGCCTGCTCAATACTCAGATCATTGGGGCCGATAAAGTCAGTGCGACGGAAAGTCACCAGGTTGAGTCGATTCAGACTCCAGAAGCGAGAACGGCTAAAGGTGCTCTCGATATGCGCCACGTCCAACAGCGTGAAAAACAGCCGGTAACGAAACGCATGTGATCTGGGGCCTTCGCGACGATGCCAGACCGTGCCACTGGCAACCGCATCAGGCATGGTTAGGTGACCCTATCTGGTCAATGACACGGCGCGCACCGTGCACTCCGTCTTCATGGAAGCCCCAGCCCCACCAGGCGCCACAATACCAGGTGTGTCGCTGGCCGTTGATATCGCTCCAGCGGCGTTGGGCCATGACCGCTTCGGGCGTAAACACCGGATGGTGGTAACGGCGGCGGACCAGAATGCGGGCCGGGTCAATCAATTCGGTCTGGTTCAGTGACACGATATAGTCGCGTGGCCCTGCAATGCCTTGCAGCCGATTCATGTAGTAGGAAACCCGGCATTGCTCGCGGTCATGACGGTCCCGGCGCACGTTCCAGCTCGCCCGGCCTGCCGGGTGTCTGGGTAGCAGCGAATTGTCGGTATGCAGAACCGTCTCATTTTGCTGGTAGCCGATCGCACCCAGCACCATACGCTCGGCCCGACTGGCATCGTCAAGCAGTTTCAACGCCTGATCGGAATGACAGGCCAAAATCACCGCGTCGGCGTCAATTTGACCGGAATCGGTACTGATTGAAGCTCCCCGTGCATGACGGGCAACTCGCCGGACTGGTGTATTCGTCTCGACTCTGGCCTGACCGGCAAGCGCCTTCTCAACGTATCGGCGACTGCCGCCATCAATGGTTTGCCATTGCGGCCGCCGATCAATCTGCAGCATGGCGTGATGATCCATAAAGGCCAGCAGATGACGAATCGGGAACTGTCGGATCTGTCCCATGGGTGCCGACCACAGGGCTGATGCCATTGGCAACAAATGCTGTTCGGCAAAAGCCTCGCCGAAGTTTGACCGGGATAACCAGTCACCCAGGGTCAGACGGTCATCGAGCGATTCCAGCAATTCGGGAGCCTGGCGATAGAAGCGCAGGATATCCCGCACCATACCCAGAAACGACGGCCGGAACACATTGCGCCGCTGACAGAACAGGGTATTCAGACTGGTTGCGTTGTACTCGATACCCGTGACCGTATCCGACACCGCGAAACTCATGTCCGAGGCTTTCCACGCAACGCCGAGTTCGCGCAGCCATGCAGTGAACAAGGGATAGTTTTGCTCATTGAAAACGATAAAGCCGGTATCAACGGCAACGTCGACACCGTGGTCATTGATTACCTGAGTATCGGCATGACCGCCAACTCGCGAATCGGCCTCCAGCACCAGAACGTCGTGATCGCGTGACAGATGCCAGGCAGCATAAAGGCCGGAAACGCCGGCACCGACGATAACAATCTTCATGTGCCTGGCTGAACCTGTCGGGCCCGGCGGATATTGTCCGGCACCGGCTTGAGATCATGGACCAGTCCGACCCAGCTCATCAGTTTCAGGAGGTAGTAGCTGATATCGACTTCCCACCAGAAGAAACCCTGGCGGGCCGAGCCCGGGAAATGGTGATGATTGTTATGCCAGCCTTCACCCAGGGTCAGCAGTGCCAGTAGCAGATTATTGCGGCTGTCGTCGCGCGTGGCATAACGACGAGTGCCCCAGAGGTGAGCCAGCGAGTTGATCGTCAGAGTGACGTGAATCAAAACCACCGTTGAGATGAAGTAACCCCAGACCAGCATCTGCCAGCCGCTGGTATTCAAGCCGGGTGCCAGTTTTTCCAGCCCGGCACCCAGCCCGAACAAGGCCGCAGCGTAGACGACGGGTACCAGCAGGTCGAAACGATCCAGCAGGTGCAATTCCGGGTAGCGCGCCAGGTCGGGTATCTGGGAGTAATCGGTCGCGAAATGCCGGCGACTGAGAAACCAGCCCATATGACTCCACAAAAAACCATGTCGCGGTGAATGCGGGTCTTCGGGGCGATCGGCCACCTTGTGATGGTGCCGATGGTGAGCAGCCCACCAGAGTGGCCCGCGCTGCGTGGCAGATGCGCCAATGAGTGCAAACAGAAACTGCACCGGGCGAGAGGTCTTGAAGGTGCGATGCGAAAAATAGCGATGGTAGAAGGCGGTAATGGCAAACATCCGGACCAGGTAACCCAGCACGCAAGCCAGCACCGCTACCCAGGATACCCCGACCCAGAACACGCCCAGACAGACCAGATGCAACCCGATAAACGGCACGATCCTGGCCCAATCGATGCGTTCATCGACGGTCATGACGGCAGCCGCCTCGGAATTAAACCAGGCAGCCAGGCTTTGCTTGATTGACATGTGTCGGTCGTCCAGCAGTTCGATGCGGGTCAGTAAAGCGCTGCTATTAGACGACCTGGCGGTGAATCGGGGGTGAATCTGCCCATCCATACGCCAAATTCCCAGCCTGCGGCAGGCCAATTTCCTAGTAATGGTCGAGCGCTTTTTCCGATTCGGATGCGGGATCAGGCTGAGCACAATGTCTGCAAATCGAACGCACGTTTGAAACCACTGTTCTGGAGTGCCACCATGAAACAAGCCTCAACTGGACTGACCCTGATTGAACTGGCGATCGGGATGGCAGTGACCGCCATCCTGCTCTCGGTCGCCGTGCCCTCGTTCCATCGCTTTGTCGAGAACAATCGGATTACGTCCGAGACCAATCATTTAATGGCCAATTTGCACTATGCCCGCCATGCCGCGATCACACATTACGCGCAGGTGGTCGCCTGTCCCAGCCCGGATCTTTTGCAGTGTGACGGCAGCAATCGCTGGGACCGGGGATGGATTGTTTTCATCGACAAGGACGAAAACGGCCAGCCGGATGCGCCCGAAGATATACTGCGAGTGGTCAGCGCCAATGACCGCCTGATCATGCATTCGGCCGGACGGCATCGAGTCCGGTTCCAGCCTTCCGGCAGCGCCTACGGCAGCAACCTGACCATACGCGTTTGCTCCAAAAGCCAGTCTATCGAACCCCGCGCGGTGATTGTCTCCAACCCCGGCCGCGCCCGCGTCTCCCGTCATGTCGATCCCGAATCCTGCAACCTGAACCCTGATACCTGAGCCCTTATTGATTACGGATAAAGTACGGCCATCCCTCTCACCCTTTCCCCCTTTGCCCTCTTGCATACGCAGGCGTATGGAGTTAGGATTCAGCTAACTGGTGCGTCGATTTGCCGACGCAATAACCCATAGCCTTTCCGGCGCGCGCCATGATGATATCCGTCGCCAGCTCGATTTCATTGGCAGGGCTCTGACTCGCAGCATGGCAGAGTCTGGCCTCAAGGACAGACCGGCCATTGCGACTGATCTGATCCGGTTTGCGGTCACCGGATTGCGCGGCACGTTCTAAACCTGTTCCACCGCTGGTGCCAAACGCACCATGGAGATTATTCAATGACTATTCTGTCGCTTGTTCTGTTTTTCCTGGGCCTTGGCCTGCTGGCCTACTGGCGCACACCGCTCTGGCTGACGGCCATTATCATGATCACTGTGGCCGCAGGCGTAGGCCTGTACGCAGCCGTCGCCTGGCCAGCGGACTTGATTTTCTATCTAACCGCCGCTGCCCTGACTTTCATGGCGATCAAGCCGCTGCGCCGCAGCCTGGTTTCCCGCCCGCTGTTCGACTGGTTCAAGACCGTATTACCCGCGATGTCAGCGACAGAAAGGGAAGCACTGGACGCCGGCACCGTCTGGTGGGACGCAGAACTGTTTTCCGGCAAACCGGACTGGAAGGTACTTTTTGATGCACCCAAGCCATCCTTGAGTGCCGAAGAACAGGCGTTTGTTGACGGGCCGGTCGAAGAGCTGTGCAAGATGCTGGATGACTGGAAAATCAATCGGGAACTGAGGGACCTGCCACCCGATGTCTGGAAGTTCATTCTGGAAAAGCGCTTTCTGAGCCTGATCATTCCGCGCCAGTACGGCGGCCTGGAATTCTCCTCCCAGGGCAATGCGGCTGTGGTCACCAAGATTTCGACCCGCAGCCTGACTGCCGCCGTCAGCGTGATGGTGCCGAACTCACTCGGCCCCGGTGAGCTGCTGATGCATTTTGGCACCGAGAAGCAGAAAGAATACTACCTGCCGCGCCTGGCGCGTGGCGAAGACATTCCCTGTTTTGCCCTGACCTCACCGCAGGCCGGCTCGGATGCGGCATCCATGCCGGATGAAGGGGTGGTGTGCAAACAAACCATCGACGGCAAGGAAGTCCTGGGCATGCGCGTGACCTGGGACAAGCGCTATATCACCCTGGCTCCGGTGGCCACCGTGCTGGGTCTGGCGTTCAAGACCCGCGACCCGGACGGTCTGCTCGGCGACCAGGAACACCTGGGTATCACCTGCGCCCTGATTCCCGCCTCGACGCCTGGTGTGGAGCTCGGCAATCGTCATCTGCCCGGTGGCAGCGTATTCATGAATGGCCCGACCCGAGGTAAAGACGTTTTCATTCCGATGGACTGGGTGGTCGGTGGCCAGGAGCGGATCGGCCAGGGATGGAGCATGTTGATGCACTGCCTGTCAGCCGGACGCGCCATTTCGCTGCCGGCCCAGGGTGTGGCCGGCGGCAAGGTGGCCAGCATGATGACCGGCGCCTACGCCCGCATTCGCTACCAGTTCAAGCAACCGATCGGCCATTTCGAAGGTGTCGAAGAACCGCTGGCGCGGATTGGTGCCGAGACGTATCGCATGGAAGCGGCGCACAAACTGACACTGAGCATACTTGACCGCGGCGAAAAGCCGGTGGTCTTGTCAGCCATTCTCAAGGCTTATCTGACCGAAGCAAACCGCCGGGTCATCGGCGATGCGATGGATGTGCACGGCGGCAAGGCCGTGGTCGAAGGCCCGAACAACTACCTGTCGCTGGGCTACCAGGCGCTGCCGGTCTCCATCACGGTGGAAGGCGCGAATATCCTGACCCGCTCCATGATTGTCTTTGGCCAGGGAGCGATTCGATGCCACCCCTATCTGCTCAAGGAAATGCTGGCCGCCCAGGAAGGGGATCTGAAAGCGTTTGATGATGCCCTTTGGCGCCATGTCGGCTTTTTGATTTCCAACGCGGTACGAGCGCCAGTGCTTGGCCTGACCGGTGGGGCCATCAGCCGCAGTCCGGTGTCCGGACCAACGGCCCGCTACTACCGGCGCCTCAATCGCCTGTCCTCGGCTTTTACCCTGACGGCCGATCTTTGTCTGCTGATTCTGGGCGGCAAGTTCAAGTTTGCCGAAAAACTGTCCGGCCGTTTCGCCGATGCCCTGGCTCACTTGTACATGGCCTCGGCCACGCTGCGCCGCTTCGAAGACGATGACTGTCCGGAAGCCGACCTGCCGGTGGTGCAATTCGCCGTCGAGGACAGCCTGCACCAGATCGAGGAAGCCCTGCACGGCGTCTACCGCAACTTCCCCGTGCCGGCCCTGGGGCCTGTGTTGAGGCTGATCTGTTTCCCGCTGGGCCGCCGTCATGCCGTCTCGGATGACAAGACCGGACAGAAGATCGCCCAGCTGCTGTTGACACGTTCGGCCACACGCGAGCGCCTGATTGCCGGCACTTTCATGTCTCAGACCGACGATGGCGCCGGCATCGTGCTGCAAGCCTTCGATGCGGTATTGAAAGCCGAGCCGGCCGAACATGCCGTGCGCAATGGCTTGAAGCAGGTTCCCTCACCCAGCAATGTGCATGAGCTGAGCCAGAAAGCCGTTGCTGCCGGGGTCATTTCCGAACAGCAGGCGGCCGATCTGATCCGCGCCCAGGAGCTGAGCGCCAGGGTCATTGCCGTGGACGAGTTTACGCCGGAAGAACTGGCCGGCCAGCAGGCCAGCCAGCGACCAGTCCTGGCCGAAGCAAGCTGATTCGACGACTGAAACCCGTAAACCTGAGAATCTTTGGGACGCAAAGCAGCGAAGCAGCAAAGAAAGCAACAGAACGAAAGTAGAGAATCATATGAACACGTATTCGCATTTCTTCGCTGCTTTGCTGCTTTCCTGCTTCGCGACATAAAGATTTTGATTTTGGAAAAACCGACTACCAGACCAAGGACAAATAATGACTGATCACAAACTACGCGTACGCCGGGCTGCGGTGCTGGGGGCTGGTGTAATGGGCGCGCAGATTGCCGCTCACCTCACCGCCGCCGGTATTCCGGTCGATCTGTATGACCTGCCCTCCGACGACAAGGCGCGCAGCAAGATTGCCGACCAGGGCCGGCAGAACCTGACCAGGCTCAAGCCCGCTCCGCTGGCGCGCAAAGACCTGGCCCAGTGCATCACGCCGCGCAATTTCGACGATGATCTGGAGCAGCTTGGCCACTGCGACTTCATTATCGAGGCTATCGTCGAGCGCATGAACATCAAGCGTGGCCTGTACGAAAAAATCGGCCCGCATATCCACGCCGATGCATTTTTTGCCAGCAACACTTCCGGGCTTTCGATCAATGAATTGGCTGAAGTCGTTCCCGATACGCTGAAGGATCGCTTCTGTGGCGTACATTTTTTTAACCCGCCACGTTACATGCACCTGGTCGAACTGATTCCGCATGCGGGCACCGATCCGGCCATTCTGGACCAGCTCGAAGACTTCCTGACCCGCAATCTCGGCAAGGGCGTGGTCCGGGCGCGTGACACGGCCAACTTCATTGCCAACCGTGTCGGCGTGTTCACCATGTGGTCGACCATGCATCACGCTCAGCGTCTGGGACTGGGCTTCGACACCGTCGATGCCCTGACCGGACCGGCCATCGGACGGCCCAAAAGCGCCACCTTTCGCCTGGCCGATGTCGTTGGCCTGGACACCATGGCCAATGTGATCAAGACCATGGACAGCAAGCTGGCCGACGACCCCTGGCATGCCCTCTACCAGGCACCTGACTGGCTGGCGAAATTGATCGATGTCGGCGCGATGGGTCAGAAATCCGGTGCCGGCGTATTCCGCAAGGTCGGCAAGGATATCAAGGTACTCGACCCCGACAGCGGCGACTACCGGGACACCGACTACAGCATCCGCGACGAGGTCAAGGCGATTCTGGCGATCAGGGACCCGGGCGAAAAGCTGGCTGAGCTGGCCAAGGGTGAATACCCGGAAACCGAATTCCTGTGGGCGATCCATCGCGATCTGTTTCACTACTGCGCCTATCACCTGGCCGAGATTGCCGAATCGGCGCGCGAGATCGACCTGGCCATGCGCTGGGGTTATGGCTGGAAGCTCGGGCCCTTCGAGCAATGGCAGGCGGCCGGCTGGACCCAGGTTGCCCAGTTGATCCAGGCCGACATCGATGCCGGCAAGACCGGTGTCGAAGCCGCCCTGCCCGACTGGGTCATTCAGATCGACGCAGCCCACGGTCCCGACGGTTCCTATTCGGCCTCGGACAACCAGACAAGCCCGCGACCGGATCTGCCGGTCTATCAACGCCAGTACCAGCCCGAGCGTTTGCTGGGTGAACGCCAGGACAACGGCTCCACCGTCCACGAAACCGATGCCATTCGCCTTTGGACCCTGGCTGACGATGTCCTGATCGCCAGCTTGAAAACCAAGATGGGTGTCATAGATAACGGCATTGTTGATGGCCTCAATGTGGCACTGGACAAGGCCGAAAGCGATTTCGACGGGCTGGTGATCTGGCAACCCAAAGGGCCTTTTTCGGCTGGTGCCAATCTCAAGGCCGCGGCTGATGCCATTCAGCGCGGCGACTACGACAGCGTCCGCGAACTGGTGGCTGGCTTTCAAAAGGTCAATCTGCGCCTTCGCTATGCCTCAATTCCTTCGGTGGCGGCGGTGCGTGGTCTGGCGCTCGGCGGCGGTCTGGAACTGGCCATGCATGCCAGTCGCCGGGTGGCGCACCTGGAAAGTTACATGGGCCTGGTCGAGGCCGGAGTCGGTCTGCTGCCGGGCGGTGGCGGACTGGCCACGCTGGCGATGCAGATCAACGCCGACACGGTGGCCGGTAATACCTACCCGCTGCTGGAAAAGCGCTACAAGCAGGTCGCGATGGGTGAAGTCTCCGGTTCGGCCTTGGAAGCCCGAGACATGGGCTACCTGCGCGCCGAGGATCAGATCGTGCTGCATGAGCACGAATTACTGCACGCCGCCCACTATCAGGTGCGAGCGCTGGTGGCAGCTGGCTACCGCCCGGAGCTGGCCGGACGGACCATTCCGGCAGCCGGCGATATCGGCGTGGCAACCCTGAAAATGCTGCTGGTCAACATGCTGGAAGGGCACTTTATTTCCGACCATGACTTCGAGATCGGAAGTCGCATCGCCACGGTCATCTGCGGTGGTGAAATTGATCGCGGCACACCTGTCAACGAGGACTGGCTGCATCATCTGGAACGCGAACATTTTCTGGCCTTGTGCGCGCTGCCGAAAACCCAGGAACGGATTGCCCACATGCTCAAGACTGGCAAGCCGCTAAGAAACTGACCGAATCCATCGAATCGACAAGGATTGACTTATGAGTGACGCATATATTGTTTCCGCCGTCCGCACCCCCGTTGCACGGGCTTTCAAGGGCGGCTTTCGTAACTTCAGGCCGGATGATCTGCTGGCTCATGCACTCAGGGAGGCACTGGCCGAGGTGCCCGAGCTGGATCCGGCCCGGGTCGAGGATGTAATCGTCGGTTGTGCCATGCCGGAGGCCGAACAGGGCATGAACGTGGCCCGCATCGGTTTGCTGCTGGCCGGGCTGCCGGACAGCGTGCCGGGTGTAACCGTCAACCGCTTCTGCTCGTCCGGTCTGCAGACCATTGCCATGGCGGCCGACCGGATTCGCCTGGGCGAAGCCGAGGTGATGATCGCCGCCGGCACCGAAACCATGACCATGGTGCCGATGATGGGGCACAAAGTGGCAATGAACCCTCGCACATTCAGCGATGACAACGTCGCCATCGCCTACGGCATGGGGATCACGGCAGAGAAAGTCGCCCAGCAGTGGAAAGTCAGTCGGGAGGCACAGGACGAGTTTGCCTGCCGTTCGCATCAAAAGGCCATTGCCGCCATTGACGGGGGCGAGTTCACCGAGATTCGCCCGGTGACCGTTAGCAGTCGGGTGCCCGACCCGCGTACAGGCCAGGTTCGCGAAATCGAAACCGTGGTCGATACCGACGAAGGTCCACGCCGCGATACCAATCTGGAAACCCTGGCCAAGCTGCGCACGGTTTTTGACGCCAAGGGCACAGTGACGGCGGCGACCAGCTCACAGATGTCCGACGGTGCCGGGGCCCTGATCCTGGTCTCCGAGCGCGTAGTCAAGGAGCTTGACTTGAAGCCATTGGCCGTTTTCCGCGGTTTTTCGGTCGCCGGTGTACCACCGGAAATCATGGGCATCGGTCCGATCGAGGCGATTCCCAAGGTACTCAAGCAAACCGGTATCGGCAAAGACGACCTGGACTGGATCGAGCTCAATGAAGCCTTTGCCGCCCAGGCGCTTGCCGTGATCGGCAACGTCGGCCTGGACCCGGACAAGGTCAACCCGCTGGGTGGCGCGATTGCCCTGGGCCATCCGCTCGGTGCCACCGGCGCGATCCTTGCCGCCAAGCTGATTCACGGCCTGCAACGTCGGCAACAGCGCTACGGCATGGTGACGATGTGCATCGGAACCGGTATGGGCGCTGCCGGCATTTTCGAAGCTGTTTAGAACCGATTACTAACCGCAAAGACGCAAAGAGCGCTAAGTCTGGAAGAACTTTTTGAAAATCTTCATCCTTAGTACCCCTGGGCATAAATACACACACGTTCAGCGGGATCGGAAAAGCCC
>CAZFYM010000077.1:0-15435 GCA_964523755.1 uncultured Wenzhouxiangella sp. | reverse complement strand
CGGCTAGGATCAGTGTCACCTGGTTACCGGATACCTCCACTTCGTACGGTGAAGTTCGCGACAGATCGACCACCAGCCGGGTGCGACCACCAGCGCTCAAGGCCATGTAGCTTTGTGCGGGGCCGACTCCGACCGGTACCCGATCGGCACTCAGACGGGTCGTGGTATCCGGCATTTCCAGCACGATGCGCGGAGGCTGCTCGGTCAGAAATACGGTCGGATTAGGCGGTGCTGAATCCGTGCTGAGCACGAATCTCACCTCCCCATCTCCTGATTCGACGCGAACGTCGGTGACCTCCGTGGCTTGTGCGGCTGACATCAGCCAGAACAGCCCGAAAAGAAGTATTGCTTTCCTGCCACCGCTGTTCATCACCGTTCTCCCATTCATGACCTTGAGTTTTGTCATTCTGCTCATTTCCTTGCCAATCCTTGCTGTTCCGTCGCTCATGAGCCTTCTTCCATGGCTATCTGGGACCGGCGTTCGGTCCAGCCGCCGCGCGCATCCTCGTACAATTCAACCAGTTCCACTCGATTAGGTCGCACGGCAACGACACGACCGTGATTGGTGCCGAGATAGTTGCCTTCGCTGACTCGATGCACCACACGATCATTGTCTCGAATCAACGCATAATTCACGCCATCCAGCTCGAGCGTTCCCACCATATCCAGAGTATCCAACGGAAAACTTTCCAGGAACTCGCGCCGACGGTCCGGGTCCGGCCTCACACCACCTTCCGTGCCAGCCACTTGCTCGGATTGTTCATCGGGCGTGGCCAATCGTTGCTGAAAGGGATCGCGCAGATCATAAGCTTGGTAGGTGACGACTTCGGTTGGCGCAATCGGCGGAATCGGATCGATTTCACCGGCCGGTGTCTGCAAGGTCTGGTTGACCCACTGCTCAAGATCACGCGTACCACGCTGACAGCCTGAGGCGATCGTTATCGATGCCACGGCCAGCAACAAAAGCTGAAGATGCCTGATCATCGTCTGCCCCCTGTTTGTTGTGCCGCGCTGACCTCGTTCGGATCAAGGTAGCGATAGGTCGTTACCGTACCCTCCATGCGCAGGCGACCACCATCAATGGGTTGCAAGGCGATGTCCTGCATGGTCAGGATCACAACGCGCGATAGCGAAGCGACCGACGATACGAAGGTGCCGAATTCATGGTACGAGCCGGTCAGACGAATACTGATCGGCTGCTCGGCATAAAAGTCGCGAATCACCTCGGACCGGGGTTCGAACAATTCGGTGCCGATACCCGACCCCTGGGCGGTTTGCGAAATATCCATCAGCAGCGCCGGCATCTCGGTCTTGGACGGCAACTGTTCCAGCATTCCGGCCAGCATGTCTTCCATTTCTTCGAGCTGTCGCTCATAGGCTTCCAGGTTGGCGGCCTTTTGCTGATTCTCACGAAACTCCTGCTTGAGCTGCACCTCGGCTCGTTCCTTGGTTTCAAGCTCCGCACGTTTATCCTTGATCAGAAAGTAGTAGCCTGCCGCAATGATCAGCAGGGCCAAAAACCCCAGAACCACGGCTTTGGCACCCGTTGATGCTGCACCGAGGTTGTTGTAGTCAAGGTCTCTTAGTTCTGACAGCTCCATCGCTTCAGTTCTCCTCCTCGTCGGACTGCGGCGGTGCCACCCTGGCCTGCAGCTCGAATCGATACGGCTGGCCAGGGCGCGCTTCGGTTGCACTGCGCTCGACAATATTGAGCCGGGTCTGGCTCAACCACTCGGCAGACTCGATATTGCGCATGTAGTCCGATACCCGGGTCTCGGATTCGCTCGTCCCGATGATCGTCAGCTGCGAGTTGTTCTGGCGCACTGAATCCAGTGTCACGCCTTCCGGCACGGTCTGGGCCATTTGATTGAACAAATGAACCATCAGGTTGCGACTACTTTGCAACTGTTCGATGACGTTCTTGCGCGCGATCAGGTTATCCCTGACTTCCTCAAGTTGTTCAATGCGCTGAATATCGCGTTCAAGCTTGCGAATCTCGCCGCGTAAATACTGATTGCGATTTTCCTGACCGGAAATCTGCTGATTCATGAAGAAATTTGCACTCAGTACCAGCAATGCCGCGACCACAAGCGTCGCGCCCAGGGCCAGCATGAAATATTGCTGCTGCTTCTTGCGCAGATTCTCGCGCCACGGTAGTAGGTTGATTTTTGCCATTAGTCAAACCCTCTCATGGCAAGTCCGCATGCCGTCGTCAGTGATGGCCGGGCCTGGTCAAGCGCCCGGGCATTGATTCGGGGTGCCAGGCGCAAATCCTTGAGCGGATCGGCCACTTCGCAAGAAATTCCCACTTCATTACCGACAGCCTCGGCGAGACCTGGAATGGAAGCCCCTCCACCGGTCACGAACAGCGTATTGATGCTGGAATAGTCGCTCGACGAGGAATAGAATTGCAGGGCCCGGCTGATCTGCTGAATGACGTTCTGGCGAAACGGCTCCAGTACTTCATCTTCAAAACCGGCCGGCGGTTCCTCGCCACGCTGCAGAAAGCTGGCCTGGTCCGCGTCCATGCCGTAGCGACGCATGCACTCTTCAACCAGCTGATGCCCGCCAAACGAGTGTTCTCGGCTGTAAGTGCTGCGATTGCCGCGCAGCACAATCATGGTCGAGACCGTCGAACCGATATTCAGCACGCCGATCGTTTCAGCTTCGTCCAGACCGGCCCCTTTGCGGACCAGCTCGAAGGCGTTGGCAATCGCAAAGGATTCAACATCGACGACCGCGACGTTCAATCCTGCCAGCTCGGCCACCTCGCGACGAGCATCGACATGCTCGGTTTTGGATGCGGCCAGCAAAATCTCGAGCAGGTCGGCATTTCGCGGTGATGGGCCAAGCACCTCGAAATCCAGGCTGACCTCTTCGCGCGGATACGGAATGTACTGACCCGCTTCGACCTCGATTTGGCCCTCGATATCTTCCTCTGACAAATCTGAGGGCAGATTGATCACCTTGGTGATCACTGCCGAACCGGTCACCGCCATGGCGCAGGACTTGGCTTTGAACCCGCCGCGCTGCAAGGCCTTCTTGACCGCATCAGCTACCTGTTGCGGCTCGGAAATCATGCCTTCGCTGACCGCACCCTCAGGGATCGGCTCAATCGCAAATGCCTCGACACGGTAGGTACTGCCGCTGGCGGCCAATTGGATGAGCTTGACGCTGCTGGACCCGATGTCCACCCCAATCAGGGGCGGCGGCGCAGAGCGGAAAAGCTTTGCTAATATGTCATTCATTTGTAGTCATGGCCCTCTGTTCGGTACGGTCAGGCTTTGTGAAATACTGGTACACCCGCTCGAATCATCCCCACCTATCTCGTGTCTGACCGCTGGCTGCGCTGTGCTAATCTTTCGCCTTCAGCTTCAACTCCCCCGCCGTTTTGGGGCACTTTCAGCCGTTGTCTGCGTCCAAGACACGGGTTTTTTGATTCTCCAGACGTACATTTACCATAACTCATGGTTCGAATAAAGCTTTTAATAGTATTTTCTATCCGACTGTTTTTCCTGATTTTCACCTTGGGACTGGTCGGACTCGTCCTTGTCTGGCTGATTATCGTGCCCTCGCTGCCTTCTGTCGACATGCTCAAAGACATTCGGCTGCAGGTGCCGTTGCGAATTTATTCGACCGACCAGGAGCTGATGCTGGAGGTCGGCGAGCAGCGCCGGCTGCCCCTGACGATTGATGAAATGCCGGAAAAACTCCGCCTGGCATTTCTGGCTGCCGAGGACGACCGCTTCTATCGGCACCCCGGAATCGACTGGCGCGGCACCAGTCGCGCTGTCTGGCTTTATGCCCGTTCGCTCGGTCGTGGCCGGGTACCCGGTGGCAGCACGATCACCCAGCAAGTAGCTCAGCGCTTTTTTCTGTCGACCGAATACTCGGTGACCCGTAAACTCCGAGAAATGCTGCTGGCGCTGCAGATCGAGCGCGAAATGAGCAAGGACGAAATTTTTGAGCTTTATCTGAACAAGGAATTCCTCGGTCATCGGGCCTACGGCGTCGGCGCGGCGGCGCAAGTGTACTACGGAAAAACCGTCGATGAGCTGGCAATCGAAGAAATGGCCATGCTGGCGGCTCTACCCCAGGCACCGTCGCGGAATAATCCGATATCCGGTCCGAATCAGGCCATGATCCGGCGCGACTGGGTGCTGGACCGGATGTTATCGCTGGACTACATCGACGAGGAAGAACATGCCCGGGCTCGCGCTCAACCGAACCGGGCGCGATACCACGGATCGATTCAGTCCCTGGATGCCAGCTGGGTCTCGGAAATGGCTCGCCAGGCGATAGTCAAACAACTGGGAGCTGAAGAGGCCTATTCCGGAGGCTACCGGGCGTTTACGACCGTCGACTCGCGTCTGCAGCGAGCAGCCGACCAGGCCGTTCGCGACGGCCTGCAGGCCTATGACCGCCGTCATGGTTGGCGCGGACCCGAGCAGCAGCTCAGTGATGAGGAACTGGCCGACCTGTCTCGCATCGAAGCTCGCCTGTCGCAGATTCGTCAAGTGGCTGATCTGATTCCCGCCGCCGTTGTCGAAAGTGGCGAGGACCAGGCCAGACTGATTACAGGTCGCGGTGATGAAGTTATCATCAGTCTGGATTCCCTGGACTGGGCCCGCCCGCATCTGGCGATTGACGCACTGGGGCCCCGGCCGACAAGCGTCGATGAGGTACTGACCCCCGGCGACATCGTCCGGTTGCGCCAGATTGACGGACAGTGGCAATTGGCGCAGATTCCCGAGGCCGAGGCCGCACTGGTTTCGCTGGATGCCAACACAGGCGCTATTCTGGCCATGGTCGGCGGCCTTGAGTTTGGCCGCAGCCAATTCAACCGGGTGACCCAGAGCCGACGCCAGCCGGGCTCCTCGTTCAAGCCGTTTATTTATTCAGCAGCCTTCGATTATGGCTACCATCCGGCTTCCATGGTCAACGATGCCCCGGTCGTCATCGATGATCCGTCAATGGAGCGGGCCTGGCGACCAACCAATTTCAGCCGCCGTTTTCATGGGCCGACCCGGTTGCGCGAAGCCATGATTCATTCGCGCAATCTGGTCAGCATCCGCCTCTTGGTCGGCATGGGGCTGGAACATGTCCGCGACTATCTGACCCGATTCGGCTTTCAGCCGGAGGAGCTGCCAATCGGGCCCTCTCTGGCACTCGGGTCGGCCTCCCTGACTCCTCTGAGCGTAGCGCGGGCCTACGCCGTATTTGCCAACGAGGGTCATGCCATTGCGCCCGAGTTTCTTTACCGGGTGGAGGACAGCGAGGGCAAGATTGTTTTTGAACCCGCCTGGAAACGAATCTGCCCGGACTGCCCGGAGCAAATACCCGATGCCGAGGCAATTAGTGACCCGATTGATAGTGTCGACGAACCCAACCGACCACAGCGGCTGGAACTGGCTGCAGCAACCGAACCGGTTGAGCCGCCCGAGTGGGTTGGCCCGGTTGTGCCGGAACTCGCCGAGCAGGTTCTCAGCTCCCAGACTGCCTGGTTGATCCGATCCATGCTTTCCGATGTGGTTACCCAGGGCACGGGCCGCCATGCACTGTCCCTGAACCGCAGCGATCTGGCGGGCAAGACCGGCACGACCAACGATCTGCGCGATACCTGGTTTTCGGGTTTCGGCGGCGGCCTGGTGACCACGGTCTGGCTGGGTCGCGATGACAACGGAACCCTGGGCTCCCAGGAACAGGGCGGGCGAACCGCGCTGCCGCTGTGGGTTGACTTTATGGCCGTTGCGATGGATGGCAGGCCCGAAGTTTCGGCCACACCTCCGGTCGGGCTGGTGCGTGCGCTGATCGATCCCGAGACCGGGCTGCGCGTACGTCCCGGCTTTGCCGGTGCCATCCCCGAATGGTTCCATGAAGATCATCTGCCGCCCATGCAGTCGGAAGACGCCTCCGATGATGCTCTCGATCCTTACGACATTTATTGATCATGCCGAATCGCCAGAACGCCCGCAGCCAGCGCCTGCGACAGTCCATTGCTGTCGAAGCCGCTCGCATCATGTCCACCGAGGGCCAGCGCAGCTACCTGCTGGCCAAACAGAAAGCCGCCGAACGGCTCGGTGTGTCCGGCGGCAAAGGGCTGCCATCCAATGCCCAGATCGAGGAAGAGCTCAAGGCCTGGCAGCTGCTGTTTGGCCAGGATCAACACGAAGACCGCCTGCTGGAACTGCGTCAGGCGGCCGCTCGTGCCATGCGCTTTCTGGCCGATTTCCGGCCACGGCTGGTCGGTTCAGTCGCCGAAGGGACTGCTGACCAGTATTCCCGGATCAGCCTGCATCTGTTCACCGAAGACCCGGATGCAGTGGTTCATTTTCTCATGGAGCAACAGGTTCGATTCGACCAGGAGCGTCGCCGGATTCGCTGGCACGATGGCAGCCAGCGCAACGTCGACGTGCTGGTGATCGAGAAAACCCACGCTACCGTGGAACTGGTTGTCATGGTGGGGCGCGACGCTCTTCAGGCCCAACCCGGTCCGATCGACGGAAGGCCGCAAAATCGTCTGAGCCTGAGCGAGCTGAATGAACTGATCAGTCAGAGTTCGTCCCGGAATCAGTCGTCTCCGTGGCCTGACCATTAAGTGCCCGAACCAGCATCTGGCGTTCCAGCAAGGCCGATGCCCGGGTTGGCTGCTTGACTTGCAGCCGAACATCGCCATCCAGGCGAATATTGAATTGCCACCCTTCACCATTGTCGGCCTCGAACAGGGCTGACAACATGACAATCTTGTCCAGGCAAATGGTGAATCCCTGTATATCGTAGGTTCTGGTCATGAATTGCTGCCGCCGCTGCTATTGGTGTTATCAGAATCTGATGGGGACTGACCGGTCGCGGAGGCGGTCTTTTTCTTGCCACCGGATGTCCTGCCCGATGACTTATTGCCGCCCGCTTTCTTGCTTGTGCTTTTTTTGCTGCCCGCTTTCTTACCGCCCGCCTTTTTCCCGGTTGATTTTTTATTGGTCGATTTTTTTTTGGTTGATTGTTTGTCGGCCGCCTGCTTCGACGCTACTTGCCCGACAGATCGATCCGGCGTTTCGGCTGCCGGCTTCAGGCTTGGGCGGTCCGCAGGCGGACTTGAGGCCGGTCTGGAGCCAACCAGCGAAGCACTCCCGGACGTCGTCTGCGGTCCATCCCTGGGACAATCAAGATCTTCAAACGGAAATGGACGCCGTTCCGCACCGCCAGTCAGATAACGGGCCGTCTGGGAAAACCACTGGGCCAGATTCTGGCCAAACTCGACCACCCCTTCCGATACCTGCCCGGTCAGCAACAGCATCACCCAGCCGACAAAACTGACCACAATCAGGACCGGCGTGACGATCACCAGCAGCAGATAGAACAGCAGCAGTGCCGGCAGCTTGAGCCAGGTGGTCTGATCGGTCAGTGCAGCTCTGGTTTCGTCTTTCATTACCAAATCTCCTGGAGTCAAGCGTCAACCGACATGATCACCAATGCCGGGCGCCGACGCAAGTCCTTCAATATGTCCAGGAACCTTCACAAAAAATCTTTTTGTCGCAAAGCAACGAAGCAGCGAAGCAGCGAAGATGCAAAGTAAGGTAAGCGGTAAAGATTTTCACTTCGCTACTTGACTGCTTTGCTGCTTTGCGTCCAAAAGGTTTCCTGATTACGTATGAATCGCAGTCACGCTTTCAGGGGCCGGGATGGCCTATCGACAAGATGGGGAAAGGGAAGAGTGTGAGAGGGTGAGAGGGTGAGAGGGTGAGAGGGAAGCCTCTACTTCGCCCTTTCGCCGACCTTCGACCTCTTCCCCTCTTCCTGGTTTGAATGCTCCTGGACAATCTCATTCAGGAATCATTTCGGTCAGTGAGTTAGGATTGAGGATACTGACTCGAACGACAAGGCAGGTGCATCATGCGAATCCTGTTGGCAATGCTGGTGCTGTCGATTACGGCAGGGTGTACGACGCTCTACCAGCCGCGCTACGGCGATGACGGTATCTACTCGGCGGAACATGACGGTTATTCATCGCACCCACTGCCGGCCAGCGGCTACTCGGCACACTACCCGTACTGGTCTCTGGATCACTTTTACTTCAGCCGTTACTATGCGCCCTTTTCGGTGATCGTCCATCCGTTCGATCCCTGGTACTATCCCTATTCGGCCTGGTACTGGGGCTATCCCTACACTCACGGCGCATTTTTTGCCCGGCATTACTCCTACTACGGCTGGGGCCCCTGGCATCGGACCCATTCGTACCGGCGTCATCGGCCAATCGCTGATCAACGCGATTATCGTGGCCGCCGATTGGCCAGTGATAGTACCCGGCCTTGGCCAGGTGCCGGGCACCGCGCTCACAGACTGGATCGTCTGGGACAACAGCGGTCACGGCGCGGGGGCGATGGGATGGTGACTGACAATAACCGACCGGCCAGTCAGCCCGGTTCACGTTCATCAACTCCCAGCCGGCGGGCAGCGACCTCATCGCGCTCAACATCGCGCCCGGCGTCGACGCGTCCGGCACGAAATCCCGCTCGTGTGCCCCAACGAGTTCGAAACGCACCGCCGTCGTCCTGAATCAGCCCGTGAACAATCACAGATAGGTTAAACTTGCGCTCCTGATTCAACGACTTGCGAGTGATTCAACCGGGCCATGCGTTATCCAGAGTGTTTTGACGTCATCGTGATCGGCGGCGGCCACGCCGGGACCGAGGCCTCGCTGGCGGCCGCCCGGGCGGGCAGCCGAACCCTGCTGATCACGCACAACATCGAAACCATCGGCCAGATGAGCTGCAACCCGGCCATTGGTGGAATCGGCAAGGGCCACCTGGTGCGGGAAGTCGATGCGCTGGGCGGTTTGATGGCGCAGGCCGCCGATGCGGCCGGTATTCAGTGGCGCACGCTCAATGCCCGCAAGGGGCCGGCCGTGCGCGCTACCCGCGCCCAATGTGATCGGGCGCTTTATCGCCAGGCCGTGCGCAAAGCCGTCGAACACCAGGCTAATTTGACGATCTTTCAGCAAGCCGTGGATGACCTGATTGTCGATCAAGGGAGAGTTACCGGCGTGCGCACCTCCATGGGCCTGGATTTCCATGCGCCGGCCGTGGTCCTGACGACCGGCACCTTTCTAGGCGGCCGGATGCATGTCGGCAGCTCCAGCCAGGCCGGAGGCCGGGCCGGCGACGCGCCGTCCAATGCACTGGCCGAACGCCTGCGCGAGCTGCCGCTGAGCGTGGGCCGTCTGAAGACCGGCACACCACCGCGGCTGGATGGCCGCACGATTGATTTTTCACGGCTGGAGCCACAGCCCGGCGACCGTCCCCGACCGGTATTTTCCAGCCTGGGCAACCGCACCGATCATCCGGCTCAGGTCAACTGCTTTATCACCCGGACCCAGGAGCAGACGCACGACATCATTCGCTCAGGCCTGGATCAATCACCGATGTATACCGGAGCAATCGAAGGCTCTGGTCCGCGCTATTGCCCGTCGATCGAAGACAAGGTGGTGCGCTTTGCCGACAAGACCTCGCACCAGATCTTTCTCGAACCTGAAGGTCTGGACAGTACCGAGTGGTATCCGAACGGTATTTCCACCAGCCTGCCATTTGCGGTGCAGATGGCGTTTGTCCGCACTATCCCGGGCCTGGAATCGGCTCACCTGACCCGCCCCGGCTATGCTATCGAATACGACTTTTTCGATCCGCGCGATCTCAAGCCCAGCCTGGAGTCGCGTCATCTGCCCGGCCTGTTCATGGCCGGCCAGATCAACGGTACAACCGGCTACGAAGAAGCGGCCGCGCAAGGTTTGCTGGCCGGGCTCAATGCCAGCCGCCAGGTGCGCGGGCAAGCCACCTGGACACCGGGTCGCGACCAAGCCTACCTGGGCGTTCTGGTCGATGACCTGATAACCCAGGGCGCACCCGAGCCCTATCGCATGTTTACCAGCCGGGCCGAGTTCCGGTTGCATCTGCGCGAGGACAACGCCGATTTGCGCCTGACTGAAATCGGACGCGAGCTGGGACTGGTGGAAAATCAGCGCTGGGAAGCTTTTTGCCAACGTCGTGACGCTATCGAACGGGAAAGCGCCCGGCTGGCCGGGTTGCGCATAGCTACCGGCTCCAGACTCGCGCTGACGATCAGCGAAACCCTTTCCATTCCGGTCAGCAAGGACACCACCGCCGAGGAGCTGCTGCGGCGCCCGGAAGTGAATTATTCAGCACTGATGAGCATTGACGAGCTCGGCCCCGGTGCCGAGCGCGAAGACGTGGCCGAACAGGTGGCCATCCAGATTCGCTATGCCGGCTACCTGGGCCGCCAGCAAGTCGAGATTGATCGCCAGCGCCGCTCGGCCGACGACCTGATTCCGGCTGACTTCGACTATGCCCAGGTCAAGGGATTATCCGCCGAACTGACCGAAAAGCTCGACCGCATCCGACCGCACAACATCGACCAGGCCAGCCGCATCCCCGGCATGACCCCGGCCGCCATCTCCCAGCTGCTGGTCTACCTCAAACGCCACCGCTCGGCCGCCTGACCTGAATTCAAACTTTTCCGTTCAAGATCAAAATCTCCTGGTCGCAAAGCAGCGAAAGAGAAAAGTTTTCCTGGTTGCTTTGCTGCTTCGCTGCTTCGCGACAAAAAGATTTTGCCGTTACTGATTGGGCGGATTTGTGGGCCAGGCTTCGCGGTCGATGTTGAGGTCGGGGAATTTGTTTGGGTCGAAGACCGGGATATTGCCGGCACGGGACTGCTGGTCGTAATCATCCATCAGCCGGAAGCAGACTTTCAGCATCAGCGCCAAGGCCAGCAGGTTGACCAGGGCCAGCATGGCCATGGTCAGGTCGGCAAAGCTGAAGATGGTGCTCAGATCCTGCATGGAGCCCCACAGGATCAGAATCAGCATCAGCACCCGAAAAGCCACAAACAAAATCCGATCATCCGGGTTGATCCAGCTGGTGGCATTTTCGCCCAGGTAGAAGTTGTAGAGAATCGAGCTGAACACGAACAGCATCAGTATCAGACTGACAAAGGTCTGCCCCCAGGGACCGACATGATCGGCCAGGGCAAGCTGGGTCAGCACCACACCGTTGTCGATACTGCCGGCATCGTGCAGCCCCGACATCAGGATAATGAATGCGGTGGCTGAGCAGATGATGGCGGTATCGATAAACACGCTGAAAGACTGCACGATGCCCTGATGGACCGGATGGGGCACGGTGGCCACGGCGGCCACGTTGGGTGCGCTGCCCAGACCAGCTTCGTTCGAAAACAGGCCACGCCGGACGCCCATCATGATGGCCGCACCGATACCGCCGCCGACGGCCTGTTCTAGCCCGAAAGCGCCGCGCACGATCAGCATCAGAACATCGGGTATCTGGCCAATATTGGTGGCCACGACATACAATGCGACCAGGACGTACAGAATGGCCATGATCGGTACGATGATTTCAGTGACTCGGGAAATTCGCTGAACACCGCCGAAAATGGTCACCGCAATCACCACGGTCAGGACGATTCCGGTAATGTGCGTCGGTATGCCAAATGCCTCTTCCAGCGACGAGGACGCAGTAAACGATTGCAGTGCCACGAAGGCCAGCCCGAACGTGCCCAGCAGCAGCAGGGTAAACACCATGCCCAGTTTGCGACTGCCTAGCCCACGCTCGATGTAGTACATCGGTCCACCGCGGAAGGTGGCCGTCCTGGAATCGACAGTTTTATAGGCCTGGGCCAGTGAGCACTCGAAAAAGCTGGTCGCCATGCCGATCAATCCGACCACCCACATCCAGAAAATGGCACCGGGCCCGCCCAGTGTAATGGCAACTGCCACCCCGGCAATATTGCCGGCACCCACCCGACCGGCCACGCTCAACGTCAGGGCCTGAAACGACGACACCTGCCCCGGATGATGCTTGAAGGCAGTGCCGAGGACACGGAACATCTCGACAAAATAGCGCAGCTGCACGAATCGGGAGCCGATCGTGAAAATCAACCCCATGGTGATCAGCACAGCAACCAGGATGTATGACCAGAGAAAATCGGTAACAGTGGCAAGCATCAATCAGTCCCTCGATATGGACGCGCCGGCAGAGTCTCCGCGCAGCCGTTGAAAAAAAGCCGCACGTTCCTGTTCCGTCACGCGGCGCGGAGTAGTGTAACGCGCCCGGGAAAGCGGGTCAGCCGGATCAAACAACACGCCCCAGAGTGGACGCTGGCTGGCCGGATCGATAGCGTAGCGAAAATCGCCAACAAACCAATTGCTATCCTCATCATAGGTCGGGTACCGAAACAGCCAGTTGGATGAAAAGTGATCAAAACGATCCAGGTCAGCGGCCAGTTGGCCCTCGATCAGCCCTTCGGGTGGTTCAAAACGGGCCACAGAGCCACCGGGCCATACAAGCGGCCCGCTGCCCGGCAGGTTGCGCACGGCGACCAGATGCAAGCGCTCACCGTCATCAACCAGACCGCGCCAGAGAACAAGGTTGGCGAATGCCGGCTTGGCCACCAGGCGCTCGATGGTCAAACCGGACTGGCGTGCCCAGTCAGTCACCACCTGCTCGGCGCGATAGTTCTGCGCGGCACCCAGGGTCATGTAGGCGACCAGCCAGACCCAGGCGAGCACCAGGGATCGGCGACCACGCCGCCACACGCTGACTGCCAGCACAAGGGCCAGCGGCAGCGAGTAAACGGGGTCAATGACACTGATCCAGTTCCACGCATAGCGAGTATCCGTCAGCGGCCACAACAGGTAGGTACCGTACGAGGTACAGGCATCCAGAAGTCCGTGCGAGGCATAACCCAGCACGGCCCAGAGATAAATACGGGCAAACGGCTGGTATTGGCGAAACAATGGCCAGAGCAGCAGCGCGGTGACCAGCCCGCCGATCGGAATAAAAAACAGGGAATGGGTAAAGTGGCGGTGATATTCGATCGCCAGCAGGGTGTCTGTGGAAGAACGGATCAGCACATCCAGATCGGGTGCCATGCCACCGATCCAGCCCACCAGTGCTGCCTGGCGCATGTTTTCGCGGCGCGCGGCGGGCATGGCCCACAGGCTGCCCACCACACCCTGGGTAACGGGATCCATAAATCAGTTAAGCTGACGTATCAGTCCCGAAGTGTACGTAAATTGATGTCCATGAATCGTCTTGTTGTCACCTTTGTTTCGATTGGTTTGCTGAGCGCCTGTGCCAGCACGCCGGATTGCGACCCGGTCAGTGGCTTTGAAACCGGTCGCAATCAACAGGCTGCCGTGTCGGCTTGTGACCAGCCTGCCTACGGCGAAGCCTGGCGGCTAGGCCGCACGCTGGGCGAGCTGGAGCGGGAGCAGTCTGACCTGGAGGCCCGGAGTTCATCGTTAACCACGACCGAGCGCGCCCGTTTGCGCATACTCGCCCGCGATATTCCGGAACTGGAAACCCTGGCCCGCATCCAGGGTTTGTTGCCACCGGCCGATATCAGTCAGTCAGACTCCTGACTACATTGGCGTATCGCACAGGCAGTGGGCCATCACACCGGCCCGACCAGCTCCCGCATGCTGGAACAAGAACCCCATGTCTTTGAGCAGGCTGGTGCGCAGTTCGCGCGGCAACAGATTCATGGCAGAGGGGCCCAATTCCAGACCGGCCGTGGCCAGCGCTTTGGCACTCAACTGGGTCAGAAACGCCTGCCAGGGCTCCAGCGGCCGCTCAACGTAGCTGACGTCAAAGTCGTCACCCAGGCCGGCAATACGGGCCGCCGAAGCAATCGCATCATCCAGCGTTCCCAATTGATCGACCAAACCGCGATCGCGCGCCTGGGCCCCACTCCAGACCCGCCCCTGAGCAACCTGACCAACCGCATCGGTGCCCATGTCTCGATGCTCGGCAACCAGGCCGATAAATTCCTGATAACCGTTGTCGATAAAGATCTGGAGCAGGCGACGCAGATCATCGTCAAGCTCACGATCGACTCGCAGGGCACCGGATAGCGGCGTGGTGCCAACACCGTCGGTATAAACACCGATCTTGGCCAGCGTATTCTGGAAGGTCGGGAAAAACGCGTAAATCCCGATCGAACCGGTGATGGTCGATGGGTATGCCCAGACCTCATCCGCTCCCATGGCGATCCAGTAGCCGCCGGATGCTGCAACATTGCCCATGCTGACAACCACCGGTTTGCCGGCCTCGCGCAACGCCATCAGTTCGCGCCGGATGATCTCCGAGGCGAAAGCACTGCCGCCGCCGGAATCAACGCGGAGAACCACGGCCTTGATCTTGTCGTCATCCAGCGCCTGACGAATCAGCCGCGAAGTGGAATCGGCACCGATCGTACCAGGCGGGTGAGAACCCTCGACAATCGCTCCCTGGGCGACGATCACACCGATCTGGTTGTCATCGGGAATCTTTGCGATTTGCTTTCCATTGACATAGTCCTTCATGCCGATGCGGCGATAGCTGCCTTCGTCGTCCGGCGCGCCGCGCAAGGCCATTTCAGAACGCAGCTCAGGACGACTGACCAGGCGATCAACCAGATCCCGATCCAGCGCCATCTGCGCCATATTGCCCCCGGCCTGCTCCAGGTACGTCGCGAAGTTGCGGGTCAAATCGTCCATCACCTCGACCGGCATGCCGCGATTGGCCGCCGCCTGATCAAGATAGCGTTGCCATAAATCATCAAGCAGGAATCGACGAGCCTCTTTGTCAGCATCGGACATGTCGTTGCGGATATAGGGCTCCATCGCCGACTTGTACTCACCGACCCGAATCAGGTTGACATCAACATCCAGCATCTCCAGCCCGTCAGCGTAGTACTGACGATAACTGGCATAGCCTTCGATCAGGATCATGCCTTCGCTGTCCAGCCAGACCTCATCGGCAAGAGAAGCCATGAAATACTGGCCCTGAGTCATCCAGCCACCGTAGGCGATCACGGACTTGCCACTGTCGCGGAATTGCCGGAATGCCGCGGTCAATTCATGCAGCATGCCCGGCCCGACTCCGACCAGACGGTCGGTCTGGATCATCACCTGGCTGATCTGATCATCTTCGGCCGCAAACTTCAACGCCGCCACGATATCGCGCAAGCGCGTTTGTGGCACGTCCTGGCCGAGCGCCTCGTTGAGCGCACGTTCAACTGGCGAGCCGACATATTCCTCGACGATCACGCCGTTGGGGTTGATCACCAGCGTGGTGTTGTTCTCGAGTACCAGCAGATCGGCACCGCTGAAAATCATTCGCAGCACCAGGGCCAGAACAATCAGAAACAGGATATTGAAAACAGTCATGCGCAGGGCGGTTACCCCGCGCCAGAAGCCCAGCCAGAGGCGGACGAGAATATTGGGACGGTTGTGGTCAGTCATTGGATTTCACCAGTAAGGATGCGGGCATTCTATGGCCCAGAGGCCAGCAGGGCAATGGGCCGGATGGCATGGGTTGGGGTTGGGGTTGGGGTTGGGGTTGGGGTTGGAGTTGGAGTTGGAGT
>CAZFYM010000076.1:0-16219 GCA_964523755.1 uncultured Wenzhouxiangella sp. | reverse complement strand
AGCCTGCACACCAATGCCTACGACGAGGCCATCACCACGCCGACCGAGGAATCGGTCCGCCGTGCGGTCGCCATCCAGATGATCATCAACAAGGAGCTGGGGCTGAACTTCTGTGAAAACCCGTGGCAGGGCAGCTTTATCGTTGACCAGCTCACTGATCTGGTCGAAGAGGCTGTCTACAAGGAGTTCGAACGGCTTTCCGAGCGCGGCGGTGTCCTGGGTGCAATGGATACCATGTACCAGCGCGGCAAGATCCAGGATGAGTCGATGTATTACGAACACAAGAAGCACGATGGCTCGCTCCCGCTGATCGGGGTCAACACCTTCCTGCCGGACAAGGAAAACGAACAGGAAGGCGGTGAAATCGAACTGGCCCGCTCCACTGATGACGAGAAGAAACAGCAGGTTCGCAATGTTCGCGCGTTCAACGCTCGCAATGACGAGGCATCAAAAGAAGTGCTGAAAAACCTCCAGGAAGTCGCCCGCCAGCGCGGCAATACCTTCGAAGCGCTGATGGAAGCGGTCAAGCGCTGCTCGCTGGGCAAGATCTCGCACTCACTCTACGAGGTTGGCGGCGAGTACCGGCGGAATATGTGAGAACGGATATAAGGAAACTCCGGATGACGAAGCGGGACGATCGTGATAATCCGTGGACCTGGGAAGGTGCGGCCTATGCGCAACTGCGGGATTCGGTTTTGCGTACGAGTGCGAGCGAACGCGTGGAAACCCTGGAAAATCTGTTGACCCTGGCCGAGGAATCCGGCGCATTGAACCGTCGTCGCCAGCAGGAAGCGGAATACTGGTCCCGCATCTGGCCAGGTGGCCACTCGGGGTGACCTCTCAATAGATACACCTACCTGATTACGCATATGCCTCAACCATCGCCCGGAGGGGTGGTGGCAAGCGGCGAGAGGCGTCCCCTGCTGTCGAGCCGTGGGCCGATCGGCCTTGCGGGAATGGCAGCGTTCACGGGAGCTTGGGTGCCAACGAACTTGATGCGAGCCCGTCCGGGCCTGGGAGGCTTCTTGGGAAGTAAGTAGAGGCTGATAGTTGCTGCAGGGATCGTGCTGGGTTCCGCGACACACGGCTCGCCATCAGCCAACGCCACTCCCCGCTGACAGTTTGGTGCAAGGGGTTGGTTTGCCCACCTTCCAAGCTCTCAGTCTGCTGCATCGGAGGGGGCGGGTGCTTTGGGCCGGGCGGGGCGCGGAAGCCACCGCAGAACCATCAGCATCCTTGCCGACCACAGAATGTTCAGGAAACCCTCACAACTGCCAGTTTCACCCGCCGGGATTCGTGGGCACCCAGCTCCCGGGAACCAGGAATGACTACCGTACCGATCGCCCCGGCTGGCCCGAAGCACCCGGCACCCCCGGATGCCCGAAGCCATCTATCGGCCCGAGGACCTGGATCAGCTGCTGAACCCCCTGTAGAGTGGCTGAGATACGTGCGTAATCAGGTACACCTAAGAGGCGATTGAAAGGTTTAGACGGAACACGTCTGATCATGAAATAAATATTCATAGATGGAGATCCTTTTGTCGGATATTCGCAAAAAGCTTGACTTTAAATAGGTATCATGTATTGTGTCTATTGTGCCATGATGTTAGCGCGCCCTCGTTCTGGGGTATAGAGTGCTCGACTACTTGATGGCAATGTTTGGGAAGGGTAAATATTTGTGAAATGAGGAAGTTACAAACAATGAAGAAGTTACAAACAATGTCTGGACAAAAGATGCATGCATTTTTCAAGTCGTTTCTGTCGAAACTCACAGTTTTTGGTGCAGGTGAAAGCATGACAAGATTCATGCTGGTATCGGGACTGCTGGCGGCCAGCGCCGGGGCTATGGCGCAATCCGATCCGATTGTCGGCATCTGCACCAACTGTTCGACCGCCGGCTTTGCCTGGACCGCAGAGCAGGCCGCACCACCGACCGCAGGCAATTATCCCGTTTATGTGATTGATTCTGTCGATGGCGAGGTGCGGTACTTCGATGTTGATGTCTGGTGGGACTGCGGTGGAAATGACTTGGAATCACACGATCCGGAAGACGCTAAAACAGCAGAGGGTTCGGGATTGGTTGTCCAAAGCTACTGTGTCCAGAAAGAATCAATAACGGGAGCCGGTAGCCAATCCATAATTATGAATATTCAGGATGCGCATTATGGGGCAAAGGAATTTGCATCCTTGCACTCCGGGGATATTGATACTGTAGATCTTCCGGGCTTTTCAGGAGACTCGGCCATTGACTTGTTGGGACCGAGCGGAAGCTCTTCAGACTTGGCGCGGGCAGCTCTCCAGAACGGCGTAAATAATTACCACAACACTTGGTGGGGGTTATCATTGTTTCATGGGCCGATATGGCCCAGCGAATTGCCAACCGGTTCATTGGAAGCAGTAGCTATCTGAGTCCATTGTCCAGCCTGACGATCCACTTTCCTGATGGAACCAGCATCAAGGTTAATATAACTCAAGTGACTACCGGCATTGACGGATCGGTCACTATGCAGATCGAAATCCAAATGGACTCGGGGCAGTTTCCTGATGGTTCGCCGATACCCTATGCTGAGGGGCGCTTTAATGGCTTTCAGCACAACGGTGATCCCGATATTTTTGATTCACTCAGGGATCTTGCCCAACTTTACGGAATCCCAATTACCGGCGGTGGCGGTGGTGGTGGTGGTCGTATTTCGTGCGTCGCGGTTGATGGTGAAAACGTCTCATGCGAAGTTCTACCCTGAATAGCCTCGTGTCTCCCTATATTTAGAGTCGTAGGTCTGCAGGGCAGATGACTGCCCTGGCACGGATATGCAGGTTTTTGGAGCTTTCTACAGGAGTTCACAGAATGTCTCGAAAAAGAATGAATAGACTTTTCGCACCTTTTCAATCAACCCTCAAGTTGGCTGGGCCGAGCAAGGAGATGGCAAGGCATTTGCTTGTTTTGAGTTTGCTGGCTGTCAGCACCGGCATTATGGCGAAACCTGATCTGGGTTTCGGCATTTGCACCAATTGTTCGAACGCGGGTTTTGCCTATACGGCGGAGCAGGCTGCACCGCCTGAGGAAGGTAGCTACGCCGTCTATGTCAACGATTCACTCGACGGCGAGGTGAGATACTTCGATGTAGAAGTGTCGTGGGCATGTGAAGGAATCGATCTGCAATCTCTCAGTCCGAGAGACGCGGAAATACTTGCCGTGATCGGGTTTCCTGCAAACAGTCATTGCTTCGAAAGAGACTCTGTGCCGGGCAGTGGGAGTGCTTCTATCATCAGTGACATGCAGGAAGCTCATCACGCGGTCAAGGAGTTCTACTCCTCTGAACACCGAACGGTTGACAGCGAGGATATTCAAAACTCCTCGGTTGATTCAGTGATCGAACTCGTTGGTCCCGAAGATAGTCCGGCATGTCTTCGTCGGGCAGGTGAGGCAAACTGGTTGTCCGATTATTTTGCCGAATTGTGGGGGTCGATCACCGCTGGGTTGAGTGACATGGCTTTGGTGTTCAGTAGCGGATTTTTCGCCAGCAGCGACTATCTGGAACCGGCAAGCAGTTTCTCCATTGACTATCCCGATGGCACCAGGATCAAGGGCAACATGACTCGGATCAGCGCCGGCTATGATGGCTCCATTAGTGTGCAGGTAGAGTTCCTGCCAGAAATGGTGCGTCTTTCAGACGGCGCTCCAGTCCCCCAATTAAAAGGGCACTTCGATGAGTTCGATCACATTGATGATCCCGGTATTATCGAGGCGATCAGCAATCTGGCTCAAATGTTCGGGATCCCGGTTAACGGTGACAGCAACGGTAGCCGCATTGCCTGTGCCAAGGGTGACGATGGCGAGATTGCATGCAGGATTTTGCCTGAGTAGCGTCGACTGCGCGTAACTGTTCCCGGCATGCCACCTTGCATGCCGGGCGGTTTTCCGGTCAATTCCCGGGATTTATCAACAATACGAAAAGCTGCCAAGGGCCCCTCCAGCTTGATTTCCCCACGCGTTTCTGGTCAACTCCCCGGGACTTTCCATTTCTGACCCAGGAAGAATCCATGTCTGATTCCAATACCCGTGATTTGCCCGGTGCCAATCTGCCGCCGGACCACATACCGAGCTCCACCGAGTTTTTCGGTCATCCGCGCGGTTTGCACACGCTGTTCTTCCTGGAGCTGTGGGAACGGTTCTCTTATTACGGTATGCGCGCGATCCTGGTGCTGTTCATGGTTGCCGCACTCGATGCCGGCGGCATGGGGTTACCGGATGCTACGGCGACGGCCATTTACGGCCTTTACACGGCCGGGGTTTATCTGCTGGCGCTGCCGGGCGGCTGGATCGCCGATCGCCTGATCGGGCAGCAAAGAGCGGTCTGGTACGGCGGCATGACGATTGCCGCGGGACATTTCAGTCTGGCGGTTCCCGATGACCGGATGTTTTTCCTCGGTCTGGTATTGATCGTGGTCGGAACGGGTCTGCTCAAGCCCAATGTCTCGTCCATTGTCGGCGAGCTTTACCCCGAGAAGGATGGCTCTCGTCGCGATGCGGGTTTCTCGATCTTCTATATGGGTATCAATGTCGGGGCATTCATTGGCCCGCTGATCTGCGGGTACCTGGGCGAAAACGTGAACTGGCATTACGGCTTTGCTGCCGCTGGTGTCGGTATGGTCCTGGGGCTGATCCAGTACCGATTGACCCAGGGTTACCTGGGACAGGCCGGCAAGGAGCCGTCGGTTGACGCCTCGCTCCCGAATCATGCGGCCCGCCAACGTCGTGCCTGGAGTGCGGTGTGGGGCGTGACTGCCGCATTTGCGCTGGTGGTCATCCTGCTGATGACCGGCATGTTCACGGTCAATCCGGTGGCCATTGCCGGTGGTGCCATGGCAGTGATTTTTGGTATTGCCGTGGTCTATTTCATCTACATACTGGTATTCGGCGGCCTGGAAGCCATCCAGAAGAAACAGGTGATGGCTCTGGCCGTGCTGTTTCTGTTTGCGGGTCTGTTCTGGGCCGGCTTCGAGCAGGCGGGCTCGTCCCTGAACCTGTTTGCCGAACGCTACACTGATCGGGATATATTCGGCTGGACGATGCCGGCGTCGTGGTTGCAGTCGATCAACCCGATCTTCATCATTCTGCTGGCTCCGGCCTTTGCCGCGTTCTGGGTTAACCTGGGACGGCGCAATCTCGACCCGTCGATTCCGGCCAAGTTTGCGCTCGGTCTGATTTTGCTGGGTATTGGATTTGGCGTGATGGCTCTGGCTTCGGTCTATGCGGTCCGCGGCGAAATGGTATTGCCGACCTGGCTGATTCTGACCTACCTGTTCCACACCATGGGTGAGCTGTGCCTGAGTCCGGTTGGCCTCAGCGCGGTGACCAAGCTCAGTCCGCGCAAGTTCCTGGGCCAATTGATGGGCTTGTGGTTTATTTCGATCGCGATGGGCAATATCTTCGCCGGCTTGCTGGCGGGTCGTTTCGACGATGAAAGCCTGGCCGATTTCCCGATGCTGTTCACCACCATTCTCGCCTCCACTGTTATCGGCGGCTTGATCCTGCTGGCACTGACACCCGCAATCAAACGCCTGATCGGAAAAGTCAGTTAGATCAGGGTCTGCGCGTTTCAATGATTTAAAAGCGGAAACCTTTTTAACGCAAAGACGCTAAGACGCAAAGGTTTTACTCAAATCCTTTTTTCTTCGCGTCTTCGCGTCTTTGCGTTTATAAGATTTTCTGTTTGCTTGCGAGATGCAGGATTTCAGCAGAAATCGCGTGAGTGGGTTGCCAGGGCGGCCAGGCGGTGGTCTTCGCTGACCAGGCTGCGGGCGATCAGGTGCTGGGTGCCGTTGGCATTCTGCAGTGTGCCCGCGACCCGCAGGATGGTGCCTTCGAGCACTTCGCGCCGGTATTGCTCGACCAGCTTGGGCCAGATCACGACATTGATGATGCCGGTTTCGTCTTCCAGCGATAGAAACACCACGCCGGAGGCGGTGCCGGGTCGCTGGCGATGGGTGACCAGGCCGGCGGCCTCGATCGGCGTGCCGTCGGCAATGCTGGCCAGCTCGCTGGCCCGTCGTACCCGCCGGCCCAGTTGGGGACGAAGCAGGGCCAGTGGATGGTGGTCCAGGCTCAGTCCGAGGCTGGCGTAATCATCCAGCAGGTTGTCCTGGGTGCGCGGCGGCTTGATCGGCGTGCGCGGCTCGGCGATGGTGGTATTCGACAGCAGATCCCCCTGACGTCGGCTGGCCAGCGCCTCCCAGCGTGCCCTGTGACGATGCCCGGCCAGCCCTTTCAGCGCCCCACCCTCGGCCAGTGCCCGCATCTGCTTGCGATCCAGCCCCGCCCGCTCAGCCAGATCCTGCACATCCCGAAATGCCTGCTCCCCCCGCGCCGCCACCACCCGCGCCGCCGAGCCCTCATCAAGCCCCTTGATCATCCGCAGACCAAGACGAATTTGCGAGGCACAAGGCACAAGGCTCAAGGAGGACGGCGTCTTTGAGCCTTGAGCCTTGCGCCTTGAGCCTTCTTCCAGGGAACAATCCCACCCACTCCAAACCACATCCACCGGCAACACCTTGACCCCATGCCGCTTGACATCATTGACGATCTGGGCCGGGGCATAGAAGCCCATGGGCTGGCTGTTGAGCAGTCCGCAGGCGAAGGCGGCCGGATGGTGGCATTTGAGCCAGGCTGAAAAATAGGTCAGCAGGGCAAAGCTGGCGGCATGGGATTCGGGAAAACCGTAGTCACCGAAGCCCTGGATCTGGCTGTAGATGCGCTCGGCAAAGTCGCTGGTGTAGCCGCGCGCGAGCATCCCGTCGATCAGTTTTTCCCGAAATGGTTCGAGTCCGCCGCGCCGCTTCCAGGCCGCCATCGCCCGGCGCAGGTGATCGGCTTCGCCGGGTGCGAATCCGGCCGCGGCAATCGCGATCTGCATCACCTGCTCCTGGAAGATCGGCACGCCCAGGGTGCGTTTGAGCACGCTTTCCAGGTCCGGGGAAGGGTAGTGGACCTTGTCAGGGTTATCGCGCCGCTCCAGGTAGGGATGAACCATGTCGCCCTGGATCGGCCCGGGCCGAACGATCGCCACCTCGACCACCAGGTCGTAGAAACAGCGCGGTTTCAAACGCGGCAACATCGCCATCTGCGCCCGCGATTCAACCTGAAACACCCCGACCGCATCACCACGGCAAAGCATGTCGTAAGTGGCCGGATCCTCACGCGGGATGGTTGCCAGCGAAAGGCTGCTGGCAGGAAGAGGGGTAGAGGGAAGAGGCTGAGTAGAGATTTCGCCTTTCACTCTCGCCCTTCTTCCCTCTCCCCCTCTCCCCCGATTGACCAGATCGATGGCCTTGCGGATCACCGTCAACATCCCGAGTGCCAGGCAATCGACCTTGAGCAGGCCGAGGGTTTCCAGGTCGTCCTTGTCCCATTGGATGATGGTGCGGTCGGCCATCGCGGCGTTTTCCACCGGGACCAGATGATGCAGGGGCTGATCGGAGATGACCATGCCACCGACATGTTGGGACAGGTGACGGGGCAGGCCGATCAACTGGCTGGTCAGGACCATCAGTTGCCGGGCCAGCGGTGATTCGGGGTCGAAGCCGCAATTACGAAGACGCTCGGGCCAGGCATCGGCCTGGTCCCACCAGGCCAGTGAGGCAGTGAGTCGATTGAGCCGGAGCGGATCGAGCCCGAGTGCCCGGCCGACGTCCTTGAGCGCGCTTTTCGGGCGGTAGCTGATCACGGTGGCGGCCAGGGCGGCGCGATCGCGGCCGTACTTGGCATAAATGTATTGCAGGACTTCCTCGCGCCGCTCGTGCTCGAAATCGACGTCGATATCGGGCGGCTCGTTGCGCTCTTTGGAGATGAAGCGTTCAAATAAAAGCTGCTGCTTTGACGGGTCGACTTCGGTAATGCCTAAGCAATAGCACACCGCCGAATTGGCGGCCGAACCGCGGCCCTGGCACAGGATGCCGCGCGAGCGGGCAAAGCGGACCACGTCGTGAACGGTCAGGAAGAACGCTTCGACGCCCATCTCCTCGATCAGGGTGAGTTCGCGGGCCACCAGGGCGCGAACATTGTCCGGTACGACCCCACCATAGCGCCGGCTCAGACCTTCCAGGGTCAGGTGGCGCAGATGGCTGGCCGGGGTCAGCGCTGCCGGGGCCAACTCTTTCGGATAGCGGTAGCCCAGGCGATCCATGGAAAAATCACAGCGCTCGGCGACATTCAGGGTTTCCTTCAGCCAGGCGACCGGATAGAGTTTTTCCAGCGTGTCCAGTGCTCGCAGATGGCGCTCACCGTTGGCGGCCAGGCTCAGACCGCATTCGGACAGCGGCCGGTTCTCGTTGAGCGAATGCAGCACATCCAGCAACGCACGCTCGGAGCGTGTGGTCATGCGCACATCGCCACAGGCCAGGCGCGGAATGCCGAGGTGTTTGCCAAAGGCATTGAGTTCCCTGAACCAGGCGCGCTCGCCGGGTTGCAACAAGCGTGTTGCTCCCAGCCAGAGCCGATCACCGAACAGGCATTTGAGGTGTTGGGCAATCTGTTGATGGGTATCCGTGGTTGATGGATGCTGTTCTAAGGTTGGCAGTCGGAGGTCGGAAGTTGGTGGTCGATGGTCGACGCATTTCCAGATAACCAGGACCTGGTCCAGACCCTCCTCGAGATCTTCCCGCACAACCTGGTAGGTGCCCTTGCTTGCCCGTCGCCGGGCTCTGGTGATCAGGCGACAGATCTGGGTATAGGCCTGTTGATTGGGTGCCAGCAACACCAGTTTGAGATTCTTATCGATCAGGATTTCGGTGCCGATAATCAGCGACAGTCTGCACTCCCGAGCCGCCTCATGGGCCCGCACCATCCCGGCCATGGAACACTCGTCGGTCAGGGCCAGCGCACGGTAGCCCAGCCGGCTGGCCTGCCGGACCAGTTGGTCGGGCAGAGCGGCTGAGCGCCGGAAGCTGAAGGCGCTCAGCGCATGCAATTCGGCATAGTCATTCATCGGACAAGTATAACTGTATAAATGTATACTTTTGGGGAAATGGGAAATGGGAAATGGGAAATGGGAAATGGGAAATGGGAAAGTAACCAGGTCTCCTTTTATGTGATCGATCTCACGCTGTGGCAAACTAGGAGATTCAGTGCCGTGCAGGGTGACATCTTGTCCCAGTCCAGTCAGTCAGGCCAGTTCAGTCAGGGTGATGTGACCCAGTTATTGTCCGAGTTGAAAGACTCGCCGGACCTGATGGACCACATTCTGCCGCTGATTTATGACGACTTGCGCCAGGTGGCGCGCTGCCAGCAAGCGCGGATGGGGGCCAGTCCAACACTGCAAACCACCGAGCTGGTCCACGAAGCCTTCATCAAGCTGCGCCAGGCCAGTGACCAGCCGATTCACAATCGCCTGCATCTGAAGCGCTTGTCCTATCTGGCCATCCGCCAGTTGATTGTCGACCATGCGCGCGGCAAGCTGGCCGTCAAGCGGGGCGCCGGCCAGGTTGCCGAGTCTCTGGAAGATGATCTGGTCGCCGCCACGAATGCGGATGACCAAGCCTCGGTGCTGCTGGTCAATGACGCACTGGAGCGCCTGGAGCAGACCAGCCCGGAGCTGGCAGAAGTTGTTGTTGCCCGTTTCTTTGGTGGCTATACCGCCGAAGAGATCAGCGAAATGCTGGATATTTCCGTTCGCACCGTTCAGCGTCACTGGGAACGCGCGCGCGCCTGGCTGTTGCTGGATATGCAGGAAAATCGTGACGGCTAGGCGCACAAGCAAGGCACCACGCGGTGGGCGGCTGACGCCGACCCGTCGAAAACTGCTTGATCAGTTACTGGATCACGCTCTGGAACAGCCGCCTGAACAGCGCGCCGACTTTGTACAGCAATGCCTTGAACGTGCCCCTCGTCTGGGTTTCTGGCTGGAGCGGCTGTTGTTGGCCAGTGCCCAGCCGACCGGTTTTATTGATCAATCGGCGCGCCACCTGGCTTCCGATGCACTGGCGGCTCACTCGGACATGTTTCCGCGCACGCTGGTTCGGGGCACTCGAATGGGGCCTTGGCGCATTCTTGCCCGTATCGGGGCTGGGGGTATGGGTGAGGTCTACCATGCCGAGCGTGCCGATGGTGCCTTCCAGATGCAGGTCGCGATCAAGCTGATTCGCTCGCGGCGCAAGAATCTTGCGCGCTTGCTGGAGAGTGAGCGTGAGTTGCTGGCCCGGCTGAACCATCCCTCGATTGCCCGGTTGATCGATGGTGGCATGGCCGATGATGAACGACCCTATCTGGTCATGGAATGGGTCGATGGTCCAACTTTGAGTGAGTGGAACCACAGCAGCCCGGTGGAGCCGGCCGAGTGCCTGAAAGTCTTTGCCCAGATCTGCGAGGCGGTGGCTTTTGCCCATCGCTCACTCGTGGTGCATGGGGATATCAAACCGGCCAATGTTGCCCTGGCTCGCGATGGCCAGGTCAAACTGCTGGATTTCGGTGTTGCCCAATTACTTGATGTAAATACCGACGCTCGCATGCCAAGCGCCCTGACGCCTGGCTTTGCTGCACCAGAGCAGCTGGCTGGCAAGCCGGTATCAACGGCCAGCGATATCTACAGCCTGGGAGCCGTGCTGCGCTGGCTGGTTTACCAGCAAGATCCCGAGCGTCCGCAGCGGCCGGCGCTGCTGCGCTCGAGCTGGCAAGGCTACCGTCGGCGCAAGGATCTGGATGCCGTGATTGGCCAGGCGACGGCTAAAATCCCTGACGAACGCTATGCGACGGTCAATGCGCTATTGCTGGATCTTGAACGTCTTGGATCCAATCATCCGGTCAAGGCGCGTCGTCTGTCACCGATTGCTGCGACCGGGCTCTGGGTTCGTCGCCGCAAAGTCGCCGCCGCATTGGGTGGCCTGGCCCTGTTGCTGTTGATTGGCGGAATCAGCGGCGGTCTCTGGCAGGCCCGCATCGTGGCTCAGGAGCGCGATATTGCGCGCCATGAAGCCGACCTGTCGCTGGCCGTCAAGGACAAGCTTATTCTGTTGTTTCGGGATGTCGGCAGTCTTAGCAGCAGTGCGGGTGAATTAAGTGCCCGCGAGTTGCTGGATGAGACTGCCGAAGCAGCCAGCGACTGGCTTCAGGAAGACCCGAAAACCCAGCTTGAAATCTGGTTGGCGATGGCCGAGATACTGATTGCGCTGGACGATTGGCGCTCGGCTGAGCCATTGCTCCAGCAAGCACTTGAGCAGGTCGATGAAAGCAGCTCGCCGGCACTGCGTGCCAAACTGAATCACAATCTTGCCCTGGTCTTGCATCGTCGGGGTGATATTGATACCGGTTTCGAGCGTGCCGATCAGGCGGTTCGCCTGATCGAGTCATTTTCAGGGGATCATCGGGAGCGACTTGCCAGCTCATTGCAGACCCGTGCCAGGCTTGCCCGCATGCGTGGGGACTGGGATGGCGCGGTCGCTGACCTGGAGCGGGCCCGTACCCTGGCTCAGCAGGCCTCCAATGGCCCCCGGCCGATGCAGGCCTGGGCCGAAGCCAACCTTGCTGCGACCTTCGTTATCGGGGGGCAATACCAGCGTGGTGTTCGGCATATGGAAGCGGCGGAAGCGTTGTGGCTGGCACTGGGACGAGGTGAGTCTGCCGATGCCTTGTCCAACCTACAGAACCTGGCCGTGGTTCTGGACCGGCTTGGTCGAACGGACGAAGCGGTCCGCCGTTTCGAACGCGCCATTGCTGTTCGTGAGTCCCGATTCGGGGGTTCAGGCGCACTGGCAGCGGCCAAAAGTCAATTTGCCCGGCTGCTGATCGTACGCGGTGAATTTGAGCGCGCCGAAGCTTTGCTCGACGAAGCATCGGAAATGATGCAGCAATTTGTTGGTGAGGATTCACCCGACTACGCCAGCACCTGGATCGGCTACGGCGACCTGGCCCTGGCGCGCGGCCAGACGGCGCAGGCCAGAACAGCTTATGCACAGGCTGAGCAATTGTTCGAGGCGACACTGGGCAGCCAGCATCCCTATACCTTGCTGGGTCGGCTGGGTCGAACTCTGGCCGAATCGGCTGAGCAACCCGGCCTGACTTTGGACCCGGTGATTGCCGATCTGGAGCGAGCCGGCCCAGTGGCCCGAGCCTTTCTGGCCCAGGCCTTGTGCGAACGGGCCGTCTGGCATATTCAGCATAAGCGACGCGATCAAGCGGCCGAGGACGCCGAGCGTTGTCTCAAGCTGCGCGAGGAGCTGTCGCTGGGGGGGTGGCGCCAGGCCGAAGCCCAGGCACTGATTCAGCTCGCCGTGGCCGACCTGGAGGCTTTCAGAGCAACCCTGGAGCGACTGGCAAGTGAGATGAGCGATCGTCATAGCCGCCTGCAGTGGCTTCAGTCCCGGGCCGGTTCATCTTGATTCAGACCGAGGTGGCCCCACTGTGGACAGCAGGACTGGAGAATAAGCCAAGGTCATGAAATTCAAGGACTACTACAAGCTCCTCGGCGTGGAGCCCACTGCCGGGCAGGATGAGATCAAGCGCGCCTATCGCAAGCTGGCACGCAAGTATCACCCGGATGTGAGCAAGGAATCCGATGCCGAAGAACGCTTCAAGGAAGTGGGCGAGGCCTACGAGGCGCTCAAAGACCCGGAAAAACGCAAGGCCTACGATCAGTTGCGTCAGGGGGGCTGGCGCCAGGGTGATGATTTTCAACCGCCGCCGGGCTGGCAGCGTGATGCAGGCGGTTCGGGTGGCTTCAGTCCGGAAGACCTGGCCGGCTTCAGTGATTTCTTCGCCAGCCTGTTTGGTGGTGGAGGTGGAAGAGCCGGCAGTGGGCGATCACGACGTGGCCCTATGCGTGCTGCCGGTCGTGACTCTCACGCACGAATCGAGGTTGATCTGGAAACCGCGTTTCAGGGCGGGATGCGACGGGTCAGCCTGGCCCGGTCTGAGGTGACTGCGGATGGTGGCATTATTCAGCGCCCGCAGGATCTTGATATTCGTATTCCTGCCGGTGTGACCGACGGGCAGCAGATTCGACTGCGTGGGCAGGGTGAGCCGGGATTCAATGGTGGTCCGGCCGGCGACCTTTATCTGGAGGTTGGCATCAAACCGCATCGGCTCTACGAACTGCATGGACGCGACCTGCATCTGACCCTGCCGGTGGCACCCTGGGAGGCGGCACTCGGTAGCAAGATCACGGTACCTACGCTGGGCGGAAAGATCTCGCTGACGATTCCTGCCGGCTCGTCCAGCGGCAAGCGGTTCCGGCTCAAGGGTCGCGGCATGCCGGGCAAAAGTCCCGGTGACCAGTTCGTGATTCTCAAAGTGGTAGTTCCGCCAGCAAGCAGTGATCGTCAGCGCGAGCTGTATGAACAACTGCAACAGGAACAGGCATTCGATCCCCGCGTGGGCATGGAGGATTGATCATGAATGCAGGTAGAGAACTGCCGGTTGTCGAAATCATCGATCAGGACGTGGATATCGGATTGGAGGACTTGTGCCGAGCCTGCCAGGTTTCCCGGGATGAGTTGATGGAATGGATTGCCGAGGGCGTGGCCGAGCCCAGGGGGCAGAAAGCTCAGGAATGGCGTTTCAGTGTGCGTCAGTTCCGTCGTGTGCGAACCGCCGGTCGCTTGCAACGCGATCTGGGAGTCGATACCTCCGCGTTGCCTCTGGTACTTGATCTTCTTGAGGAGATTCACAACCTGCGCGGTCAGGTTCGGGCGCTGGAGCGATTTCTGGACCATTAGCAGCCTGTCGGACTTAACGCTGATCTACTGCGGAAACGCCGGATTGGGCCAGATTTCCCGCTCTTTTTCGTTAAATAGGTCCACTATTCGCCTCAAAAGATCGAAAAATCTGACTCCAACCGGCGTTCCCTCTCTACGATCGGTCAAGTCCGACAGGCTGCCAGGCACTATAATCTGGCTCCATACTTTGCCGTACGGTGATTGTTCGTGTCCGAAGTCAGCACCCCTTACCCCCATATTCTCGAGCCGCTTGACCTGGGCTTTACAACCTTGCCCAATCGTTTATTGATGGGGTCAATGCATACAGGGCTGGAGGATCGGGTGTGGAATTGGCCACGCCTGACCCAGTATTTTGTTGACCGGGCACGCGGTGGCGTGGGGCTGATGGTGACCGGGGGAATTGCACCCAACCGGCGAGCATCGCTGGCACCGCTGGCGTCCAAGCTGACCAATCGCTGGGAGGTCCGGCGTCATAAGCGCATGACCACTGCGGTGCACGAGGCCGGCGGACGGATTTGCATGCAGATTCTGCACGCCGGGCGCTATGCCTACCACCCGTTCTCGGTTGCGCCTTCAGCCGTCAAGTCGCCCATTACGCCGTTCAAGCCTTCTGCGCTCTCTGATCGCGGGGTGGAAAAACAGATAAAGACTTTCGTGCGCTGTGCCAGGCTGGCCCAAAAGGCCGGTTACGACGGTGTCGAGATCATGGGATCTGAAGGGTATTTCATCAACCAGTTCCTGGTCCCGCGAACCAATCGTCGAAGCGACCGCTGGGGTGGCAGCTTTGATAATCGCATGCGCCTGGCGGTCGAGATTGTTCGACGTACGCGTGAGGCGGTGGGCGAGAAATTCATCATCATCTACCGCCTTTCCATGCTGGATATGTTGGCCGATGGCAACAGCTGGGAAGAAGTGGTCGCATTGGGCAAAGCTATCGAGGCGGCTGGCGCGACTATTATCAATACCGGCATTGGCTGGCATGAAACCCGGGTGCCGACCATCGCTACCTCCGTGCCACGGGCAGCCTTTACCTGGGTGACCCGCAAGCTGCGAGACGAAGTCGCGCTACCGCTGGTCACCACCAACCGGATCAATATGCCGCACACCGCAGAAGCCGTTCTGGCGCGTGGTGATGCGGACATGATCTCCATGGCGCGTCCGTTTCTGGCCGACCCGGATTGGGTCAACAAAGCCCGTGAAAATCGGGCCGACGAGATCAATACCTGCATTGGTTGTAATCAGGCCTGCCTGGATCACGTGTTTCAGAACAAGACTGCTTCGTGCCTGGTCAACCCGCGCGCGGCGCACGAGACCGAACTGCTGATCAAGCCGGCCGAGTATCGCAAGAAGATGGCTGTGGTGGGTGCCGGGCCAGCCGGCCTGGCGGCGGCGACGACGCTGGCCCGACGCGGCCACGAGGTGGTGCTGTATGAAAAGGCTGATCGGATCGGTGGCCAGTTCAATATGGCCAAGCGGATTCCGGGCAAGGAAGAGTTTGTCGAGACCCTGCGTTATTTCACCCGCCAGATCGAGTTACGGGGTATCGATCTTCGGCTGGGTGCGCTTGCCGATGCAGATAGCTTGCGCACAGAAGGCTTCGATGAGGTCATCATCGCGACCGGCGTGACGCCGCGTGACCCCGGCATCCCCGGCCAGGACCACACCAGTGTGCTGAGCTATGTGGACGTGCTGCGCCACGACAAGCCGGTCGGGCAGCGCGTGGCCGTGATCGGAGCTGGTGGAATCGGGTTCGATGTCAGTGAGTTTCTGGTTCACGGCCGGGTACCCGAAACCCCGGACCCGGATCAACCTCGAGCGCAAGATTTTTTCCGTCAGTGGGGTGTTGATATGGATCTGAAGCGACGTGGTGGTGTCGAGGGAATGAGGCCTGATTTCGACAAACCAGCGCGTGCGATTTTCCTGCTCCAGCGCAAGACCTCCAAGCCCGGCGGCGGCCTGGGTAAGACCACCGGCTGGATTCACCGAACCTCGCTCAAGCAGTTCGGGGTTCAGACCTTGTCCGGTGTGAGCTATGAACGCATCGATGATCAGGGGCTGCATATCAAAATTGGTGAGGAAGGCCGCTGCCTGGAAGTCGATACCATCGTGATTTGTGCCGGCCAGGTTCCCAATCGTGAACTGGCTCAAGCCCTCAAGGCCAGTGGTATTGAGGCTCACCTGATTGGCGGGGCCGATGTGGCGGCCGAACTGGACGCCAAGCGAGCCATCGACCAGGGCACCCGCCTGGCGGCGAGCCTGTAGATTCGTTTCTCGCAAGGCCCCAGGTCCAGGAGCTTGCGTCGTAACGGCAGGGTACAATCCAGTCTGAATAACGCGAAGTGGTTGGCCGTTGTAATGCAGCGATCTGACAATCAAAAAGGCGCAGCACACTCGACCATGGTGTGGCGACGTTCAGCGCTGGCCCTGGTACTGATCTTACCAGCTGCCTTCCCGGCGTTGGCGCTAAGTACCCCTGGGCATAAATACACACACGTTCAGCGGGATCGGAAAAGCCC
>CAZFYM010000075.1:0-16311 GCA_964523755.1 uncultured Wenzhouxiangella sp. | reverse complement strand
GTTCGGTGTGAGTTTCAACACCACGGTTTTTGGTACCTGGTCGCTGGGAGGCGAGGTCAGCTATCGTGACAATGTGCCCATTCAGGTTGACGATGTCGAGCTGTTGTTTGCCGGCCTGTCGCCACTTAACGTAGCACTGCCCAGCGAGTTCGAGCGTTTCAACAGCCAGCTCGGCCAATTTGCGCCAGGTGAGTTCATTCGAGGTTTCGAGCGCCAGGAGGCCTCCCAGGCCCAGTTCACTCTGACCAAGCTGTTTGGACCGAATAACTGGGTTGGTGCTGATCAGGTGGCCCTTGTCGGCGAGTTTGGTGCCGCGCACTTCTGGAACCTGCCTGATCGCAGCGAATTGCGTTTCGAGGGTCCAGGCACAGACACCGGTGGCGGCCCTGATCGGATTAGCGGAACTTCGCGCAACCCGATCACCACGGCTGACGGGTTCGCGACGGCGTTCAGCTGGGGCTATCGCCTGCTGGTGGCACCCACCTACAACAATGTGTTTGGAACCCCCTGGAATATGACACCTCGGGTGGCTTTCAATCATGACGTTCAGGGTGTGACCCCCGGTCCGGGCGGCAGCTTTATCGAGGGTCGCAAACAGGTCACGTTGGGCCTGACATTCGATTACCAGGCGCGTTGGCGATTTGGTGTCGATTACACCAACTTCTTTGGTGGAGGCAACAATAATCTGCTCAGTGACCGCGACTTTGTTGCGGTGTCCGGCAGCTACTCGTTCTAATCTGGAGGTCCAACATGAAACTCACCAACCTGAAATCGAAACTGGCGATTCTGGCGGCTTTGGTCATCAGCTTGAGTCTGGTGGCCTGTGGCGGATCTCAAGTCGTCGATGAATCTGAGGCCCCCGAATCGGAGCAAATGGCTGATCGATTCGAGGCTGAGCGTGCCGAACGTGAAGCGGCCGCTGCGGAAGAACGTCGGCGTGCCGCACAACAGGCCGAACGTGAGCGCATGGCAGCCGAAGCTGAGCGCCGAGCGGCAGAAGCTGAGGCTGAGCGGTTGGCGGCAGAAGCCGAAGCGGCACGTCGGGAAGCAGAGGCCCAAGCCGAGCGTCGCATGGCAGAAGAGCGTGCAGCGGCTGAACGTGAAGCGGCCGCAGCCCGCGCGGCTGCCGAGGCCGAACGTATTGCCACCCAGGCTGAAGCTGAAGGTGCCGCCGCCCAGGCCGAAGCTGAGCGTATTGCGGCCCGGGCTGAAGCCGAACGTGCGGCAGCTCAAGCTGAAGCCGAACGGGCTGCCCAGACCGAACGAGCGGCAACCCCTGCCACTCAGCAGCGAGCTGTTCCGGCGGCAACCTCTCCGGTGGTGCCTGCTGATCAGGGCGATTTCATTCTGCCTCGAACGCCCGAAAATATCGCTCGTTTGGGCAATGATCTGACGCCGATGGGTTCCATCAGAGCTGGCAGTGCCGATGGCCGTATCCCGGCCTGGGATGGTGGCTTGACCCGGACGGACTGGCCGGCTGGCTACTCACCGGGGGATCGTCATCTCGATCCGTTTGCCAATGACCGTCCGCTGTATGTCATTACTGGTCAGAACTATCGCGAATATGCTGATCGCCTCTCGGTCGGCCAGATAGCGACCTTCGAACGCTACCCGGATACTTACAAGATGGCGGTTTATCCGACCCGGCGTAGCGCATCATTTCCCCAGTTCGTTTATGACGCCACCATCCGTAACGCATCGACTGGACGTCTGATCGCTGATGGCGAAGGCGTTGCTGATGTCTCGGAAGGTTTTCCGTTTCCGATCCCGCAGAATGCCTATGAGTTGATGTGGAACCACAAGCTCAAATACAAGGGTACCGGTGGTACGCGCTATAACAACCAGGTGGCACCGACCGCGACGGGCAGCTTCCAGTTGGTTCGTCTGCGCGAGGAACTGCTGGGTATGTATTACGCTGAAGGCAGTACGATTGAGGATGTCAATAATATCCTGTTGTATTTCTTTCAGGAAGTCGAGTCACCGGCACGTCTGGCCGGCAATATCCTGCTGGTACATGAAACACTCAACCAGCTTGAGCAGCCACGTCAGGCCTGGATTTACAATCCCGGTCAGCGCCGCGTTCGTCGCGCCCCCAATGTAGCTTATGACAACCCGGGAACAGCGTCCGATGGTCTCAGGACCAATGATATGACCGATATGTTCAACGGTGCCATGGACCGTTTTACCTGGGAAGTTGTCGGCAAAAAGGAAATGTATATTCCTTACAACTCCTATAAGTTGCATAGTGGCGATCTGACGCCTGAAGATATCGTGCGCCCCGGACACCTGAATGCAGATTTGATGCGTTACGAATTGCATCGGGTCTGGATTATTGATGCACGCTTGCGCGAGGGTACCCGGCATATCAATTCCCGGCGCACCTATTACCTGGACGAAGACACCTACCAGATTGCTCTGATTGATCACTATGATCAGCGAGGTGAACTGTGGCGTGCTTCTGAAGCACATACTATCAATTACTATGACGTTCCGACCTACTGGTCATCGGTTGAGTCGCACATGGATCTTCAGTCCGGTCGTTATGTTTCGACTGGTCTGGATAATCAGGACCCGGTCAATACCTTCAACGTGCCACTGAGCCCGGCCAGCTACACTCCCCAGGCACTGCGAACTCGCGGTCGGCGTTAGCCCGGTCTGGGAACAAGGACGTTTTTCCTCGGGCTGTCCGGACTCCGGTCAGCCCGTTCTCAGATGGCTGAGCGTCATGGGCTGCATGAATTTACGCCATTGCGCAAGGAGTAACATGAGTACCAATCCATTCAATTTCTTCCTTTCAAATCCATTCACCAAACTGGTGCTGGCAGGCCTGGTTTCCGGCGGGTTGCTGATTTGCGCTGCGGCTGCCGCGCAGCAGGCAACCGGCGATGCGGCCTCTGTCATTATTGCCAACAATGATGAAAACATCGCAAGACTGGGTAATGATCTGACACCAATGGGCTCGCTCGTGGCCGGAAACGAGGCCGGAACGATACCGGCCTGGGATGGCGGGATACGACGTGAGCACTGGCCTGCGGGCTATGCAAAAGGTGATCGTCACCCGGATCCGTTCGCTGATGATGAAGTCAGGTTCGTGATTACCGGCGAGAATTTCCGTGAGTATGCCGATCATCTTTCGCCTGGACAGATTGCGACTTTCGAGCGCTATCCAGAAACTTACCGGATGCGCGTTTATCCGAGCCGTCGCAGCGCTTCGTTTCCGGAACGTACTTACGAAATGACAATCGCCAATGCGTCGACCGGAGAGCTCATTGCCGATGGAGAAGGGGTGGCCAATGTGGCCGAGGGTTTTCCATTTCCCCTGGCTCAAAACGCCTATGAGTTGATGTGGAATCACAAGCTCAAGTACAAAGGCATCGGCGGCACGCGTTACAACAATCAGGTTGTTCCAACCTCTGGCGGGTCGTATCAGTTGATTCGATTGCGCGAGGAAATTCTCGGCCTTTACTATGGTGAAGGCAATACCTTGGCTGATACCAACAATATTCTGCTGTATTTCTTCCAGGAAGTGGAATCGCCGGCTCGCCTGGCCGGAAACATTCTGCTGGTTCACGAGACTTTGAACCAGCTTGAGCAACCCCGCCAGGCCTGGATTTACAATCCGGGCCAGCGTCGCGTTCGCCGTGCGCCCAATGTCGCATACGATAATCCCGGTACGGCATCTGATGGTCTGCGTACCAACGATATGACCGACATGTTCAACGGTGCCATGGATCGCTTCGACTGGGAAATCCTGGGCAAGCGGGAAATGTACATCCCTTACAACTCTTACCAGGCTCATAGCGGTGATGTCATGCCAGACGACCTGGTCAAGCCGGGCCACCTGAATCCTGACTTTATGCGCTACGAGCTGCATCGGGTATGGATCGTCGAGGCGACGCTGAAGGAAGGAACCCGCCATATCAATCCGCGCCGGACCTATTACCTGGATGAAGACACATATCAGATCGCACTGATTGATCACTATGACCAGCGCGGTGACCTGTGGCGCCTGTCGGAAGCTCATACCATCAATTTCTATGATGTTCCGACCTACTGGTCAACGATTGAGGTTCATATGGATCTGCAGGCCGGTCGTTATGTTGCCAACGGCATTGATAATCAGGAACGGGTCAATACCTTTGATCAGAATTTGAGCCCGAGTGACTACACCCCGCAGGCATTGCGCACTCGCGGTCGTCGCTAGCCTGGTGCTGCCATGACTTGTTGCAAGGTCGAAGGCCGGTGCAGGCGTGGCCGCTATCAACCGGTATCATGGAGAAAAATTGCATGAGCAATAAACTGTTTCAGCTCATTGTTTTAATGACGTTGATCATGCCGGGCACGATACTGGCGCAACCGGTCGAAGAGCCGCAAGCTGCGGACCCGGCTCGTCTGGCAGCAAAAAGCCTGGTGCTGGACGTAACGCGCGCCGGTCAGCGCTACGTTGCCGTTGGTGAGCGGGGTCATGTTCTGCTTTCAGGCGACGGAATCAGCTGGGAGCAGGCTGAATTCGTTCCGGTCCGGGCAACCTTGACTCGCGTGACCTTCGCGGGTGGTCGTTTGTGGGCCGTTGGGCATGACTCAACCATTATTCACAGTCGCGATCTGGGCCGGACCTGGCTTCTTCAGCATTTTGAACCCGAGTGGGAAAAGCCACTGCTCGATGTGCATTTTTTCAATGCCAATGATGGGATTGCAATCGGTGCCTATGGACTATTCATGCGCACCAGCAATGCCGGTGAAGACTGGGAGGTGTTTGATATGGCGGATATGGTCACCTCCGAGGCAATCGATTGGGAAGACGCGGCTGATGACCACTCGACAGCATCGGATGATGAACTGTATATCGACGACGATGATTTCGATGAATACTACGATGCCTCAAGGGATTTCGATCGGGGTTGCTATGAGTTCATGGAATGTCATCTCAATGCCTTTGTCGATCTGGGTGGCGGTCGCTACATGATCGCTGCCGAGCGCGGTTACGGGTTTCGCAGTACCGATGCCGGGGACAGTTGGGAAAGTTTCAGATTTCCCTACACCGGATCGATGTTCGGCTTGCTTCAACTTGGCGATGGCTCGATTCTGGCCTTTGGTCTGCGGGGCAACGTCCAACTTTCAACCGACTTCGGTGATAACTGGACCTTGCTGGATAGTAGGCTGGGTTCGACGCTGAAAGGTGGGACAAAAGATCCTCAGGGTCGCGCTTTCATGGTTGGTGCAGGTGCTGCCCAGTTGCGCTATGACCCGGCACAACAACGTTTTGAACTGGACGAAGATCGTCTCGGAAGCACCTATGCAGCCGTCCTGTTTGCGGATGATGGCACCAAGATTCTGGCCGGCGAGGATGGATTGACTCATGAGTGAACAAACAACTCTGGCCCGGCGCATAGCCGATGCGCTTTTCGCTGTGCGACCCTTGATCCTGTTGCTCTTTCTGGTCGGAACGGTTGTTGCTGCCTATTTCACGATCCAGTTGCGCGTGGATGCCGGTTTCATGAAGCAGCTTCCGCTCGAGCATGAGTACATGCAGACGTTCATGGAATACGAGCGTGAGTTCGGTGGGGCCAACCGGGTGCTTGTGGCGCTGGTGGCTGAAGATGGTGAGATGTTCACGCCGGAGTTTTTTGGAAAATTCGAGGAGATCAGCAACCGGGTATTTTTTATTCCCGGCGTTGATCGGGCCAGTGTCCGGTCCATTTTTACGCCGAACGTTCGCTTTGTCGAAATTGTCGAAGATGGATTCGCAGGCGGTAATGTCATCCCCGCCGATTTCGCTCCCGGTCGCGAGATGTTCGAGCGAGTTCGATCCAATATCGTCAAGTCGGGCGAAGTCGGGCGCCTGGTGGCCGAAGATTTCTCCGGCGCCATGGTCTGGGCCAATCTGCTGGAAACGGATCCTTCAACCGGTGAAACACTGGATTACCAGGACGTAGCCGCTCGGCTCGAAAGCATTCGATCCGACTTTGAGGACGAATCTCACACCGTTCATATTGTCGGTTTTGCCAAGATTGTCGGCGATATTGCCGATGGTGCCCGTGGTGTGGTGATGTACTTCGGTGTTGCGTTTCTGATTACCGCACTGCTGTTGTTCATGTACTCCGGATCGGTCTGGCTGACTGTTTTGCCTCTGGTCTGCTCGGCAACAGCCGTGGTCTGGCAGCTCGGCTTGCTCAGCATACTCGGGTTCGGTATCGATCCGATGAATATCCTGACGCCGTTCCTGGTGTTCGCCATCGGGGTCAGTCATGGTGTGCAGATGATCAGCGGCTGGAATGCCGAAAAACTGTTTGGCGGGCATTCGGCGGTAGGACTGGCGCAGGAAGGAAAATCTCTTGACCGCGTGCCGATTGCGTCCAGTCTGGATGCCTCCAAGGCAACTTTTGCCCGCTTGCTGGCACCGGGATCGATTGCCCTGATCAGCGATACCATCGGCTTTCTGACCATTCTTCTGATCAATATTCGAATCATCCAGGAACTGGCCCTGACCGCCAGCATCGGTGTGGCGGTGATCATTTTCACCAACCTGGTTTTATTACCGGTGTTGCTGTCCTATGTTCGCTTGCGCAATGAGGAAGGTTTCCGCCAACGTCAGTACCGCAAGGGCCTCAAGCCCAGTCGGATCTGGAATCTGATCGCATCATTCAGTCGCCCCCGGGTCGCCCTGCTTGCGGTCACCGTGGGCGTTGCGCTGTTCGCGTTTGCCTGGGTCAAGTCTCAGGAGATGCAGATCGGTGACTCCCAGCCGGGCGTGCCGGAGCTGCGAGAAGATGCCCGCTACAACCAGGATGCACGTCTGATTGCGGACAAGTTTGCCCTCGGCACCGATTTGATTTCCATCATTGCCGAAACGGTACCTCAAGCCTGTACCGAATCCTATGGGGTGATGGAGGCCATTGACCGGTTTGCCTGGCACATGTCCAATGTCGAGGGTGTGCAGCAGGTGGTTTCGTTGCCCATGATTGCCAAGATCGTCAATACCGGTTGGAACGAAGGCAACATTCGCTGGCGGGTTTTGCCGCGCAACAAGTTCATCATGCGTCAGAATTTGTCCGGTATCGATACGGGTACCGGCTTGTTGAATGAGGACTGCAGCGCGATGCCGATCATGGTGTTCCTTGAGGACCACAAGGCCGCGACCATTGTCCGTGTGATCAACAGGGTACGGGAATTGCGTGGCGAGATTTTTGTCGAAGGGCTGGATTTCCAGCCGGCCGGTGCCGTGCTCGGAGACCTGCTCAGTTCGGAAGAAGAAGTGTGTGAGGAATGCCTGCGCTTCCGTCTGGCGACCGGCAATGTCGGCGTGATGGCTGCAACCAATGAAGAAGTGGCTGCGGCTCAAACACCTATGCTGCTCTACGTCTATGGTGCCATTATCATCTTGTGCCTGATGACGTTTGCATCGTTGGGCGTTACTGCCCTGGTCGTTTTGCCGCTCAGTGCCGTCGGGGTTGGGACCTACTTTTTCGCCCCGTCTCTGTGGACACAGCCCGCATTCCTAATCGGACTGGGTGTGTTGGTTGGTTTGCTGTTGTTTGTCACTCGAGGAGGCCGGGGTACGCTGTGTATTGTTCTGCCGCTGGTTCTGGTCAGCTATCTGGCCTACAGTCTGATGGCGTTTATGGGCATTGGCTTGAAGGTCAATACGCTGCCGGTGGTCGCCCTGGGCGTTGGCATTGGTGTGGACTACGGTATTTATATCTTCAGCCGAATGCGTAGTTTCATGCAGGAGGGCTTGAGCCTGGATGAGGCGTACCTGCGAACCCTGCGCCTGACGGGCAAGGCTGTGTTCTTTACCGCTATCACCCTGGCCGTGGGCGTGGGAACCTGGTTGTTCTCCGCACTGCAGTTCCAGGCTGACATGGGTGTATTGCTGGGCTTCATGTTCATCTTCAACATGATTGGTGCCATGCTGTTGTTGCCGGCGCTGGCCCGTCTGATGCTGGCATGGAAAGAGCCGGCTACGACCGGATAAGATTCACCTACAGCCTTCCGAGCTGGCTCATGATGTCGAATCCGGTCAGGGGTTGGTCGAAGTTTCGGCTCAGTCCGATGACCTTGAACTTTTCGCCCATTTCTCCCGGCAGCGTGAGTCGTTTCAGTTCGGATGCCAGCTTGAGGTGATCAAGCGGGTCGTCGGCTGAAGCGACCAGTTCATGCGCTCCAAGCGAGAGCAAGAAGCCGGCCTGGCTGGTGAAGCCGGCAACTTCAAGCTCATGGTCGGCGGCGGCTTCGGCCACGGCAGTGAAGTCAACAAAGGCGGAGATGTCGGTCAGTCCGGGCCAGACATAGGGATCAAAGTGAGCACGGTGACGGTAGTGGCAGACCAGCGTGCCGCCGGAACGGTCGCGATGGTAGTACTCGCTGCGCGGATAGCCGTAATCGATCAGCAAGGCTACGCCGCGTGAAAGGCAGTCGGTAATCGTCCCGATCCATCCTGGCAGGTCCAGGCAGATCTCGCTTTGGTAGCCCACCGCGAGTGGCTCCGGCAAGACATTCTGCAGCCTCGCGATCGCCTGGCTCAGACGGCTGGAGGGTGGGGTCGGCGTCCAGGCCAGACGATCATTGTCGATACCGACACAGCGCTCCACGGGTCCGTCTTCGGTGATCTCGAAGCAGGCAACCGGCAGGGCGTCCATCACCTCGTTGGCCACGATCACGCCCTGAAAAGCCGAGCCTGGCGGTTGAGAGATCCATTCAATCCGTTCGCGCAAATCGCGTGACAGCCCATCGAGTCGCTCGGCCTGGGTTTCGCGCAAGGAGGCGCTGGGCTCGAGAATGAGATAGCGTTTCGGAAGGCACTGCATGGCTTCAAGCAGGTCGCCTGCCAGTGCACCGGATCCGGCGCCCAGCTCCAAAAGCGTCCAGTCCGGGTCTAGCGCGGATGTGATCTGATCAAGCTGCCGGGCCAGGGTGCGGGCAAAAATCCGGCCCTGTTCCGGGGCAGTGACAAAGTCGCCGGACGATCCGAACTTGTGCAGACCATTGACGTAGTAGCCCAGCCCCGGCTCGTAAAGCACCTTGTTCATGTAGCGATCGAACGGCATCGGACCGTCGTGTTCAATGGCGTTGACAATCCTGGTGCACAATTGTCGGCTGAGCGTCAGCAAATGGACTGGCGGTTCCGGTAACGACAGCGAAGGGTTGCGAGATGACATCCAGCATGAGTGGCGAATCAGAACCAGTGGCGATTGTAACCGGCGCGGCGCGGCGGATCGGGGCGAGCATTGTCAAGGCCCTTCACCAGCGCGGCCTTAAGGTGGTGATTCATTATCGCGCATCAGAGTCTGAAGCCGAATCGCTGGCTGAAAGCCTGAACAAGCGGCGACAGTCCTCGGCAATGACCATCGGCGAGGACCTGGCCGACCCGCAGGCCCCCGAACGAATCGTGCGCTCGACGCTCGATCGCTTCGGCCGCATCGATGTGCTGGTCAACAATGCCTCGACATTCTTTCCAACTCCCATGGGCGAGGCAACACAGGCCAACTGGGATGAGTTGATGAACAGTAATTTGCGTGCACCGTTTTTCCTCTCCCAGGCCTGTTCGCCCCATCTGGCCCGGCGCGGTGGTGCCATTGTCAACCTGGTTGATATCCATGCATTGGTACCGTTGAGTCGACATCCCGTCTACGTCCAGGCCAAGGCCGGCCTGGTGATGCAGACCCGCGCGCTGGCCAGGGAACTGGCCCCTTCCATCCGCGTTAATGCGGTCGCTCCCGGTGCGATCCTGTGGCCGGAAAACGGCGACTCGCCCGAGGCTGCCAATGCGGTGCTGGAACGCATACCGCTGGGCCACCAGGGGCGTCCGGAAGACATCGCTGGCGCGGTCTGCTTTCTGAGCCTGGATGCCCCCTACATTACCGGCCAGATACTGGCCATTGACGGCGGGCGAATGCTCAATATGTAAACAGGAATTCAGCCGAGCCCGAGCTGTTCGGCTGCGCTTTGGACATGTTTCAGTCGTTGCTCGATGGCCCGGTCTCCAACCGCCTTCTGGCCGGCAAATTCCGGCCAGCCCTGGCCGTGTTTGCGGCACAACCTGGCCAGCATTCGAACATGATCCTCACTGTCGTTCAGGCAAGAGATATAGTCCAGTGACTCGCCACCGGCATGGAGGAATGTATCGCGATTCTCGACCGCAATTTCTTCCAGGGTTTCCAGACAGTCGATGGAAAAGCCCGGACAGACCACCTGAACCCGCTTGGTACCGTTCTTCGCCATGGTTTTCAGCGTCTGGTCGGTGTAGGGCTTGAGCCACTCGGCTCGGCCCAGGCGCGACTGGAAGGTGATTTTCCAGGCGTTGTCCGCAAGCTTCAGCCGCTCGGCAATCTGACGCGCACTGGCCTGGCACTGGCAATAGTAGGGGTCGCCAGCCAGCAGGTTGCGCTTCGGTATTCCGTGAAACGAGAACACCAGCTGGTCGGGCTGACCGTACCTTTTCTGATGATTCTCAATCTGGCCGGCGATCGCATCCAGCCAGTCTGGCTCATTGCAGTAATCGTTGATAAACCGCACTTCCGGCAGCCATCGCAGCCGGCTCAGCGAGCGGGTGACGGCATCGAATACCGACGCGGTAGTCGTGGCCGAGTATTGCGGATACATCGGCAACACCAGCAGGCGCTGGATGTTCTCGGCCCGCAAGCGGTCAATCGCCCGGTCGATCGACGGATTGCCATAGCTCATGGCCAGCATTACCTCGACCCGGGGCATGGTTTTCTTCAGCTCCAGCGCGAGGCGATCGGCCAGTCGGCGGCTGTTAACCAGGAGCGGTGAGCCGTGCTGAGTCCATACCGATGCGTAAGCCCTGGCCGATCTGGGTGCGCGAAACGGCAGAATGATACCGTTGAGAATGAACCACCAGATCGGTTTCGGTACCTCGATAACGCGTCGATCACTCAGGAATTCACGCAGATAGCGGCGCAACGCTCTGGGCGTTGGTGCATCCGGGGTCCCCAGATTGACCATCAGAATGCCGCTGCGGGGTGCCTGGCGATGGGCCACCACGTCGCTGGCTTCGGCGCGGGACTGGACAAGGTTGGTTTTGGGCATATAAGACAAGGCCAATGCGTCGGTGGATGACATCCTACAGTTTAAGCCGCAAGCCGGCCAGAAATGTCCGGTTTGTTGAGCTTGTGGGCAATTTACGGTGGACTCTGCTATGATTCATCGTGTCGGAATGGATGGACCAAAATCATGAAGCGCGCGCTCACGGCAGGAATGCGGTGTGGTTTGTTGACGGCGTTGGTTGCCGTCAGTGTTTCTGTGTGCGCTGAACCCTTCGCCTGGGCTGTCAATTCCCGTGGCAATGAGATTGATTCGCAACGAGTCGATGCCCTGTGGCGAGTTGACCTGGCCAACGGCAATGCCGAATATATCGGCTGGACAGGTTTTCTTGATCTTGAAGCCTTGGCGCTCGATGCGCAGGGAACATTGTTCGGGGCCGATGACGACACCAAGACCCTGGTCAGGGTCAGCCAGATTTCTGGCCTGGCCATTCCAGTGGGCGGTGTGACCAATCGGGCCAATATGGGTGTGTCCGCGCTGGTGAGTTTCGATTTCGGCATGACGCTGGACTGTGCGGGTCAGGCCTATGTGGTTTCCAATACGCAACAATCCCTTTATCTGGCCGATCTGGAAACGGGTGCCTTGACCCTGGTCGGCAACAGTGGATCGCTGGGTGCCCCCATTACCGATCTGGCCATTCGCGGGAACGAAGCTTTCGGCATCGGGGTGGGTCTTAATGCAGACGGAAGCACGGCAGCGCCCGAGCTTTACGCCATCAATCTGGACGACGGCACAGCCGAGTTGATCGGGCCGCTGGGAGCCGCTGCCAATCCCTACAACAATGCTGGCCTGGCGTTTGACGCTGAGGGCACCTTGTGGGCCATGACGGATCGGCGCGCGGTTCCGGGTGGTGATTTCCCCAGTGAGATTCTGCGAATTGATCCGGCTACCGGGCAGGCTGAGAAGGTCGCTGAGAGCATCGTCGGGTTTGAGTCGCTGGCCATCGTGCCGACTTCTGGCTGCATTCTCGGCACGCCGGATGCGGCCTTGGGTGTATCGACCTTGTCGCGATCGACGCTGGTCCTGTTGGCGCTGCTGGCTGCCTTTATTGGTCTGGTTCAGTTGCGTACCCGCCAATCCTGATAAACTACAGTCCCGTCGCAGGATGTTCGCGGAGCAATCATCATGATGCCAAGCCCTTTTCAACTCGCTATTGTACTGCTGATCGTTTTGATCGTGTTCGGAACCAAGCGTATTCGCAGCCTGGGCAGTGACTTGGGTGGTGCGATTCGCGAGTTCCGCAAAGGTGTCAGTGACGACGTCGAAACGGCGAAAGATTCCAAGGCGAAATCGGTTGACAAGTCCAGTTCGTCCGATTCGTCCACCAAAAAGCACTGATCCCGCGTCATGGGTACTATCGGCTTCAGCGAGATGCTGTTGCTGGCTGTTGTCGCATTGCTGGTCGTCGGGCCGAGGCGACTGCCGGAAATGGCCCGCGGACTGGGCCAGATAACGCGAACCGCGCGCGGTGCCTGGCAACATCTGAAGTCTGAATTCCAGGCCGAAATCGATAACGACCACAATCGCCGTATCATGGAGGCTGCTGCCAAGGCGCGGCAAGAGATCGCTGATGCGATACAGGGCAAGGATTCGGCCGATGAGCGATCAGAACGGGACTGACCGCGATCTGAGTCTGATTGAGCACCTGCTTGAGCTGAGAACGCGGATTCTGAAGGCCCTTGCCGCGGTGCTGGTTGCTGTCCTGGTTCTGGTTCCCTTTTCGCGACAGCTCTACACGGCATTTGCCGAACCGCTGGTGCGCTATCTGCCAGAAGGGTCGAGCATGATCGCCATCGACGTCACCTCGCCCTTCTTTGCGCCTTTCAAACTGGTCTTGCTGCTCGCGGTGATGCTGGCCATGCCGGTCGTTCTGTACCAGGCCTGGGCATTTGTGGCCCCCGGTCTTTATCGTCACGAACAGCGTCTGGCCCGGCCCTTGCTGGCGGCGTCCGTCGCACTGTTCTACGCTGGCTGCGCTTTTGCCTACTTTGTTGTTTTTCCCGTGGTGTTCGCCTTTTTTACCGCCATGGCCCCGGACGGGGTCGCTGTTATGACCGATATCAATCGCTACCTGGATTTCGTTCTGACCCTGTTTATCGCCTTTGGCGTGGCCTTCCAGGTGCCAGTGGCGACGATTGTTCTGGTCGCGCTGGGTGTGGTTTCGCCCGATAAACTGGCCAGCATTCGCGGTTATGTAGTGATCGGCGTATTTGCCGTGGCGATGCTGATTACCCCCCCTGACATGTTTTCCCAGACACTGCTGGCGCTGCCGGTCTGGCTGCTTTACGAACTGGGAATTATCATGTCACGCCTGTTGATTCGGCAGCCAGACAGTCAGTCGGACAGCCAACAGCCGGACTGACTCTTGCCGGGTTCAGGCTTCAAGGTGATCGTCCGGTTCATCGCCTGAACCGGGCGCCCAGCCACAGACCTGGCTGAAGGCAACGTACTGCACGCCGGCCAGCAGCACCTGAACAAACAGGGTGGCAATCAGAAAGATGAGTTGTCCGACCACGGCACCCGCTTGCCCCAAAGCCAGTGAAGTGAACGAAACAACCACGCCCAGTATCAGTCCCAGCCCCAATGCAAGCGCTATCACGGCCAGCAGCAGTCCAATCATCGCCAGTAGATTGTGCAGACAGGCCAGAATGCTGAATCGAATTGCTGCCATGGCCCGAACCTGGCCGAACATGACCAGGGGAACGGCAAAAAACAGGCTGGCGATCACCAGCAGAAAGATGGTCAGCGCCAGCAAAATTCCGCCGCCCAGAGACGTCTCACGCAGCGCCTCGGCCAGGGCCTCGGGATTGTTGAGACCAGCTTCCAGCGTGGCCGGGTCGATTTGGGCACTTAACCAGCCGACCAGCACGGCAGCGGCCACCAGGCTGCCTGCCAGGCTCCAGATTCCCAGAGCGAGCAGGGAAGGCCGTCGCTGCCGATTCATCCAGCCGGCAAACAGGGTTGATGGCGGAGGGCGAATTGCGTTGCGAACCTGGTCGAATGCAACCATCAGTCCGGCCGTCAGCAACGGCGTCAACACCACCAGCACCAACTGTCCAAGCAGCGGAATCAGCGAGGCCAACAGGGAGATCAGCAGCCACAGCGAGGCGACCCCGAGCAGCGGTCCGGGACTTGAAAATAACAGCTCGGCACTGACTGGTAACCACTTCAGTCCGTCACGAAAACCGACCTTGCGCAGCGAGATGGTCTTCACTTGGATGAGGTGCGACGCACCGCCGCTTGTTGCAGTCGATCACTGGACCAGCCCGGCGCGTTGCTCAAAGCCTCGATCACGTTTTCCGGCTGATCAATGACTTGCCACAGATCCAGATGTGTGCGATTCATGAATCGTTCGCGAATGCTTTGCTGCAAAAAGTCCACCAATCCGTTGTAGTAGTTGTTGGTATTGACCAGTATGATGGGACCAAGAAACTGCCCCAGACGCTTCAAGGTCATGACCTCGAACAATTCTTCGAACGTACCGCATCCGCCGGGCAGAGTGATGACCGCGTCGCTGTCATCCAGCATGCAAGCCTTGCGGGTGCGCATGTCATTGACAATCTCGAGATTCGTGATGCCTTGATGGCCTTTTTCGACCCGTGTGAGAAACTCTGGAATAATGCCGAATACCTTGCCACCGGCCGCGAGCGCGCCGTCAGCCATGGCCCCCATCAGGCCGTGGCTTCCGCCGCCATAGACGATGTCGATGTGCGCTTCGGCCAGCGTGCGACCGAGACGCCCGGCCGCGTTAATGTAGTCAGTGTCGAGCGCCTGACTTGACGCAGCGAACACCGTAACCCGTTTGATTGACATGACTGAACCAGGATCAAGAGATGACAAGGCATTATTGTAAACGTGCGGCCATGCCCCGGTTGTGTTTGGCGCTTGCGGTGTGTTTGCTGATCACGGGATTAACCGCCTGTGATGGCAATTCGTTGCCAGATCAGCAACTGGCTCCGGGCCAGGGGGAGTATCTGCGCTGGTGTGGATCGTGTCACGGCAATGCGGGGGAAGGCAAGCCTCCGGCTTTTCCGCCGCTGGCCGGTTCCGAGTGGCTGGAGCTGCCAGACCGGGCCCTGGCCATGATTGTGTTGCATGGGCTGCGTGGGGAAATTGAAGTGGCCGGACGGGCCTATCGCGGTTTCATGCCGCCGATGCGGCACTTGTCCGACGAGGATATCGCTGTCATTATTGAGTTTGTTCTGTCATCCTGGAGCGATCGAGAGCCCCTGATCGACGCTGAACAGGTTAGCGATTTGCGTAAAGATCAGCCGCAAACCCCCTTCGATGGATACCAGGATTTGATGCAGAGAATTGGCATGCGGTCAAACGAGACAGGCTTTGACGAGCAATTGTCAGACGAGGAGCAGCCATGAACCGGCCAATTCAGGCGTCCATGGGGCCGCCCGCCGCGCTGATACTGCTCGGGCTGACCGTGGTCGCCTACGTGATTCAGATGACCAGTTTTCTGGGTGTTATGCGCCAGTTTGCCCTGTGGCCGCTGTCCAATGGTTTTGTACCCTGGCAGCTGGTCAGCTATGGATTTCTGCATGGTGGCGTTGGTCATCTGTTTTTCAACATGTTTGCGCTGTACATGTTCGGCTTGCCGATTGAGCGGGCCTGGGGCACGCGGCGCTTCCTGATTTTCTATTTTGTCTGCATGGTGGGTGCCGGACTGGTTCAGCTGGTCGTGACCGCACTGACCGGTGACATTTTTCCCACGATCGGTGCATCGGGCGCGGTGTTTGGTCTGCTGCTGGCGTTTGGCATGATGTATCCGAACACCACCATCATGCTGTTGATTCCGCCCATTCCGATCAAGGCCAAATGGTTCGTGATTGGCTACGGCATTCTCACCCTGCTGTTCGGAATGACCGGCACCATGTCAGGTGTCGCCCATTTCGCCCACCTGGGCGGCATGCTATTCGGCCTCGGCCTGATTCTGTACTGGGGTCGGCGCGATCTTCATCGCCGACGCTACTGACCCGATAGCCAGTCAGCATCCGGGCCGAGAGGGGCAGGTTTGGTGGTCTGGTGTTATGCCTTCTTCGCGTCTTTGCGTCTTCGCGTTTAAAAGATTTTTGGCTGCTATACGACAGTGGGTTCAGTCGTTGACGGAGATCCAGTCGCGGGGTTTGAGGTAGTCGGTCAGGCGCGCTTCGGGGGTTCCGGGTTCGGGTTGGTAGTCGTAGCGCCAGTGGGCGACGGCGGGTAGCGACATCAGGATGGACTCGGTTCGTCCGCCCG
>CAZFYM010000074.1:0-16547 GCA_964523755.1 uncultured Wenzhouxiangella sp. | reverse complement strand
AAAACAGCTGTTCACGTTGGGCCGGAATGGGTGTTCACGTTCACCGGAATACGCAGCACAGACGAAGACCAGTTGCAGAGGGTGCTCCGGGTCCTTGAATTGGGCTTCAACATCGCGGCCCTTTTCATCCACCGATTCCAGGCGTTTGCGGTGCGGGCGGATATCGAGCCCGCGCGCATCGAACTTCTTGTCTTCGTCGTTTTCCGCGCTGACGACGACGGCCATGTCTACGATACGCATGTAATCCACGCGCTGCTTCAGGCGGCGGGCTTCGACTTCGTCCGGAGTGCGCTGGATACGCCCGCGCAGCGCTCTGAGCTCCTTGGTCCACAGCCGCCGGACCTTGTCATGCATTTTGACGGCGGTGAACTTGTCGACCGTAATCGCCATGCCCTTGCCCAGATAGCCGCGGCGCGGGAAGTGATAGACGATGTCTTTCGCGACGGCTTCCAGCCGGTCCTCGCGGGTGATGACCGACAGTTCCCGAGCGAATCGGCGCTCCAGCTTCTCCTGCTGGGCTTCGTCGAGGTTCTCGTCTTCGAGGATCTCGTAGAACTCGTCGCTCAGCTCCTGGTTCTGGTTGAGCACTTCCGGCACCCGCTTGCTGTAGTAAAGCGGCACGGTCGCGCCATCATCCATGGACTGACTGAAGTTGTACTCGGAGACATAGTCCCCGAACCACTCGTTGGTCTTACGCTCCCGGCCCAGCAGCGGCGTGCCGGTGAATGCCAGGTACTGGGCGTTGGGCAGGCCGGCGCGCATGTTCTCCGCCAGCGTCTTGTACTGGGTGCGGTGGGCTTCGTCAACAATCACGATGATGTCGTCGCGATCCGACAGAAGCGGATAAGCCTTGCCCTTGGGCCATCGGAATTTCTGGATCAGGGTGAAGACCATGCGCTTGTTCTGGCCCAGGAATTTGCGCATTTGCTCGCTATCGCGCGGCTGGGCGGTGTCGGCTTCCCGGACCGTGCCGGCGTTTAAGAAATTGCGGTAGATCTGCCCGTCCAGGTCCTCGCGGTCGGTGACGATCACGAAGCTGTAATTGCCCTGGCATTTGCGAAAGATCTTGCGGGCATAGAAAATCATCGAAAAGCTCTTGCCCGAACCCTGGGTGTGCCAGAACACGCCCAGCTTGCCACCTAGCGACTCGCGCTTGAGGAACTTCTCGAAGCCCTTGTTGACCCCGACGAACTGATGGTTCTGGGCGATGATCTTCTGGCTTTCGCGGTAGAACAGCACGAAGTTTTCGACGTAGTCCAGCAGCCGGTCCTTGCGACACAGTCCGGACAGGAAGCGCTCGGCACTGGTGCCGTCGGCCCGAATCTGCTCGCGCCGGATCTTTTCGGTCTCGTCGTCCGGACGCAGCCAGTGGAAAAAATGCTCCCATTCAGCGGTCAGACTGCCGACGCGCGTTTCGATGCCGTTGGACAGCACGCACAGCGCGTTGGGCAGAAAGAGCTGGGGGATGTCGGCCTTGTAGTTGCTCAAGTTGTCGTCAAAGGCCGTGCGCAGCTTGATATTGGAGTTCTTGAGTTCGATGAACACCAGCGGCAGGCCGTTGACGTACAGCAGCACATCCGGCCGGCGATAGCGGGCGCGAGCGGCAGTGCCCGTGCTTTGCACCCAGAGCTGGGTCACGACCAGAAAGTGGTTGTGCGGACTGGCCGGTTCGGTAAAGTCAATGACTCGCACTCGCTCGGTGCGGTTGCGACCTTGCTCATCACGAAACTCCACCCGCACGCCGTCACGAATCAACTGATCGAGTTCGCGACTGGCCGCCACCATACCCATGGCCTGGCGGCGATCGCAGATCTGCTTCAGCGCATCATCAATGGCCGACTCGGGGATATTGGGGTTTAGCGCCACGGCCGCGCGCTTCAGACGGTCGTGGAGGATGACCTCGCGTTTGTCTTTGCGATTGGAGCCATCGTTGAGATCGGCCGGATCGGCGGTGTTGCAATCCAGCGCATCGTAGCCATACAGATGCTGCAGGCGCTGCACGATGCCCTGTTCGATCTGGTCTTCGGTAATGATTACGGGCATGCCGATCAGTCCCCCCAGAGTTTCGCCAGCGGTGCTGCCAGTATGTTGCGCTCGCGGTCGATGGGCAGCACAGCCGGGCCATCGTAGAGCACTAGCCCGCCCTGAAAACGGCGACCGGCAATCTGGGCCAGTCGTTGCAGGCCCCGACCATCGCTTGCGTTGACGCTTGCCGCTGCCTTCACCTCCACCCCCCACAGTTTGCTGCCGACCTCGATGACCAGATCAACCTCGACCTGATCCTTGTCCCGATAGTGCCAGAAGCGCGGCTCGATGTCAGTCCAGCCACCCATGGCGATGAATTGCTGGACGACGAAGGATTCCAGCAATTGTCCAAAGCGTTTGCGCTCCGGGTTCCACTGTTCCGGGCGCAGGTCTGCCAGCGTGGCGGCCAGGCCGCTGTCGCACAGATGAATTTTGGGCGATTTCACCAACCGCTTGGCGCGGTTCGAGTGCCAGGCCGGTAGCCGTCGGATCAGGAACAGGCGTTCCAGAATCTGAATGTAGCGTTCCACGGTCTTGCGCACGTGGCCCAGCGCATTAGCGGTCGCCGAGATATTCAGCAGCGAGGCGGTTTGATGGGCCAGGTATTCGAGCAACTGCGCCACATAAGTCCCATCCTTGACCTCGGCGACGTCATGAATGTCGCGTTCAATGATGGATTGCAGGTACTGCCGCTGCCAGCGCCGGGCGCGTTGCGGCCGGCGAAAGCAGGCCTCGGGGTAGCCGCCGCCCACCAGGCGTTGCGCCAGGCTCAGCCCGCCAGGCTCGCTTTCGCCGGGGAATTCCGGTTCCAGCGCGCCCCCCAGCCATTGTTGAAGGAAATCACCGGCCGCGCCTTCCTTTTCGGCCTCGGTGAGGGGTTGCAGGTACAGGCACTCCATCCGTCCGGCCAGGGAGTCGGCAAGTCGGGGCAGTTGCAGCAGATTGGCCGATCCGGTCAGCAGAAAACGTCCGGCTTGCCGGTCGCGGTCGACGCTGCGCTTGATGGCCAGCGTGAGTTCCGGCACGCGCTGGATCTCGTCGATGGTGACCGGATTCGGCAGTCCTTCCAGAAACCCTTCCGGGTCCTGTCGGGCGAGCTCCACATAGTTTCGGTCGTCGAGCGTGACATAGGCGCGTCCGGGCTGGCTGTGGCGGGCCAGGGTAGACTTGCCGCACTGGCGCGGGCCCAGCAGGCAGACCACCGGCGTGTCGGCCAGCGCCTCGGTCAGCGCCGGCGTCATGTGCCGGTAGATATAGTTGTCGTCTGACTGCGCACTCATTGCCCGTCCATTTGTATCCTGAGCCAGCGTCCATTTGCCCCCTCAATCGCCGGCCAATTGTATTATGACTTTGCCTCGTCTGCCAGAGCGGGCTAGGCCAGAGCGTGATCAGGCAGATCGGTGCTCAAACTGTGTCCTCCATGCTGGGCGGGAACTGGATATCCAGGTCTTCGACGGACAGCTTGCCGGAAATCAGGCGGGGGAGGAGGAGGTCGCGTGTTTGTGTGAGGATGCGATTTGCATTCAGCAAATCCTCGCACATCAGATGATTAACGCGCACAAGGTCGCTAAATTTCGTTTGCAGCTGAGTTTGTGGAACCAACACCTCTCGATTAATAAGGTCGGTCCAATGGCGCTTATACTCAGTTGTTTTTGCTATATCCTTCACTAGATGGAATAGAAAGTATGCAGGCATGTCAGATTTGGGAGTGAACGGTATCACGTTTTCAGCCAATGAGAACGGCCGAGTCATGAAGACCATTTTGCAGCTATGGTCACCGAAAAGAAGAATTGGAAAATCGGGCGATGCCTCATGCTCTGGCTTCCCTTCATGGAAGCCAAGATGCTCCGAGCGGGATTGATCAATCACAACAATTGAACCTTCACTTGCCAACTCTTTAGGTCGGTAAGTCTTGCCAAATTTCTTTCTATCAACGATCTCTCGAATTCGCTTTGTATCCCATTCTGCTGGAAGGCTCTTAAAAAAGCGGGCGTTGCGATAACCAGGAAACCGCATGCGGACGAACCATTCGCGGTAGATTTCCTCGGCCATCTTTTCGAGCAGGGCGATGCGCCGCTTGTTGGTCTCGATCAGGTCGTCGTAGGCCGTTAGGATCGCCGCGATTTTTCGTTGAGCTCGCAGCGGTGGGACACGTACTTTGATTTTCGAGAAGGCCCCTTTGTTGACAATTGGAGTCGCCGCACCTCCTGAGTATGCCAGCAAAGTATTTCGTAGCACAGACGCCAGGTAAAAAACAAAATCTGGATCATGCTTGTTCTTGTTCACAATGATTGAATTGATCTGCTGGTTTGACACTGATGGCTGATCCGTAATACAGACCTTGCCAACAGTAGCCCCGATGCAGACCACGCACGTGGTTTTTGAGGGCAAAGAAATTCGCTTATGCGCTAGTGTACCCCGCCTAACACTCTGTAACTTATAGCGAGCCGGAGAGCGTTTAGCTGCAAGGCCTGTCTCACCGGGAATGGCAGCGTCCTTGCCAAGAGACAGAACACGCGCTACGGCACTACGGCTTCGCTACAGATGAACGCTCTCCGGCTCGCCCTTCGGGAGCGCGCCTGAGCCGACATTGCATGGCAGGCATAGCCGCATGACGACTTTCGCGCAGCGAATGAAGCCTTGCGAGCGTAGCCGTTGCCCGTGTTGCGCCCCTTGTAAAGGGCTTGCCATTCACGCGCAACGGCACTCCGGCCAGACTTCTTTCGGCTTGCGCCGAAAACCGCCAGGCCTCCATTGCCTGCGCTGCGGGTCGCGCCTTGCACTGTCGGCTCAGGATCGCTCCATAAGTCACAGAGTGTTAGGCGGGGTACACTAGCCGGGAATGAGAATAACCTCCCTTCTGCGTTGTAACGACGACTTCGCTGTGAAAGCATCCCTGACTCGGCAGAATCCAAGCATCTACGGCCAACTTCGGCGGAGAATTTGATGGCCGTCAATGCGAATGGATGTGTCGGCATAGACAATGGCTGCTGCGAACATGAGAGCGCATGCCGATCATGAGCCAGGATGACCCCGTTCCGCGCGATTGGCTGAACCCGCTGTTTCTGGGCTCCTATGCCGAGAATGATGAACTCCTGGAAAAGACCCTGGTGGAGTTTCTGCGCGACCATGTCTACTGGCGGCGCAATATTCACCCGGAAGACCGACCGCAGATTCCTGTCATGGCGCAGTACGGGGCTGAATACCAGGCTTTCGTCGGTCGGATGAAATCCGAGTTGCACGGGCTCAGTGCACGACTGAAGCATTCAGCCCCGTTCTTCAATCCCCGCTACATCGGTCACATGGCATCGGACTTGCTGTTGCCGGGCCTGATCGCCCAGTTGGTCACCACCCTGTACAACCCCAACCATGTCACTGACGAGGCCGCCCCGGTGACCCTGGCGCTGGAGTTGGAAGTGGGTTTGCAACTGGCGCGGATGTTTGGGTTCAACACCGACTCCGGGAAAGCGCCATGCGCATGGGGGCATGTGACCTCGGGCGGAACGCTGGCCAATGACGAAGCCCTGTGGTACCTGCGTGCCGTGCGTTACTGGCCGCTGGCAGCCGCCCGTGTTCTGCGCGAGGCCGGTGTGGAAGTCGGTCAGCTCGCAGGCCTGGATGTTGCTGTTTCCCGGGCCTCGGACTGGCAGCTATTCAACCTGGAGATCGATAAGGTCATTTGCCTGCGTCGCGAGTTGCTGACCTTGCTGGATGAAAATCTCGGGAGCAAGAAGGCCGCAAGACTGGCGGGCCTGATCGAATCGGAGCGGGTTGAAGCACTGGGCATGGCCGAGTTTCATCAGCGCCATTCAGACCTGGGGACGCCGTGTGTCATGGTGCCGGTGACGGCCCACTATTCCTGGGAGAAAGCGCTCAAGTTGCTTGGTCTGGGCAGCGCCAACCTGGTCAGCATCGAAGTGGATCATCGAATGCGCATGGATTCCGATGCGCTGGAGCACTCACTGGGCCGCTGTCAACAGGAAAAGCGACCGGTTCTAGCCGTCATTGGCGTCCTGGGTACCACCGAGTACGGCAGCATCGATCCAATCGATGGCATTGTCGCCGCACGTCAGCGCCAGCGTGGCCAGGGACTGGATTTCGGTATCCACGTCGATGCCGCCTGGGGTGGGTACCTGGCCAGCATCTTTCGCCTGGCCGGCGGGGCCATGGTGCCGCACGAGCAACTTCGCAACCAGTTTGCCCATTTTCCGTCAGCCCCGGTCTATCAGGCCTTCGATGCCCTGCGTCATGTCGACTCGATCACCGTCGACCCACACAAGCTGGGCTTCGTTCCCTTCGGTTGTGGTGCCTACGTGGCGCGCAATCGGGCCATGACGGACTTCATCAGCCAGCGCGCGGCCTACGTCTTCGATGCCGAAGAGTCGACGGCCGACAGCGAATACGAGCGTCGATTTCGCAACCTGGGTCAGTACATTCTGGAAGGTTCAAAGCCTGGTGCTGCGGCCGCCGGGGTCTGGGTCACTCACCGCGTGCTGCCGCTGAACAATGACCACTTTGGCCGGCTGTGTGCCGAGACGATTCACAACAACGAGTACTTCTTCGATCATGTCGACGAGTTGCGTCAGAGTCTGGCGGGCGTTGTGCGTATCGTGTTGCCCTTCGAGCCCGATACCAACCTGATCTGCCTGGCCATCAACCCCGAGGGCAACCGTAGCCTGGGAAAAATGAACGCGTTTGGCAAACGTGTCTATTCACATTTGCGCGTTGGCGCGGGTATCGATATTCGCCAGCGCGAGTTTTTCGGATCCCGCACCCTGGTCCATCGATCAGCGCTTGGTCCGGATGTCGCGGCCGGGCTGGTCACAGAGCTTGGCCTGGATCCGGCCACGTTCGTTGATTCGCCGGACGATTCCGGTGACCAGGCCGACAGCATCTTTCTGTTCCGTCATACCCTGATGAACCCGTGGCTGTCCGGCCGCGAGGAAGGGCTCAACTATCTTGACCGGTACTGTCGTCACCTGGCTGAGCTGGTGCGCACGGAAATCCGGGTGTTCGATGGCGTCTGAGTCCGATCGCCCCGGCTTTGCGTTGGGCGGCCGCGGTGATCGTCCGGCAGCCCGACTACGGAAGTATGGAATCAGTCATCCATGCCCGGATTGTCTCGCCAGTAGCCGCGCACGGTTCCCGGCAGTGGATTCAGTGTCTGACCGTCGAGCGCCTGTCTGAATCGGGCAATGGTTTGCTGGATCGGCTGCTGCGATGGATAGAGCCTGAGTACCCCGACCGACAGACTGATGACCTCGGTCAGAATCGGGGCCAGATCCTGGATGCCATCACTTTGAATCTGAATGCCGTTCATGACCAGGAAAGGTTGCGTATCCCTGGTCTGGATGCGCTGTCCTTCCGGGTGTTTCAGGCACTCGAAACGGCAGTCGTCCTTGCCTCGACCGACCGCACGGGCCGTGAAGCAGCGAGCCGAGTGTGCCAGTGGTATTCGTCCCCAGGCCAGCACTTCCAACTCTGGCAGGGTCAGCTTGTCCTGTTTAGCTGCACGAATGAACTCCAGCAGCGCGGTGGTGCCAAGTTCGACGGGCAGCACCATCCTGTGCAGGCCCTTCTGCTGCAGCAGTTCAGCGGTGCGGTGATTGTAAATGTTCATGCCGGGCCCGCCCACGAAGGGCACTTTGGCCTCGATGGCCAGCTGGGCGGCGGACAGGTCGTTGGCCTCGACCAGGAACTCGCCATTTTCGACCAGGCGCTTGCAGGCGGCCAGTTCGGAACCGGCCTCGATCAGCGTCAGCGTGGACAGCACGACTTCATGGCCGGCGGACTTGATGTCCCTGGCCAGATTGAGCCAGTCGCCCGCGCGCAACTCCCGGCGCTTCGAGCAGACCGATTCACCCAGGTAGACGATATCGATGTCGGTTTGCGCGACCTGGTCGTAGTAGGCCAGTGTCTCGGCACGCGACCAGAAATACTGCATGGGGCCCAGGGAAAGTCGGGGTGCCTGCGGACCGGTATCCTGATTCATTGCCAGCTCCTTTCGTAGGGCCCAAGCGTGACCTGGCTGCCTTCCGACATCCGCGCCAGCTCGCTGAGCCAGGCGTCGCTGGTTTGAAAGTTGCCCGGGTTGCGGGTCAGTTCATCGATGGCCTCACGCCAGATTCGGGTCACGATGCCCACGTAGGCGGGGCCACGCTGGCGACCCTCGATCTTGACTGCGGCAATGCCGGCCTGCTTGAGGCGCGGCAGCAGGCTCAGGGTATTGAGGCTGGTCGGTTCTTCCAGTGCATGGAACGTCTGACCATCAACGATGTATCGGCCCTTGCAAATGGTGGGATAACCGGCGGCCTCGCCCGTTGCGAAACGATCGATCAGCACATCGTTCAGGCGCACCTCTCGTCCATCGGGCATTTCGGACCAGGCCACGAACTCAGCCGGTGAACACACACCGGCCGTGTTCGGGGATTTGCCGGTGACGTAGCTCGATAGCTGGCAGCGGCCCTCGACCATGATGCACAGGCTGCCGAAGGCGAAGACCTCGAGCTCCACCGGTGAGGCTTGGGCAAGCGTTTCGACCTGGGTCAGGGACAGGACACGGGGCAGTACTGCGCGACTGATGCCGAACTGTTCGTGGTGGAAACGCAAGGCGGCTGCGGTGGTTGCCGATCCCTGTACGGAGAGATGGCGGCGCAGTTGCGGGTGGCGGCGGGTGGCATAGTCCATGACAGCGGTCTCGGCGATGATCAGTGCGTCGACGCCAAGATCAGCTGCCCGGTCCACGGCGGCATACCAGTGTTGCAATCGCGATGAGGTCGGATAGGTGTTCAGGGCAACGTAGATCTCACAGCCGCGTGCCCGGGCCCGTTCGATACCGGTGGCAATATCGCGGTCGCTGAAGTTGAGCCCTGGAAAGGCGCGGGCGTTGGTCTGGTCCCGGAACCCGAGATAGACGGCATCGGCCCCGCGGTTGACCGCCTCGGTCAGGGCCGGCAGGGAGCCTGCCGGACAAACAAGTTTCATCGCTTGCACCATGCTTATTTATTCAAGAATCGGCAGTCTGCCTGTGAATCGACGAGCTGTCCTTGACTGGCATCAAGGGATAAATTGCTTGATGTCAGGCAAGGAAGAAAGCAGGCCAATCGACTAGGCTGTTCGCTTCCTGTCATGATCCGTTTGTCGTCCATGACTTTTTCAAGCCTGCGCGAATTTCTCGAAGTGCTGAACACTCGTTCGGACCTGGCATGCCTGTCCCAGCCGGTCGATCCGGTGCTGGAGGCCACCGAGCTGGCCTGCCAGGTACAGGCAGCAGCTGGTCCGGCACTTGTGTTGAACAATGCAGGCGGCGGTGATCATCCCTTGTTGCTCAATCTATTCGGACATCGGCGACGAATCGAGGCCGTGTTCTCCCGGCGACCGGTCAACAGCCTGAAGGAACTGGGTGAGTTGCTGTCGGCACTGCAGCAGCCCAGGGTGCCAGGCGGATTGCGAGGATTGCTCAAGGAGTGGCCTGAACTGGGTCAGATTGGTCTGTCCATACCGCGCCGCTGCCAAGAGGCTGCGTTCCTGGACAATGTACTGGAAGCCGATGAGGTTGACCTGGAGCGCTTGCCGATTCAGCAATGCTGGCCAGGTGATGCGGGTCGGCTGATCACGCTGGGCCTGGTGGTTACCTGGAATGCGCGCTTGCAGCGCAGCAATATCGGCATCTACAGGCAGCAGCTCATTGGCCGCAATCGCGTGATCATGCGCTGGCTGAGCCATCGCGGGGGCGCCCAGGATTTCGCCGAGTGGCAGCGATCTCGGCCGGGTGAGCCTTTTCCCGTGGCTGTGGTCATCGGCGCGGATCCGGCGACCACGCTGGCTGCCGTGGCACCGGTTCCGGATACCTTGTCGGAGTTTCAGTTTGCCGGCCTCTTGCGTGGGGCACCAAGCACGCTGTACCGGCTGCCGGCGAGTCATCTGCAGGTGCCAGCCAGCGCCGAGATCGTACTGGAGGGTCTGATCCATCCCGACGATATGGCACTTGAGGGTCCGTTTGGTGACCACACTGGACATTACAACGCCCAGGGGTTGTACCCGGTTTTGACCGTCAATCGTATGCACTACCGCGACCGAGCCATCTACCAGGGCAGTTTCATGGGCAAATCACCCCATGACGAGCCCAGTGTGCTGGCCAGCGCGCTGAACGATCTTTTCGTACCAATGATTCGACAGGTCTTTCCGGAAATTACGGACTTCTACCTGCCACCGGCGGCATGTTCCTACCGCATTGCGTTGGTGTCGATCGACAAGCGCTACCCGGGCCACGCCCAGCGCATCATGATGGGGGTCTGGTCCTATCTGCGCCAGTTCACCTACACCCGCTTCGTGGTCCTTTTTGATGCCGATATCGATATTCGCAATGGGTCCGAGGTGCTCTGGGTCCTGGCCAATCACGTCGACCCGGCCCGCGACAGCCTGATCGTGCCGCGCACGCCGGTTGACGTGCTGGACTTCGCCGGAGACACACCCGGCCTGGGCTCGAAAATGGGAATCGATGCCACCCGCAAACTGCCCGGTGAAACGGCGCGCGGCTGGCCCGAGCCGATCCGGGCGGATCCGGTTGTGGCCGAACGCATGGCCGGGCTGTGTCAGGCCACGTTGACCAAGACAGGTGGCAATTGAGAAGTGTCAACGCGCTTCGCGGCCTTTGCCGCGCCAGCCGGATTAATGGAAAAAGTGAGCGAGTGCCCGGCTTCCCGGGTATCCAGATTTCAGATGGTCGCGCGATAAATGAAGCTGCTGCACCATGCGCAGGGACTGCAGAGGTAGTGGCCGAGCGCCAGTCAGTTCACTCGGTCGCGTACGACCTCGGAAGCATCACAGGGACGGTCAACGGCCATGAAAATGAAGCGAGACCGTCGTGCTGGTCGAGTTGATCGAGTGGACGTCCGGGTGGTACCGGAACCCAGTCAGTGAACCGGCGCAGCGCAGCCGCACACGATCTGCTCAAGCTGCTCCGGCCGGGTAATCGAGATCGTTCGAGCCTGTACCTCTAGAATCCCTTCGCGCTGAAGCTGCGCCAGTGAGCGTGACAGCGTCTCGGGCTGAATGGCCAGCAGGCCGGCAATATTCTTCTTGCTGGCCCGCAATCGGAAAAAATCTGGCTGATCGTGGCGGCGGAACTCGCCAAGTAGGTAGCCGGCTACACGTAGATGGGCGTTCTGCAGCGCAAGGGAATCGATCTGTCCGATCTTTTCATGCATGCGCAGACTCAAGGTGGCCAGTAGACGAAAGCAGGCCTCGACATCATTGCGCAGCGTTTCTACCAGGTCGTCGGCATCAAAGCCAACGACCTCGCTATGCGTCAGTGCGGCACAGTGCACCGGGTAACAGCGCTGGGCTGAAAACAAGGTCGCCTCTGCAAAGCTGCGGCCGGCATGAATGATGGCGATGATCTTTTCCTGACCGGACGGCGACAGGCGAAACAGCTTGAGTTGCCCGGTCCTGCACAGCCAGACTCGACGGGCCAGTTCGCCCTGGTGGAACAGGTGATCGCCACGCGCCACGTGAATGACTCGGGCCCGGTCTTTTGCGCGCAGCGCCTGCTGCGCATCCAGTGCTGCGAGAATCGGAAAGGCGGCCAGATCCTGGGTTGTAACCTCTGAGGCTGCGGTGGGGTTGCTGTTCATGGCTGACTCCAGACAAGCGGATTTAATAGTGCAAGTAGAGTGCATCTTTTGTCTGCAGCGCTTGATCCAGGTCAATTGTTGTCGTCTCTTTGCGGATTCTTGATCCCGCGCAAGGGAGTCCGGGCGGTTTCGTGGTTCAATTGCCAGCCAATCAATGATCTCGTCAGCAAATGTCCGAATGCGAACCCTGATTTTGCCCTGCGAAACGAGAGCGCGGGAATTTGAAGCCAAGATGTTGCTGGCCGTGAAGGCGGTCGAACGTGGCGTGAACAGCGTGATTGGTGCCAAGAAACGTCTGGACCTCATGCTCGATCAGTTGCCGGTCGGCGTGTACATCGCCAAAGGTCTGGGTGAACGTGCTCGAGTGGGACTGAAGCTGGCCCGGACCTGCGGTCATGAGCTGGCGTTGTGGGATGAGGAGGGATTGGTCTGGTCCTCGCGCGAGGTGTACTGGAAGACCAAGGTGCATGGGCCGAATCTGTCCCTGCCATCAGTGCTGCTGGCCTGGGGTGAGGATAATGCGCGGGTCTGGCGCGAGCACCCGGATTATCAAGGGACGCCGGTCGATGCGGTCGGCAACCCGCGCATGGACTTGTTGCGCCCGGCGGTCCGGGGACTGTTCGCCGACGAAGTGGCCGCGATTGGCCATCGTTTTGGTTCCTTCGTGCTGATCAACACCAACTTTTCGCGGGTCAATAACTTCCAGCCTACGCAGAACCGCCACCTCAAGTGGATGCGGGAGAATCGGCCGGATGACCCGCGCGGTGGGTTCGCACGTCACAAGCAGGCCGTCTACCAGAGTTTCCTGATCATGCTGCCGCGCCTGATGGCCAGTTTCCCGGATCGCTTGTTCGTACTCAGACCGCATCCGAGTGAATCGCTGGCGGTCTGGGAACACTTGGCCAGCCAGTGGCCCAACCTGGTTGTTGAGCGTCAGGGTAACGTGGTGCCGTGGCTGCTGGCGGCCAAGGCCGTCATTCATAATGGCTGCACCACGGCTATCGAAGCCTGGCAACTGGGCTGCCCTGCGCTGGCCTGGCTTGCCGAGCGTTGCAATCGCTATGACCATCGGCTGCCCAACGGCATCAGCCTGGGTTTCGATTCCCTGTCGGGTCTGGCCGATGCCGTCGAGCAGGCTTTCGAGGATCGCGCCAGTCTGTGGCGCGAGCAATCGGATTGCCAGTACAGGCATCACCAGCTTTCTCAAAGCCTGACCGGCCTCGACGACGAACGACTTGCCAGTGATCGCATCCTGAACCGAATCGATCCGCTCTTCGACGATGCTGCCGGACGGCGCAGTTCGCGCTGGCGGGCCGGCAGCGCCATGATGGTCAAACGGCTGGTCAATTCCACGGCCAGGCACTTGCCGGGCTCAGCCCAGTACGGACCCTATATCGACACCTTGTTTCCGCCCACGCCACTGGACATGGTGCAGGGACTGGCTGTGCGTCTTGCTGATTTACTTGGCATGTCCGAGCCGCCTCGAGTCGAGCAGGTCGGCATCGGTGTTTTCAGGGTCGCTGCCTGAGGTCTGGTGCCGTTTCCGTCCGCAGGCGATGTAGTCGAGCGCCGAGCCGACCGCCACGGTTGAGGAGGATACGGAGCCCCAGCGGGAGCTGCTGGGTGTCGATGCGGTCGAGCAGGTTGCGCACCAGTAGCCCCGTCGCCGTATCGCCGATCACCTGCAGGCGCCGATCGAAGAACAGAGTGTCGGGATCTTCAATCTGTCCGGCCAGCATCAGCAGGTCGGCAGCGCGGCCCCGAATCGTGGCATTCGCCAACTGTTCTGGTCCGGCACCTTGCAGACGGTTGTCCGTGAAACTCAGGCGCAGCTGAAAGGCGAGATCGGATACCTCTATGGCAATGCACTTTCCGGCCAGCAATTCAAGCTCATTCGTGTCGATCAGGCTGCCGAGATGGCGACGCAAGGTCCCTGCAAGCAGGTTCTGACCAAAGCCAGGGGGAAGACTTCTGATGGGTAGCCCGACCAGTCTCGGTGGTGGCAGGCTGCGCAGCGCTCGATCTGTCAAGGCCTCGACAATCATGATGAATGAACCTGATCCGGTTGGTTGTAACGGCAACCATTGAAACCGATTCGGTGATTGGCTTCCTTGATCCGCGACAAGTCGGAACCACCAGCATCAGCCGAGCCGTTGATAACGCAGGTCAGTCGACCGGTACTGGCGGATCGAGGTCCTCGTCCCAGTTCTCCGGCGGCTCGGGGAACTGGGCGAGCCAGTTACTCAGTGCGCGTGCATGGCCGGCCTCGCCCCCGCGAATCTGTGGGCCCGTCGAACGTGTCATCAGCCCGAAAAACCACAGGCTGCTACGGCATCCAGCAGCATCTGGCCGGCAGTCATCACACCAGCCCCGCCACTGCCGATCAGTGCCAGCGAGACGCTGGGTCGCTGGGAACAGTTTGTTTGCATGCGCGCAGCTTGCCTGAAAAGACCGATTGATGAATTGACTGACGTCAAGGTGGCTGGCGGACGTGGGCTGCAGGGTGTTGCGGCAGGCAGCGTCACCATGGCCGAGGTCTCGGTTGCATTGATATTCAGCGCAAAAACAAGTATTGTAAATACATCTATGAGCTTTCAGCGGAGTTTATGAATGGTCACTGTCGGATACAGCATGGCAATTCCACTGGACAGGATGTGCGAAATGGCAGGTGAATACGGTCCGCCGGAACTGTTCGGGCAATGTTCATGTCGTCCGGACCTGACAGACCGCGACTGCGTCGAGCACCCGGCGTGGCCCCGCCACCAGACCAGGATCAATCCGATTGGCGAACCGGGCAGATAGTCGAGGCGCTAGACGCCTGGAAGATCCTGGCGGGATCGATCGCACACCGTTCGCTCGCTTTGTTTAACCTTGCGGTTGCTCAGCGGTACCGAATGAGGCTGACGAGTAGAATCAACAGGGCTGCCGTCCAGGCCAGTGAAGCCATTGCCAAGGCGCTCCAGCCGGTTGCGAAGGCTCGACTCAAGGTGGCCGCAGACATCAGCGCTGTCATGGCGACGAAGCTGGCGTTGGACTGCGCCAGGCCGATACGCACTCTGAGAAGTCGAGTGCGCAACATGATGCAGCATGTCAGCGTCCCCAGGGCACCGACCGTAATGGCATGTGTGGCTGAGGCGCCAGCAATTCCAAACTCGAACCCACGAGCCAGACCGACCAGGATCAACCCCGCCCCCAGCCAGGCATAGCCGACCCCGAGGCAGAGCAGGTCCGAACGAGCCCGGCATAGCCACAGTTTCCAGCGCCCCAGACGTACCAGAGCCAGAATCCCGGCAGTTGTCAGCAAAAGTCCCTGGACTGGCAGCATCGAAGGCAGTGGGGTTGCCAGCGCCGCCGCCACCATCGTGATCAAGATGGCGCCCTCGATACGCGGCTGGACTCGCGCTTTGAGCTGCCTCCCGGCGCGCTCGATAGCGCCAGCCGCCGCAGGGGCGATCAGGCGTCCGCCGAAGAACAGCATCAACATCGCAAACAGCACCACGGCCTCGCCAAGCACCACGTGGAGCGTCCAGCTGCCACTATTCAGGGAAAGCAGCTGGAAGGCGACCATGGTCATGCAGATTGCGATGACCAGCGGTCCGGTCAGACGGTTGCGCCACTTCTTGGCGGCCTTCATGAAGCGTGGCGCCGCCGTCAGCGCAACGGCCAGGGCGAAGCCGATGTTGCACGTCACCGTCAGCGTGCTGCCCGGCAGCAACAGAAAACTGATGCGCGCGGCCAGCCAAAGCGTGACAAGAAGCGCCAGGAGGCCGGGGTTGACCCGGTTGAGCAGGAAACCGGTGACCACCGCCAAGGCATACCCAAAGAGGAGTTCGTGAGCATGACCGGCGGGCGTAGTCAACCCGGCGGGCACAAGCTGGGGATGGCGCAGGCCAAAAATGAAGAGTGGCAGGATCAGCGCGCCGTAACCGGCGGCCAGGGGAAAGAAAAAGGTTTCAGTAACCACGCGCCGGGTGTAGTGCGCGGACTCGGTTGGGGAACTTGGGCGGGTTGAAGCGTTCATAACATGCACGACAAATGCCTTTTCAAGGGTGCCCGTGTACTTATGGAACTCAGCAAGCATGCATACTGAATGCACCTGGGTTGTCCGCAAGGAGAAAGCAATGAATACCGACGGCTATACCCCGACCATTTTAATGGAAGAAATCCTGAGGCTTTCGCGTGTTTACGGTCCATTAGCTTTGACCGGAGAACACCTTCCTGCCGACCACGCCGAGGTCCTGGAAACGATCGAGCGATTGGTCTGCCCCTGCATTCGCGGTGAGCCCTGCGTGGTCGAGTCGCTGGCCGTCGAATTCGAACGTCTGGCGGCTGCATTTCGCCAGCACAAGGTTGAAATCCAGTCGACAAGCTGTCCTGATTGCGAAGAACGCTGGACGGACGAGGGCGGGCAGGTACTTCGCGGCTGAGCGGAAGTCGAGTATCTATGGATTCCTTGAATTCCAGCTGTCCAATCGTGTGCAGTTTGTCGAAGGGTTCACTTTTCGATCAACCGGTTTACTCGGTGCTTGTCTTCCCCGTTCCATTCGCTCGCACCCGCTGCTGCGCACGCCGAAATTTATTTTCAAGCTCAATGTTGTCGAATCGGGGCATGGGCTCATCTTGTTCGGGATCCTTAAGGACATATCTCGCGCCACAGTACTCGCACATGGCTTTACCCGTGCGGTGGATGGACAGGTAGACGCGCGGATGTGCATTCCACAGTTTCATGTCCGGCATCGGACATGACAGCGGCAGATCCTTCCAGCGAATTTCGTAGATATCATCGGTGCAGGAGGGTTTTAATTCACCCGGCTTTCTTTTTTCGACCATCACCTAGTGGTCCTTCAACTTAATAATTTAGGATGTTAAACTGATTTCTCAGTGGGC
>CAZFYM010000073.1:0-16987 GCA_964523755.1 uncultured Wenzhouxiangella sp. | reverse complement strand
TCGGTAAATCAGTCACTTAGGTCAACTGGCGCCCGTGGCTCTTCTGTCGTTTCCGGCCTTCGTGTGGGGGGGACATTTAGTTTGAGATTCTGGGAGAGGATCGAGAAAAGGCTGAAAAGCCTGTATTTGTTGATGATCCGACGATTTTGAGGCAATTCATAAAACCACTTGGTTTGATACGGATTTCAAAGAAAACGACCGAACAACACAGCGAACAACACAGGACAGCCAAGTTATCGAAAACTGAACTGAATTTTGCAGGTTTTTGGGGAATCTACAGGTGACCAGTCGGATTTTTGTTGACGGGGGCTCTTGCCAGCGCGAAATCTTGGCCATTTGTGAATTTCTGACATGCCAAGCCACCAGGGGCCCGGCAGATGGTTTTGATTGAGGTAGGGCAGAGCTATTCGATCTGAGCTTTGAGAATCAGCCACGCACGTTCACCGCTGACCCCTTTCATCCAGCGCTGTCCGATCTCGGCTGCTTTGGCCATCAGTGCTTCAGCAGAGCCGATCGCTCGATAGTAGTGGCTTTCAGTCCCTTGAACCCGACGCATCCATTGCTTGGGATGGCGGGCCAGTGACCAGATGGCTTCTGGCGGTTTTTCAGAGTCCGCTTTCTTTTTGCCATTGAGCTTGCCTCGTTTCATTGGATGAGCCTGCTCTCCGGTCCACTGGACCAGGTCGAGGTAATCAGCCTCGCTCATGCCGAGCAGGGCATCAGCATCAATGCCAGCGACGGGCTTGAGAGATCGGCCGTGCAGCTCTGATTGCGTCAACCCGGCTTCTGAGCGCTCTTTCAGTCGGCATTGGACTGATGTGTACTCAGAGTCTTCGAGGGTGTCACATATGTCGGCTCTGACCGGATTCAAGTCCACGTAGGCCATAGCCGATAGCACGGCCTGCTCCTCCAATAGGGCTTGAGACTTGAAACGACCTTCCCAGAAGCGACCCGAGCACCCGTCCTCCTCGTTCGCCCAACGCGCAATCGGTTCATTCAACGCCCGCATGAACCAGCTCAAGCTGCCGAGTCTAGAGCGGATTTCCTTCATGCGTTCCGGATCACTGCGAAGGCACAGGACGATGTATTCCTTCTGTTCCTCACTCTGAGCATCGCGAAGGGCACCCGGAAACACTTTCAACCAACGGCGCGCGACTTCCTCATCCGACCAAGCCTGCGCCTCCTCAGGATCGACAAACAAGACGACATGAGCGTGATTACTCATCGCCGCGAATGAATATACCGAAACCGCAAATGAATCGGCCAGCAACCGGATCCGATCCTCGATCCATTGCCGCCGATGATCGAAGTTCTCTCCGGAGAATTTGTCGTCGCCGCAGAGAAACGCCCGCCGCACACATCGGGTGACGACATGAAAGAATCCGGGTTCGTCCGGAGGTGCAATTTGTCTGCGTGGATAGGTCATGCGGTCAGTCTCGCCGAAGCCGGAAGTTTAGAGAATAGGAAAATCGCTCGGCAATGGGTAGGGCTTATACTCGACCACCTCGGTGTCCTCGACTGACTGCAGCACGGTATTGATCATCTCCATCACGAACTTCTGCTTGGGTGGACAGTCGGCTGGCTCTATTGAATGGCCTGACGAATCATGTTCCTCAATGCTTGCTGATCCGCCTGGTTCAATTGTCCGAGCGTTTTCGCCAGCATGGCTTTCTCGACCGTCATGATGACCGGCTTGAGCACCGAAGGTTTGAGCAGGCCGGCAGCCTGCCAGTCCTGGATATGCGTTTCAGCGAAACCCAGCGGCGAGCGGACCTGTCCGGTGATGGCGGACAGAATTACATCCGGCTTTTGCCGATTGTAGGCTTTGCTGCTGATGACAACGGCTGGCCGGCGCTTGCTGCCTTGCTGGTTGGTGAACGGGAATCGGACCAGAACGACGTCACCGAAACTATAGCTCGTCATAGACGGCGTCTTCGTCGTTGTCCCAGATATTCTCAAGGGCCGGTTCGCTGATCGACATGGCTGCCTGGGTCAGTGCCCGGTCATGTATCCGCTGGCTCAGAAAGTCGATAAAGTCCTCCACTTCCGCCAGCCGCTCCGGCGGCAGTTCCTTGAGCTTGTCGACCAGCGGTTGTATCTCGTGGACTTGCATGGCTGCTCTCCTTAGTTGCCGACTTGTTGCTTGAGCGTCTCGCGCTCGATGAAGGCGTCGATTAGCTGAATGACCTGGCGTTTGGCTGCCGGTGGCAGTTTGTCGACCTGCTGCAGCCGCCGTGCCAGCCGGGAATCCGGCTTGCGGTTAGCTTTGATCGCCTTGATGCCGAGCAGTTCATCGACCGATACCCCCAGCGTCTTTGCCAGCTTTGGCAGCAGCGTTGAAGGTGGCGGGTCGGGCTGGCCCTCGTAGTAGGAAATCATCCGCTGGGTCACGCCCAGAGCCTCGGCCAGTTCGATCTGCGTGTAGCCGGCCGTCCGGCGCAGGGCGGCCAGGCGGGCACCGACGCCTGAGAGCTTGTCCAGTTCCTGTTTGGGCATCGCATTGGTTCGGGGAAGCCATTGATGCCGGGAATTGTAAGACCGGTTTTGCGTCATTAGCGGGAACCTGCTTGACTGAATATACATTTAGTGTATATGCTTGCGTCCGGTAAGTGAAGTCAACATTTTTTGCATAAACCCCTTGACAGGATTTTGGGAGAATCCCCGATATGGCCCGCATCCCCGATGAACAGGTAACCCGTTTGAAAACCGAGGTCTCGATCGTGCGCCTGGTCGAGGCCGTCGGCATCGAGTTGAAGAAGCACGGCGGCAATGACCTGGTCGGCCGCTGCCCCTTCCACGACGACCGCACGCCGTCGCTGGTCGTCTCGCCCGAGAAAAACCTGTGGCACGCGCTTGACGGCACGCCAGCAAGGCTTCTTGTTCGCTACCTCTGCTAATCCGTCCCGCTCTGTTCTGTCGTTGGGGCTCTTGCCGCAACGCTCCATCTGATCGCCGTTTTTCGCTCACAAACCGCCATGCTGGCTTAGCCTGCGCTGCCAGGGGGCCTGCGGGGTGGCTGACTCGGTGATCGACTGGGTGATGCGCTAGCAAGGGCAACGGCTGTCTCTTGTTTCGCCTCACCCAGGACGGCAATGCGCCGGGCCTTCTTGCTCGCTATTTTGGTAAACCGGCCTGCTACTGCCTGTGCTTTGGCCGTGCTGAGATCCGCTTTATCCAGCAGATGCTGGGCCATGCCCACCTGTCGACCACCGAGATCTATACCCACGTTGCCATCCACAAACTCAAGTCCATCCACGAGGCGACCCATCCGGCGCGACTGCCCGAGGATATGGCCAAGCGTGTTCGACAGGCACGGGGGCAGGGTGCTGAGCAGGACCCGGACCCGACCGCCGAGGACGTGCTGGATTCGTTGGAGCGCGAGGCTGACGAGGAAAACGAGGAGTAGTAGAATGGAGACCATGGCAACGACCGCATTCAAGGAAAAGGCCCACCAGTTGATCGACAGTCTGCCGGAAACGGCCGACTGGGATGACCTGGCCGAGAAGGCCCGCTATCTGGCCGCAGTCCAGCGGGGGCTGGAGGCTGCCGATCGCGGTGACTTCGCGAGTCCTGAGCGTGTTCGGACGATGTTCGCTAAGTGGGGCGTGGACGTTGAGGGTTAAGTGGACGACCCCGGCGGCTGACGATCTAGAGGCCTCCCAGACTCACTATCTTGAGAAGAATCCGGAAGCCGCTCGTGCGATGGCCCGGCGGGTTATCGAGGCGACCGAGCTTCTGATCGACCAGCCGCACCTTGGTCGCCCAGGCCCCCACAGTGGCACTCGCGAATGGGTGGTGCGTGGCACCCCTTACATCCTCGTCTACCGAGTCAGCGAAGAGATCATTGAAATCGCGCATGTCTGGCACGGTGCTCAGGACTGGCAGAAGCAATAACCTTGACCTGACCAGGTGCCACGCGCCGCGGCATTCCGGGAGCGCTTCTTCGCCTTCGGCGAAACCGCACTCCCTCCATTGCCTGCGCTAAGCTAAAGCTGTAGCGGACGCCGGTAACCTCGCGGCGACTTTTAGTTGCCAGATCCGAACTCCGACCGGCTTCGGACCGGCCGTCACGGCCCTTGCATTGTGCGCCCCGCACGCACTGCTGGCACACCAGCCAGGCTTCTTGCGCGCAAGCGCGCAAACCGCGAAAGCTCCATCGCCTGCGCTAGAATGCCCCTCATGGCCACGGCACTTGCAGCTCAAAAACCGCCTCTAGGGCAAAAAATGCCCTCGGCGGGTCTGCGCCTGAAAAACAGCTCGCTAAGTCGAAGAATGCACAGGGAAAAATGCCGTCCGCCGGTACGACTCGCCTCAGGTGCGCCAGTGTTCGCAAATGGGGCGGTGACTGCGGCGATGAGTTATGCGTTGAGCAGCCTGGGAAATCGGGAACGTAGAAGCACTGAAAATGATCCTTCGACGATTTCCGACGCTGAGATTCTTGCTCAGTTGGAGGCCAGTGGTTTCTATGATTTGGATACAGCGCTGGCCGAATGTGGGGGGTGCATGGCTCAGGATCGAATGCACCGTGCATATCTCGCTGGAAATGCAACCCAAGCTGATTTGATGGGCCTCTACCGAGCCCAGGCGGAAGGAGCCTTACTGGGCCTTAGTATTATCAGTGGAGGGTACGGAGTAAGGGCGCTCTGGATGACGCAGCTCCGTAGCGACCTGTTCCGAACTGGCCCTACTGTAGTGTCGAATCAACTCGTTCGCGGCCAAGGGGTTCCTGGTGCTTCGGTAACTTGGGGTATAAAGGGCGGCGGTCCAGGAATGCCATTTCACTATCATATCCATCGGCATAATTGGTATAGGCCTTGGACATGGTTCCGCCAAACGCCAATCATCAAGCCATGAGCACAACAATAGAAGTTTGGACTAAGGATGATCTGGATGGCATCGAGGATCTAGGTATCCAGCAAGTATGGACCGAAGTTGATGAAAGTGGGCATGTGCTCCGAGAAATTGGGATTGGGGTATCTGGCGATTTTGTTTATGTCGCACCCTCGGAACATAAAGGGCTTGGACGAGGGCTGTTCGACAACCAGAAGGTGAGGCTCAAGACAGAAGGGGAAGACGATTCAAATCTCAGAAAACGCTTCGAGTCTATGTGGAGATCTTATGACAATTAAGGGTCTCCATAACGCGAATGGCTTCATGTTCGCTCTATTATTTCCGGCCGTAAGTCCCGCCGCTTGTGAATCACGGCCAGCACGAAGACATCTTCGCCCTTGATCTCATAGATGACGCGGTAGGAGTATGGAAGTAGTTCTCGGATGTTGTTGTCGTCGAGTTCCGACACTTTGCGGCCGATGCGCGGCAGGCGGTCGAGGATGCCGGTCTTGGCGACGATATCCTCGGTCACCCTCTTGGCGTAGTAGCGGGAATCGGGGGCGATGAAGTCATGGATGGACCGGAGGTCGGCCTTGGCCGGCTCGGTCCAGATCACCACGACTCGATTTCTCGCTTCAGGTCTTCCTGGCTGATGGTCCGGCCCTGCTCAGCCGCTTCTTGGCCTTTGCGGATCTTGTCGAGTACGTAGAGCCGGTACATGATCTCATCCATGCCGGCATCGTCGGGCAACTTGCCGATGGTTTCCAGTGCGTCCTGTTTGGTGAGTTGCATGGTGTTCTCTCAATAATCGTGGGTCAGGCCGACTTGGCCAGAAAGGCGTCGATGGTTCTGAGCAGCGCTTCCTGATCACGCTTGGGTAATTGCTCAATCTTCTCCAGACGCCGGATCACGCGCCGGCTGGGTGCGCGCGCAGGTACTTTGATCTCCTCGATTCCCAGCAGTTCATCTACGCTGACCCGAAGGGCACGTGCCAGCGCGGCCAGCATCGCCGCCGGCGGATGCTCGGTCTCGGTCTCGTAGTAGGCGATCATGCGACGGGTGACGCCGCCCATGGCTTCGGCCAACTCGGCCTGGGTGTAGCCGGCCGCCTTGCGCAGCTGAGCCAGCCGGGCACCATCCCAACCTTGTTCCTGAACCTTGTTCTTGGCCATCTGTGCATTCCGCTGACAGGTCTGGCCTTCAGTGTAAGCCCGGTTTTCGTTCATTTGCCTTGCACGCTGTTCGTGAGTCATTTATAGTGCACGAAAATCGTACATTCTTGTATCACAAAAAGCCAGCCCGGGAAGATGTGAAAAAAATCGCTCCGGGGGCTTGACAGGTTTTTGGAGGAACCCCCGATATGGCCCGCATCCCTGATGAACAGATCGCCCGCCTGAAACGTGAGGTCTCGATCGTGCGCCTGGTCGACGCCAACAAACACAGGACAGCCAAGTAAACACAGGACAGCCAAGTAATCGAAAACTGAACTGAATTTTGCAGGTTTTTGGGGAATCTACAGGCGACCAGTCGGATTTTTGTTGACGGGGGCTCTTGCCAGCGTGAAATCTTGGCGATTTGTGAATTTCTGACATGCCAAGCCACCAGGGGCCCGGCAGATGGTTTTGATTGAGGTAGGGCAGAGCTATTCGATCTGAGCTTTGAGAATCAGCCACGCACGTTCACCGCTGACCCCTTTCATCCAGCGCTGTCCGATCTCGGCTGCTTTGGCCATCAGTGCTTCAGCAGAGCCGATCGCTCGATAGTAGTGGCTTTCAGTCCCTTGAACCCGACGCATCCATTGCTTGGGATGGCGGGCCAGTGACCAGATGGCTTCTGGCGGTTTTTCAGAGTCCGCTTTCTTTTTGCCATTGAGCTTGCCTCGTTTCATTGGATGAGCCTGCTCTCCGGTCCACTGGACCAGGTCGAGGTAATCAGCCTCGCTCATGCCGAGCAGGGCATCAGCATCAATGCCAGCGACGGGCTTGAGAGATCGGCCGTGCAGCTCTGATTGCGTCAACCCGGCTTCTGAGCGCTCTTTCAGTCGGCATTGGACTGATGTGTACTCAGAGTCTTCGAGGGTGTCACATATGTCGGCTCTGACCGGATTCAAGTCCACGTAGGCCATAGCCGATAGCACGGCCTGCTCCTCCAATAGGGCTTGAGACTTGAAACGACCTTCCCAGAAGCGACCCGAGCACCCGTCCTCCTCGTTCGCCCAACGCGCAATCGGTTCATTCAACGCCCGCATGAACCAGCTCAAGCTGCCGAGTCTAGAGCGGATTTCCTTCATGCGTTCCGGATCACTGCGAAGGCACAGGACGATGTATTCCTTCTGTTCCTCACTCTGAGCATCGCGAAGGGCACCCGGAAACACTTTCAACCAACGGCGCGCGACTTCCTCATCCGACCAAGCCTGCGCCTCCTCAGGATCGACAAACAAGACGACATGAGCGTGATTACTCATCGCCGCGAATGAATATACCGAAACCGCAAATGAATCGGCCAGCAACCGGATCCGATCCTCGATCCATTGCCGCCGATGATCGAAGTTCTCTCCGGAGAATTTGTCGTCGCCGCAGAGAAACGCCCGCCGCACACATCGGGTGACGACATGAAAGAATCCGGGTTCGTCCGGAGGTGCAATTTGGCTGCGTGGATAGGTCATGCGGCCAGTCTCGCCGAAGCCGGAAGTTCAGAGAATAGGACAATCGCTCGGCAATGAGTAGGACTTATACTCGACCACCTCGGTGTCCTCAACTGACTCCCGACTTCGGACCCCCGATTATCTGGGTGTCCTCGACTGACTGTCTCGCAGGACGGCAACGCACCAGGCCTTCTTGCTCACTGTGTTCGCAAACCGGACTGCCGCTACTGCCTCTGCTATGGCCGCCTTGATGCTGGAAAACGGTGCCGACATCCGCTTTATCCGGCAGATCCTGGGCCATGCCCACCTGTCGACCACCGAGATCTATACCCACGTGGCCATCCACAAGCTGAAATCCATCCACGAGGCGACCCACCCGGCCAGACTGCCGGAGGAAGTGACTGAGCGTGTGAAGCAGGCGCGGGGGCAGGGCACTGAGCAAGACCCGGAGCCGACCGCCGAGGGCGTGCTGGACGCGCTGGAGCGGGAGGATGACGAGGAAGGAGAGGAGAGGTAGAATGAGCCACATGGCTACCGCATTCAAAGACCAAGCCCACAAGCTGATCGACCGGCTCCCGGAGACGGCCGACTGGGATGAGTTGATCTACCAGGCCGTGGTGTGCAAGGAGATCGAGGCCGGCCTGGCCGACAGCGCGGCCGGTCGGGTCACGCCGGCCGAAGACGTGTTGCGCGAGTTCGGGCTGTCTGAGTGAAGGTCGTCTGGACCGACCGTGCCAAGGCACGGTTGAAGAAGATCCATGCCGAAATCGCCGAAGACGCTCCCAAGGCTGCCGATGACCTGGTGAGCCGCTTGGTCACGCGTTCCCTGCAACTGAGAACCATTGCCCGCTCGGGCCGCAAGGTGCCCGAGTATGACCGCGACGACATCCGCGAACTGAAAGAACGCCCGTACCGAATCATCTATCAGCTCTCTGGCCGCGTTGACGTGGTTGCCGTGATGCATTACCGGCAGTTGTTGCCTGGTGACGTGGAAGGACTTTACGAGCAAGACTGAGCGGGTCTTGCCATGCCGGCGCCACGCGCTACGGCATTCCGGGAGCGCTTCTTTGCCTGCCGCGAAACCGCATTCTCTCCATTGCCTGCGCTAAGCTAAGCTGCGCTGTAGAGGACGCCGGCAACATCGCGGCCACTTCTTCCTTAGTTGCCAGACCCGGACTCCGACCGGCCCGGTGTAGCAGCGTTTCCGCGGTCTGTACTCGCGTTGCCAGTCCTCACGTAGGGTGAAGCTACGCTCCGGGTGGCAACACTCCGTGCAGCCCACGGAAACACTACTCTCCGGGCTTCCAGCTCCGAAAATATATGCAACGTTGGGGTATACATGCCGATCAAAGAACGGGTGGCGTTAATGGACACAAGCGTTGGGGAACGAAATGAGGAGGGCTATGGCTCGGGTTCCGCGAAAATGGTCCGTTCTGAAGATGTTCGGAATGCTGGTACTCCTCTTGCTGAGTTCGGGGTGTAATCAGGTGGAGTCCATTGCCCTCAAATCATCTGCATGCATTCTGGTAAATGCTTATGGGGAAGATGGTCGTGACCTCTTTCCTATCGCTGAGGCTTTATCCCAAGAAAGGCAGTACGAATCTAATCTTACCCACCCTGGAAACCCGCGTTATTTTGTTGTCCTTGAGGGTTCTACAGTTGGTGAGATTTCTCTAAAGATTGGTGTGGGCGCCTTTGGTGCTAGGCTTGCGGTTTGGCTCTTCGATGATGAGTTTGGTGAGCTTGTCAATTCCGAGTTTAAGCTCTTCATGAAAGAGTTTGAGCGCCATGGGTATGAGTTGACTCCCTGTGAGGAGGTTGGTTACCAAGGGCCGGCGAGGATTGTCCCCATAGATAGCATCACCTCCGAAGTGGAGCCTAATCGGTCAGATGACGATGCGGTCGACCACGATCCAGTAGACGATCCGGTAGCCCTGGTGGATCAGTTCGCGGACCTCTTCGGGCACATCGCTGGCTTCCGGGACTTCGCGGCCGATGCGCGGAAAATCCACCAGCTTGTCAGTGGCATCGAAAACCCGCCGGACAAACTGCTCGGCATAGATCGGCGAGTCCTGGGTGATGTAGTCGCGGATGTGAGTGAGGTCGGCCAGGGTTAGCTCGGTCCACTCAACTCTCATCGAGCAGTCGGCGCTTGGCTTCCTCCTGGGAGACGACCCGGCCGCTGCGGGCCGCTGCCATGCCGGCCTCGATCTTCTGCTTGACGTAGAGCTCGTACATGATGTCGTCCCAACTGGCCTGTTCCGGCAGTTGCTCGATGATGTGGCGGGCGGCTTCTTTGGCGGTTGTTGCCATGGTGGCTCTCCTTTAGCGGCCGGACTGGCTTTGGAAGCGGCTGGCGTCGTGCTTGAGAATCAGGCTCTCGAGCAGGGTCTTGGCGATGTGCTTTTCTTCATCCGAAAAGCCGCGCATGGCCTCGAACTGTAATCTTAGCTCATTGAGTGTGTGCGCGGAATTTGATGGACGCATATTCATGGTATTTGAGGGAGTGTATCTGTGAGCGAACAGGCTGCACTCCCAGACTGGACAGAAACTCGCCAAAGCTGTGCGCGATCATCGGCGAGCCCCGATCCTGATGGACGATCAGTCCAGCCGGATCGATCTGACGCTGCGACAGCACTTCTTTGAACAGGTGCCGGGCCAGGCCTGCGTTTTCCTTGTGGGAGACCATCCATCCGACCACATAGCGACTGAACAGGTCCAGGATCAAATACAGGTTCAGGTAATGCCCACGAGTGATCGTCGGCAGTTTGGTGATGTCCCATGTCCAGACCTGGTCGGGTGCGGTGGCCTCCAGTTGGGGTTTGACATGGTGCTGCACCGGGCGCTGATTGCGCCGCTCCGGCGTCTCCTTGCGTTGCCTGAGGCGCCGGTACATGGTCGAGATCGATGCGATCAGACTTCCTTCGCTAAGCAGGGTAGCGTAGATCTGGCGCGGTGCCGCATCCTGAAAGCGCTCGGAATGAAGCTGATCCAGCAACGCCTGATCCTCAGCCGGGCTCAATCCTCGGCCATGGCACGCCGACTGGCTCGGCTGGTAACGTCGCCGTTCGTCCGAATAGCACCAGTGACGAGGCACATTCAGGGCCCGACAGGCCTGGGCCTTGGACACCTTGGCCGGCAGTGATTGCAGCCCGCTCACGATTTCGGCTCGCTGCTGTCGTTGTCGAACAGGCGCAAGACTTTTTTTGGAGATCGACCAGCTGCTCGGCCACGTAAGCCCGGTGCTCCAGACGGGCATTGGCCTTCGTCAGGCGTTCGATCTCCTTGTCCGGGGGATCGGCCGCCTTGCGACCAGGCTTGCGGGCCGCCAGGCCAGCCTCTCCGTGCTCGGCCAGCTCCTTGCGCCAAGTTGACAGTTGACCGGCGTACAGGTCTTTGCGACGCAGCCAGCTGCCTTTCTCGCCATGAGGCAAGGCATCGGCTTCGGCCAAAAACCGCTTCTTTTCGTTTACGCTAAAGCGACGTCGGGTACGCTTCTCAAGGCGCGGATCGGTAACCACTTCGTTGGAATCAGACATACTCTCTCTCCGTATCAGGTTGTACTTTTGTTTTTCACCATCCATCGAGTTGTTGCTGGCGCTCGACTTCGGCCAGACGGGTGGCAATGGTGGTTCTCAAAGCCGGCTGTGAGCCCAGCTCATCATTGTCCAGGATGGCAATGGCCTGGCGGTAAATATCAGCTGCCTCATTCAGTCGGCCCTGAAGGCTCAGGGCGCTGCCCAGAATATCGAGTGCTGAGGCGTGGTAGACAGCTTCAACCCCACCTTGAGCCTGGGCACGCTTTGCCAGGTCATCAATGATCTCGCCGATCATCTGCTCGGCTTTCAGCGGGTCGCCCTGTCTTAAATGCAGGGCGGCCAGGTTGGACACCGACAGACGGTACAGGTAGTGATCCCGATCAGCCACTTGCACGATCATGGCGGCAGAACGCTCAAAGGCTTCAATGCTGTCACGGTTGCGGCCGACACGCGACAGTGCCACACCCAGGTTACCGATGGTATTGGCCAGTCTTTGACCAGGCCCAATCAAGCGTTCATGATCTTCGATCAGTGACTGGTAGATTGGAATGGCCGCGTCAGGATTGCTCAGCATCAATGCCGTTGCGTAGACAAATTGTCCTCTTAATCGACGTGGATCATCGGCCTCCCACAAACCGTCAGCCAGGTCGCGTGCACTGGTTGCAACCTCCAGCGCGACATCTTGTGCGCCTTGAATCACGTAGGCACCGACCAGCGCCGAGAGCGCCTCGAAATGCAGTTCGGGCATGGCCTGATTGGCCTGGTCGATCTCGTCTATGATCTGCTTCAGGTCGTCGATGGTATCGCTTAGCGGACGATCCAGCACATTGGCGTGGTTGCGCAATTTGCGAATTTGCAGCTTGAGGATCTCCTGGCGGAAATTCTCCGGAGTGGATCGAAACAGTTCGATAGCGACCTCGTCGGCTGCAATCGCTTCGACGGCTCTGCCACCTGAATCCAGCGCGGAGGCGATCTCGGCCTGAATCATGGCCTGCTCCTGAACGCTGGCGGCCGACGACAGGGCTCGCCGCGCCTGGGTGAGCAGGGGCAGGGCTTGTTCACCCAGTCCCAGCGCGTTATAGGCGCTGCCCAGAGCCAGGTGGATGGAACCCATAAAGGCCGGATTGAGTGCCTGGTCACTGTCCAGTTGGCCGGCACCCAGATCAAGAATTTCCCGCACCGTGACTTCATTACCGCGCGAGGGCAGAGAGTCGGCGCCAGCGAATAGCTCGGTCATGAATTCAGTAACCGCTTCCGCCCGATCCCGCTCCCAGGCAATGCGTTGTAACTGAGCCTCACGATCCATCATGAAGGTAATGATCAGCGCAATCACGGCCACAGCGGCGGCCAGGCCGAAGCGATGGCGCCAGGCGTAACGTTGAGCCCGATAAAACAGCCGACCGCGGCGAGCCAGCACCGGGCGATGTTCCAGCAGGCGTTCCAGATCTTCGCCGAGTTCACGAACCGACAGATAGCGCTCCGCCGGGTCTGTTCGCAGGGCTTTCATGACGATGGCATCGAGATCAGTCCTGACGGTGGATGCGATCGCCATCCTGGCTCGTCGCGAGGGGGGCGAAATCACCCCGGCCAGAATGGCCTGGGGAAGCAAATGGCTGGATTGAATATGATCAAAAGGGCGGTGTCCGCTGATCAGTTCATAGAGCACCACACCCAGCGAGTACACGTCGGTTGCCGCATTCAGTCCATTCCCTTCGATTTGTTCCGGACTGGCGTAATGGAGGGTCAGGGCCTGGTCGATGGTCTCCGCGGTGCGTTCACCGCGACCGCTGGCATCCAGCAGGTGGGCGATGCCGAAATCCAGCAGTTTGGGTTCGCCTTCTGCCGAGACCAGGATATTGGGCGGCTTGAGATCGCGATGGATGACCATGTGGCGATGGGCATAGTCAACGGCAGAAATGACTTTCAAAAACAGTTCGATGCGCTGCTTGAGGGTGGCCTGGTGGCAGTCGCACCACTGGTCGATACGCTGGCCATCAACAAATTCGGTGGCCAGAAAGGGCCGTCCCTCAGCGGTCAGGCCGCCGTCAATCAGGTGAGCAATATTGGGATGGCTCAGGCGCGAGAGAATCTGCCGTTCGGTGGCGAAGCGTCGTGTCAGCGCCTCATCGGGTGTTTCGGTCAATTGCAGCAGCTTCAGAGCAACGGGCTGGCGCAGGTCGCCGTCAATTCGCTCCGCCAGATAAACCACTCCGCTGCCGCCTTCATTCAAGCGGCGTATCAGTCGGTAGTCGCGCGGCAGCGGCACTTTGAGCGACACTTCCCGCACCACTTTCCGTGTGGCAGCCTGGAATTGCTCGGGGACATGGTCCTCGGAAGCATCTTCGGCGGCCTGGATCAGCCAGTTCACCTCATCAATTAGGGCCCGATTGTTGTCGCACTGCTGCAGAATCCAGTCAGCGCGCTGTTCGCCCGGCAGCTCTAGCGCTGCCATGGCAATCGATTTGGCCTGTTGATACTGCTTGTTGTCGAGACGACGGGGCACGCTAATCCAAAATTTTCCGGTTCGCAATGATTGTGAGGCAGCGGAAAGATTGAAGCAAGGCGGGTGAGGACTGGCGCGACAGATTGCCGAACTTGCTATGCTTGCGAACTCGTTGTAACAGTTTAAAGCCTGACATGACCGGCCAGACTCTGATTGACCAGCCGCGCAAGCTGCGGGATGAAGACCGCTTTGATATTGACGCCGTCGATACCTGGCTCAAGAGTCGGATCGACGGACTGGAGGGCGGGCCGCAGGTCGAGCAGTTCTCAAAGGGGGCTTCCAATCTGACCTATCGCTTGCGTTATGCCAATCGTGATCTGATTCTCAGGCGTCCGCCACCCGGCACCAAGGCCAGGTCGGCCCACAACATGGTGCGTGAGCATGATATTCAAAAGGCCCTCAAGCCGGTCTATCCACTGGTCCCGGATATGCTGGCCCTGTGTACCGACGAGTCGGTCATCGGCAGTGATTTTTATATCATGGAGCGCCTGGAGGGCATCATTCTTCGAGCCAATTTGCCGCCCGATCTGAACCTGAGCCGGGAGCAGGCCAGCGTCCTGTGTCGGCGTGCTATTGATGGTTTGATCAGGTTGCATACTGTGGACGTAGCGAGCGCTGGATTGAGTGGTCTTGGCAAAGGAGAAGGCTACAACCAGCGCCAGATTGAGGGTTGGTCGGAACGTCTGCGCAAGGCCAAAACCTGGAACGTGATGACCGGCCAGCGCGTCATGGACTGGCTGGCCGATCATGTCCCTGATGAGATAGCCATTCGCGTGATTCATGGGGACTATCGATTTGACAACCTGGTGCTTGATGCCGACGATCCGATGCAGATCATCGGGGTACTGGACTGGGAACTGGCCACATTGGGTGATCCCTTGATGGACCTGGGTAACTCCATGGCTTACTGGGTGCAGGCCGATGATGATCCTTACTTGCGCGGCTTTCGTCGCCAACCCACCCATATTCCCGGGATGATGAGCCGGGCTGAAGTGGTCGAATACTACTGCGACAAGACCGGCTTCAATCCCGACAACTGGGCATTTTATGAGGTGTATGGACTGTTTCGGCTGGCCGTGATTGCCCAGCAGATTTACTTTCGCTATCACCGTAAACAAACGCGCAATCCCGCCTTCAAACGATTCTGGATCGCCGTCAACTACCTGCTTTGGCGTTGCCGGCGGATCATTCGCAGGCAATGACTTTGGGCACTGACATCTGAACCGGCTCAGGGTTTATCATCCATCGCTTGCCGAATACCAATCGCGTGGTTCATGACATCCATTCAACCATTGTTCAGCAATGCACCGGTCAATGCCGACTCATTGCCCGACTATCGTGAGGCGGAACTGCAGCCCGTGGTCAGCGCTTATCGACGCTACAAGATCAGCACCACACTGGTTTTCTGGCTGATCGCGCTGGTTGCGGTCAGCGTTGGGTCGTACCTGCCGTTTGTCACCCTGGCACCAGGTTATTGGCCGATGTTATTTGTGCTGCTGATGATGTTCTGGATGGTGATTCTGACCCGTCTTGATGCCCAGCGCCGAGGCTGGGCGCTCCGGGAACATGACCTGATCTACCAGTCCGGGGTCATCTGGCGTCGAATAGTCGTGCTCCCGTTTGCCCGAATTCAGCATGTTGAAACTTTGAGTGGGCCAATCGAGCGCTGGTTCGGGCTAATGCGGGTCAAGTGCTTTACCGCTGGAGGCGCCAGCTCCGACCTGACCGTCGAAGGGCTGGATCAGGCGGCAGCCGTGCGCGTTCGACAATTCCTGCTGGAACAGATTCGCGACGACGCTGACATCGAGCTGGAATCGGCCTATGGCGATGATTGATAGCGATGATTGACAGCGATGATTGACAGCGATGACTGAAATCGAGCAATGGCAACGCCTGGCACCCATGGCGCTGATATTTCTGGTGGTGTCGGCAATCCTGAAATTTGTTCGCGAGAATCTGTTTCTGTTCGCGGGTGCCGGCGTCGGGGTCGCGGTATTCGATTGGATGGGGCCGCGGGAATTGCTGTTGGTTGCCGTCGGTGTGTTGTTGTTCAGCGTCCTGGGCGCGGTGATCTATCATCGTCGCTTCCGGTTCCGCGTCGAGGCTGATGCGATCCGAGTCCGGCGCGGCCTGCTGGAGAAAAAGGAGCTGCGGGTTCGCTTTGCGCGGATCCAGAATATCCAGATCGCTCAGCCGTTTTACTTCAAACCGTTCGGGCTGGTGCGATTCGGCCTGGAAACCCCCGGCGGGCAGACCCGGGAGGTCGATCTGCCCGGCATACCACGCGCACTGGCCGAGCAGCTGCGCGACCGGATTGCGGGTGTGCAGAAGGAAGCTGGCACGGATCTCGAGATCGATCAAGTCGATCCTGAACCCGGGACTGAAGATGGTTTTTCAGATCAGCAGGAGCTGCTGTTTTCAGCAAGTGTGCAGCGCCTGTTTGTCCATGGATTGACCAGCAACCAGGTCTGGTTGCTGGCTGGTATTGCGGCCTGGATTTTCGGTAGCCTGACTGACCGGTTCGACGACTGGTTTTCCGACTCGGTCGTTATCAACTGGATCGCCTCCCATATCGACTCACTGTTGTTGATGTTTGCCGGCGCGGTAATTTTTGGCCTGGCTTTTTTGATGCTCTTGTCCGGCCTTCTTGCCGTCGTGCGCTTCTACCGCTTCCGTCTGTTTGATCGCGGCGATCGCCTGGTCAGTGTGGGTGGGCTGCTGGACGAACGCGAGCAGACCGTCAAGCGCGAAAAGATTACCGGCCTGACGCTCAAGCAGTCGGCATTCGGGCGGGTGCTTGGCTGCTGGTCCATGGTGGTTCGTCAGACGACCAGTATCGAGCAGGAAATGCCGGGCAAGCGCAGCGGCTTCGTGGTGCCGGGCATGCGTGAGCAGGATGAGTCACTGGTTGCCAGCATGGTTCCCGGCTGGCTGATTCCGGCGTGGCTTGAACCGATCAGTTCGCGTTTTCGCCAGATTTTCTGGCTGCGCAATCTGCTGGTTCTGGGAGCTGCTATGCTGATCAGTCTGGTCGCTTTTGGCCGCCAGGACTGGCTGCTGCTGATTATCGGCGGGGTCATGATTGTCACACTCGGCGGGGTGCATTTGCGTTGGCGACACTGGGGCTGGTCAGCGCGCGGCCGGCTGATCTGGGTTCGTCACGGCTTTATCGGTCAACACCTCGATGGCTTCGACCTGGATCGGGTCCAGCAGATTCAGGTTCGCCAGAGCCCTTATCAGCGTCGGCACGGTCTGGCCAACCTGCATCTGGTCTTGCCGCAGGGCAGCGTGACCATCCCGTTCATTCCTCTCGACGATGCCGTAAAACTGGCCAACCAAGCCCTCTACGCCGCCGAAACCTCGGCGATGCACAGAGTTTGAAATTCACTAACCGCAAAGACGCGAAGCTCGCAAAGACTAAGTACCCCTGGGCATAAATACACACACGTTCAGAGCGTCTCCAAAGCGTCA
>CAZFYM010000072.1:0-17205 GCA_964523755.1 uncultured Wenzhouxiangella sp. | reverse complement strand
AGGGGGCGAAGGGCGAAGGGCGAAGGAGCGAAGGCGACGGGAAGGCTTGGGGTCAGGTGTTTTTCCAGTAACTGGCGGCGCGGGTCAGTCGGTCGATAATGCCAGACCAGGCCGGATCGGACAGGTGTTTGGCTGGCAGCAACAGGACCAGGCTGTCCACCGAAGCGCTGTCGGCATTGCGCAAGGATTGGTAAAGTTCGTGCGCGGCCCGATCAGGGTCATTGGCCAGTTCGATCAGCGCCACCCTGGTCTGATTGGCCAGTTCCTGGCGCGCCAGAACCCGTGCATCCTCATCAATCACTCGCACCGTCAACAGCTTTTGCGGTCGATAGTGCTTGCGCATCTGACCAGGCGCGACGGGACGCTGGTCTGACGGTTCAGTTTCACCGCTAACCTCGATTAACTGCCAGTCATCGGGCAGGATGGCTTTTAACGCATCCGAAGTGATCTGGCCGGGGCGCAGCACGATCAGCTTTCGTTGCTCATCATCCACCGCCACGATGGTCGATTCGATACCTACCCGGCATCGGCCTCCATCGAGTACGGTCACATCCTCAACGCTGAAGGCTGCGCTGACATCCTCAGCCCGGGTTGGTGACACCCGGGTCGACAGATTGGCGCTGGGCGCGACCAGTGGTACCGGACTGGCGCGCAGCACCGCCAGCGCCAGCGGATGATCAGGCATGCGCAGACCTACCGTGTCTTGTCCGGCGCTGATCAGATCGCTGATTCGTTCAGACCTGGGAAGAACCATGGTCAACGGTCCGGGCCAGAAATGCGCGGCCAGCAAGCTCGCCATATCCGGCCAATGACGGACACATTGCCTGGCTTGTGCAAGCGTTCCGACATGCACAATCAGCGGGTTGGACAATGGACGTCCCTTGAGATCGAAAATGCGGGTGATCAGATCAGGCCGATCGATCGGTGCAGCCAGCCCATAAACCGTCTCGGTCGGCAAGCCGAGCAATCGACCTTCGGCGAAAACCTGACTGGCGTCAATCACTGTCGATCCAGCCGACGCAACCAGACAATCATGACCTTCTCGGCCTGCTGATCGCCATTGGCCCGGGCCACCTCGATACCATGCTCCCAGGCCAGGCCGGCAGCGGCCGGATCCTGATTCTCGTTAAGCGCCTGACCGAGTAACTGCCAGGCCATGGTTTTATCGGGTTGAAAGGCCGTGGCCCGACGCAGATGCTCGATTGCCGACTCAAGATCGCCGCTTTTCAAGCGCGCCTGCCCCGCAGCCAAACGAGCCTCGTAGCCATCTCGTCCCTGCTCGATCAATTGCTCGATGACATTCGGGTCCATGGACCTTCCTTGATTAATGCTTCCAGTAGGCCGGCGTCAGCAGGACCAGAATCGTGAATATCTCCAGCCGTCCCAGCAGCATGGCAAAACTCATCAACCACTTGGAGGCATCATGCAGTGGTCCCCAATTGGCACCGGCCTCGCCCAATGCCGGACCAAGATTGTTCATGGCCGAGAAGACGACGGACACGGCGGTGACCAGGTCGTTTTCGATACCGGACACGATCAGGGTCAGCACCACCACACACAGGATATAGAGCGACACGAATCCCCAAACCGCGTTGGCCACTTCCTGGTTGAGGCTGCGACCGCCGAACTTGAGCGGAACGACCGCACGCGGATGAACCAGGCGCTGAAGTTCGCGCAAGCCCTGCTTGGTCAGCAGATAAACGCGGATGATCTTGAATCCACCGGTCGTCGCCCCGGCGCAGCCTCCCAGGCCACTGATCAGGATCAGCAGCAGCGGCAATGTACCTGGCCACAAGTAAACGTCGGCAGTCGCAAAACCCGTTGTCGTGGTATAGGAAACGGCTTGAAAAACCGCGTAGCGCAGGGCGTCCCAGAACGTGTCATAGATATCCTGGTGCCAGAGCAGAAGCGTAATCACCACCGAGATCAACAACAACAGAATGGCAAACAGTTTCAATTCAGGATCGCGCAGATACACCTGGGCGCTGGCCCGGCGCAAGGCCAGATAATGCAGGGCGAAATTCAGGCTGGCAATAAACAAGAAAAACACTACCAGCCAGTCAATCAGTGCGCTATCGAAGTACCCGATAGAAGCATCATGGGTTGAAAATCCGGCGGTCGATATGGTCGAAAAGCTGTGCGTGACGGCGTCGAACAGGCTCATCCCTGCAGCCCAGTAGGCAGCGGCACAAACCAGGGTCAGGGCAATGTAGATCAGCCACAGCGCCTTGGCTGTTTCGGCAATACGCGGCGTCAACCGACTTTCTTTCACCGGCCCGGTGGCCTCGGCCTTGTATATCTGCATGCCGCCCACCCGAAGCATCGGCAGGATGGCAACCGCCAGAACGATAATACCCAGACCACCCATCCACTGCAGTTGCTGGCGATACCAGAGGATGGAAATCGGCATCGCATCCAGCCCGGCGAATACCGTGGCACCAGTGGTAGTAATACCCGAAGTTGATTCGAATACCGCGTCAGCCAGGCTGGCATCCATTGCCAGTACGAACGGAATGGCACCGGCCAGACAGACCGCTCCCCAGCAGGCAACGACCACCAGGAATCCATCACTGATGCGAAGGTCGCGGCTGGCATTTCGCACCGGCCAGTAAATCATGACACCGGCCAGTGCGACCCCGACCAGGCTGGTAACGAACGCCATCGCAGCACCATCACTGTTGAACAGCGCAAACAACAGCGGTGGAATAAAACCCAGACTCAGAAAGATCAGCAACACGCCGACAATACGCTGAACCGGCGCATAGGCGAAATGGCGCATCAGAGAAAAACCGCGTCGACCGAAAACAGGCGTTCAACCCGGCTGATTTGTTTCTGATCGGCAACAAACAGGATCACGTGATCGTCGTTCTGAATCACCACGTTGTCGTGGGCGATGATGACTTCTTCGCCGCGCACTATGCCACCGATACTGGTGCTTGGCGGCAGATCGATCTCATCAATGCGCTTGCCAACCACCCGCGACTGTCCCGGGGTACCGTGGGCCACCGCTTCGATTGCCTCGGCCGCTCCGCGACGCAGCGAATGCACCCGAACCATATGACCTTTCCGGATATGGGTCAGCAACGCACCGATGGTGACCTGTTGCGGGCTGACGGCCACATCAATGCGATCGGACTCGACCAGGTCGACATAAGCTGGCCGGTTGATCAGGGTGATCACCTTGTCGGCCCCCATGCGCTTGGCCAGCATGGAAGACAGGATATTGGCTTCGTCATCGTTGGTCAGGGCACAGTAGACATCGATTTCATTGATGCCTTCCTCGTGCAGCAGATCTTCGTCGGCGCAGTCGCCCACCAGCACTATGGCCGTATCGAGATCTTCGGCGATGCGTTCGGCTCGCACCGGGTCGCGTTCAATGATCTTGACATGGTGATTGCGTTCCAGCCGCCGGGCCAGGTTGGCACCGATATTGCCGCCGCCGGACAGCAGGATGCGATTGGCCGGGCCACTCATCCGCCGCAACTCGCGCATGACCACCGGAATATCACGCGTGGCAGCCAGGAAAAACACGATATCGTCGACCTCGATGATGGTATCGCCCTGCGGGATAATCGCCTCATCGTTACGAAAAATCGCGGCCACCCGGGTATCCACACCATCAGGCAGCTTTTCGCGCAGTGACTTCAATTCACGACCCACCAGCGGCCCGTCATGAAACGCACGGGTGGCGACCAGTTGGGCCCGACCGTCGGCAAAATCCAGCACTTGCAGAGCACCCGGATACTCGATCAGACGCTGAAGATGATCAGTGACCAGCTTTTCAGGACTGATCAATACATCGATCGGTGTGTGCTCGCGATTGAACAATTCCGGATGGGCCAGATAGTCCGCCGCCCGTACCCGGGCCACCTTGGTCGGGGTATTGAACAGCGAATAGGCGACCTGACAGGCCACCATATTGGTTTCGTCCGAGTTGGTCAGCGCGATCAGCAAATCGGCATCCTGGATGCCCGAGCGAATCAGCGTCTGGGGATGAGCGGCATGTCCAAGCACGGTGCGGATATCGAGTTTTTCCTGCAACTCGCGCAAACGCTCGGCGTCCATGTCGACCACGGTAATATCGTTTTCTTCCCGCGACAGACTGTAGGCCATTCCAGTTCCAACCTGTCCGGCCCCGAGAATTATGATCTGCATGAGCGAAAGGCCCTTGTTCTAATCAACCTGCTTGGGATCAATCCCAAGCTGACGCAACTTGCGATAAAGATGCGTGCGTTCCATTTCGACGACTTCGGCCAGCTTGCCGACACTGCCGTCAACCGATTTCAGTTTGAAGGTCAGGTATTGTCGTTCGAATTCTTCGCGCGCCTCTCTGAGTGGCTTGTCAAACAGGTCCGGAACCGCGTTGCCTTGCCAGACCTCAGGTCGCGAATGGGACAAGGCCTCATCGACTTCGGCGACCGACACGTCGCTATCACCACCAAGAATTAGTAAACGCTGCACCAGATTTTTCAGTTCCAGAAGATTGCCCGGCCAGTGATACTGGCGCAAGCGATTCTGGGCGGCGACGGAGAAATGCCGATAGGGAACGCCGTCACGGTTGGGGAAATATTCGGCATAGAATCGCACCAGGTCCGGCACATCATCCTGACGCTCGCGCAATGGCGGAATATCCAGCGGCACAACGTTGAGCCGATAGTAGAGTTGTTGATCAAACTTGCCGGTCTGGACTTTAGCCTCCAGTCCGCCGGTCGTACCGGCAATCAGGCGGATATCCAGTGCCTGGCCATTGGTCGGGTCGCCCGCCAGCCGGCCACTGTCGATCAAGCTGGCCAGCACGCCCTGCGCTTTGGCATCCAGCTGGTCCACATCCTCGACATACAGCACCCCGCCGTGGGCCTGGGATAAAAGTCCGGGCTGCTGTTCGGTGCCCAGCAACTGTCGGCTCCAGTCTTCACCATGGGTCCGCGAGCCAACGGTCACGAACGGTTCATTGCTGCGGCGCGAATGAGCATGAATCCAGCGGGCCGCCACAACCTTGCCCACCCCGGTCTCACCGTTGATCAATACCGGGGTATCGTGGGCGGCAATACGCTCCAGTCGGCGCTTGAGCTGCTGCACGGCCGCTGACCGCCCCAACGGTTCCATGACCGCCGGTGCCCGCAGACGCAGGCTGGCGTTTTCGCGCTTGAGCCGCCCGGCCTCCAGCGCATTGCTGACGGTGACCATCAGCTTGGCCATGGAAACCGGTTTTTCAATAAAATCGAAGGCACCCAACCGGGTCGCTTCAACCGCCGTTTCAACCGAACCGTGGCCCGATATCATCACCACCGGGCAATCGAGCGTGTCGGCATCGCGCCACTCACGCAGCAAACTGATGCCGTCGGTGTCCGGCATCCAGACATCCAGCAGAATCAGGTCAGGTGCCTTCTGGCTGCGCTGTTCACGTGCCTGGGCGGCATCACCAGCCTTGAATATCTCGTAACCCTCGTCAGCAAGAATCTCGCCAACCAGTTCGCGAATATCCGGTTCGTCGTCAACAACAAGAATACGGGCGCTGGCCATTGCGTTATTGTAACTTTGATCCGGTCGGCGATTGAGCTGACGATTGGCTTGACGACTGGCTTGACGATTGGGATGGCAGTGCGACCGCAGGCAGCCAGATTCGCACCACCGCACCCGCTTGACCGTTGGCAACCTCAATCTGTCCACCATGCTCATCAATGATCCGCCGCACAATGGCCAGACCCAGGCCGGTTCCGCGTTGTTTGGTGGTGACATAGGGCTCGAAAATCCGATCCAGCACGTCCTTGTCAAACCCCGGCCCGTCATCAATCAGTTCCAGTCTCAGGCCAGGCAAATTGTCGCTAGCCTCAGCGGACAGGCTGATGGTCAAATGCGGTCGGCCACTCGGGTGCGCTTCCTGGGCATTGCGCACCAGATTCAGCAGGACCTGTCGCAAACTGGCCTGGTCGGCCAAAACCTGTGGCGTGTCAGCGGCAATCTGAAGGTCGAATACCACCGGCAAATCCCCGCTGGCATAGAGATCGGCAACCTCCCGTATCAATTCTTCGATGGAGACCGGCTCAAACCTGAGTCGCACGGGCCGGGCATAGTCACCGAAGGCGTCGACCAGGCGCTTGAGTGTATCGACCTGGCCACGAATGGTTGTGGTGGCACGATCCAGAAATATGCGCTGTTCCTCGTTGAGCACGGGATCCAGTTTGTATTTCAAGCGCTCGGCGGCCAGCTGGATGGGCGTCAACGGGTTTTTGACTTCATGGGCCAGGCGCCGGGCGACTTCCGCCCAGGCCGCTTCGCGTTGCGCTTGATCCAACACGGTCACATCATCAAAAACCACCACTTGACCGCCCGTTTCGGAAGGCAGATCTGACCCACGGCACACCAGCACCAGCGGCTTGTCGGACAGACCGAGCTGAATTTCCTGGCGCCAGTCTCCCGATGGGCCTTCGCCACGGGCCGCCAGAATCTCCAGTAGTGGTGCCAGGTCAGGACGCTTGTCGATCAGCTCGGTCAAGGAATTCCCCTGATTGCCTTCAAGCCTGAGAATTCGTCCGGCCGATTCATTGAATGCACTCAGACAGCCATTGGCATCAATCGCCACCACGCCGGCTGACAAGCGTCCGAGAACGATTTCCAGGTAGCGACGCTGAGCTTCCAGCGCCTGACGACTGGCGGCCAGCTCGCGCGTCATGACGTTGAACGACTGAACCAGAAAGCCCAGCTCATCGCGGCTGGCCACGGACAATTGCTCGGGAAAGCGTCCGGCCGCCACTTCCTCGGTGGCGACGGCCAGGTCGCGAATCGGCTGAGAAAGCCTGCGCGCGGCGTTGAACGCCACCAGCATCGCCAGCAAGGCAGTCAGCAGTAACACCAGGGTCAGAATCAGAACCAGCGATTGCTGCAATCGATCGCGCAAAAAAGAGACATTCAGGTAACGGTAGTAGGCCTCTTCGATACCGTCAGCCAGCTCACTGAACTGGGCTGGCAAGGGGTAAATACCCTGAAGCAACTGACTGGGGGCACCAAAGCCAGGCGACGGCAGCCGGACCAGAACGCGAATCTTAAACAGGTCACCATTGCGCTCGACTGCCGCGTACTGCTGATCCTCCAGGGCCTGGGCCAGCGCAAAGCTGCTCGGCAGGTCGGCCAGCAGCTGGCCCGGATTGATGTTCACCGAAACCCGATCCTGACCGGATGCATTGAGCACACTCAGCTCGACCGGACCGGCCACACTGACCTGCTGCAATAGCTGCTGAAACAAGGCCTCGTCGTCGTCCAACTCGATGCGGGTGGCCAGCTGCGCCATCTGGCCACTGACCTCACGGATTCTCAGATCGATAAACAACTGTCCCAGCTCGATTGAATCGGCCAGGGCCGCTTCCGCCCCGACATCCAGCCAGCCATCAATGGTCTCATTCAGAAACTGAATGGCAAACAGGTAGAGAATGACGACCGGTGGCAGAGCCAGAGCGATAAATACCGCGACCAGACGAGCCGTCAGCCGCGCCCCCGGCAGATTCTGTCTGAGTCGCTGAATCAGCCGAACCAGGCGACCCAGGATGACAACGATCAGAACCAGCAACGCGATTCCGGTAATGACAAATACCCAAAGCGCCATGCGCCCGAGTTGCGTCGACTCCTGTTCTACGCTGGATACCAGATACAGCGCCCCGAGCAAGACGGCCAGCACTGCCAGCAACGGCAAAGCCCGCAGCAGGCGTCTGAGGCCGGACTTATTGATCACGCCCGCCCTCGAGCGGCATGATCCAGCTATACCAGGGGCTCTGTGCACGCCAGCGATCGTCAAACCAGACCGGCAATCGCATCGGCGATGGCAGCCGGGTTCTATCCAGATGCGCTCTTAGCTGAACTTGCCAGCGCCGTTCATCGACCTCTGATCGAGTCAGGCCAGTGGTGAATTGACGACGCTCGGCCAGGGATTCGACAAGAATACCCAGGCGGGGATACAGGGTCCGGCTGTCGGCACGCACGTCAATCAATTCGTAATCCTGCAACAGCGGCAGATATCGCACCTCAAAACGATGATGGTGAGTACGATCTTCGCTGGCAATCAATCCATGATGGCGACTGATGCGCACAGACAGCTCCAGCGGGATCATGACCCCGTGTTCCAGCGCTTCGATCATCGCCTGCCCTGGCTCCCATCGCAATCCCGTCTCAAACAGCAGTTCTCCCTGGGTCCAGATCGGCACCGGATCGATCAGGTCGAAAGCGGGTCGCTCGGCCGGATCAGCCTGGCAGCCGACGCACAGCCAAATAGTAGAAACCATCCAGATCATCCTGGCCCGGAACGATCTGACGGCCCGGTGACCGGGCGCATCCAGGCAGGTCGATACGATCAATGATGGCAAGCTGTTCATGTGTCTCCAGAAACGCTCGTGCCTGGCACTCGTTCTCTCGGGCCAGAATCGAGCAAGTGGCATAGACTAGGATACCGCCAGGGGCCAGCAACGGCCACAAGGCATCAAGAATACCGGCCTGGGTTTCCACCAAGGCCTCCATATCATCGGGCTTCCTCAGCCAGCGGATATCCGGGTGTCGCCGGATAACGCCGGTGGCCGAGCACGGCGCATCAATCAGAATCCGATCATAATGGCGGCCATCCCACCAGTCGTGGGGAGATTCCGCATCACCCCGAACCAGTGCCGCCTTGAGCCTTAGCCGGTCCAGGGTATCGGAGACTCGCTGCAGCCTCTGAGCGTCCACATCCACGGCAGTCAGTTCCACGTCGGCCCGCTCCAGAATATGGGCCGATTTTCCGCCGGGGGCAGCACAGGCGTCCAGCACGCGCTGGCCGTCAGCCAGGTCCAGATAGTCCACCGCCAGTTGCGCGGCCCCATCCTGCACCGACAAACCACCCTCGGTAAACCCCGGCAGATCACTGATCCGTCCCCGCTGATCCAGGCACAAGGCATCCGGCAGTCCGGGTCCGGCAAACCGGGCGTCAAAACCCGCTGCTGCCAGGCTGGCCCGCGCCTGGTCGCGCGACCAGTGACGTCGATTAACGCGCAACCATAGCGGTGGCGGTTGATTGCCCGCCTCCAGAACGGACTGCCAGGCATCGGGCCAGTCCTGGCGAATCTGATTGATGAGCCAGCCCGGATAGCCATACGTCACTGACGGCGAATCACCGAGTTGCCCCTGGAGTGCCTCGCGCTGACGCAGGAACTTGCGCAGCACGGCGTTGACCAGCCCGCCCAGCCGACCCAGACCGGCCTCGCTCGCCACATCGACTGCCGAATGCACGATGGCACGGGCGGGTTCGCGTCCCTCACGCAGTTCTGCCAGTCCGATGGCAAGCACAAACCAGATCAGTCGATCACGCCGGGCCGGAGACCGCGAAAGCAGTTGGGCAATCAGCCCATTGACCGCCGGCCAGTCGCGCAAGACCCGGTGGCAAAGACGTCTGGCCAGCGCTCGATCAGGACCTTCAGCCAACTGACTCAATAATGGAGAAAGCACCACATCCAGCGATCGACCCTCGTCGAGCACCCGCTGCAGCGCCCGCGCCGCGGCCAGTCGCGCCGTGCCCGCAGTCGGCGTCACATCCAGTCCGGATGGGCATTGAGCCAGTCGCGCGCACTGATCTGACAACGACCCGGGGCCTGCAGTAACTCGATCGCCAAAGCACCCTCACCGCAAGCCACGATAATGCGCTGACCATCGCCGTGGCCCTTTATCAACCGGCCGGGCTCTTCACCATGCGCGGATTTCTCGAGTTGGGAATTATCGATTGACCGGGCCCGGAAAATACGACAACTCAGACCTTCAATCTCGCCAAAGGCCATCGGCCAGGGATAGTAGGCGCGCACCTGACGGGCCAGCAGCTCGGCCGGTTGCCGCCAGTCCAGGCGCGCATCTTCTCTCTGAATCAGAGGGGCATGGGTGGCCTGGTTGTCATCCTGAGGGACAGGATCGGGCAAACGCCCATTGACCAGCCGATCCAGCCCATCGATCAGCAATTCGGCCGCCATGACAGACAGTCGATCGTGCAGATCACCGGCCGTTTCGAAATCCTCAATCCCGGTGGCTTTCTGCAACAAGACCGGGCCGGTGTCCAGTCCGACATCCATCTGCATCAAGGAGATGCCGGTTTGCGCATCACCGGCCAGCACCGCCTGATTGATCGGACTGGCGCCACGCCAGCGTGGCAGCAAAGAGGCATGCAGGTTCCAGCAGCCGTGGGTTGGCAGATTCAACACCGCCGCCGGCAGAATCAGGCCATAGGCCGCAGTGACCAGCAGATCCGGTCTGAGCCGTGCGATTTGCTGCTGCACCTCGGCCGTTTTCAGGCTGACCGGCTGGAGCACATCGATTCCAGCTTCCAGGGCGCACTGTTTGACCGGACCGATGCGCAGTTTGCGGCCACGACCGGCGGCGCGATCCGGCTGGGTCAGCACCGCCAGGGGGGCATGCCCGGCGTTGATCAGTGCCTTGAGCGCCGGCACTGCAAATTCCGGCGTGCCGGCAAAAATCGTCTTCAGGACGCTCACGCGTGAGCTTTTTCCTGCCGCTGCTGTTTGAGCAGGCGCTTTTCAACCATCCGGCGCTTGAGCGGCGAGAGATAATCGACAAACACCTTGCCATCCAAATGGTCAATTTCATGCTGGATACACACTGCCAGCAGTCCTTCAGCGTCCAGTTCGAAAGACTGTCCATCCATACCCAGCGCCCTGACCTTGACCGTTTCAGCTCGCTTGACCTCGGCGTAAAAGCCCGGCACGGACAAACAACCTTCTTCGCAGGTCTGGCTGCCGGACCGATCCACAATCTCGGGATTGATGAACACCCTTGGCTCGTTCCGATCCTCGCTCAGATCCATGACAACCAGGCGAACCCGCTGGTTTACCTGGGTTGCAGCCAGCCCAATTCCCCTGGCCTCGTACATGGTTTCAAGCATGTCAGCGGCCAGTTGGCGCTCGCAATCAGACACCTCCTCGACCGGTTTGGCCACCCGGCGCAGGCGAGGATCGGGAAATTCAAGTATGCTCAGTCGTGACATAAGATGAAAAAAATCGCTTAAACGTGCGTTTTACAATGATAATGTTTATGATAACCTCAGGAAAATCAAGCCCGTCGGCACTGTTGGAGGGAGACACTCCGTGAAACGCTTACTGATCATTATTGCAATTCTGGGCCTTATGGCTAGTGTACAGGCTCAGGATGTTGAGCTGCGCGAAGATCACCCGCGCGAATACGTGGTTCAGGAGGGGGACACGTTGTGGGATATCGCCAGTCGTTTTCTGACCCGCCCCTGGCAGTGGCCCGCCATCTGGCAGGCCAACCCCCAGATCGAGAATCCGCACCTGATTTTTCCTGGTGACCGGATATCGCTGGAGTTTGTCGGCGGCGAACCCCGGCTGACCATGGCCAGAGATGATTCCATCCGGCGATTGGGTCCGGAGATCAGGCGCGAAGACATCTCCGGTCCGATCTCGACCATTCCCTATGATGCGATTGAGCCCTTCCTGCGCAATCCGCGGATTGTTACCCAGGAGGAACTTGATGGCTTGCCCTATGTGATCGCCAACAACGAGCAGCGAATATTCGCGGGTGCTGGTGATCGCACCTATGTGCGTGGCCTGGAGGACGGGCAAGTTGGCGAGGAGGTCATTCTGGCCCGCCTGACCTACCAATTCGAGGACCGCAGTGCCGAAGCCGATAACGTTCGATTGCGCCGTAACCGCATGCGCCATGGTCCGGCCCAGGTCGCAAGCTACGAACGCCCTTTAAGCCCGCTGTGGCGCTCCACGTTCGGCCAGATGGAACGCTTCAACTACCCGATCATCGGTTACGAGCTGTGGGAATCGGCCCGCGCCCGAATCGTCCAGGTCGGCGATCCGACGATCCTGGAAATCATTGAAGGACGGCGCGAAGTTGGTGAAGGTGACTACGTGCTGCCGATTGACTATCACGTCTTTGACGCCAATTTCTACCCCCGGGCCATGGAGGATGTACCCGATCATGCCCGTGTCCTGACCATCAGCGAAGCCTATTACGGCGTCGGCCATTACCAGATCGTGGCCATTTCACTGGGCACTCAAGACGGCATCCAGGCCGGACACACGTTCTCTGCCTTTCGTCCGGGCAAGACCATTCGCGACGAGCAACGCTACCCGATGATGAGTCGGGCAGCCCTCAAGGAATCCGAGCGTCGCTTCGTGACCCTGCCCGACGAATATGCCGGGCGGCTGATGGTGTTCCGACCCTTTGACCGGATCAGCTACGCGATTGTGCTGGATGGAACCAACGTCATCCGCGTCGATGATCGCCTGGACCACCCCGACCGCAGTCTCTGAGCAGGAGTATCCTGCGGCGGAATGAGTGAGCCGGACAAACCTAATGCCTGGCTGGCCCTGTTACTGGCGCACGGCATCGGACCCCGATGTCTGAGCCGGATGCGCGAGGTCCTCGGCAGCCCGGTCAACTGGCCGCACGCCAGCCGTCAAGAGCTCAATGATTGCGGTCTGCAGTCTGGCCAGATTGCAGCCCTGAACAATCCGGACCCGCAGCGCCTCAAGCGCTGTCTGGACTGGCTGGAATCCAGCGAGCATCATCTGGTCACGCTGGATCACGACTTGTACCCACCTTTGCTCAAGCGTATAGACGACCCGCCGGCGGCGCTGTTTGCCGTTGGCAGCACCGAGGTTCTGGTGCGCCCGCAGATCGCGATTGTCGGCAGTCGCAATGCCACACCAGCCGGGCTGGACCACGCCCGGGATTTCGCCGCCACCTTTGCGCGAGCCGGGTTTGTCGTCACCAGCGGCCTGGCGGCAGGCGTTGATGCCCTGGCGCACGAAGGTTGTCTGGATGCCGGCGGCATGACCATTGCGGTCACCGGCACCGGCCCCGAGCAGGTCTATCCGGCCCGCAACAAGGCGCTGGCACGCCGGATCATTCGTCAGGGAGCACTGATCACTCCCTTCATACCCGGAACGCCGGTCCGACCCGGCAATTTCCCGGCCCGCAATCGCCTTATCAGCGGCATGAGCCTGGGTACGCTGGTTATCGAGGCCGGGTTGCGCAGCGGCTCACTGATTACTGCACGCCTGGCCACCGAACAGGGCCGTGAGGTGTTTGCCATTCCCGGGTCGGTCCACAATCCGCTGGCTCGGGGCTGTCATCGGCTGATTCGCGACGGTGCCAAACTGGTGGAATCGGCCGAAGAAGTGATCGAGGAACTGGCACCGCTGGCCAGTGAACTGGCCGAGCGCATTCGAGAGCTGCTGAGCCGAGAATCAGCCAAACCGCTTGACTTAGGCCTGGACACGCCCCATCTGGAGACTGACCCGGATTATGACCAATTGCTCAAAGCGATCGGTTTTGACCCCACCCCCGTCGACGACATCATTCGGCGCTCGGAGTTGACGACCGCCGCGGTATCCTCCATGCTGCTGATTATGGAGCTGGACGGTCGAGTCGCCGCCCACCCCGGTGGCCGCTATAGCCGCACCGGAACCAGGGCCCCCGACAAGGACAGGAGTGAATGAAGGAAAACGTGCTTGATTTGTTGATGTATCTTTTCGAGAACTATATTTACGAGGAACCGGAAAGCACGCCGGACCGCGAGTCCTTGAGCGATAGTCTCGAAGAAGCGGGCTTTTCCAGCGCCGAAATTGATCGAGCCTTTGCCTGGCTGGATGGCCTGGCCGAGCAGCGCGGGCTGCCGGACCTGGGCCATCATGGTGAAAATCCGATACGAATCTTCAGCGACGAAGAGTCCCGGCGGCTGGATGTCGACGCACGCGGATTTATTCTGTATCTTGAAAATGCGGGTGTTCTGGACCCGGCCAGGCGGGAGCAGGTTCTGGATCGTCTCTCGGCTCTGGATACCGAAGACATTGACCTGGAAGATGTCAAATGGGTCGTGTTAATGGTGCTGTTCAACCAGCCCGGACAGGAGGCGAACTACGCCTGGATGGAAGATATGATGTTTGATGACGAGGGTGAAATCCGCCACTAACCCCAAGCCAGGCAGTCGGTCTGGGGACCAGGCTGATCGGGCCGATTAAACCAAGCGACCCACAAGGACTAATGGCCAAGAACTTACTGATTGTCGAGTCGCCAGCCAAGGCGACCACCATCAACAAATACCTGGGCAAGGACTTTGAAGTTCTGGCGTCCTACGGTCATGTCCGCGATCTGGTGCCCAAGGAAGGGGCGGTGGATACGGAACAGGATTTTGCCATGCGCTACGGCATTATCGAGCGCAACAAGAAACACGTCGACAAGATTGTCGCCGCCGCCCGCAAGGCCGATGCGATCTTTCTGGCCACTGACCTTGACCGGGAAGGTGAGGCCATTTCCTGGCACATCGCCGAAATTCTGAAGGAGCGGGGTGTCAACGGCAAAACGCCGGTCAAGCGCGTTGTCTTCTCCGAAATCACCAAGGGTGCCATCGACAAAGCCATGGCCCAGCCCAGAGAGTTGGCCGTTTCACTAGTTGATGCCCAGCAGGCCCGGCGTGCCCTGGACTATCTGGTAGGTTTCAATCTGTCACCGCTGCTGTGGAAAAAAGTGCGGCGGGGATTGTCCGCCGGCCGGGTTCAATCGCCCGCGCTGAGGATGATCGTCGAGCGCGAGGAAGAAATCGAGAAGTTCGAGCCGCGTGAGTACTGGACCATCGAAGCGGATCTTGGTCAAAGTGACGATGAGCGCTTTTCGGCCAACCTGGTCAAGCTCGACGGCAGTAAGCTCGATCAATTTGATATCAACAGCGAACAGCGTGCCACGGAGGTTCGCGAGCAGATCGAACGCGATGCCAACGGGCAGTTCACCGTCGCCCGGATTAACAAGCGCCAGCGTCGCCGCCGTGCCCAGCCGCCTTTCATTACCTCGACACTGCAACAGGAAGCGGCCCGGCGCCTGCGCTACACCACCCAGCGCACCATGCGCATCGCCCAGCAGTTGTATGAAGGTATCGATATCGGCGGTGGCAACCAGGGCCTGATCACTTATATGCGAACCGACTCGGTGGCCCTGTCGCAGGATGCACTGAGCGAAATTCGCAAGGTCATTGCCAGTGAATATGGCCCGGCACTGGTTCCGGACAAACCCAACTTCTACCAATCGAAGTCAAAGAATGCCCAGGAAGCCCACGAGGCCATTCGTCCGACATCGGCAGCACTGACTCCGATCAAGCTCAAGCGCCACATGTCCGAAGACCAGTACCGGCTCTACCAGCTAATCTGGAATCGGGCCGTGGCCAGCCAGATGATTCCAGCAGTCTACGACACGGTCAGTGCCGAGTTCGATGTCGGGACGGCCACTTTCCGCGCTTCGGGATCAACCTTGATCGAAGCCGGGTTTCTCAAGGTCTACCAGGACGCCCAGGCCGAGAAAGACAAGCGCCTGCCCGAGCTCAACCAAGGCGATGTGATCAGTCTGGACCAGATTCGCGGCGAACAACATTTCACTGAGCCACCACCGCGCTACTCGGAAGCCAGTCTGGTCAAGGCGCTGGAAGATCACGGCATAGGCCGTCCATCCACTTACGCATCCATTATTCAGACCCTGAAAGATCGCGAGTACGTCGATCTGGACAACCGTCGATTCACACCGACCTCGACCGGACGTGTGGTGTCCAATTTTCTCTCAAACCACTTCGAGCGCTACGTCGACTACGATTTTACCGCCCGACTGGAAGATGAGCTGGATGCCATTTCGCGCGGTGAACAGGAATGGATACCACTGCTCAGAGAGTTCTGGCAGCCGTTTATCGACCGGGTCAATGAAAAGGAAGAAAGCGTCAGCCGCCAGGAGGCCCAGCAGGCCCGCGAGCTGGGCATTGACCCCAAATCGGGCAAACCGGTTATCGTGCGCCTGGGACGCTACGGACCGTTCGCCCAAATCGGTCAGGCCGAAGACGAAGAAAAGCCCGAGTTCGCCGGCTTGCGAACGGGTCAGAAAATGGAAACCATCACGCTGGAAGAGGCGCTGGAGCTGTTCAAGCTGCCGCGCGATCTGGGTGAAACACCCGAAGGTGAACCGGTGCAGGCCAATATCGGCCGGTTCGGGCCCTATATTCGCTATGGAGCACGCAACTTCGTCTCGCTCAAGGAGATCGACCCGCACGATATCAATCTGGAACAGGCTCTGGAGCTGATCGCCGCCCATAAGCAGATGCTCAAGGAACGCGTGATCAAGACCTTTCCCGAAGAGGGCATCGGAATTCTCAAGGGCCGCTACGGCCCATTTGTGACGGACGGAAAGCGCAACGCCAGCGTACCCAAGGACGTGGAACCCGAGTCCCTGGAGCTGGAACAATGCAAGAAGATGCTGGACGAAGCCCCGCCCAAAGGCCGTCGCGGCAAGTTCGGCAAGAATAAAGGCGCAGGCAAAAAAGCCGGCAAGAAAAAGTCGTCCAGGAAGAAAGCATCCAAGAAGACGAAGAAGAAAGCGTCTTCGAAAAAGAAGGCCGCCAAAAAAAAGACCGGGTAAGGCGCGATGTCAGCAGGTACCAAGCCGTCGGCACCGCAGCCGGACATTGATGCGGTACGCCGCTATCTGACCGATCTTCAGGACCGACTCTGCCAGGCATTCGAACGCTGCGATGGCAAGGTGTCGTTTCAACAAGATGACTGGGACCGAACTGACGGCGGCGGTGGACGGACCCGGGTAATGGAAAACGGTGCCGTGTTTGAAAAAGGCGGGGTTAATTTCTCCCACGTTCACGGCCATGCCCTGCCCCCTGCGGCCAGCGCCCGCCGCCCTGAGCTGGCCGGCCGCAGCTTCCAGGCGCTGGGCGTTTCGGTCGTTATGCACCCAATCAATCCATATTGCCCCACCAGCCACGCCAATGTTCGCTTCTTTCTCGCTGAAAAAAAAGGTGAAGCCCCGGTCTGGTGGTTCGGGGGCGGATTCGATCTGAGCCCGGTTTACCCGTTCGACGAAGACTGTCGGGACTGGCACCAGACCGCCCACGATCTGTGTCAACCCTTCGGCGAGTCGGTTTATGCCGAACACAAGCGCTGGTGCGACGAGTATTTCCATCTCGCTCACCGCAACGAAGCCCGAGGCATTGGCGGATTGTTCTTCGACGATCTCAATGACTGGGGTTTTGATCAGAGCTTTGCCTATCTCAAAGCGGTCGGCGACGGCTACCTTGCCGCCTACCCGCCGATTATCGAACGTCGCAAGGACCATCCCTTCGGCCAACGCGAGATCGACTTTCAGCGCTACCGTCGCGGCCGCTACGTGGAA
>CAZFYM010000071.1:0-18450 GCA_964523755.1 uncultured Wenzhouxiangella sp. | reverse complement strand
AAATGACCGCTTCAGTAGCCACATTGGTAAACAGGGCAATCTTCTTGCGTTCCTCATCCGACAGCATCCGTTCGCAGCGGCACAGCAGCACGTCGGGCTGGATTCCGATCGAGCGCAGCTCCTTGACCGAGTGCTGGGTCGGCTTGGTCTTGATTTCATTGGCCGCGCGCAGATACGGCACCAGCGTCAGATGGATGTAGAGCGCCTGGCGGCCATATTCAAAACCGAGCTGGCGAATCGCCTCCAGGAATGGCAGCGACTCGATGTCACCGACCGTTCCACCAATTTCGATCAGGGCGACGTCGTAACCTTCGACCGCGCGGCTGACCGATTCCTTGATCTCGTCGGTAATATGGGGGATCACCTGCACGGTCGAGCCCAGATAGTCGCCGCGACGCTCCTTGGCAATCACGTTGGCGTAAATCCGCCCGGTGGTGAAATTATTGCGCTGAGTCATCCGGGTACGAACAAACCGCTCGTAGTGACCCAGATCGAGGTCTGTTTCCGCGCCATCCTCGGTGACAAACACCTCGCCATGCTGAAACGGGCTCATGGTGCCGGGATCGACATTGATGTAGGGGTCGAGTTTGAGCATGGTCACGCGCAATCCGCGGGCTTCGAGAATCGTGCCCAGCGAGGCAGCAGCAATGCCCTTGCCCAGCGACGAAACCACGCCGCCAGTGACGAAAATCAGAGAAGTCATGCCCGGATGTCCAAGGTTACAGGTCCGGGAAGACATTCTATCTGAAACCAGAGTGTCGAGGGTTCAAGGTTTCCTCAAAGGTCATTGACACAAGAATCAAAAGCATCACGCAGAGGCGCAAAGAGCGCAAAGGACGCAGAGATATTAATGAATAAAAAAACAAGAAGAATGATTTTCTTGCCGTGGCTGCCTGCCTTTTCCCAAAAACCATACCTGATTACGCACGTTTCTCAGCCATTCTACAGAGGACTTCAATCGAGCTGATCCAGGTTCTCGTGCCTGCCGATCGCTTCGAGCATCCGGTGGTGTCGGAGAACGGGCGCCGCAGGCGATTCGGAATCAACCCGAGAGTCATCCGTTCCATGTGCTTGCACCATGTTGGCAAGTGCCTCGAACCAGCAGCCCGCGCACACCATTCGAGCGGAACCAAAACGCCACCTCGAGTTGCAACAATCAACCAGGCCGATACTTGTCTGCGGCACCCGTTCTTCGGTACCACCCGCTGTCCCTCTTACTCTCCGATGTTGATGGCTTCGGAGCGATCCCGTCCGATTTGCTGCAGACGAGCGACCTCGTCAGACGGCAGTCCGTCGGGCGTCAGCAGCAGCTCGGGTGGCATAGCGCCGCGTTCGAGGCGAGAGAAACGGGTCATCAGGTCGGCCAGGGCGGCCTCGCGTTCGACCGGGGCAGCGATAAAGTCGAATCGGCTGGTGAATCGGGCGATGGCATCCTGGCTGTCGGGCCGGTGCGATGCGGTTTGTTCCAGCGCTCGGCGGGCAAAACGACGCACTGCCGGATAGTTGTCCGACATGGCCTTAATCAGATGGGGTTGCCAGGATTCGACCTGATTGAGTTGGCCGCGCTCGATTGCCCGTCCAATCGCCACGGCGGTAACCGATCGTTCAACCGGATCGCCCGCATACAAACGGGCCACGCCGTCAGCCAGATCAGCCGACGCGCCATCGGCGCGGATCACGGTTTGCGCCTCGCGCTGCCATAGCCGGGCAGTTTCCTGCTCGGCCCAGGCCACCGACTGATCCAGATGGCACAGATTGCAGGCATTGGGCCGACCGGCGGCGGCATTGGCGGCCGGATCCGGGATTTCGATGCGGTGACTACGGTGAATTTCCATCACACCATAGACAATCTCGGGCATATGACAGGCATAACAGTTCGAACCCTCACTATCGGCAGCATGGTGCGTATGGGCCTCGATTTCGGCAGCCAGGCCCTGGTGACAGCTCAGGCAGGGTTGATTACCGCGCGCTTCCTCGCGGATCATGCCGTGGCGATCACCGTCATGCATGGTGTGGCAGGTCATGCAGGTCAGCTCGGATTCCTCATGGCATTTGGAAAGCATCAGACCCTGGTACTCGTAAGCGGTCAGTCGCGGCGTGCGATCCGGCCAGAATCTCAATTGAAACAAATCACCCGGATGCCCGGTGGTCGGGTCCGGCGTTTCCGGCCAGACCAGGTTGACCGATTCAAACAAATCATCACCGGCACGATAAGCGGGACCAATGCTGATGAATCGTCTGAGCATGTCACTGCTGACCGGCATGCGCTGCCCATGGCACTGACCGCAAACCTGGTTGGCCGCATCCTGGCCCAGCCTTTCGGGCTGGACCATGCTGTGATCAACCGCGCCGGTAATTGCATAACGCAAGCGGGTCAGCCAGCTGGATTGTTTCTCGACATGCTCGGCTCCCGGACCATGGCAGGCCTCGCAGGCAACCCCCAGTTCCGAGACTTGCGACTGGTATCGTGCTTCGGTGGCCGAGTCCACCCCCTGGCCGGCGGCGGCACGGGCCAGCATTTCCTCGTAATTGACCACACCGGGCTTCGGCCCGGTGTTATGACAAAAAATGCAATTGTGGTTCCAGATCGAAACATGGGCGTCAAAATGCTGCTCGTCCGGACCCAGGAAGGCGGCATTCATATGCACCCAACGCTGATCCTCGTTGTGCCACAGCATATGCAAGCGGTAAAACGTGCCGTCATCACCTTCTTCGCGGGTCAGGTATTGCTGGTAGCGATTGGACCCGACGGTGCGCTCGATACGATAGTGCGCGACTGGCTGGTCCTGCCCCGGCTGGTAGTAATCGAACCAGAAGCTGTTACCCCGCCGCACGGGCCGGACCTCCATGCCCCAGGCTCGCACCGGCTGACCATCGAAGCGGCCCTGGATGGTTTCAGCGCTGGCCTCCTGGGTCATGGTGCGGTGATAGGTGCGATGCCAGGACGCGTAGCGGTCGCGGTGGCATCCGTGGCAGGTATCCGATCCGGCCCATTCGGCCACCAGCGGCAGCGGCATCGCCAGCACCAGCGCGCCCAGTCCAATCAGCAGCAGCAACTCAGGCAAGCGTATCGCGCGTGCACCCGAGCCGGAGTGACCCGTCACGCGTCGGCCCGAGCATTGCGCCACAACATTTTTCATCAATCCATCCGCTTACTCAAGGACTCAAATCCGCGCCCAGCCAGATCAAACTGGCCTGACGACCGGTACGACCACAATCGCGGCGATACGAAAAAAAACGATCCGGCTCGGCCGCAGTGCAAAGCTTAGCATCGACAACACGGCTCAGGCCGGCAAGCGCCATTTGATGGCGCGCAATGGCTTTCAAATCGGCCAGCCAGTGACCCGGCCGCGAAGCCTGGAAAGCGAACTTTAGTGCCGAGTCAAGCTCGATCAGGCTGGCCTTGACCGCATCGCTGACTTCATAAGCTGCCTGACTGATGCCCGGTCCGATCCAGGCGCTCAAATGTCTCGGATCGACCGGCAACTGCTCGATAGTCTGCTTGATAATGCCCGCAGCCAGCCCGCGCCAGCCGGCGTGAACCGAGGCCACCAGCAGCCCGTCATCGTGGGCAATCAGTATTGGCAGACAATCGGCGGTCAGAATGGCACAGACCTGGCCGGGTCGGTCGGTCCAGGCCGCGTCGGCCGCGATATCCGGGTGCCAGTCATCCAGATGAATCAATCGGGTGCCATGGACCTGGTGCAACCAGCGCGGCGAGGCTGGCAGAAGATCGGATAGTCGGCGCAGGTTTTCCGCCACAGCCTCGCTGTCATCGCCACAATGGCGGCCAAGATTCAGGCTGGTCCAGGTGCCTTGGCTGACCCCACCCTCGCGTGTGGTGTAAGCGGCGCCAACCGCTGACGGCAAGGACCACTGCGGATGCCTGAGCATCAGGCGTCCGATCCGGCCAGCACATCAAGCAGTCGGCTAAAGTCATCAGGTAGCGCTGCCCGGGCGCTGATCGACTGTCCGGTGACTGGATGCGGGAGCACGATGTGCGCCGCGTGCAGCGCCTGTCGGCCAAATCCCGCCCAGGCCGAGCGCTGTTGCTCGTTCAAACCAGCCGGTGTACCGCGTTGCCCATAAACCGGGTCACCCACAATGGGATGGCGAATATGGGCCATATGAACCCGGATTTGATGCGTACGGCCAGTTTCCAGTTCGACATCCAGCAAGGTCGCGCCGGTCAGGCGACGAGCAACCCGGTAGTGAGTCACCGCACGCCGTCCGTCTGGCCGCACGATTTGCCGGCGACGGTCGACGGGATGGCGTCCGATGGGCTGGTCCACCGAACCGCCTGCGATCAGCTCCCCCCAGACCAGAGCCTGGTAATGGCGCTTGATCAGACGCTGCTTCATCGCGCTGACCAGAAATCGATGACTCTTGAAACTGCGTGCAATTACCAGGCAACCGCTGGTGTCCTTGTCAAGACGGTGAATCAGGCCGGCCCTTGGAAGCGTTGCCAGGGCGGGATCGAAATGCAGTAGCGCATTGACCAGTGTGCCGTCCGGGTTGCCCGAGCCGGGGTGGACAACCAGCCCGGCCGGCTTGTTCAGAATAACGATCTCCGGGTCATCGACCAGAATGTCCAGGGCAATGGCCTGCGGCTCCGGGTTGTCGGGATGCATCGCCAGTTCAGCCTCCAGAACCACCCGTTCACCAATGCTCACGGCGTGGCGGGGCTTGACCGTCAAGCCGTTCACCCGAACCTTGCCCTCACGGATCCAGGCGCTGATCCGATTGCGCGAATAATCCGTCCAGCGCTCAGCCAGTACCTGGTCGAGTCGCCGCCCACGGTCAGCCGCAGCAATTTCGAGGCCCTCTCTGACCGTCTCGCGCGGCTTGGCCTTAACAGACATTTAGCGGCCAATCTGGCATGATGCGTGACCTGCTTGCTGATAGAATTCGGAGCATGTGCTCTATTATGCAGAATCCACCGATAATCCACCGCCCTGGCGGCCGTTTGCTGCTGCTGATCGGGGTGCTTATCCTGGCGCTTTCGGGCTGCAGCCGCGAAGAGCGCGACGAGACTCGTAGCGCCGAAGACCTTTACGCCGAAGCCCAGGCCGCGCTCAACAGCCGCAGTTATCAGCTCGCCATTGAGCGCTACCAGCGACTTTCCACCCTCTACCCGTTTGGCCGCCACGCCGAACAGGCCCAGCTCGACATGGCCTATGCCATGCAGCAGGGACGTCGCCCCGAGGCAGCGTTGACGACGCTCAACCGGTTTATCCGAACCTATCCGACCCACCCCAATGTCGACTATGCCTGGTATCTCAAAGGCCTGGTCCATTACGACGAAGCCATGGGCATGCTGCGTCGAATCTTTCCGGGCCAGATTGTTGACCGTGATCAGGAAAGCGCCCGCCGCGCCTTTCTTGATTTCCAGGAGCTGATTCAGCGATTCCCGCAAAGCCGTTATGTGGCTGATGCGCGTCAGCGAATGGTCTTTTTGCGCAATGTGCTGGCAGAGTATGAAATCACCGTTGGCGAATACTACTTTCGGCGCAAAGCCTACATTGCCGCAGCCCAGCGGGCTCGATTCGTGATTGAGAACTACCCCGGCGCCCCCGCCAACATCAATGCGCTCGAGCTGCTGGAACGCACCTACGAGAAACTTGAGCTGACGCAGCTGGCTGATGATACCGGGCAGGTACTGAAATACAATTTCGCCGAATTGCGCGACCAGCGCGACCAGGAACAACCCGGCTGGTTCCGTCGCCTCTGGCCTTTCAACTGATCGAATATCTGATCCTGGTGAACGTCTGACAGCGCCACAGGCGGCGACCAGCGACTCATCTGGCGTTTAACCTGCTCATCGGCTGGATAGCAGGAATCCGTCATGTCATAGTCCACGTCCAGCGCGATTGCACAGCGAGTGATATCGGCCTTGGACAGCTGAATCACCAGGGTATGGATCGGAAATGAACCGGCCCGTGTATCTTGGCCCGAGTACCGTGATGAGCGTCATGACAGTCCAATTGTCTGCCTGCGCGAAAGCTAATCTCGTTTTACCGGTCTAACTGTCTGTGGCGTTGTGCGCTGCAAAAATTTTCCCAGGTGAGTACAAGCGAGAATGAAGTCGTGACCCCCGAGCAGGTCGCCTACAACCTGACTGATATTCGCATGCATTGCCATTATGCCGGTCCGGCCCGGCTGCATCTGGTGGCTCACATCAACGCACCGGTGGCGGATTTACCGGTGCTTGAAGTCGTCGAAGGGCGGCATTTCAAGGCTGATCTGACGCTGCCTTACGGCCGGACACTGCACGACTATCTGGCCTGAACCATTCGTAAATGAATTAAACCTGATTAAAAACCAAGGAAAACTCAACCCATGAACACATCCAAAGTCGCCGTCATCACCGGTTCGTCCAGTGGCATCGGCCTGGGCATTGCCCGGGCGCTGGCTGCCGAGGGCATGATCATTGTGACGAATGGCATCGAACCGGACAGCGAGGTCGAACCGCTGCGCGCCGAATTGTCCGCTGAACATGGCGTCGAGGTGGTTTATGACCGGGCCAATCTGATGCAAGCCGACGGCGCGCGATCATTGATCGACGGTGCCATCGCGCGTTTCGGCAGGGTTGACGTACTGGTCAACAACGCCGGCATTCAGTTCGTCGCACCGGTGGATGAATTCCCCGACGAAAAATGGCAGGCGATCATCAACCTCAATCTTTCGGCATCGTTTTATACCATCAAGCAGGCCTTGCCAGGCATGCGCGAGCGTGGCTGGGGCCGGATCATCAATATCGCCTCAGCACACGGGCTGGTCGCCTCGCCCTTCAAGTCGGCTTATGTCGCGGCCAAGCATGGCCTGCTGGGGCTGACCAAGACCGTAGCGCTGGAGGTGGCCGAACAAGGCATAACGGTCAATGCGATCTGCCCGGGTTATGTCTGGACGCCGCTGGTCGAAAAGCAGATTCCCGATACCGCCAAGGCGCGCGGGATCACCGAGGAAGAAGTCAAGCGTGATGTCATGCTCAAGGCCCAGCCGACCAAACGCTTTGCCGAAACCTCCGAGATCGGTGCCCTGGCGGCGTTTTTGTGCGGCGATGGTGCCGTCTCGATTACCGGCGCGGCATTACCCGTCGATGGTGGCTGGGTGGCGCAATAATGGCACGCAAGGCCAAGCCGATCAATCTGGCGCTACAGGGCGGTGGTTCGCACGGTGCCTTCACCTGGGGCGTACTGGATCGACTGCTGGCCGATGATCGGCTGGCGATCGCGGCAATCTCCGGCACTTCAGCCGGTGCGATGAACGCAGTGGCGATGGCCGATGGTCTGGTTCGTGGCGGCAGGGAGGGTGCACGCGAGAAACTCGACTCGTTCTGGAAGGCGGTGAGTGAATCGGCGCGCTTTTCTCCGGTGCGGCGCTCCTTGGTGGATCGTCTCCTGGGCAACTGGTCGCTCGACCATTCGCCCGGCTACCATACGCTCGATGCGCTGACCCGGTCGGTTTCGCCCTATCAGCTCAACCCGCTCAATACCAATCCGCTGCGCGATCTGATCAAGGAAACCATAGACTTTGATTGCGTGCGCTCCTGCCAGGCGCTCAAGCTGTTCATTTCCGCAACCAATGTTGAAACCGGTCGGGTCAAGGTGTTTCAGGGCCATGAGCTGACCGCCGACATGGTGATGGCCTCGGCCTGTCTGCCACACATGTTTCAGGCCGTCATGATTGATGGGATCCCGTATTGGGACGGCGGCTACATGGGCAATCCATCGCTGTTTCCGTTTTATTCCGGCAGTGATTGTGCTGATGTCATCATCGTTCAAATCAATCCCGTCGAACGCAAGGGCGTGCCCCGAACTTCCAATGAGATTCAGAACCGGATCAATGAGATCACATTCAACTCAAGCTTGCTCAAGGAGTTGCGTGCTGTGGATTTTGTCACCCGGCTGATCGAAGCAGGACGTCTGGACGCCAGCGAATACAAGCGAGTTCGCGTACACCTGATCCACAATCAGAAAGCATTGATCCCGCTTGGCGCGTCGTCCAAAGTCAACGCCGAGTGGAAGTTCCTGACCCATTTACGAGATATCGGATCAGCCACGGCCGAGGCCTGGCTGGACGAACACTACGATCAAATCGGGAAAAGTGATTCAGTCGACTTACGGGCATTGTTTCAGGGCATCGATATTTAACCCTTACAGTATCCGGCGTGCAATCCTGATCAGGTCTGGAAAACGCCGACTGGCTGAAAACCACCCAGCCCCGGAAATACGCTATCGAGAGACGATGACGGAAATTGATGGCGGCGGACCAGCAGTTCACTCAGGATTTGCCGGTAGTCTGTGCTGACATCAATGTCCTGACCCTGGACCAGGCTATCGTCATCGAGTCCGGGAAAGATGCCATGCAATCCACCGTTGACGCGATCTCCTAGGACCAGCATGACGTTGCCGTAGCCGTGGTCGGTGCCGCTGGACTGATTTGGCCTCACGCGCCGGCCGAACTCGCTCATGACCACAACATTGACCCGCTGCATAAAATTGCCCTGGCTGGCTCCAGCAAGATCGCGGTAGAACGCGTGCAGGGCGCGAGACAGATTTTCGATGCGATCACCATAAGGGTCTGAGTGAGCGGGATTGCCGGGTTGCGGCATCCCGATAGCGACGTGGTTATCCCAGCCACCGGTATCCAGGGTGGTCGCAACCATACCGATCTCCAGCTTGATCAGTTGCGCAAGGTTGCGAAGTTGCGTGCCGAGCGTGCTATTGGGATATTCGGCCCCACCCTCGGGGACATATCCGGAGAAATCCACACTGCGAAAGAAGCCCAGTGCCTCCTCGGCCAGCTGGCCGGACGGGAGATGAAAAAGGTCTGACCCACTCCAGAGATGATCGAGCTGCGAGGATGCACCGCTGTGCCCATTGATGCTGTCATTATCATTGCGCCAGGAAGAATGGAAGCCATCAAGGCTGAAGCTCGACCCATCATTGATAACGATCGCGTCCAGACTTCCACGCAGGCTCATCGGTTGGTTGTTGGCCAGACCAAAAGCAGAACTCAATATGGTCGGCGGCAGCCCGCTCGCGGCCTGAAGATAGCGGGTAATCCAGCCGCTGGGCGTCGCCAGGGTGCCCGGAATACCCAGATCCATGAAAGCCTGAGCATCGAAATGACTGCGATTGACCAAGGTGGAGATGCCGGCACCCTGGACGATCGCCAGCTTGTTTTGCTGATACAACTGATGCAGCCATTTTCCCGGCACTGTGGCGAGATCGGCTTTTTCTCCGCCGAAGCGCGGATGCAGAGCCCACAGAGGCGATATCTGTCGCAGTCGATCCTCCGGGATCGCCAGGTTGACCGAGCCGTTGACTCGTTTTGCTTCGTAGGCCACGCGTTCAGGCCCAGCGTAGGGCACCACCAGATGCAGGCCATCCATTCCGCCGCGCAGAAAGAGGAAGACGAATGTACTGTGCTGACCGCTGCCAGCGAAGGCTTGCAGATTGAAAAATCCGGTCATCGGCACGGCGCTGGCAGCCGCTGCTGCACAGCATCCCCGAAGAAAGTTTCTGCGTTTCACGTCGCTCAGCGCTCCTGGAATTCGGGCAGCATGAAAATCAGCCCGATGGTGGCTCGTAAACGGGCCGGAACAAAGTGTTCGGCCAGGTTGCTCGTGCGGGACCGGCCGTTGGGCAGGCTGGTTTCGAGGTCCAGCGGTTCATCGGCGCCCGCATTCTGTGCAAGAAAACTAAGCAGCCGCTGGTACCGAGCAGGGGCAGGCCTGAAGCCGAGCAGACGGTCGAGCCACCAGTCCAGCAGTTTGCGGGCTGTCCGCTGGTTCGGTGCGAACATCGCGCGCGTTTGGTCGACAACCGGGATAAACGGCTGCTCAGTCGATGATTCAAGCTCGACTAAGCGGCTAAGCATGCGCCAGGTCATCGCCATGGATGACGAGGAGGCCCAGGCTTCGGCCATGTCGGGGAAACCGTCGGGCGGGGCCCAGGTGAAGGGTCGGTGACCGGTTTCGTTCAGGCGCGAAAAAAAAGTACCCCATTGAGTGCCACTGTAGGGATAGACGGCGGTCTGTTGAGAGTCAGACAATCGCAGGGCGGCAACCACAATTTCATAAGGCCGCCGCAGCTTTCCGGCCTGGGCCGAGAGCAGGTGTTCGGGCTCAAACAGGTGTCTGAGCACTTGCGCGATCTGGTCAGGCGATTGCCAATGCGCCTGCCAGACGTCAGCCGCCGACTCGACCAGTGCTTCCGGCGGGAAGTCAGTAATGAAGCGCCGGATCAATTTGCTACACAGGCGACGAGCCGTGGCACGGTGCTGACAGATCTCGTCGAAGACGATGCGACCATCACCCATGGCCGGCCCGTTGGCCAGGATATTGCGCCCAAGAAAAAGCTTGAATGCCGTGTCATGCCAGGCTGGCCAATAGATGAATTCGCCAGTATCACGCTCGGCTTCCGGCAGGCTGTTCAAATGGCTGGCACCGTTACGAACTGTCCAACCGGTCAGCGCCCGGGCGGCCTCGTACACATCATTGTCGCTGTAGCCAGCGGGGCGGCCATCGGGACCAATCGGCACATCGCTCGGATCCAGGGTTGGGTAATAAACCTCGGCACCCATGGTGTGCAGCTCGAGCAGCTCACGGGCATAGTTCTCATTGAATCCGCCGGCCCTGCTGGTGTGATTATCAAGGTAGTAGAGCATGGCCGTAGAACGGGCGTTCTGCTCCAGTAGCTCACGGAAGTTACCAAAGGCGTGCGGCCGGATCACCGTTTCATCGTAATGGACAAAGACCGAGCGCACGATATTCCGGCTGCCCTGCACGCTGAAATGATCGTGCCAGAACTCGACCATGCGCTCCAGCAATTGCCGTCGGCTACAAACTGCCCGCGTGAGTCGCGCCGCCTCGACTTCTCGCAACGGCGTACTCCGGTCTGCGCCGGAGGCCCGCACATAATCAGCCCATTGATCCGCCAAAGTCTTGGATAGACTGACGTGACCGGCAGCAAGCAGGCGGGCCTCGCAGGTACTGTCGTTGATGGTATGTGGGGAAAGTTGCTGATTTAGCCAGACATTCAGCCGCTCGACCAGTGAGCCCCCGAGTGCATCAAATTCTGCCAGCAATTCCTGCGTCGCACCGTAGGTCAGGCGGTTGAGAACCTGCAAATGTGGAGCAATTCGGACATAGAAACGGTCATTAAAGATGACATCGTTTTGAAGACGCGGTCGCGAAGCAGGGACGATTGATCCCATGGCCAGTCCTTATCACTGCCCCTTGATGAGACAGCACAACCCACCACTTGGCCAAGACCATCGACTGGGGTGTACAGTAAATTCACCCCCCTACGCCCAGACTTATAGCACGAGATTTCGCAACTCACAAGCCGTTCAGGCGTCAACGGGCCCGACAAAATCCCAAATCTGGTCTCAGCGGCAGACGCTATACTGACTCGGTCAGCATCGATTCTCCCGATTGCCGAGCCTTTGACCTGAATGACCGACAAGCAGGTTCAGCATGACTAATGGCAAGAGTCACATCGACCGCACGTCAAAGCCTGATCCTTGGCCTGAAAGCCTGATACGCGTGGAGTTGGCGATACGTTCAAGCTCATCGAGCCGTCCACGCCCGCCGAAAGCCCGCGCCGGATCATATCGGCCCTGGACCTGTCACGGAGCACAGGTCCGAAAACAGGACATGTGCTGCCGCTGTCGGGTCTAGACTAGGCTCAGATTCACTCTTTAAGGTTGATGATCCGACCGATGCTGACCGACGACCTTACTCCTGAGCAGCTCTACCAGGCACTGGCGAGCCGGGATGCGCGTTTTGACGGCAAGTTTTTTGTCGGCGTAACCAGTACCGGGATCTATTGCCGGCCGATTTGCCGGGTGCGCTTGCCCAAGCCCGACAATTGCCGATTTTTCGGCTCTGCTGCGCAGGCCGAGGCAGACCACTTTCGGCCCTGTCTGCGCTGCCGTCCGGAGCAGGCACCGGGCTGGTCGACCACGGATGCCGCCAATATACTGGCCCACCAGGCGGCTCGAATGATCGATCAAGGTCAGGTCACAAGTCCTGGTGCCCTCAGCCAGCGCCTGGGGATCAGTGACCGGCATCTGCGTCGATTGTTCCATCGACATTTTGGTGTCACACCCGTTCAGTATGTCCGTACCCGACGCTTGTTGACAGCCAAGGCGTTGCTGACCGACACCCGCCTGCCGGTCCAGCAAGTGGCCAATATGGCCGGCTTTGGCAGTCTCAGTCGCTTCCATCATGACTTTCAATCGCAGTACCGGCTTTCTCCGGCACGCTTTCGGCGCCGCGCTGATCGGGCTGACGGCTCGCTGCGCTTTCGACTGGCTTACCGTCCGCCATTCGATTGGGACGGGCTGCTGGATTATTTCGCCGGGCGATGTATCGAGGGTGTCGAGACGGTCGAGAAGAATTGTTACCGCCGCACGGTCGCCCTGAGCGATGAAAACGGTCAGGTCCACGAGGGCTGGATCGAGGTCTCGATGGCCCCATCGGTCGATGCACTGCAATTGACCATTGCCGGCAGCCTCGCGGCTGTGATTCCCGAGTGCCTCTCCCGCGTGCGCGCCCTGTTCGACCTCGATGCCGATCCGGAGCAAATCAACCGGGTGCTGGGCGATCTGTCAATCGATCGGCCCGGCCTGAGAATCCCCGGTGCCTGGGATGGCTTCGAACTGGCCGGCCGCGCCGTGCTCGGCCAATTGATCAGCGTGCGCGCCGCGACCACGCTGGCCGGACGCGTCGCTGCGCTGGCTGGTCATCCGGTCGATACGCCCTGGCCGGAACTCCGGCATCGATTTCCGCTGGCCGCGGAATTTCTCACCCTGGATGCCGAATCGCTCGGCGAACAGGGCCTGAATCGAAGAAGCATCGCCGCCCTGAAAAACATTGCCGCGGCGCTGGTCGGCGGCCAGCTTGAGCTTGACCGTGGCGCTGATCCGGCCACGGCACGTCAGATACTGCTCCAAATTCACGGTATCGGCGAGTGGACATTCAACTACATCGCCCTGCGCGCGCTCGGCTGGCCGGATGCCTTCCTGGCCGGCGATCTCGGCATTCGCAAGGCACTCGGGGGAACAGAGCCCCGTACTGCCGAAACCCTGGCCGAACGCTGGCGACCCTGGCGCGGTTATGCCGTGCTGCACTTGTGGAGAACACTTCAATGAACTGCATCGACATCGAAACCCCGCTTGGCACCATGCTGATCGCCGAGCACAGTGACGGCCTGGCCGGCCTGTGGTTTGCCGGTCAACAACACTTCCCGGCCGACGCATCAAACTGGCCGCGTCACCGAACCAGTCTGCTGACCGACGCCGAGTCCCAGGTCCTGGCCTACATGGAAGGCCAGCGCCAGATCTTCGACCTGCCGCTGGCAACCCAGGGCACGCCGTTCCAGCAAAGCGTCTGGCGATACCTGCAAACCATCCCCTACGGCGAGCGCCACAGCTACGGCCAGATCGCCCGCTCCCTGAAAAAGCCGGCATCCGCCCGAGCCGTCGGACGCGCCGTCGGCACCAACCCCTGGACCCTGGTCATCCCCTGCCACCGAGTCGTCGGCAGCAACGGCACCCTGACCGGCTACGCCGGCGGACTGGAGCGCAAACGCTGGTTGCTGGCGCTTGAAGCGAAGTGCAGCGAGACTTCGCTCGACTAGCCCGGGTTGCTGGCTGACTGATTGCACAGTTCTATCAGTTCCGAGCAGTAAGCTTCTTGTTGTTCGATAAGCACTTCGCGCAGGATGGGACTGTTGCACAAGGTTTTCCGGGCAAAATTCTGCCAGGCAATCCAGTCGGCCGAGCGCAGGCTGCTTCGTTGCAAGATGAGATGCTCCATGTAATTGAGAAACATCTCGGCCACGGTCTTGGCGCGCGAATAATCCTCGGAGTCATGATTGGCAGTGACGCCGTCGAAGAAATACTTTCTCAATTCCGGATACTGAACAAGAAAAGCCCGTGCATCGGTGGCCTGCTGGTAGACGGCAGCCTGGGCTGATATACGGATGGACAAATTCAGGCGTGATAACTGGTAGATAACAACCATCAGGGCCAGAAGTTGCAGGGCAATTCCAGCCAAAACAGCAATAGTGCGAAGGTCTTCGGGCATGTTCCCTTCCCTCCCTTGTTTGACTTCAGGGAGAATGATAGCCGGGCGATATTGAAAGAGCCAGCCACTAGCCGCTGTCTGGCCCGTCATCTCTGGTACGACCGTCCCGGAGCCAGCCGGAAGCGTGTCTGTGAATCGCGGTAACATGATCATTCGCGATCTCATCCATTCTGCGATCAGGCATTCCATGAGGCTTCAGGTAAAGCACAAGACCCGCTACGACTACGATGCCCCCGCGGTGCTGAATTCCCATGCGTTGTACCTGAAACCGCTGCAGCGTGCCTACATGCAAGTCCGGAATTATCGGCTGGTCGTGGACCCGGTTCCCGATGGCCTTGAGGAGCGAATCAGCATCGAGGGCAATGCCTATTACCAGGTCTGGTTCAGCGGCGAGACGCAAAAGCTGGAAATCGATTCGTCGTTCATCGTGGACGTGCGGCCGTTCAATCCCTTTTCGTTCATCATCAATCATCAATTCATCGAACAAATCCAGCCTGAATCCGAGCGCCTGTTCCGCTACTCACCGGATCAGGAAGTGCTGCTATACGCTCCGCTGCAAGCGAAGACCGAGCCGAATTTGCGCGAGTTCGCCGATCGAATCTTTGCATTGTCGCCGGACAACCCGATCGGCTACCTGAATGCCCTGACTGCCGAAATTCACCGTGAGTGGAGCCATATCATCCGCGAGGAAGAAAACCTCTGGACGCCACGCGCCACGTTCGAGGCAAGAGAGGGTTCCTGCAGGGATCTTTCGTGGATGCTGATCCACATGCTGCGGATGCAGGGCCTTGCCGCGCGGTTCGTCAGCGGCTATGCATTCAACCCCGAACTCGATGAAGGCAACGAACTGCATGCCTGGGTGGAGACCTACCTGCCAGGGGCCGGCTGGGTCGGCGTCGACCCGAGCCTGGGGTTGTTCGCCGATCAGAATTACATTCCGCTGGCCACCAGCAGCTTTGCGCAGGACACCTTGCCGGTGCATGGAAACTACGGCGGGACGGCGCGCGCCCGGCTTCACACGAAAGTCAATATTCGACAGCTTGACGAAACCGAAGGGCCTGTGCAGGAACAGCAGCAGTAGCCGGCGCTCTACCTGTCCTGGAATTTCCGCCATGCGGTTAACCGGCGGACTGTCGGACAATCTCGCCTATACTCGAACGCTCCGTCGCGCCGAACCTGGTGGTCATATATGGCAGCAATCCCATCGAATCACGTGCTCGAAACCCTGACTCGTCATCTGATCAATTCTCCGTTGAGCGTGATCGAGTGGGATCATGAATTCCGGGTCAAGTTCTGGTCGGGACAGGCGGAGGCGATTTTCGGCTGGTCGGAAGACCAGGTCCGCGGGAAACGTCCCGAAGACTGGCCCTTCGTTCACGAGGACGATGCCGAATCCGTCAACCAGGTCATGGAAGCGCTGCTGACCGGCTCCACCAACCGCAACATCAGCCTCAACCGCAACTATACCCGTGACGGTCGCATCGTCCACTGCGAGTGGTACAACTCGGTACTGATCGATGAGGCTGGCAAGCTGATTTCGGTACTGTCGCTGATCCAGGATGTCACTGCCCGAGAGGCCATGGAATCCGAACTGCGGCAACTGCACAAGATCAAGTCGATCGGCCAGTTGACCGGTGGCGTGGCCCACGATTTCAACAATCTGCTGACCGTCATCCTGGGCAATGGCGAACTGCTGGCCGAAAAGCTTGAGAGTCAACCAGCGCTCGGAGATCTGGCGGCTACCGTCGTCGATGCCGCGCGAAAGGGCGCCACACTGACCCATCAGCTGCTGGCGTTTGCGAGGCAACAGCCGCTCAGGCCCAAGGCGCTGGATGTCAACGATTTACTGACCGGCATGCAGATGCTTCTCGAGCGCACCCTGGGAGAGGCCACCGAACTGAAGCTGATCACCGCATTGGACAGCTGGACGGCCAGGGTTGATCCGACCCAGCTTGAATCTGCCATGCTGAATTTGTGCATCAACGCCAGGGATGCCATGCCCGAGGGTGGACAACTGACGATCGAAACCGGCAATGTCACGCTCGATCAGGATTATGCCGATGCCCACGCCGAGGTCGAGCCGGGACCCTATGTGATGATCGCCATTTCCGATACCGGCAGCGGCATGGCACCTGAAGTGATCGATCGGGCGTTCGAGCCATTCTTCACGACCAAGGATGTCGGCCAGGGCAGCGGCCTGGGTCTTTCCATGGTCTTTGGCTTCATCAAGCAGTCCCGCGGGCACGTCAAGATCTACTCCGAGCCGGGGGAAGGAACCACCATACGCATGTATCTGCCGCGGGCAGATCATACAGACGAAGCCCCGGAACCCGCGACCGAACCGACGACCAGTGTCGGCGGCCATGAATCCATTCTGGTGGTTGAAGATGACGAAATGGTTCGGCAATACGCCTGCCTGCAATTGAAGATGATGGGTTATCAGGTATTCAGTGCCGCGGATGGCGTGCAGGCACTCGATATCCTGCAGAGTGATGTGCCGATTGAGCTGCTGTTTACCGATGTAGTCATGCCCGGAGGAATCAACGGGGTAGAGCTGGCCCGCCGCGCCGGACAACTTCGGCCCGGCCTGGCGGTGCTGTACACGTCCGGATATACCCAGAATGCCATCATCCATCAGGGAAGGCTGGATCCAGGCGTACTGCTGCTCAGCAAGCCCTACCCACGCGCCGAACTGGCCCGGACGGTACGACTCGCCCTTTCCTGATCGTCACTGCCGATCGCCAGCCTGCGCCAGTGGATAGACCGCGTGCCTGACCCAACCTGAATCCTCAATCTGCGGGAACGGCGATCGACAAACCCGAAGTGGCTCAGGGAGTCCATTTTTGTGGCTTCTCACTGCGGCTTCGTGGGAATTGTCCGGATAGCGAAAGCACTGCCATCATGACCAACGAGATCGCAACGATCTCGCGCAATCCCACCTGTTCACCTAGAAAAGCCCAGGATAGAACCGTGATTTGCGGCAACATGGCGTTGTTGATCAGGCCGGACTCGGTCGCCGTCAGTTGCCGCAATGCCGTATTCCACAGCACGAAGGCGATGGCGGTATTGAAGATGGCCAGCCACCCGATCAGCAACATCTGCGGTGTAGTAAGACCGGGCCACGGCTCCACCCACAGACCTACGGCCAGCAAGGTGAGCGAACCGACGCCCATGCTGACCACTGTCACCAGCCCAGCCGGATAGCGCCCATGACGATTGATTGCTCGCCCCGCAATGGCACTGAGCGAATTCGACAGCAAACAAAGCACTCCCAACAAGATGCCAAGACGACTCCCTTGATCCAGTGCCTCAGCGCCGAAGTACAGAAAAACGCCCGTCAGGCAAAGAACCAGTCCAACAAGGTGCTGCCAGCGCAGTCTTTCGCCCAGCAGCACGTAGCCAAGCACAGCAATCAGCAATGGAGACAGATTGAGCATCAAGCTCAGACCAGTCGCCGGCAAATGCACCAGTGCGGCAAACTGTGCGCCTTGAGTGATGGCGTAGAACAAAACCCCGAAGCCGGCAAGGGTCAACCAGTCGCGTAGGTGCATCGGCGCGATGGACCTCGTCCGTCGATACCGAAGCGCATAGGGAATCAGACACACGAATCCCAGGGAATAGCGCAGGCCGGCAAAGGTGAGCGGCGGAAGCTCGTCGAGCCCCAGCTTGATGAGAATCCAGGAAGTGGACCAGAGAAACGTGACGAACAGCGCCAGAACAATGGCGCCTTTATGCGGGGCGAACAAGGACATGAAACTACTCCCGATGGTGACAAACAGGCGCGCATCAGCGCACCGACCTGTCTCCTCCGGGCTTTTGTCCCTTAAGATGCCTGCCCTGTCGGGCTTTACGTGGCGCTCGGTCCAGACCTGCACTGCAGCGGAACCCTAGCCACCCTCATCGGTCGACGAACCCCAAGGCTATTCAGCGACAAGGGGAAAGTCAAGCGTTGGCGCGCCCGACAGGATTGACTGCGCGGCTGCGCCGCATCGAGCTCGCCTTTGGCTCGGTTGCTGCGGCGCTACGCGCCTTGCCCTTCGGGCTGTCGCTAAAGCTCCAGCGAGCTCGCCTTCGGCTCGGTTCGAACCTGGAGCTTCAAATCCATATGGCGGGCCCGTCAGATACCAAAAAGCCTCCGCGAGGGAAGCTTCTTGGTATCTGGCGCGCCCGACAGGATTGCTGCGCTCACTTCGTGAGCTTGGCCTTCGGCCTGAACCGCTTCGCGATTCAGCGAGCTCGCCTGCGGCTCGGTTCGAACCTTGAGCTTCAAATCCATGTGGCGGGCCCGTCAGATATGAAAAAACCTCCGCGAGGGAGGTCTTTTCATATCTGGCGCGCCCGACAGGATT
>CAZFYM010000070.1:13632-18538 GCA_964523755.1 uncultured Wenzhouxiangella sp. | reverse complement strand
CCAGTCCGCCAGCGAACAGTGCGCCGCGTCCTGTTTGAGTTTCTGGTGGTGATTTGGGCATCGGGTTCTCCTTTGGAATGCGGAAGGAATAGCGTAACCTTACTGCTGTACTTAAGTACGGAGTCAAGCGCCATGAACAAACACCCCGAAACCCTGACTATCGGCGTGCTGGCCGAGACCTCCGGGGTCAACGTCGAAACGATCCGCTTCTATCAGCGCAAGGGCCTGATGCAGGAACCTGACCGGCCCTACGGCAGCATCCGCCGCTATGGCGAGGCAGATCTGATGCGGGTGCGCTTCATCAAGTCCGCGCAGCGGCTAGGGTTCAGCCTCGACGAGGTTGGAGATTTGCTCAAGCTCGAAGATGGGTCGCGCTGCACCGATGCCCGCGAGCAGGCGGAACGGAAGCTGACCGACGTGCGCGCCAAGCTCGCTGACTTGCACCGCATCGAGGCCACCCTGGCCGCCTTGGTCGAGCAGTGTTGTACCGCCAAGGGCGAGGTGCGCTGCCCCTTGATTGCGTCGTTGCAGCAGACTTGAATCAGTCGGCTATGGGTGGCGATGTGAACAGATGGCGTGGCAGCCACCACAGGTAGAGCACCATCCCGAACAACTCGACCAGCGACTGGAACACGATCACCACCACGGTCGTTTCCCAGCCGACAGGTAGCGCCAGCGCGAACGGCAACACCACGAAGGAATTACGGGTGCCGAGGCTGAAGGCGAGCGTGCGGCCGGCCTCCAACGGCAATCGCAGCCACTGGGTGAGGCCAAGCGCCAGCAACGCGGCCACCAGCAAGAAGCCGACGAACACCGGCAGTACGGTCAGCAGCACCGGCCCGGCATCGAGCACGGTGCCAACCTGTGCACCGGCGATCAAAAACACCACCACAGCCAGCAAAGGCACCGGCCACCAGCCGAGACGTTCGCGCCAGACGGTGCGCTCTGCTTTGGCCTCGACCCAGCGTTCGGTCAGCGCGGCGGCCAGCAGGGGGAAGCCGATCAGCGCCAGCGCAGCGGGCAACATCTCTTCAGTCTTCAGCGCCGCGCTGAAATCGGCCGCCGGTAGCATAAGCCACAGGTAGATCGGCAACAGCAGCAGTTGCGTCAACAGGTTGAGCGGTGTGACCGCGATCGCCCGCGCGGTGTTGCCACGGCCGAGTTGCGTGAAGGTGATGAACCAGTCGGTGCACGGCACCAGCAAGACCAGCAAAACGCCCAGTTGCAGGGCTGGATCGTCTGGTAGCCACTGAAGCGCCAGCCAGACGAGCAGAGGGATGAGGACGAAGTTGCCGAGCAGAATGGCTAGCACGAAGCGCCGGTCGCGGAAGGCGTCGCGCACGTGCAGCAGTGGGACTTGCACGAAGGTGGTGTAGAGCAGCGCCGCCAGCACCGGCCATAGCAAGGTCTCAAAGCGTGGGGCGACCCCGGAAGCCACGCTGCCCAGCGCGAGTCCGCAGACAATGGCGGCGAGGTAGATCCAGACCTGCTGGCGTTCAAGAGTCAGCCGGTTCATCGGCTAAGCCTGAAGTCGATGTCCGACACGGTCCGGTTGATCAAATAGTGTGTAGCGCCCAACTGCATTTCTCCTGGCAAAAGCCGCATTCTCCATTCTCCGAATCGGGGCGGGTTCCTCCGCCTGCCGATGCTGAAAATCAACCGTTTGATTGGTCCGCTCGTAACCTGTTGATTCACAAGGCGTCGGAATCCGCCCTTTGCGGACTTCCGGCCACTTCACGAGAGCGAGGCCGGAGCGAGGAATGCGCAGGAGAGAGTGAAAACGGGCGTTTTCGGGCGTCCTGGCGCCGACGTGAAGTCCGCAGGAATCTGCACGAACCCGCGCAGGCACGCGGGACTTCAAGAAAAATGCCCAACTGCATACACAGTTGGGCATTGATATTGGTGGAGGCGGCGGGAGTCGAACCCGCGTCCGCAAACCATCAGATCCTGGTTCTACATGCTTAGCCACTCGATTTTTTCTCGTTACTGCACCGCCCAAGTGGCAGGGCATGTGCAGCAACCAGCCTCAGTTTGGTTTAACAGCGCTGCCCTGATGCACGACATGCTGCGATCCTGCTGAATGATCCCCGGTTTAGAAGCGCAGGCTCAACTAATGGGGAGCAGGCTGGTTTTTAGGCAGCCAGTGCGTAGTTGTCGTCGTTGGCAACTAACTTTTTTACAGCCAGGTTTTACGAGGATTGCTGTCTCCTCGGCATGCCCCAGGGTACGTCCGATCCACGTCGAAGCCAGTACGCCCCCGTAGGTGGTAGATCAGACTAGCAGCACGGGCACAAGTTCCGCAAGGACCATGATTAAGATCAAAAAGCAAAAGCGGTATCTCTTGCGGAGGCGCGGAGGCGCAGAAAAAGGATAAAAAAACATAAAAAATAATAGCTTATGATAGTTTTCCAAGCAAAAAACCTACCCAACCGGTTTTCAAGCATTTTTCATCAGGCGGCCTTTCTGGCGCTCCCAGTCGCGGTCTTTTTGTGCGCGGCGTTTGTCGTGGGTTTGTTTGCCGCGGGCGACGGCAATTTCTACTTTGACCTTGCCTTTTGACCAGTACATGGCGGTGGGCACAATGGTCTGGCCCTTGCGTTCGACCAGGCCGATCAGCCGGTCGAGTTCGCGTCGATGCAGCAGCAGGCGGCGGTTGCGCATGGGGTCGGCATGCACGTGGGTCGAGGCCGAGGTCAGCGGCGTGATCAAGCAGCCGAACAGGAACGCGTCCCCGTTTTTGAGCAGTACGTAGCTCTCACCGAACTGGATTTTGCCGGCTCGCAAGGCCTTGACTTCCCAGCCTCTGAGTTCAATACCGGCTTCCAGCCGCTCATCGAGGTGATACTCGAAGCGTGCTCGCTTGTTGACGGCAATGGATGATGAGGACGGCTTGGCCATGAAAAATCGGCAATTGATAACGGATGGACCGGCATGATAGCCCAGCCATGCGCAGCGGTGGGGTTCGGGCAATTCGTGTGGAAATCGTATAATCGTGATCTTGAGCTGCCATCGCAGCTCCTGAACCCTGAACCTTGAATCCATTCTTTCATGCCCGAAATTCACCGCTTTGCCCTGGTAACTCACAGCTCCAAACAGATGTTTGATCTGGTGCGGGATGTGGATTGTTATCCTGAATTTCTACCCTGGGTACAGGCGGCCGAGGTTCATGAGCAGGGCCACGGCCATCAGATTGCTACGCTGGATGTTCGCGTGGCCGGGGTGGCTCGTCGATTTACGACACGTAATACCCTGGTGGAAAATCGCAGTTTGGAAATGCAGTTGGTCGATGGACCGTTTGATGATCTTTCCGGCCAGTGGCGGTTCAGTCCGGTGGGTGAGCAGGGTACCCGGGTCAGTCTGGATTTGTCATTTGCGATGCGCGGTTCGCTGCTGATGTTGCCATTTCAGCGAGGATTTGGCCGGGTTGCCGATCATATGGTCGATGACTTCTGTCGCCGGGCCGAGGCGATTTATGGTTGAGCGAATACGGGTTGAGGTCGTTGCCGGCAATGTCCAACGGCAGCTGATGGTAGCGCTGGAGTTGCCCGCCGGGTCCACCTTGGCCGACGCGGTTTCGGCCGCCGACCTGGGACGGCGACTGGCAGATGTGACCATCGATGTTGAGCGGGCCGGAATATTCGGCAAGCGCTGCCGGCCCGATCAACTCTTGAGTGATGGTGATCGAGTCGAACTTTATCAGCCTCTCAAGGCCGACCCCAAGGCGGTCAGGCGACAGCTGGCAGAATTGGAGCGAGCCAGAAAAAATGCTCGCTAAACGACTTTAAGGATCGTCGAGGATACTTTCCATATCCTGGATCGGGGTGTCGGAGGGCCGCTGCAGTTCGCGCAAGGCGCTGGCGGCAACCGAGTCCTGATCCAGGTAACTGCCTTCGATAGAAGCCAGGCGATCATTATCGAAGTACAGCGTCAGCACACGCTTGGATGGCGTATTGCCGCGCCGCGAATAGGCGTTCATGTAATCCCAGCGGCTGTCATGAAACGGGCTTTGGATAGAGGGGGACCCGAGCAGCACCAGCACTTGACGTTTGGTCATGCCCAGTTCGAGCAGCGCGACGTCGTCGTCGTCCAGGACGTTACCCTGCTGGATATCCTGCTTGTAGACCATGCCGCAAGCCGCGAGAGTCACGGTTAAAATCGCGCAGAGAATCAGGCGCATGAGTTGTCAAAATCCGCGTGTCTTGAATTCATGTCCGCAATGATACAATAAGAGTCGAGTTTTTCGGTCAAGCATTTGGCAGGATAAAAAATCCTTATGTCCCAGGAAACCAGTGAACTGCGCAAGGTTGGCTTGAAGGTCACTCACCCGCGGCTGCAGATTCTGCGCCTTCTGGAGCAGGCTTCCCAGAAGCATATGACGGCCGATGAGATTTATCGTGCCTTGATGGAAGAGGGCGAAGAGATCGGCCTGGCAACGGTGTATCGCGTTTTGAGCCAGTTTGAAGCGGCGCGCCTGGTCCGCAAGCACATGTTTGACGATGGCTCCGGCCGTCCGGCCCAGGCCTGCTTTGAACTGGACGAGGGTGGCCATCACGATCATATGGTGTGCATGGAAACCGGCGAAGTCGTCGAATTTTTCGATGAAGCCATCGAAAAGCGCCAGGAAGAAATTGCGGCCCGTCATGGTTATGAAATCATTGACCACTCCCTGGTGATGTACGTGCGCCCGCTGAAAAAAGCCTGATGGATTCAGGATTTCAGGGGTTTTTCAGCATTTCGGCGGCGTGTTCCAGGCTCTTGACCGACTGACCCCCGCCCAGCATTCGTGCGATTTCCAATGTCCGGTTTTTTGCGCTGAGGCGCTCGACCGAAATATCGGTTGAATCTGTTGCACTGGTTTTGATGACCCGGAACTGATGCTCGGCACAGGCTGCCACCTGAGCCAGAT
>CAZFYM010000070.1:0-13622 GCA_964523755.1 uncultured Wenzhouxiangella sp. | reverse complement strand
AAGGCCTGTCCCTGATCGGCGGCCTGGCGCAAGAACTGCCCAACGACCCGGGCGGTTTCTCCACCGACGCCGGCATCCACCTCATCAAATATACGCACCACCGGTCCGCGCTGCGGTCTGGCCGCAATCATCAGTGCCAGACTGATGCGCGAGAGTTCGCCACCGGAGGCAATCCGACCAAGGTTGCGCGGGGGCTGTCCCGGGTTGGCAGAAAAAAGCAGGCGCAATTGGTCGCCGCCGTGACGGGTGGGTTCGGCGTGCTCATCGTAGCGCACTTCAAACTCCAGACTGGCCTGATCCATACCCAGTTCCGCCAGGTGGGCATTGACGGATTTGCCGAGCTGGCTGGCAGCCGCCTGGCGTGCCTGGCTCAGTTTTCCGGCAGCCTGAGTCCAGCGATCCCGCGATTGATCAATGGCACGCTGCAAGGTCTCGCGCTGTTCGCTCTGATTTTCCAGGCGCTCCAGGCGCTTGCTCAGCTGCTGGGTCAGCGCAGGAAGCTGATCCGGTTCGACCCGATGCTTGCGCGCCAGGTCCAGCGTCTTTTCCAGCCGACGATTGATCAGGGCAAGGCGCTCGGGGTCGTCTTCGTCGTTGCGGTCAAAGCGCTCCAGGCTTGAAATGGCTTCATCGACGTTGATCCTGGCCTCATTGAGCAGTGTGCAGGTACTGGCCAGGTCCGGATCCAGCGCTTTGATGCGTTCGAGCCGGCCAGTGGCATCAACTAAAAGCGCACGGACACTGGCCTGGTCATCGCTGTCAAGCAAGCCCACGGCGGTCGCTGCGGCCGCTCGAATTTCGTCGCTGCGGGAAAGGCGCTCTTGCTCGGATTCGAGTTGCTCGTATTCACCAGGAGCAAGTGCGAGATCGCTGAGCTCCCGGACCTGGAATTGCAGCAGCTCAAGTTGGGCCGGGTCGCCGGCATCGGTGTCGAACTCGGACTTGGCCTGACAGGCTGCCTGCCATTTGTCAAACGCCGAGCGCACCGCGTCAATCGTTTTTTCGGGGATTTGCTGGTCAAGCAAGCGTCGCTGAGTCTGGGGCTTTTCGAGCTGCTGATGCTCGTGCTGGCCATGGATTTCGACCAGCAGGGCACCGAGCTCGGCCAACTGGCTGACCGTGGCGCTGCGACCGTTGATCCAGACTCTGGATCCGCCCAGCGAGGCAATCAGCCGCCGAATAACCAGTTCGTCGTCCTCATCCATCGCCTGGTCCTTCAGCCACGCTCGGGCATCGGCCTGCTGCTGGCCAAGTTCGAATCTGGCTGATAATTCGGCCTGATCCTGGCCTGGAGCGATCATGCCGGTGTCTGCCCGGTCGCCCAATAACAATCCGATCGCATCAATCAGGATTGACTTGCCGGCCCCGGTCTCACCGGTTATTGCGCTGAAACCGGCGTCAAAGTCCAATTCCAGGGATTCAATGATGGCGAAATGGCGAATGGCGAGTGAACGCAACATCTGGCTTCCGGATCCTCAATAGGTCAGGTGGATCGGCAACAGGGGCGAAATCATCCCAGAGTGACAGGCTGCTGGCAACTGCTTTCGAAACTGTTGTATTCCCCGTAACCCAACCCCACTTTAACGCGCAGGTCATTCAACTCGGGGTTTTCCTGACAACCATTATGGGCCATTCGAACGACAATCTTGAAAACAACCAGCGTGACGACGACCTCAACGACAGTCTTGAAGGCGATTTTGAGAACTGTCGGTCGCAGCCACACGCATCGCATGGCTCGGTCGAGCCGCTAGAAGAGCATTCGCATACTGACCTTCCGAATGAGGCGGAAATCGAAACGCACCCCCTGGAGGAAGAAGTCGGATTACTCAAGGAAGCGCTGTTGCGCACACGCGCGGAAATGGACAACCTGCAAAAGCGGGCCGAACGCGAAGTCGAGCGATCGCGCAAATTTGGCGTGGAAAGCCTGCTCAAGGATCTGGTGCCTGTGATCGACAGCCTGGATCAGGGAATCGAGAGTGCGCAATCTGATGCCAGCCAGGCCGATGAAGGGTTGAAGTTGACCCGCAAGTTGCTGGTTGATGTGCTGTCCCGCCATGGACTGGCAATCATTGATCCGGTAGGCGAGCGTTTTGATCCGCAGTGGCACGAGGCCATGGGCATGCAGCCCGGAACCGGACAGGAACCGGACACGGTCGTGACGGTATTGCAGCGCGGCTATCGCCTGCATGATCGGGTGGTGCGGCCGGCACGGGTCATGGTTGCCCGGGCGGATTGATTGAAATTGGGCTCCAAGGGCCCCACTAAACGGGCTAGACGCTTAACAACTTTCTCAATTTCACTGAAGAGAACAGGATTTTTGACATCATGAGCAAGATTATCGGCATAGACCTGGGAACAACGAATTCCTGTGTCGCCATCATGGAAGGTGGCAAGACCCGAGTTATTGAAAACGCGGAAGGTGATCGCACCACGCCGTCAACGGTGGCCTTCACCAAAGATGGTGATGTCTTGGTCGGTCAGCCGGCCAAGCGCCAGGCCGTGACCAATCCGGATCGCACCCTGTATGCGGTCAAGCGTTTGATCGGGCGCAAGTACTCTGAAGACGTGGTCCAGAAGGATAAGGGCCTGGTGCCTTACAAGATCGTCGAGGCGGACAACGGGGATGCCTGGGTTGAAGTTGATGGCAAGAAAATGGCGCCGCCGGAAATCTCGGCGCGCGTGCTGATGAAAATGAAGAAAACCGCCGAAGAATATCTCGGCGAGGAAGTGACCGAAGCGGTGATAACTGTGCCGGCTTACTTTAACGACTCCCAGCGCCAGGCCACCAAGGATGCCGGCAAGATTGCCGGTTTGAACGTGCGTCGGATCATCAATGAGCCGACTGCCGCCGCCCTGGCTTACGGTCTGGACAAGAAGGGAGCCGATCGCAAAATCGCGGTTTACGATCTGGGTGGCGGTACCTTTGACCTTTCCATCATCGAGATTGCTGATGTTGACGGCGAAAAGCAGTTTGAAGTGCTGGCGACCAATGGCGATACTTTTCTTGGCGGCGAAGATTTCGACATGCGCCTGATTGACTATCTGGCCAAGGAGTTCAAGAAGGAGCAGGGTGTCAACCTGCATAACGATCCGTTGGCTCTGCAACGCCTGCGCGAGGCGGCCGAACGGGCCAAGATCGAGTTGTCCAGCGCGCAACAGACCGAAGTCAACCTGCCTTACATCACGGCGGATGCCTCGGGGCCGAAGCATCTGAACATCAAGGTCACCCGGTCCAAGCTCGAGTCGCTGGTAGAGGATCTGGTCAAGCGTTCCATCGAGCCCTGTCGGACGGCACTGAATGATGCCGGGCTGAAAATCAGCGAAATCGACGAAGTGATTCTGGTCGGAGGACAGACCCGTATGCCGGCGGTGCAGAAGGCGGTGTCCGACTTTTTCGGCAAGGAACCGCGCAAGGATGTCAATCCGGACGAGGCGGTGGCTGTTGGTGCCGCTATTCAGGGTGGCGTGCTGGCTGGCGATGTCAAGGACGTGCTGCTGCTGGATGTGACGCCTCTGTCGCTGGGTATCGAAACCCTGGGTGGAGTGTTTACCAAGGTGATCGAAAAGAACACCACGATTCCGACCAAGGCATCGCAGGTGTTCTCGACTGCCGAAGACAACCAAGGCGCGGTCACCGTACATGTCTTGCAGGGTGAGCGTGAGCAGGCTGCGGCCAACAAGTCGCTGGCACGCTTTGATCTGACCGGCATTCCGGCGGCACCGCGCGGTGTGCCGCAGATCGAGGTGACCTTCGATATGGATGCCAACGGCATTCTTCACGTGTCGGCCAAGGACAAGGCGACTGGCCGTGAGCAGCGTATCGAGATCAAGGCCGGCTCCGGTTTGAGTGACGAGGAAATCGAGAATATGGTGCGCGACGCCGAGACTCATCGCGAGGAAGACAAACGCTTCCACGAATTGGTCAGCGCGCGCAACCAGGCCGACGGCATCGCCCACGCCACCCGTACCAGCCTGAGTGACCATGGCGACGATCTGGATGCTGGTGTCAAGCAGAAAATCGAAGACGCGCTGGCCAGTGTTGATGCAGCGATCAAGGGTGACGACAAGGCAGCGATTGACGCGGCCGTCAGCGAACTGCAACAGGCCGGTGCCGAGCTCTACCAGAAAGCGGCCGAAAAAGCCCAGGCAGAAAGCTCGACCGAGACAGGCGACGGTGAAGCCGGTGTGCAACAAGCCGAAGCCGCCGCAGATGATGTGGTCGACGCCGAGTTCACCGAAGTCGACGACGACAAGAAGTAAATAAACGTTTGGGGCGGAATTGATGCCTTGCATTGATTCCGCCTGGTGATTCTGACGCGGCCAACCAACCCCAATTTTTCGAACCAAAGATATGCCGGCAGACTATTACGAAACTCTGGGCGTTGCGCGCGATGCGGGTACGGCTGACCTGAAAAAGGCGTATCGTCGCCTGGCGATGAAATATCATCCGGATCGAAACCCGGGTGATGAGGCTGCCCAAGATCGGTTCAAGGAAGTCCAAAAGGCCTATGAGGTGCTCAAGGACGATAAAAAGCGTGCTGCCTATGATCGCTTCGGGCACGAGGGTGTCAATGGCATGGGCGGTGCGGGTGCCGGCGGTGCCGGATTTGGTGACATCAACGATATTTTTGGCGATATTTTTGGCGACATTTTCGGTGGCGGTCGGCGCCGCCAACGCAGTCGCTCGCACCGCGGCCAGGATTTGCGCTATACCCTCGAGCTGGATCTGGAAGAAGCCGTCGCCGGCATCGAAAAGGAAATTCGCATTCCCACCGTGGGACGCTGCACGACTTGCGATGGTTCTGGTTCTAAAAGCGGCAAGCTTGGAGTCTGCTCGACCTGCGGGGGTCAGGGCCAGGTTCGCATGCAGCAGGGTATTTTCTCGGTTCAGCAGGCCTGTCCGGCCTGCGGCGGCAGCGGTCGCAGCATTGCCGATCCCTGTGCAGATTGTCACGGGTCCGGTCAGGTCCGCGAGACCCGGACCCTGCAGGTCAAGATTCCGGCTGGGGTCGATGAAGGCGATCGTATCCGCTTGAGCGGGGAGGGCGGTGCCGGTGCCCAGGGAGGCCAGGCCGGGGACTTGTATGTCGATGTCCATGTTCGTGAGCACCCCCTGTTTCAGCGTGACGGAGATGATTTGTTCTGCGAAGTTCCAATCATGATTACCACCGCAGCGCTGGGCGGCCAAATGAAGGTTCCGACACTGGATGGCTCGGTCATGCTCAAGATTCCGCCCGAGACTCAATCCGGCAAGCTGTTCCGTCTGCGTGGCAAGGGCGTGCAATCAGTACGCAGTCGTTCAGCCGGTGATTTACTGTGCCGAGTGATGGTTGAAACCCCGGTCAGGCTGACCCGTGATCAAAAGGAGCTGCTCAAGCAGTTCCACGAGTCATTCGGGGAAGACGGTGATCAGAACCCCCAAGCCAGTGGCTGGACAGACAAGGTGCGCAGTTTCTTTGATCGCATGGGGCTGTGATGCGTTGAGGCAATGGGCTATGCTTGGCCCATGAGCATCGAAATTCTCTTGAGTGGTGCCACCGGAACAACAGGTCGGGCACTGATTGCACAGATTGGCAATGATCCGCATTTCCATCTGGCGGGAACCGCCGCGCGGGACCATTTCTTCGATCCGGACGCCGATGCCGATGTCATCATCGATTTTTCGCATCCTTCGCTGTTGGAAAAAACGCTGGCTTTCGCTCAGCGCCATCATCTGCCCATGGTGATCGGCACTACCGGAATCACGGCGGAACTGGCCGGACAAATCAAGCAGGCAGCCGGGAATATCGCGATCTGCCAGGCGGCCAATTTCAGTCTCGGGGTCAACGTCATGATGCGGCTGGCTGCCCAGGCTGCCACGGCTCTGGGTGATGATTTCGATATCGAGATCAGCGAGCTTCATCATCGCCGCAAGATTGACGCGCCATCCGGAACGGCGCTGGCCATCGGTGCGACAGTGGCCGCGGCCAAGGGTCTGGATGTGGATGGCTGTGCCGTTTTTGATCGCACACGCCACCGCATACCACGCTCACAGAATGAAATTGGCTACCAGGTCTTGCGCGGCGGCGATGTGGCCGGCGAGCATACCGTTTTCTTTCTCGCCGACGGCGAGCGTCTGGAATTGACGCACCGGGCAACGAATCGGCTGATCTTTGCCCGAGGTGCACTGTTGGCTGCTCGCCGGATAATGGATCGTCCGGCAGGCCTGGTTGATTTTGCCGACCTGGTTCTGGATTGATAGGCGGATTGTTTTGCTTCACAGCTGAACTAAAATCGAGTAGGGTTGCAAGGACGTTGTCGCCTGTGCGGTGGCACCAGAATTTGAGAACGAGGGACCGTTCCATGATCACACAACCCAATTCATGCAGTATTTTGTCTTGTCTGGCTATTGGTTGCCTGGTGATGTTGGGCCTTAATGCCCCCGCCTTGGCCCAGACCGATACGCGTGGAACCATTGCCCCGATCTATGTTGACGACGACTGGGATGGTTTGGCCAATGGCACCAATGTCGTATTCACCTTTCCGGATTCCAGTCAGGCCAATGCGGTTATCGGTACCGACGCGTTCGCCCGCCCGGATGATGGCCTGGCTGCAGCCAGTGCCGGTGGCACGATATACGTTGGCGCGGGAAATTATCTGGTTGGCGGTCCCGGCGTTCTGCGGGCTCTGCATTTGAGCCTCGACGGACTCAGCCTGATCGGCGTGTTCGGCGCCGCTGCGACTGCAATTGATGTTGGTGGTGCCGATAACGGCATCTGGCTGGGCGCGACCAGTCAGAACGGCCCGCATCCGGACGAATTGCTGGTTGAAGGCTTGACTGTAACCGGCTGGAAGCTACGAGGCATATCTCAACGCCACGGGCAAGGTAGGGTAGTTGTCCAGAATAACCACGCCATTGCTACCCTGGCAGGCTCGCAGAATGCCATCGGAATTTCAGGCGGCACCGGCTCCCTCGTTTTGAATAATGTTGTTTCGGCCAATTCACCAGGTCTCTTTGAAGGTGGGGGCGCCGGTATACTTCTGGCGGGTTCTCGCGAAGCAACTGTGCAGGCAAATCAGGTATCAGGTGCCGATTTTGGTTTAGCCGTTGCAGGTATTCCAGGCGATCCTGCCTGGGCCCTGGCAGAGAACAATATCATTGCCGACAATCAAGTCATGTTCAGCGCTGCTCGCGGGATCGTCCTTCAGAGCAATGCGCGAGCTAATACATTCATCAACAATCTTTCCAGCGGCTCACCGATGGCGGTGTCACTTTCAGTCAGTATTTTTGAGTCAAGCCCCAGTGATAACAGTTTCATAGGAAATCAGCTGAATAGCAGCAGCCAGTTCGGATTCCGAGTCCGTGAGGAGTTGCTTGATCATCCGTTCATTCCGAGCACGCTGATGGGCAACTAATTTTCCGACAATGCCCTGCATCTGGTTGATTTCACCGAGACGCTGTCGGCGCAAACCATTGCACCGAACAATCTGTTTGACCGGGCCGCTTACCTGCTGCAGGCTGACTATATTATCTGGCCGGTTTTGCAGCCACTGATTGATGCGTCAGCCCCCACCGGCATTGTCGTGGTGCATGAAGGGCTGTTTGAAGAGCCGCTGTTGATCGACAAGTCGCTGACGCTGCGAGGGCGCGATGGCGCCTTTCCGACGGGCCTCGGTTTGGCCGGCCTCGCCCCGGTAGCCCATCCCACGCTGACATTGGCATCAGGACCGGTGGGTCAGACCATTGTGTCGGTCGAATCAATCGGAGTGATCATCGAAGGGCTGGTTTTTGACGTAGACCAGACCTTTGCCGGCTCCGCGATCCGGACCCAGGGCGATATTGATGGCCTGGTGATTCGCAATAATGAAATTTCGACCGGTCTGTCCAATCCTGCGACGCGAACCCCGTTCGGACAGCGCAATGCCGTGGCCGTTAATCTGGATCGGGATGGTGGATCGTTTTTTGACATACGGGTCGAAGGTAATCTGATCGTTGGTACGCCGGATCAGCCGCCCAGCCCGGGTGATTCGTTTGAACCGGTGTTTTTTCACGCCGGTATCGCTCAGGATGATGGCGCAATCAGCCTGCTGGGCAATGATATTCAGGCGGCCAGTCATGACGCCATCATTCGTTTCAGTTCCAATGCTGTGCTCGACATCAGCGACAACAGTTTTCGTGGCGGCGGTCTTCAGGTTGCCGAGGCCAATGCCAATGTGCCGATGATCTTGATTGATACCAACCAGTTTGTACCCGATAACGATATCTTTCCGTTTGCCGGCTTTGAATTCGGCTTTGGCGAGTTTTTCCAGGCCAGTCTCAGACTGCAGAACAATCAGGCGGTGGTGCATCATGTGACCCAGAACAGTTTTACTGACCACAGCAGCGGAATTTCGGCGGAGAAAATGGCTCAACTGGTGATTGACGACAACCACTTTGCGCCGACCCTGTCGTCCAATCTGGCCGTTCCCGGTGAGCGCCTGCGGCACCTGATTGTCAACAACAAACTGCTGGCCACCAATGCCGGACCATCGGTTGCCATGGATGTTTCGATCAATGGCAATGATTTTGACGGCGGCGCGGCGGCCGCCGAGGTGGTGGCGATCGAATATCGCAATCATGATGCCAGCCTTTCCGGCGACAGCCTCGGTCAGTTTGAGATCAACCAATTGAACGATTTTGATGATGGCCTGGACTGGTTTGTCGTGCTTGACGATCAGACATTTGCAGACTCCCAGTCATCCGGCATTCCCGGCTATGGCGCACCGATTGCGGCAACGTCGGGTGCACCTTTCGGCACCGATGTCGATGCGCGGGGCAATATTTTCTCCGGCGTGGCCGGTGCCGATCAAACGGCGGCTCAGCGCGCCGCGACCTTGACCCGAATCCAGGACGTGAGGAGTAATGCTGCGTTGGGAACGGTTGTTCTCGAACAACCCGGTTTGATGCTGAGTAGCCAGTTGCTGGACTTCGGCACGGTGGCCGCCGGCAGCCAGGCAACGATTGCCCTTGTTTATGAAAACAACGGCGAGCAATTGCTGGAAATTACCGACTCCGGTGCACCGTCCGCGCCATTTTCCGTCACCAGTGATGGTTGCGGCGGTTCCGTGTTTCAGCTTCCGGCTGGCCAGACTTGCGCCGTTGAGTACACTTTTGCCCCGATCAGCGTCGGCCCCTTTGAGCAAAACCGGGTGGTTCAGGGTACTCAGTCAGGGGGTGATCAGGCACTGACCTTTGTCGGTCAGGGCGTGGCCGGTGCCGCTGATCGAATTGAAGCGGCCAGTGATACCACGATCACGGGTCTGGCCGGTGAGCCGGTCAGCCCCGGTGATCGTCCGACGGTACGCATTCTGGATGCATTCGATAATCCGGTTGCCGATGTGACGGTGGGCTTTGAAGTCATTTCGGGTGGCGGCGCAGGCTCTGGTCTGGTGCAAGTCAGTGATGCCAGTGGCCTTGCCATGGTGGGAAGCTGGACGCTCGGGCCACTGGCCGGAACTCAACAGCTGAGCGCCAGCGCGCCCGGGCTGGTTGACAGTCCGGTGATATTTACCGCCGAGGCGGATCCCTCAGCCGATCTGTCGATCATAATCGATGACAATCGCGAAGCAATCGGAGAGGGCCAGACCAACAACTATGTCATCGTGGTTGCCAATCTTGGACCCAGTGATGTTGTCAATGCCCAGGTCAATGTTCCGCTGGTTGCCGAGATTGAGGCCTCCAGCGCAAGCTGGGTGTGCTTCCCGGGAGTGAATGCAGTCTGCACTGCCAGTGGAGCCGGCGCGATCTCCGAGAGTGTCGACCTTGCCGCCGGCAGCTCGGTCACTTTTGTGCTGGAGGCTGAGGTCAAGCTGGGTCCAACCCAGACACTGGACATGACGGCTTCCGTTCAGCCGCCAGCCGGTACGATCGACCCTGATCTGGACAATAACAGCGACAGTGACGTGACCACGATTGTGCCAGCCAGTGATTCGGTCTTTGCCGATCGATTTGAACAGGATTGAGCCCGGGGAAGCGCTGGACAAGCCAGGTCGGAGCGCGTCCGGGTTGGAGAAGCCAGAAAATATCGACCGGCCCGATGCATGGAATCGGGCCGGTCAATGAGAAAGCTATTTGTCGTCACCGGTCAGACGATAGATGCCGTCATCCCCTTGTACGACTCGCGGCTTGTCTGGAGCATCGTTTTTCACCGCTTCGGTCTGAGGTGACGGTGACTTGTTGTCGGTGCCAGTTTGCCCAGGCTTGTCACTCGCTGTCTCCTGAGGCTTGGGCTGAGCTGGTTTGTCTGTTTCAGTCACATTGCTGGGCGCCGAGGTCTTTTCCGGATTGGCTTGCGGGCTTTCTGCAGGCTTTGATTCGGCCGGCCTGGTATCCGGTTCTCGACGCTGAATGACGGGCTGGCTTTCGCTGACCTGTTCCGGCCGGGTAGAAGGCTTGCCTTTATCCGGCTTCTGGCTGGCGGGCTGAGCAGCTGAACTCTCATTCGAAGTCTGGTTCGAGTCGTTGCTGGATGTCGCATCATTGGTATTGCGGCTGCGGCGCTTCTTGCCACCCCGACGTCGGCGCTTTTTGCGTGGTTTGTTGGGATCAGGGCCATCGCCCGCACTGGTTTGAGGAGAAGTATCCTTTTGCGGCTTTGTCTCTTGCGGATTCGACTCGTCCTGGACCCTGGCGCGCTTTTTCTTCTTCTTTTTCTTGCGCGGGCCTTCATCACGGCCACTATCTTCTTTGCGCTGACTGGTTTGCTCGTTGCTGCCGCCGCGTTTGCGGTGGTGATCGCGTGAAAACTGACCCTTGCGGCCGCGCTGGTCGGCAGCATGAGTTTTCTTGTCGCGTTTTCCGCCGGAGTCGCTTTTATCACCAAACAGGGCTTTGAAAAATGCGACCAGCCTGGTCATGAAGCCGGGGCCATCGCTGGCGCTGCGCTGAGGCGCCGGGCCGGCGGGTCGCACGCCGGATACGGCAGCCTGCGCCGGTGGTTTTGGTGCGGGTTGCTGCTGCTCAGTACGCTGATAACCCCCATTGCTGTCGGCAGCTTCGCTCAAGCCCAGCGCATAACTGGGTTCGTCGCTATCTTCCGATGTACGCAGTCGGTGAACTTCGAAACGTGGTGTTTCCAGCGTTTCGTTGGCGACAACGGTGACTGGCAGCTTGTTGCGCTCCTCGATCTCGGACATGACCGCACGTTTCTCGTTGAGCAGAAAATTTGCGACCGAGATCGGAGCCTGGACAACCACTCTTGCCGTGTGATCCTTCATGGCCTCTTCTTCAGCCAGGCGCAGTATGGACAGCGCCAGCGATTCAATAGACCGGATCGAACCCATGCCTGAGCAGCGAGGGCAGGTGATATAGCTGGACTCGCCCAGCGACGGGCGCAGGCGCTGACGCGACATTTCCAGCAGGCCGAAACGAGAGATTCGGCCGATCTGTACGCGTGCCTTGTCCATGCGCATGGCCTCGCGCAGCCGGTTTTCAACTTGTCGCTGAGCATCCTTGCTGATCATGTCGATAAAATCGATGACGATCAGGCCGCCCAGATCGCGAATGCGCAGCTGGCGGGCGATTTCGTCGGCAGCTTCCAGGTTGGTCTGAAGTGCGGTTTCCTCAATATCTGCGCCCTTGGTGGCACGCGCCGAGTTGATGTCAATCGACAACAAGGCCTCGGTGTGGTCAATCACCACGGCTCCACCCGAAGGCAAGTGGACCTCACGCGAGAACGCCGACTCAATCTGTGACTCGATCTGGTAACGCGAAAACAGAGGAATGTCATCGCGGTAGAATTTCAATTTACGCAGATTGTGCGGCATGACCTGCTGCATGAATTCGCGCGCATCCTCAAAAACCCTTTCATCGTCGATCAGGATCTCACCAATATCCTCACGCAGATAATCGCGCAAGGCGCGAATGATGAGCTTGCTTTCCTGGTAGATCAGAAAAGGTGCCTGGCGGGCTTCGGAGGCGGTTTTGATCGCGGCCCAAAGCTGGGTCAGGTAGTCCAGATCCCATTGCAACTCTTCCTGCTCGCGACCGACGCCGGCCGTGCGCACGATCAAGCCCATGCCATCGGGAACATTGATCAGCTTCAGGGTGTCGAGCAGATCCTGGCGGTCGTCGCGCGAAATCTGACGTGATACGCCGCCAGCGCGGGGATTATTCGGCATCAGGACCAGATAGCGACCGGCCAGACTGATGAATGTGGTCAGCGCTGCGCCCTTGGTGCCGCGCTCTTCCTTTTCGACCTGAATAATGATTTCCTGGCCGGCTTTGACCGCATCCTTGATATCGACCCGATTACCGGCGTCGAACTGTTTGCGGGCTTCTTCGTTGAAATAGTCCCGACTGATTTCCTTCATCGACAAAAAGCCGTGACGTTCAGAACCAAACTCCACGAAACAGGCATCCAGGCTGGGTTCGACCCGGGTTATGCGGCCTTTGTAGATATTGGATTTCTTCTGTTCCTGCGCCGGTACTTCAATATCGAGATCCAGCAGGATCTGACCATCAGCAATAGCGACCCGAACCTCTTCCGGTTGGGTAGCGTTGATCAACATGCGTTTCATTATCGAATGTCCTCCGGCACCTCGCCCGACATGCGGGCCTGGTCAGGATGCCGACAGGTTTTCTCGATGCCGGAGTCAAACTGACTGTTCGGCATTCGATAACGAATATGATCGGACGATCCAGCCGACGGCGGTAAATCAAAAGCCCGCTGGCGATCGTCTGACAGTTTCAATGCGCAGTGCAAACCGACTGCACCGTGCTGTTATCGTTTCCACCTGCCGCCGTCTGGCGCAGGCGAGTATCCCTTTTGGCATCAATCCCGGGCGTCGCTATTGCAATCCGGCCGAGAGCGCGTGATTAAGTCGTTAAAATAGTCGAGTCAGCAGCTATAAGTGACTGTTGTCCCGAGGATTCCGGGGCCTCAAGAGGCCACCGAATCGTGTTCGGTATCGGGCATGGCCTTGGCCAGCGAAACTCCGATGCGGCTTGCGGGCCGATTTTTGCCGGCGCTTCTGTGGCAAAATAGCTGATTAACCTGCCAACTATTGCAAGGTAATCAGGCGGTTGCAAACTCGGCGTGAAAAAGAAGTGACAAGCCGTGATTCGCCTAACCCTAACTCTTTAATGTTACCACTGTTGATGGTTTTAATACCAGCCCTAACCACGAGAAGAACACTTTGATGAGAGCGGATTCTGAGCGACCGGATGTGCGTCATGAAATCGTGTCTGCCGACCGCAACGGGCAACGACTGGACAATTTTCTGCTCAGTCTGCTGGGCCAGGTTCCGCGCAGTCTGATTTATCGTCTGGTCCGTACCGGGCAGGTGCGGGTTAACAGTGGGCGCGCCAAGCCGATGCAAAAGCTCAAGACCGGAGACCAGGTTCGCGTTCCACCGGTGCGGCTGGAGCCGGAAAAACCAGCCATGCTTCCCGAGGGACTGGTCAGGCAGGTCAGGTCCTGCATTCTGGAGCAGTATCCGGACTATGTTGTGCTGAACAAACCGGCCGCTGTCGCTAGCGTGGGTTCAGTCGCCACACCGCGATGACCCAGCTGCACGACCTCAGGTTGCGCCTTCTGGTTCAGCAGGAAACCCAGCGGATCCTCGACAGCCAGCCCGATGAACTCGACCTCTCGGTGGTGCAG
>CAZFYM010000069.1:0-19049 GCA_964523755.1 uncultured Wenzhouxiangella sp. | reverse complement strand
GTCGCGAGTTCGAGTCTCGTTTCCCGCTCCAGAGGTTCCATGAAGGCCCCGGCATTCGGGGCCTTTTCGTTTTCGCTCATCTGCCGTTGTCTCTGCCATTGCCGGCATCGATGCGCTAGAATAAGGCTCACTCAAGGCTAGGTGGCAGAGTGGTTATGCAGCGGCCTGCAAAGCCGTGTACCTCGGTTCGACTCCGGGCCTAGCCTCCATATTCAGCGAATTTCGCGACACCGGCTGACGGTCATCCCGACCGTAACGCGATTCGCTCCGCTTCCGGCTGTGATACAGCACAGTCGGGCAGGGCCCGGATGGCGAAATTGGTAGACGCAAGGGACTTAAAATCCCTCGGGGGCAACCCCGTGCCGGTTCGATTCCGGCTCCGGGCACCATTATCCAGCATCGCGGATTGGCTACCGCGTACCTCCAACCAGTGCTGCCCGGTTGCGTTCGTGCTGGCTTTGCAGTCTGTGGACGAATTCGGTGCCTTCTTCGTTGGTACTGCTGTCGTAGGATGCGGCGGTAATCGAGCTGACCAGCTGAATCTGGTCGGTGCCGAGTTGGAAGGGTTTGTCGCGTAACCGATCTGTCAGGCGCCAGCGCACTATATCCGCACCGGCCTGCTCGGTCATCGGCAGGATCATCAACGGGACGGCCTGCAGCTTTTTGTCCAGTGAGCCAATCAAATCCAGATCACGCAGTTGCAGGATCAGTTCCTCATACACCAGCGGCATCAGTTTGATCAGATCATTGGCCGTGGGGCGGCGAGGGGTTCCCTTGCTGTCACGAAGAAACTCGATGGAAATCTTGATTACCGCAAACGGCGTTTTGTAGCGCTGGGCGCTTTTGATTTCCCGTTTGAGGAAGAACGCGGTATTGACCGGGTTAAGAACTCGCTGCGGCAGATCGGGCCGCTGGAGTTCCGGTGCTTCGGGTTGGGTCTCTGATTTTTTTTCGGGTTCGATTTTTGGCTGGGGTGGTTCGGTTTTCTGGATCTTGAGTTCGGGTTTCGGGCTTTTAGGTTCAGGCGGCGCTTGACGACGTTGCTGCAGGTCGGCCTGCAGACGCCGGGTCATGTCGTCCGGCAGCCCCTGGCGCTCCAACTGGTCGACCAGAAGCTGCTGGACTCGATTCAGCTGCTCATTGGTGGCTCCGGAGCTATCGCCTTGTGGTTGAACCAGGTCGAGCGCGAGCTTTTCGCTGACCCGTTGAATATAGTCAGCGAAAGCGCTGGAGAGCTGGTTTTCGTCATCAACACCACTACGGCGAAGCTCCGTGGCCATGACGATCAGGCGGGCTGCTTCGGCCGGGTCTTCGCGAATCTGGACGACGATGTCGTCCACGTCCAGTCCTACGCTGTCGGCACCGGTTTCCAACGCCTGAACCAGATGATCACCTCGAAACTCACCGGACAGCTCGTGTACCAGCTTGCCGTACTCGGCCACGCTCATGCCTTCGCCCAGCAGGCCTTGTTTGAGCTGTGGTAACAGGCGCTTGAGATCGCGCGCGTCGGGCAGCATGCGAACGATAATCTGGGCCATACGCTTGGCCGAGAAATTGCCGCTGCGGTATTCTTCCCGCACCAGCGAGACCAGCGTCGAGTAGGTCAACTGGTCGATTTCACCCATCACCTGATCCTGTTCAGACAGAATCAGTTCAACATCACGCTGGCTGTCGTGATGCTTGCGGACTTTCTTGCGCAGGCTGTTGACCGCCTTGAGCAGTTCCTTGGACGAAAGAATTCCTTCGGATTCCAGTTCGCCCCTTTCGATCTGACTGACCAGATTTCGCAACTGGCGTACCAGCTGCGAGCGCTGCTTGTCGTCTTCATTGTGTTCCGACAGGCGACCTGCGTAGGCGTCCGGATCCTTGACCAGCTCGGTCAGCGACATCATGGAAGAGATTGAGCCGAAGGTATCCTGAGGCGAAGCGTGGCCATTACCCTGGCCACCAGCGTGACTTCCATCCAGTCCAGCCTCCTGATTGCCAACCACCTTCTGGTCGGCAGTGACTTTACGGTAGGTCACGTAATTGAGCTGAATGCCGCGAACCTCACGCTCGGCCAGGGCCTGGGCGATGGCACCGACTTCCGGAAACTGATCCTGATGCGACAGAACTTCGACCAATTGCTGCAGATCAGACTGACGAATGGTCTTGCCAAAAGTGATCGACTCGATCCTGGTCTGAGCCAGCAGATTCAACAGCCGTCGGGGATTGAAACGCTGACCGACGGGGTACTTTTCCACAAACAGCGCGCCACGATCCATCATCAATGTGACAGCCGATTCGTTGCCGAAGACGTCTTTGAGTGCCTCCAGCAGGGATTCACTGGCGCGGGCGCTCATCGGGTGATCCGTGCCGTAGCCGCTGACCGTGGTATAGGCTGTATTCAAATGACGACCCAGCAGTTCGGCCGTGCGCGCGTCCAGTCCAGCCGATGTTCCTTTTGTCATCGTACCTTCAACTCCAGGCTTCAATCAGGGCGGTCGAGAATGCCGAACTATTCTGATAGCGTTTGGCGGGATCGCTGTGTGTTGCCCGCAGGATAACGCGTTCGATGGCGGGCGTAATTCGGCCATGACATTCCGACGGCTTTTTCAGAAAAAATGAGTCCGGCTCCCGGAACTTGCGCAGGACGGTCTCCCTGGCATCTTCATCTCGAATTGGCAGATATCCGGCCATCAGTTCCAGCAGGATAACGCCAACGGCATACAGATCGGTTCGGTGGTCGGTGTCCCTGGCGGCGGCCTGTTCGGGCGACAGATAGGTGGGAGTGCCAACGACCATTCCCCTGGCCAGATATTCAGTCTGCTTGGCCTTGGCGATTCCAAAGTCGGCAATCAATGCTCGACCTTCCCGGTTTTCGATCAGAATGTTGGCTGGTTTGAGGTCTTGATGAACCACACCGGCATCATGCGCCACCTGCAACCCGGACAGTACCTCGCTGATCAGGCGCAAGACATGAGCGGCCGGCAGCAGGCGGCGCGCCGGGACCGGATGGCGGCGAAGTTTTTCCAGTAGCTGGGCCAGATCCTGACCGTCGACCAAATGCATGACCTGGTAAAAGTACTCGTCATCCTCACCGGTATCAAAAATGGTGATGATATTGGGGTGATCCAGAATGGCAATGGTTTCGGCTTCATCGCGAAACTGCTGTCGGGCCAGCTTGGTGGTGGCCAATGCCTTTGGCAACAGTTTGATGGCGATCTGGCGCTTGAGGGATTTCTGATAACCAACGAATACCGCACCCATGGCCCCCCGGCCAAGTTCGCGAACGACAACATAATTGCCGAAGGCCCGTCCAATCGCACCTTTGTAGTCAAAGCGTTTGATCTCTGACATGCCTGCTCTGATTCCTCGCCAACAGCCCAGAATAGTATATTAACATTGCGTGATGGTTATCACATATAGACCGAGATCGGCCGGATGACGGTTTGCAGTAAAGTCCGTACACTACCAGTGCATATCTGAAATAACCCCTGCAAACCTCGCAGCAAGGACAAAAATAATGAGTATCCGGATCAACCTGAACTCGGAAATCGGACCGCTGGAAACGGTGGTCGTTCACACACCGGGCCAGGAAATCGAGAACATGACGCCGCAAACGGCGGCCGAGGTTTTGTACGACGACATTTTGACGCTCAAGCTGGCGCTTGCGGAGCATCATCAGCTCAAAGGAGTGTTGAACAAGGTGGCCAGGGTGGTTGAGCTGCGTGATCTGCTGGCCGAAGTGCTGGCAGAGGAAACGGTTTGTCTGGCGCTGGTGTCGGAGTTGTGTCGCTTGTACGATTGCCAGGAACTCAAGGGCGAGCTGCTTGACCTGGAACCGGCGGCGCTGGCCCGGCAGTTGATCGAGGGCACGGCCAAGCGAAGCATCAGCCTGGAGAAGTTTCTCAATCCTTCACGCTACGCCATACCTCCTCTGCCGAATACCTTTTTTACTCGTGATGCCACCATGTGCCTGAATGATCGCCTGATCATCGGCTCCATGGCGTTCAAGGCGCGCGTTGCCGAAGCCCTGTTGCTCAAAGCTGTTTTCAAGTACCACAGCGGTATCGACAGCAGCGGGTTTTACTTCGACGGTACCGAGAATCGGGATTCAGAGGTGACGATTGAAGGCGGGGATCTGCTGGTGATCCGCGAGGATCTGGTGGTTATCGGCTACGGGGAGCGAACCTCGGTTGCCGGCATCGATCAGCTAATGCGTTCCATTGCCAGTCAGGGTCCGGTGCGTAATTTCGTGGTGGTTGAAATCCCCAAGACCCGGGCGACCATTCACCTGGACATGATTTTCACCATGATCGATCGGGACAAGTGTGTGGTTTTTCCGCCGCTGATCACCGAAAGCGGTCGTTGCCGTGCCTATCACTGCCGTTTTGACAATGGTAACGCGGCTCATATCGTTGAGTATTCCGGAGTCCTTGAAGCGCTGCGCGCGCTGGATGTCGATTTGAACCCGATCTCCTGTGGTGGGAACGATGACTTTCACCAGGAGCGTGAGCAGTGGGCCAGTGGTGCGAATTTCTTTGCCTTCGGTCCCGGTCAGATTCTCGGTTACGCACACAACCAGTACACGGTCGAGGCGCTGGCCCAATCCGGTTTCAACGTGGTCGAGTCGGCCAGTATCATTGATGGCAGTCGAACCATATCAACCGATGAACGGCTGGTCGTTACCATCGACGGAGCCGAGCTGTCGCGGGGCGGTGGCGGATGCCGCTGCATGACCATGCCGCTGGCCCGCCAGAGGCTGTAACGGTCAGAATCGATAGCGCAGGGCAGCGCTGATGACATCGACCTGGTAGTCGGGGCTGGTTTCGCCCGGCAGGATGATATTGGCAAGCTGATTAACCGCCACATCATCCAGCGCCCAGTCGCTGGACCGAAAGCGTTCGTGCCAGTAGCGCAGTTCCAGGCTGATGGGGTCGTTGACACGGTAGCTGGCCCGGATCACCAGCGAGTGCAGACGGTTCTTCAGCGTTGGCAAGGGGGCTGCGGTCAGGGCATTGCCGGTAGTGACTACAAGGTCGGCTCGGGCTCGGGCGTAAACATAATCGATGGACAGATCGACGCGCCCATCCTGCCATTGGCGTTTTGCGCCGATGCCCAGTGTGTCGATCCGGTCGTCGTGGTCCACCTGCCAGAGGCGCTCCGGGTTGGCACTATCGATCAGCCGGTTAGGCCCGCCGCGAAAGCTCAGGCCGTTTTGTTCGTTATCCAGTGCTTCCCGGGCCCAGAACAGGTGGGCTGACAAGTGTCGGGCCGGTGTCCAGTTCAAGTGAGTGCTCAGGCTGCCAACCCTGGACTCGACCAGACCGATGTCGCTGTCACGGTAGTCATCCTCTGCGGCTGCCGCCTCAAGGCCCAGTGACCAGTCTGGATGCGGATTGACTGCCAGATTCAGGCCGATTCGCTGGCGACGACGGTCAGCCAGATGAAATTGCCGCAGGGCCGGCAGATTGGTCCATTGGCCGGCCAGCGTGTCGGTAAAGGCGTCTGCATGACCGGCCAGAAAACCGGCAGCACCGTCATGATTCGAACCGTCTCGGTCGGCCCACTGGAGGGTGGCACCTGCCTGGACCCGCTTGCCCAGGGAACGTCGGGCACGAATTTCGAGCAGATCCTCATCTGTCTGATCGCGGGCGGTAAAATTGCGCTCGATGCGCTGGCGCTGAATGGCGGCGATGAGCCGAGTGCGATCGGGCAGGCGCCAGCTACCGTCCAGGCGCAGGCGTTGATTGCGATAGTCATAGGGCAGATTGAAGCGCCTTCTTGAACTGGCTGGCGAGGTGTCCTGGAGCTGTGAATCCGCACCGATCGTGACGAATTCTCGACTGTCAGTCAGATTGTCGCGATCATCGAGACGATAGCTGGCGTTCCACTGGAAAGCAGGACCGGTGCGTCCGGTCAGGCGCAGATTGATTGCTGTGGTGTCGACTCGGCCATCCAGTGAAGCCACGGGCAGCCCCTGAGTGACGCTTTCGGCGAGCACGGGGTTGATGGTCAATGCCAGAAAATCCTCGTCCTGGCTCATGCGCCCAACGGCGACCTCGGCCAGTCCGCGCAAAGTGGGACGGAAATGCCAGCCACCGGCGACCCGGATCTGGTGGAACTGGTTGTCGGGGGGCAGGGCAAGCTGGCCAAGTCCGTCGGGAAAGCCGCTGCCGGGTGCCCAGCCGCCGATCGTGTTGAAAGGGTTGGCGAATGTCACCGAAGGCTGGTTGTTGTTGAATAGCGAGCCGTGGTAGCCGATACGAAGCTGACGCCGTCGGTCGGCATAGTCCAGCCCCAGCTCGATCTGGCGGGTCCGGTAGTCGACAGGTACCGGCAGGAACGCGGCGCGCGGGTTGCCGCCGGTATTGCCGAACATGCCGGCCAGGGTGTTCCGGCCGTCGCGCTCTTCCTGGCGAAAATCGGTGGTTACGCTCCAGCGCTCGGCAAATTGCTTGCCGGCCGCGATGGAAAATTCACGGCGACGTTGTTTGAGGTCAAAGGAATTGAGCGATGGCAACAGCTTGGTCATGCCGGTCGTGTTGTCTGCCGGGACCCAGTCAGGCGGCAACAACAACTGGCCCTGATCATTCGGGCGAAATACCGTGACCAGGTCCTGGCCATGGCGTGCCGAGCGCTCGCGGTAGCCCAGACGAACGAAGTAGTCACCCTGGCGGCCCATCGTCAGCGCCAACTGACGGTTGCGCAATCCGGCATCGCGGACTTGCAACGCCAGATAATTCGGGTTGTCGGCATCCCAGGCCGCCCGATGCAGATAAGTCAGGCCGAGCAAGGCAAAAAACCCGTCTCGATGCAAGGCGTTGTAACGCCCGAATCGAGCATTCTCGTCACTGACATAACCCAGGCCGAATTCGACGTGATTGTCAACTCGGGTCAGGGAAGCCAGGTTGGATGGAGTGACACCGGCATGCAGTTGTACACCTCCTGTGGTCAGGAGCGAAAGCATGAGCAGTCGGATCGTTTTCATCAATCCCTCCTCGTGGTGTCAGCGGGTTTGTCCAGGGCCGGACGGATGGTTTGAGCCATGCACCTGGACATGGCAATTCATGCAGTCACGACCCAGCATGGATTGACTGCCGGATGGCAAGCTGTCACCGGGCAATCCGGTGCCACTCAAGGCCGCTGACGGATGAAACTGGCTCATGTGGCATTGCTGGCACAGAAATGGCGTGCGCTGAGTCAACAAGTCGCGGTGAACCGAACCATGAGGCTGGTGACAATGGGTGCAGTCTTCAGCCACCGGCTGGTGTTCCCACAGGAAGGGTCCGCGTTTTTCGGCGTGGCAGTTGTAGCAGCTTTCATTGATGGTCATGGTATGCAGGTCGGCCGGACCGGATCCACCGTGGGGATTGTGGCAGTCACTGCAGACTAGTTGACCCTCACGTACCGGATGAGTGAACGGTCGATGCATCTGGGCGTGTTGGGCCAGATGGCAGCCGGTGCAGGTTTCGGCCTGCAAGTGCGCTACCAGGGCCGGGTCCTGCAGTACATGAACCTGATGACAGTCGACGCAGGCCATGCCATCGAACTGGTGCGTGCTGCCCGGCCAGTGCATCATGTCTCGCCCCGAGTGACAATTCATACATACCTGATTGCGTTCGTCGGCACTGGCGGCGTGTTCGCCATGAAACGCGAGCTCGACTCGCGAGCCGCCGGCCGTTGCCGGGAACCGGGCATGGTCCAGGCTTTCACCGTGGCAGACCGCACAACCCCGTACCGCTACCCCGGTGCGTGCATCGGCCAGAACACCGTGCGAAGTGCCGAACAGACTCAGCACCGGCTGCTCGGAGCCGGTATCGTGGCAGCGCAGGCAATTGGCAATGGGTTGCGGGAAAACCACATCATCCTCTGCCTGCACCATGCTGCCCAGAAGCAGAAGCAGAACCAGCACCAGACCAGTCAATCGCACCCGAAATTCATTCATGCCGTCACTTCCAGCAGTTCGGAGGTCTTGAAGTCCCGGTTAATCGGCCAGTACCCCGATCAGGTAGCTCTCCATCATCGCCCAGGCTGCGGCCGAATGATCCGGACCGTACCCTTTGGTGCGCATGCCTTCTGTGGCCTCCTTGCCGCACCAGCGCTCGATCACGAATGACGGGGTGGGGTGGTCCGGGATGTAGTCGGTGAAGTCATAAACCTTGCCCTCGATCACCATCCAGCAATCCTCGAGGGTATTGTGTTCAGCCACGGCATCCAGGGTGTACCCCGCCAGCTCCGATTGATCATCAGTTTGCGGGTCGGGCGCCATGGCCTGCAACGCGACCATCGTTCCAACGCTGGCCCAGAATGCAATAAATGCAGCAAATATGATTTTTTTCATAACAATTCAAACTCCTCGGTATGAATTCTTGACCTGGGAACGCCGGCCTCGCGCAGGTGACTCTGGACCAGTTGGTTGAGCGGTAGCGGTCCACAGATGTAGGTCTCGCGCTGGCTGAAGTCCGGACAGGTCTGGCGCAGAAATTTCAGGCTGATCGGTCCTTCGTGATAGAAATAATGCATCGTTATGACCACGCCGGAGAGGCTGGAGGCCAGGGTTTCGAGCTCTTGGGCATACAGCGAACGGGCTTCATCCTGCACGGCGTAGATCAGGTGAATATCTGGTGCCGGATTGTTCAGCGCTCGAAGGTGACGCAAGCGCGCCAGGAAGGGCGTGATGCCGATACCTCCGGCCACCCACAGTTCAGCCTGGTCCGGATGCGGGCCGGGTCGAAAGAATCGTCCGTACGGCCCCTCGATCCTGACCTCGCTGCCGATGCGGATGGTTTGAATGGCGCGACTGGCATCGCCAAGATCCTTGATCGCCACGCGCAGGTCAGGTTCCGTTGGCGAAGACGACAAGGTGTACGGATGCTCTTCCCGCGAGCCAGCCGCCAACTCACTGTCCATGGCTGTGAGGTAGACGAAGTTGCCTGGCTGGTAACGCAGCGCCTTGCCCTGCGGCTTCAGACTCAGCTCGACCACATTGTTGGCAACGCGATCAACCGCGCTCACGGTATACGGCAGGCGCCCCATTTGGCGCGAAAAAACAAAACGCCAGCCCATTGCGCCGACTGCGAGCAAGGCAAACAAGGTCCAGACCAGCGTATCCAGATTGGCCGGCATGGTACGGCTCAGCATCAAGGTATGGACCAGGGCCAGAATGGCCGCTGGACCGGCCAGGGCGTGGAGTTTCTTCCAGCGTTCGTAATTCGGCGGACCAAAAAACGCGAAACTGGGTGCCAGAAAGACCATCATCAGACTCAGGGCCAGCCAGCCGGCCCAGGTAGCACGATCTGTCAAAGGTGGAAACAGAGTGGCCAGCGCCAGCGACTGGCCAAACTGGCTTGCCGCCAGAGCCAGAAGCAGTGGGTGGGCCAGCAGCAGCAGGAAACAGGCTGCGCCGAGCAGGTGATGGGTTTTCCACAACTTGGTCAGTCCGCCGAAAGGCTGGTCAAATCCGGGGACACGGGCGCTCAGTGCGGCTGCCAACAGAAGAAAGGCCAGGCCGAGTACGCCAGTCAATCGACCAAGCAGATTGAGGAATGCGCTGGCTGTTGCAACATCGCGGGCATCGACGCCTGCCAGAAAAAATGTCAACGGCACCATGGCCAGCGCCCAGACCAGGGCTCTTGCCGTCCGTGCTGACATCAGGCTGATCGTCCGGATTCGACGACGCGGTAACCATCACCTGATCTTGCTGTATTCATATACGCTGGCTTCATAAATCTGCAATTTCCATTGTCTTGGTATCAGGCGGCCAAACCTTATGTGTTCATTGGAACAGAATGCGTGTTCCCGCTCTTTGATTCATATCAATTACTACAGGACTGAGCGGATCGTTACGCCGGATGTTTTGTGCAATCGTGCGATGATCACGCGGGATTTAAGCAACGCGCGGGTTAGAATACTGGCCTTTGTTGACAAACGGATTATTGCATGGAACAGACGGCACTTAAAACCCTGCATGATGACCTGGAGCGCCGCGTTGCTGCGCTCAGGGGGTATCTTTGACTACGATGGCAAACAGGAACGCCTGGAAGAAGTCACCCGGGAGCTGGAGGATCCGCAGGTCTGGAATGTTCCGGAACAGGCTCAAGGGCTAGGTAAGGAACGCGCCTCACTGGAGCGATCGGTCGATGCGCAGCAGGTCGTGATCGACGGAATTCGTGATGCCGGTGAACTGCTGGAATTGGCCATGGCCGAAGATGACGAGGACACCTTGAACAGCGTCGGCGAGGACTTGCAGCGGATTGAGCGCCTGGTTGATGAGCTGGAATTTCAGCGGATGTTTTCCGGCGATATGGATGATCGCCCCTGCTATATCGATATCCAGGCCGGATCGGGCGGCACGGAAGCTCAGGATTGGGCCGAGATGCTGTTGCGCATGTATTTGCGCTGGGCCGAGGCGCGTGGCTGGAAAGTTGAGCTGGTCGAAGTATCGGAAGCCGATGTTGCGGGTATCAAATCGGCCACCATTCACGTCGAAGGCGATTATGCCTACGGCTGGTGCCGAACCGAGACCGGCGTTCACCGCCTGGTGCGAAAGTCACCTTATGATTCAGGCAACCGTCGCCATACTTCCTTTGCCAGTGTTTTTGTCTCACCCGAAGTTGATGACAATATTGAAATCGACATTGATCCGTCGGATCTGAGAATTGATGTGTATCGGGCATCCGGAGCTGGGGGGCAGCATGTCAACCGGACCGAATCGGCGGTGCGCATTACCCATGAGCCGTCCGGTATCGTGGTTCAGTGCCAGACTGACCGTTCGCAGCACAAGAACAAGGATCGGGCCATGACCCAGCTCAAGGCCAAGCTGTACGAAATGGAGTTGCAGAAACAGCGCGAAAAGGCCCAGGCAGCCGAGGATGAAAAAGCAGATATCGGCTGGGGCAGCCAGATTCGCAATTACGTGCTCGATCAGTCGCGAATCAAGGATCTGCGCACCGGGCTGGAGCGGACCGACACCCAGAGGGTGCTGGATGGCGATCTTGACGAATTTGTTGCGGCCTCACTCAAGGCCGGATTGGAATAAATCGCCTGCAGGCGAATGGATTGAAAATGACCGAACGCAATGACATGACGGGAACGGCCGGCAACCCGGCTGATGGCTCTTCGCATGAGGCGCTGGATGAGAATCGTCTGATCGCAGAAAGGCGCGACAAGCTTGGGCAGTTGCGCGAGCAGAGCGGGGCTTATCCGAATGACTGGCGAACCGATGTCGACGCCGCCGGACTCAACCAGCGCTTTGACAATGAAAGCACCTGGAACAACGAGCGGCTTGAAGCGCTATCCGAGACCTTCCGTCTGGCTGGCCGGATTCTCAGTCGTCGAATCATGGGCAAGGCCGCGTTTGTGCACATCCAGGATGGCTCGGGCGAGCGCATTCAGGTGTACTTGCGCCGGGATGATTTGCCCGAAGGGGTTTATCAATCGTTCAAGGCCTGGGATATCGGCGATATCATCGGCGTGGCCGGAACCATGATGCGAACCCGTACCGGTGAGCTCAGTGTGCACGCCAGTGAACTGAGGCTGCTGGTGAAGTCACTGCGCCCGCTGCCGGAAAAATGGTACGGTCTGACCGATCAGGAAACCCGCTATCGGCAGCGCTACGTGGACTTGATTGTCAATCCCGAGGTCCGCGAGACCTTCGTTCGCCGCTTCCAGGTCATCCGCGCGATCCGCCAGTTTCTGGATGCCCGGAATTTTCTCGAGGTGGAAACCCCGATGATGCATCACATTCCGGGTGGCGCGACAGCGCGTCCGTTCGTGACCCATCACAATGCCCTGGACCTGGATCTGTACCTGCGCGTTGCACCGGAGCTGCATCTGAAGCGGCTGGTGGTTGGCGGACTGGAAAAAGTCTACGAGATCAATCGCAATTTCCGCAACGAGGGTGTGTCAACCCGGCACAACCCCGAATTCACCATGCTGGAATTCTACTGGGCGTATGCCGATTATCAGGATCTGATCCGTCTGACCGAGGAATTGCTGCAGTCGGTGGTGACGCTGCTGCCCGGTCTCAAGGATGGGCGGGTGATCTACCAGGGAGAAGAGATCGACTTTGGTGGTCAGTACCGTCAGGTCAGCGTTGCCGAAGCGGTGGCCGAGCATTACCCCGACCTGTCGAATGGTGATCTGCGTGATCGTGAGCAGTTGCTCAAGGCCTGTGCTGATCACGATATTCATGTCGAGCAAAGCTGGGGCTGGGGGCGATTGCTGATGGAGTTGTTCGAAGCCCGGGTCGAACATCAGCTTATCCAGCCGACTTTTGTGACCGGCTATCCAATCGAAGTCTCGCCCCTGTCCCGGCGCAATGATGACGATCCGGAACTGGCCGACCGTTTCGAGCTGTTTGTTGCCGGGCGCGAGATTGCCAACGGCTTTTCCGAGTTGAATGACCCGGAGGACCAGGCCGAACGCTTTCGGGCCCAGGTCAGTGCGCGTGATGCCGGCGACGCCGAGGCGATGCACTTTGACCAGGACTATATCCGCGCCCTGGAATATGGCATGCCGCCGGCGGCCGGGGAGGGCATCGGGATTGATCGGCTGGTCATGCTGTTGACCGATTCACCGTCGATACGGGATGTTTTGCTGTTTCCCTATCTTCGTCCCGAAGCGACTGGCTGATGCCAATTCACGATGTTGTCGTCGTCGGGGCCGGCTGGGCTGGCCTCAGCGCGGCTGCCCGCTTGAGCGAAGAAGGGCTGGATGTTGTGGTCTTGGAAAAAGCCCGGGGTCCCGGAGGACGAAGCGCGACCCGCCGCCAGGACGGTTTTTCGTTCGATCATGGTGCACAGTACTTCACGGCGCGGCATGCCGCTTTTCAGGCCAAGGCCAACGCTTGGCAGCAAGCCGGGCTGGTCGCCCCCTGGGAACCCAGAATCCAGACGTTTGGGCAGCGTCCGCCCGGATTGAACCAGACGCCGCAACAACGGCTGGTCGCTGTTCCGGGTATGAATGCGGTGCTCAGCCACCTGGCCGCTGATCTGGACTGTCGCTTCGGTCAGCGGATTACTGCCATGTCCCATAAGCGGCACTGGACGCTGGAAATCGAGCAAGCTGAGCCGGTTCAGGCCAAAAGTGTGCTGCTGACCGCTCCTCCGGCACAAACGATCCGGTTATTGGGTCAGGATCATCCGCTGGCAGAGCAACTGGCTGCGGTCAGCCTGCGGCCGACCTGGGCGTTGATGGTCGGCTTTGACCAGCCTCTGGGCTGTGACTTTGATGCCGCGTTTGATAATCAAGGGCCATTGGCCTGGCTGGCGTGCAACTCCAGCAAGCCGGGGCGGAAGCGCCATGGCTGGGTGGCCCATGCCAGCACCGCCTGGAGTGAAGCCAATCTTGAAATTTCAGCCGAAGCGGCGGCCGAGCAATTGTTTGCGGCGTTCGCCGTGCGAGTTACCCAGGCCAATCAAGTGCCGGCCAGCGTATGTATTGCGCATCGCTGGCGTTACGCGCAGTCGCCTGAGCCGCTTGACCGGCAGTCACTGGTGCATCCGCCTCAGTCACTGGCCGTGGCCGGGGACTGGTGCGCAGGTAATCGTGTCGAGGGAGCCTGGCTGAGCGGTCAATCCGCTGCCGAGGGGTTGCGCAGCTTTTGATTCCTGGCCTGAGAACGGGTCACGACGTAATCCGGGCCGGGTCCGGCCTGGTATAACGGTTTCAATTCGATCTGACCGGCATCGTTGCGCACCAGTTCATGCAGCCAGGCCGTGCCCTCGCGCAATTCGATCACGCTGCCCTTGTGCTCATGCCAGTCACCCAGAACCAGTCGCTGACAAGGCCTGTCGTCGACAGACAGGGCGTGAAACGCCGGGCGATGGGTGTGCCCGTGAATCACTCGTCGAACGCGATTATCACGCAGGCAGCTTGCGACCGTATTGGCATTGACATCCATGATGGCGGCACTTTTGCGTCGATTTCGCCATTGGCTTATCAATCGGGCCAGGCTGGCCAGGTTGCGCCGCCACCATACCGGTCGGCTCAGGACCCGCTGCTGCCAGGCAGTTTGGCGGACCTTGGCGCGAAATCGCTGGTATTCGATATCGTCCGTGCACAGCACATCTCCGTGCATCAGCAGCGTAGCTGAGTCGGGAAGCGCCACCGGCTCGGACATCAGCGTCATGCCGGCTTTCTGGCAGTAGTCGGGTCCAAGCAGGAAATCCCGATTGCCAGCAACAAAGTGAATTGCCACGCCCTGGTCAGACAGTTCCCTGAGTGCGTTGGCAACCGCCAAATCGAGATCACCGGTGGCGGCATCATCACCAACCCAGACCTCGAACAGATCGCCCAGGATATAAAGCGCCCGGGCCTGTCGCGCAGGCCCGGCCAGAAAATCGAACAACAGGCGTGTAATCAGCGGTCGACCGGCATCCAGATGCAGGTCGGAAATCAGGTAAACGCGGTGATCACTCAGGAATTTCAACCCGCTCGATAATCACCGGTTGTTTCGGCACGTCCTGATGGAAGCCCTGTGAGCCGGTTTCGACCTGGCGAATGGCGTCGACCACGTCCATTCCCTCGGTGACACGACCAAATACGGCGTAGCCCCAGGTTTGGCCGGAGTGCTTGGCGCGATGGTTCAAAAACCCGTTGTCGGTGACGTTGATGAAAAACTGCGAGGTGGCCGAATGAGGGTCATTGGTCCGGGCCATCGCCAGCGTGCCACGGTCGTTTGTCAATCCGTTGTCCGCTTCATTGTCGATCGGGTCACGCGTGGATTTCTGCTTGAATTCGGTGTCGAAACCGCCGCCCTGAATCATGAAATTGGGAATGACCCGGTGAAACAGGGTTCCGTCATAGTGCCCGTCGCGAGCATACTGGAGAAAATTTTCAACCGACTTGGGAGCCTTGTCGGTAAACAGTTCGACGGTAATCGCGCCATGATTGGTATGCAGAATCACGTTGGGGTACTCCATGGGTTCGGTTTCAGTTTCAGTGGCCGGCTCGTCGGTCTGGGCAGCGGCCAGAATCGGCAGCAGCAATGCAAGAAAAAGGGTCAAAATGCGCATGGCAGCAATCAAGCTCCAGAATGGTTGGGAAAGAGCTGCCAATGATACTGACTCCGGGTGAGCTTGTCAGGACTTCGGTGTTTGCCCTGATTGGCAGAAAACAGGAAGAGCTGCCCCCGATCGGTGGCTTCACAAACTCCATCTGACACCGTCTGCAAGTAGAATTTACTCATGAATACGACATTTGATCAAATCGACAGTGGTTTTCAGGCAATTCGCTTCGATGGCCAGACGCTGAAATTGCTCGATCAGCGCCGCCTGCCGCTGGTTGAGCAATGGCTGACGATTCACGATCTGGACGAGGCGATTGACGCCATCGTTTCACTGGTGGTTCGAGGTGCACCGGCCATTGGCATTACGGCAGCCTATGCCAGTATCCTGGCTGCCCGCCATCGGCAGGGCGACAAACGGCTATGGCTGGAGGATATGTCACGGCTGGCGAATGCTCGACCGACGGCGGTCAATCTGGGCTGGGCGGTTGAACGAATGCGACAGGCTGTCGAGTCTTGTGACGTGGTTGAGGAAAAAGCGCTCCAGGACATGGCGCGAACGATTCACGCGGAGGACATTCAGGCCAACCGGGCCATGGCCGAGGCAGGCATTGCAAAGCTGGGCAAGTGCTTGGGAGTGTTGACCCACTGCAATACCGGCTCGCTGGCCACTGGCGGGATCGGAACCGCGCTCGGCGTCATCATGGCCGGTGTGCGCTCCGGTCAAATCGACCAGGTCTACGCCGATGAAACCCGGCCCTGGCTGCAGGGCTCGCGCCTGACCGCCTGGGAGCTGGCCCGGGAGGGTATGGATTGCCAGGTCATTGTCGAGGGGGCGGCGGCCGCACTGATGGCCTCGGGGCGAGTTCAATGGGTCATTACCGGGGCTGACCGGATTGCGGCCAACGGTGATGTGGCCAACAAGATCGGCACCTATTCACTGGCGGTCCTGGCGCGTCATCACAGGGTTCGATTGATGGTCGTGGCACCGTCTTCGACGCTGGATTCGAGCTTGCCGGATGGCAGTACGATCGCAATTGAACAACGCGATCCAGGCGAAATCTGGCGGGCTGCCGGATTGACTGAAGCCCCTGACGGGTTTTCTGCCTGGAACCCCGTTTTCGATGTCACGCCGGGTAGCCTGATAGATTGCATCGTGACCGAGAAAGGGGTGTTCGAACCACCTTTTCGCTTCGAGCACCCGGCGATTCTTTAAACTCTCGGCGTATTCAGAATTTTCACTGGTTACTACTCTGGAACTCGTTGGTGAATCCGTGGGTAATGGGGATGAGAGGGATATAATGACACGTTTGAATCAATCGGAAGATGTGCGATGACCGACGCTCGAAATAACAATCGAAACGACAATCGAAACGACAATCGAAACGACAATCGAAACGACAATCGAAACGACAATCGAAACGACAGGCGAACCGAACGGGACAGCATGGGGGAGCTGCAGGTGCCGGCGGATGCGCTGTGGGGTGCCCAGACCCAGCGTGCCGTGAATAATTTTCCGGTCAGCGGTCGCGCCATGCCGGCACCCTTTATTCGCGCCCTTGGACTGATCAAGCAGGCTTGTGCCCGGGCCAACCGAGAGCTTGATCTGCTCGATGGCAACATCGCCCAGGCGATCGTCGATGCCGCCGCACAGGTTGCTGACAATCAGGTGGATGCGCACTTTCCGATCGATGTGTACCAGACCGGTTCGGGCACCAGTTCGAACATGAACGCCAATGAAGTGATTGCTCATCTGGCCCGCAAGGCGGGCGCAGACGGGGTGCACCCGAACGATCACGTCAACATGAGTCAGAGCTCGAACGATGTTATTCCCACAGCCATCCAGGTCAGTGCCTGTCTTGGTGTGGCTGAGCATCTGTTGCCTGCGCTCAAGCACTTGCATCAAACACTGCTCAAGCGCGCGGCCGAACTGGACCAGGTTGCCAAGACCGGCCGGACCCATTTGATGGATGCCATGCCAGTGACCCTGGGCCAGGAGTTGCGTGCCTGGGCCGCCCAGATCGACAGCAGCTGCGAGCGCCTGACTGATGCGCTGGCGCGGATGCGTCGGCTGCCCCAGGGCGGTACCGCGGTAGGAACGGGAATCAACGCCCATCCCGAGTTCGGCCAGCGCGTGGCCACTCACCTGGCTCGCTCGACCGGCTTCGAGTTTGAATCGGCAGCCAACAAGTTCGAAGGCATTGGCAGTCAGGATGCGGCGGTCGAATTATCCGGGCAACTCAAGACCCTGGCTGTGGCTTTGATGAAGATGGCCAACGATCTACGCTGGATGAATTCAGGTCCGCTGGCCGGGCTGGGCGAAATCGAGCTCGAAGCGCTGCAGCCGGGCAGCTCGATCATGCCAGGCAAGGTAAATCCGGTGGTTCCGGAGGCGGTCTGCATGGTGGCCGCCCGGGTCATCGGCAACGATACGACCATCACAGTGGCCGGGCAGGCCGGCAATTTCCAGCTCAATGTCATGCTGCCGGTAATAGCTGCCACCCTGATCGAGAGTATCGATATCCTGGGCAATGTCAGCCGACTGCTGGCTGATCGGGCCATCACGACGTTCAGGGTGCGGCATGACAATCTGAATCAGGCACTGGCCCGCAACCCCATCCTGGTGACCGCGCTGAACCGGGTTATCGGCTACGAAAAGGGCGCGGCGCTGGCCAAGCAGGCTTACAAGGAAGGGCGTTCGATCATCGATGTGGCTGAAGAAATGACTGATTTGTCACGCGCTGAACTGGAACAGTTACTTGATCCGGTCAAACTGACGGCGGGTGGACTTTAGCCCAGGTCCTTCCATGGGACGCTGGCGTCCGCCAAGCAAAGCTTCCAGCCCGTACATCACTGCTGCGGGGTACCGTGCCCTGCACGATGAGCTCAGGCAACGCTGGGTGCTTAGGCGAGAAGTCACGGTTGCCGTCACTGCGGCGGCGGCAGAGGGGGATCGTTCAGAGAACGCTGAATACATCTACCGCAAGAAGCAATTGCGCGAGATCGATCGCCGGATTCGCTACCTGCAAAAACGCCTGGATGTGGTCAAGGTGGTTCAGAGTCCGCCAGCCGATCAAAACCGGGTCTTTTTTGGTGCCGAGGTCACCCTGGAGCAGGACGACGGAAAGCCGGTCAGCTACCGCATCGTGGGAGCCGACGAGACCGATACGGCGCGCGCCTGGATTTCCATCGATTCACCGGTCGCCAGGGCGTTGCTGGGCAAGTCACTGACGGATGAAGTCGTGGTGCCCACGCCGGGAGGGGAGCGGACCTTGCTGATCGTTGGGGTCGACTATCCCTCTTGAAACTTCGTTCGAGAGTTCCTATCTAAGCTATCGAGGTCGCCGCAAGGGGCCTCATCGCCGCCCGGCCTGATGACAGGCGGGCGTTTCAAACTGGCAATTCAACCTATTGCTTCATAGGAGGATATGGTTATGACAACTTACGATCTCTCACCCCTGTATCGCACGGCCATTGGCTTTGATCGGCTGGCCGACATGCTCACTTCGGCCTCGCGCGTCGATTCAAATGGCTATCCGCCCTACAACATCGAATCCCTGGGCGAAGACAAGTACCGCATCACCATGGCGGTGGCTGGTTTCGGTCAGGACGAACTGGATATTCAGACCGAGCGCAATACCCTGACTATCACGGGTGGCAAGCGTGACGAGGAATCCAGCGAGGAGGGTGAATTCCTTTACCGTGGCATCGCCACGCGTTCGTTTGAACGTCGCTTCCAGCTGGCTGATCATGTCGAAGTGGCAGCCGCCCGGCTGGAAAATGGTTTGCTGCATATTGAACTCAAGCGTGAGCTTCCCGAGCAGATGAAGCCGCGCAAGATCGAGATTGGCAGCTCAACCAGCCGCATGATCGAAGGCGAACGTGAGCAGAAGGTCAAGGCTGCCTGAGCCTGGTGTAGCTTCAGCTCTCCGCAAGTGATACGGGGCACCCCGAACAGGGGTGCCCTTTTTTTATACCATTTCCTGATTACGCACGTTTCTTAGCCATCCGACAGAGGGCTTCAATCGTGCTGATTCAGGTTCTGGCGTCTATAAAT
>CAZFYM010000068.1:15112-19326 GCA_964523755.1 uncultured Wenzhouxiangella sp. | reverse complement strand
CAAACAATCACAAAAATCCGATAGGAAAAGCTACCGCGAAGCGGTTTAGTTCAACAGTGAGTCGACCGAATTTCGCCGTGTTTTAACACAGCAAATCGCCGCCTAGCACTTTCGGCGCCGATCGAAGTGTGCCCAGGAAATCTTCGTATTGGTATGGATTGGCCAGCGGATCGCCACAAAACCCCCTTCGACAATAGACTGCCAACCCTCATCAAGCCTCCCTCAGCCCGAACATCCCTGATTCTTGACTTGCTCATGGTCCCCTCTTTCAGTATTCAGAGTCGCGAGATCGCGCGCAGCGATTGGCCCCGCGTTCTTGATACCTTGTTTTTGGGGTGAAATCAAGCGTTTTGGTGCTATAGATGAAGATCAGGCTCAAGGCGCAAGGTTCAAGGTGCAAGGTTTTGGAAAATACAACGGGTTACGGGTTCCGGTTTACGGGTTCCGGAGAAAACAAAGGTTTCAGGGTTCGGGGTTCAGGGTTCGGGAAAATCTAAGAGAGAGGTCGGAGGTCGGAGGTCAGGAGATCGGAATGCAAAAGGCCCGACATTCTGGGCCGGGCCTTTTGTGGTCGTAACAATCGGCTTGTCAGGTGATGACCATTACTGGGCTTTGGGCGTGGCGGATGACTTTGTCGCTTACGCTGCCTAGCATCAGGGCTTTCATTCTGGACAGGCCGCGGCGGCCGATGATGACGAGGACGCTGTGGTCGTCTTCGGTGTAGCGGATGATTTCTTCGGCGGGGTCGCCGATGGAGGTTTCTTCTTCCATGTTGTCGGGCTGGTCGTCGCCTAGGCCTTCGCGGGTTTTGTCGAAGGCGCGTTGGGCGGAGGCCTGGGCGGCCTGGTCGATGTCGGCGCGGGACATGCCGGCCATGCCGATGATTTCAACCGAGGCGGCGGGGAAGACGTAGAACAGGCGGATGCCGATGTTCATGGCGGCGGCCATTTCGGCGGCGAATTTGACCGCGCGGATCGAGTTTTCCGATCCGTCGACCGGTACCAGGATTTCCTTGATGTGCTCGGACATGTTGACTCCTTGACGTGGCGCTGGAATATGTAAAGTCTAGACTACTCTGCCTGTGGTGACTTGATCCAGCTCAATTCAGGAGTTTTTGAGTAATTGCAGGAGATCGTCTTCGGTCAGGATTTCTACGCCCAGGGATTCGGCTTTGTCCAGTTTGGAGCCGGGGTCGGCGCCTACGATCAGGGCGGTGGTGTTTTTTGAGACGCTGGAGGTGACTTTGGCGCCTAGGGCTTCGAGGGCGGCGCGGGCTTTGGAGCGTGGCATTTGTTCCAGGCTGCCGGTCAGGACGTAGGTTTGGCCGGTTAGTGGCAGGTTGGCGGGATCGGGGGGTTGTTCGGGGGTGTATTCGACGCCGGCGGCCAGCAGGGCTTGGATAACCTCGCGGTTGTGCGGTTCTTCGAAGAAGGCGTGGACGTGCCGGGCCATGATCGGGCCGACGTCGGCGACGGCTTCGAGGTCTTCGACGCTGGCGGCTGACAGGGCTTCGAGGGTGCCGAAATGGCGGGCCAGGTTGGCCGCGGTCACCTCCCCCACTTCGCGGATTCCCAGCGCGAACAGCAGCCGGCCGAGTGAGACCTGCTTGCTGTTTTCCAGCGCCTGGACCAGGTTGGCGGCGGACTTGTCGGCCATGCGTTCCAGGCCGGCCAGGGTTTCCTGGGTCAGCGCGTACAGGTCGGCCGGGCTGTGGACCAGGTCCTGCTCGACCAGTTGTTCGACCAGGCGCGTGCCCAGGCCGTCGATATCCATTGCCCCGCGCGAGGCGAAATGTTCCAGCGCGCGCTTGCGCTGGGCCGGGCAGACCAGTCCGCCGGTGCAGCGGGCCACGGCCTCCCCTTCGACCTGCTCGACCGCCGAACCGCAGGCCGGGCATTCGGTCGGCATGGTCCAGGGCTGGGTGTTGGCGGGACGCTTTTCCGGGATGGACCGGACCACTTCGGGAATCACGTCACCGGCGCGCCGGACAACCACGGTATCGCCAGGGCGCACGTCCTTGCGTTTGATTTCGTCGGCGTTGTGCAAGGTGGCGTTGGTGACGGTCACGCCGCCGACGAAGACCGGTTCCAGTCGGGCCACCGGTGTCAGCGCTCCGGTGCGGCCGACCTGGACTTCGATATCGGTCAGGCGGGTGGTTTCTTCCTGGGCCGGAAACTTGTGGGCCAGGGCCCAGCGCGGTGCGCGGCTGACAAAACCCAGTTCACTTTGTTGCTCCAGATCATCGACCTTGTACACCACTCCGTCGATGTCGTAGTCCAGCTCGGCGCGCTTCTTGCCAATCTCGTCGTAATAGGCCAGCAGGCCCTCGAGACCGATGACGGTGCGCACTTCCGGGCTGATCGGCAGGCCGTAGTCTTTCAATCTGGCCAGGATCTCGCTGTGGCGCTCAGGTAGACCATCCGTACTGGCCGAGCCGTAGCAGTAGAAGCGCAGCGGGCGGCGGGCAGTGATGGCCGGGTCGAGCTGGCGCAGGCTGCCGGCCGCGGCGTTTCTCGGATTGCCTAACAGCTTTTCTCCCGATTCTGCGAGGCCGCGGTTGAGGCGGTCGAAGCCGGAGCGGGTCATGAAGATCTCGCCGCGCACTTCCAGCTCGTCGGGCGGGTTGGCGCCTCTCAGGCGCAGCGGGATGGCGTTGATGGTGCGGATATTGGCGGTGACGTCTTCGCCCTTTTGGCCGTCGCCACGGGTGGCGGCCAGTACCAGCTCGCCGTTTTCGTAACGCAGGGCAATGGCGGCGCCGTCGAGCTTGGGCTCGGCCATGTAGTGGATCGGTTCGCGGTCCAGGCGGTCGCGAATGCGCCGGTCGAACTCGGCGACTTCCTCTTCGCTGAAGGCATTGGCCAGGGACAGCATGGCCACGCGGTGCTCGACCGTGGAAAAGCCGGCGGATGGCTGGGCGCCGACGCGCTGGGTGGGCGAATCGGGGGTGATCAGTTCGGGATGGTCGGCTTCCAGCGCTTGAAGTTCGCGCAGCAGGCGGTCGTACTCGGCATCGCTGACGATCGGGTCGTCGAGGACGTAGTAGCGGTAGTTGTGGTCGTCGAGCTCGCGGCGCAGGCGCTCGATACGATCGGATACTTGCATCGGGCAAAACCGCTACAGGGCTTTCTTGCCCAGGCCGTGGCGGCGATCGAACTCGCGCATTTCCTCGCGCATCTGGGCGATGCGCTGGCGGGTGACCAGGCAGCGGGCATCGTCCAGCACTTCGGCTTCCAGCAGCTCGGCCATGCGGCGGGCGGTGGCCAGCATCGCATCCCAGGCATCCAGCGCGCTGACCGGGGCCGGCAGGGTTGTGAAGAAGGTGACGCCCGGGGTGTCGAACACGTTCCAGCTCGACGGATCGAAATGGCCTGGGGCGGTCAGGTTGGCCATGCTGAAGACCGGCTCGTTAACCCCTTCGTGCAGACGATGAAAGATATTCATCTCGCCGAAATCCAGGCCGGCCTTGATGGCTGAATCCAGCAATTCCGAGCCGTTGATGCGGCGGCCGGAGCGGCGCTGAACGTAAATGGTGACGATCTTGACCGGGGCGGCCTGGCGGCGGCCGCGCTGGTTGCCATCTGACTCGTCTTCATCACTATCCTCGGTTTGGCTATCCGGTGAACGCGAGATCAGTCGGGCCGAGGCCAGGCCGGCAGCCAGATTGGCCGGTGATGACGGCGATTCGCGCCTTGGCGGAGTGGCTGCGGGTTCATCGTCATTACCCGGGCCCATGTGCGGCTCGCGCCGGGCCGCCAGCCAGCGGCTGTGATTGCGCCGGTCCTGGCCGGCCGGCTTGTGCAGCAGCACGATGGCGGCCAGCACCAGGATGCCGATCAGAAGCAGGATTAAGCGCAGGTTGTCCACGGCTATAGGATGCTCAGAGCGATTGACGAAACGGGTTCAGCATACGTCATCCATCAAGCCTCGGCCAGCGCCACGGCCTTGTCAAGATCGACCGAGACCAGACGCGATACGCCAGACTCGCGCATGGTGACGCCCAGCATCTGATGTGCGACTTCCATCGTCACCTTGTTATGGGTCACGATTAAAAACTGCACATGCTCTGACATCTCGCGGACCATTTCCGAGAAACGCCCGACATTGGCATCATCCAGCGGTGCATCGACCTCATCGAGCAGGCAGAACGGCGCCGGGTTGAGGTTGAAGATGGAGAACACGAAGGCCACCGCGGTCAGGGCTTTTTCGCCTCC